>JBMNNW010000102.1:0-17607 GCA_050942735.1 Armatimonadota bacterium
CGATGTGGCTGTACCTCGGCGTGGCGGGGCTCGTCTCCCCGGCGCTCGCGCTGGTGTTCTACGTAGTTTTCGTGCTGCTGCAGGCCCGGTGGTCGTGGAGCGTGGGCGGCTTCTTCGCGGCTGTCTTCGCGATCGCCGCGCTCATGGGCCTCGCGCACGGGGGCGGTCTCCTCGCGACGGTGCTCGTGGCCTCGAGCGCGATCTTCGTGCCGGGACTGATGGGCTGGGCGGTGGGATCTATCTTCCGCCCTGGTCACTGGTGGGAGTAGAAGACGTCTGCTTCAAGCTGAGGAAACATCCCTCTCGACGACGACGGGTTTCCCCACCGTCATGTCATGACATTATGTGTTGACAGAGCTGTGTCATGCCTGATGCCATCTGAGGCAGACAGCGATGGGGATCACCGAATGGTCGGCCAGCGGTGCCGCGAAGCACCAGATGCTGGACGATCATGGGGGCCCGTGTCGTCACCGCCTACGACACTCCGAAGGACCGATGATGGACCATGAGAAAGAGGAAATACCTGCCGGAATTCCGGACTGAAGAGGAAGAGCTTGAGTTCTGGAGGACCCATCGCATCGACGACTACGAGACGGAACCGGCCAACGACATTGCCTGGGAGATCGACCGGGAGAAGAGCAAGCGCGTTACGCCGCGGCTTGAGCCGAGCCTGATCGACGAACTCAAGCAGTTCGCGGAGGAGATGCAGGTGCACGGCCAGACGCTCACGCGCGCGCTGATCCGGCGCGGAATGGAGCGGGTGCGCAAGGAGCGGAGGAGGGCCGCCTCACACCCGCAGGCGGAGGCTACCACCTGACGCCGCCGGCGGGCACCACAGGGCCTGCGTCGCGCGGGACGGTGAACTCCGAGCGCCCCGGACCCGACGCCATCGCGTCGGCGAGGAACCACCCCAGCAGCGCGCCCGCGATAACCTGCTCGGTCGTGTGATCGCCCCGGTGCACGCGCGACCACGCGACCCCCCCTGCCCACAGATACGCCAGCGCGCCCCACTCGCGGTGATCCTCAGCGATCGCCCGCGCGAAGGCCACGGTCAACGAGGTGTGTCCGCTGGGGAAGCCCTCGTAGTTGTCGGGGTTGACCGGGCGGGAGCTGTTGACCACCGCCTTGAGCAGGTGCGTTGCGGCGGAAGTGGCGAGGACGGCGTCGCGAGCCGTGCGCCCCGCGCGCCTCCTCGAGGGCGAGTCGGAGGCCAGCAGCCCGGCGGTGATCCCCACCGGCAGGGTGCAGCCGATGTCGTTGAACATATCCGCGATCTTCTCAGAGCCGGACTGGTCGGTCCGCCCCCACGCGTTCTCGCGCCCGGTCAGCCAGCCGGTGAGGTCAGAGGGACGGACGCTCGCGTGATCCCAGCGATCGAGTCTGAGTTGGGCGTTGAGCCTCTCCAGCTCCAACCGCCCCGCATGGTCGGGATCCTCGACGAAGGTGAGACTAAAGACGAACTGGCCCGGCTCGCCGCCAAGTGCGATCCGGTCGGGGTCGCCATCGAGCCGCTCGGACGGGAGCACCGGCAGATCCGGCGGGAGCACGACCGATCCGTCCGCGACCACGTCGGACGGCAGCGTGAGATCGGACTCGCAGAGGCTTTGGGGGGATGGCTGATGCGTGACAGGAGCGGCGACAATGACGGCGGCGCTCGTGGCAAACATCACGGTCAACACGACGGTCATTCGCTGCGACGCCATCTGCTCATCTCACTTTCCGCTGCGATCCCTGTCGCCAGTGTTTCCGCATCGAGGACTCGGGCGCACATGCAGAGGGAGTCGCCCGGTGCTCGCGGGCGGCTCCCCACCGTGTCCCCGCAATGATACCATATCTTCCATCTGTCATGTATCAAAACAAAGTTAGTCGTGGGTTAAGTTCCGATGGACCACCACAGGGAGGGCGTCCGCGGGCGGGCGCGGAAGATTCTTCTGCCGAGTGCACGATCCGGAGAGGCGGTGCGTCGAGATGATCCGTCAGGCGGTTGTGACCGTCGTGTGTCTGATGCTCGTGGCGGGGGTCGGCTGCAGTGAGATGACGCTGGTGAGTGAAGGGCAGGCGGTCGCCACCATCGTGACCGCGGACCGGCCCTCCGGCGCGGCCCGTGATGGCGCGAGGATGCTGCAGGACTACCTCCGGCGCATCTCGGGGGCTGAACTTGCGGTCGTCGGCGCGTCCCGGGCGCCGGATGGCGCGAGGATCCTCGTCGGCTCAAGCCCGCTGACCGAGGCCCATGGCTACGTGGACGATGAGCTGGCGCTGGAGCAGGCGATCGTGCGGGTGCATGGTGACGACCTGGTGGTCATCGGCGATGACGCGACCCCCGAAGGCCGCGCGCTGATGGGCACGCGCCACGCCGCGGTGATGCTGCTGCGCGAGATCGGCGTGCGCTGGCTGTGGCCGGGCGAACTCGGCACCGTCACCCCCGAACTGGCCACCATCACGCTTGCCGATGATCTGCAGCTCGACTGGACGCCGCTTCTGCTCAAGCGCGGCCTGCGCAGCGCCGGGTACAACGATCGCGTGCAGCGTGGCCTCGACGCGCTGGGCTGGTCTGCGGAGGACTTCCAGGCGATGCACGCGCGCGACATCGGCGACTGGTACGCCGCCCACCGCATCGGCGGCTCATTCGCAGGCAGCTACGGTCACGCCTACGGCGGCTACTGGGAGCGCTACCACGAGGAGCACCCCGAGTGGTTCGCGCTTCAGCCCGACGGCACCCGCGACCAGGGGAACATCGGCAACCGCTCGCGATTGTGCGTCTCAAACCCCGAGTTGATCGCCCACATCGCCCGCGAGAAGATCGCCGAGTTGCGCGAGCGGCCGGACGTGGATTGTGTCTCGATCTCCCCCAACGACGGCGGCGCGGCGACCTTCTGCACCTGCGAGGCATGTGAGGCGTGGGATCATCCCGACGGGCCGATCATCCAGTCCTACTGGCCGGACGTGGAGAACCGCCGCAGGGAGCACGTCTCGCTGAGCGACCGCTACGCGCGCTTCTACAACGAGATCGCGAAGCTTGTGGCAGAGGAACACCCCGACCGCTTGCTCGGCGCGTACGCATACAGCGCGTACCGCACGGTGCCTGTCGCGCAGACCCTCGAGCCGAACATCCTCATCGGCTTCGTGGGCGTTACCTACGTGAACCGCGAGGGCTATGAGGCGGATATCGCGACCTTCGAGGGCTGGGCGGAGCGGTCGTCGCAGATATTCTGGAGGCCGAATCTGCTTAACGGCGGGATGGGCTTTCCGCAGAACTTCGCGCGGCCACTGGCGCGGGACGTCGCGGCGATGGCCGAGCGCGGACTGACGGTCACCGACTTCGACTGCCAGTATCAGCACTGGGCGCTCAAGGGCCTGACGTACTACACGCTGGCCGAGATGCTCGCCGACCCCGGCGCCGATCCCGACGCGATCATCGACGACTACTGCGCGGCGGGCTTCGGACCGGCGGCGAGGGAGATCGGGGCGTACTTCGACGCGCTCGAGGCGGTGACCGGCCGCATCCACGAGGACAGCGCGTTCCTCGGTCGGCGTGAGAACAACGAGGTGCTGGCGGCCTACTACGACGACGAGACGCTGGCCGGCCTGCAGGCGCACCTCGACGCCGCCCGCGAGGCCGCCGCTGATGACGCGACGGTGCTCGAGCGGATCGACTTCCTGCAGGTGGCCGTGGATTACGCGCGGGTGAACCGCGACTTCGTCCTCGCCCGCCACGCGGTCCGTTCCGGCGAGGCCGACCGGCGCGAGGAGATGGAGGCCGCCGAACTCGCCCGGGAGCAGTTCTACCAGCGCGTCGGCCTGAGCTGGGCGATCAACTCCGCCTACCTCAAGTTCTACGGCTTCTGAGGCCCGCTGGCGCGCCCTAACGCTCCAGCGCCGGGTGTGGCTGCAGCGCCTCGGGAGTGTACGGCCCCATGGTGCGCCCGGTCGGCGGGGTGCAGTAGGGCCGCACGACTGCCTCCTCACCGAGCGTCGTGGCGACAGACCAGACCGGGTAGGCGTTGGCGTCCATGTCATGCGTCTGGGTGCACTGGAAGGGCTCGCCGCCGTTGATGCGCACGTTCAGCAGGTCGGCGTAGGGTTTCCAGACGCGGGCGAAGAAGCGGTAGCGCCCGGCCTCCTCGACCTCGAACGGGATCGTCAGCCACGGGCCGTCATCGCGGTCGCCGGTGGTGGTGGCGCGGACGGCGCCGCCGCCCAGCGCCCCGACCCATTCCACGACCTCCCAGTCGGGGCCAGCGTCGCCACCTTCGGCCTGCAGGATCACCGAGCCGGCGGGCGGGTCGCCGTGCAGCGTCGGGAAATACTCCCCCGCCCGGGCGATGCAGACCGCGTCGATGTAGAGGCGGTCGTAGCGGCTGCAGACGCTCACGGTGTGCCGCCCGGCCTCGAGATCGAACTCCAGCGCATCAAGCGTCCATCGCCACGGATCATCGATCGCGATCACAACCGTGTAGACGCCCGTCTGGCCGTCGGCGGGGACCTCCAGGCGGTAGGCGCGCAGGCCCGACGCCTCAACGGCGGTGCGGGCGACCTCCGCGCCGTCGGGCGCGTAGACCGTCGCGGTCCCCCGGTAGTCATGCGTGTACTTGCGGTAGCTGGTCTTGAAGAGCCCGATCGCGAAGTCGCGATCCTCCCCGGCGACCACCTGCAGGGCGATCGCGGGGCGGTCCACACTGATCGCGCTCGGCGTCATGAAGGCCGCGGGGAGCCTGGCGGTCATCTCCGGCTCCTGTATGCCACGCTCGTGCATCGCTCGGATCAGGTCGGCCGAGCCCCACAGCAGGGTGGGGTCGGAGACGTTGAAGCCGATCTGGAAAGCCAGGTCTTCGCCGGCCGCCCGCGCGAAACGCTCGTCGCCCGAGAGCCACGTAGCGTGTGCTCCCTCGTTGTAGTACGCGCATGAGCGGTCGTTGGGGAAGTTGCCCAGAAGCTGCCCCGGACTCTTCGGCCACTCGCCGTTGACGGTGTCATCGGGGCGCTCGCGCAGGTGCATGAAGCCGTCCATGAGCTGCAGGTAGAGTTCGCGCGCGCCCGGGTCGAGCGTGAGTTCGTAGTACTGACGCACCGCCTTGAAGCCGACGGCCGCCATGTAGGGCCAGAGTTGGACCATGTGGTCCTGCTGGGCGCGGGTGACGCGCATGTCCTCAAGCGCGGCGTCAAGGAAGCGCACCTCGCCGGTCGCCTCGAAGGCCTGGTTGAGGGCCATGAGCTTCCACGCGATCTGACGCCAGTAGTGGATATACTCCCGCGGTTCGAAGGGCCAGCGGGAGTAGTACTCACCCACCTTCTGAGCGGTATCGAGGATGCGCTGCGAGCCCGTGAAGAGCCCGTACATTACGGTACCGTTATACCACGAGTGCCCGTTGATCCCGGCGGCGCCCGGGTCGATGGTGTCGCGGGTGTGGGGGCGGTGGGCGTAGATCAGCCCGCCGCTGGAGTCGGAGTGGTCGATGTCTATGTCGGAGAAGTGGCGGATCGAGATGTCGGCGAAGTCGAAGTAGTCGGTGCGACCGGTGCGCAGGAACTGGATCATCGCCCCCTCGCCCAGCGCCGACTCGAGGTTGTTGCCGCCCCCCGAGTACACGGCATCGCCGCAGTGGAGCATGCCCGCGTTGGCGAGCGCGCGGTCGCCGGTGGCCTGTCGTGTGTGCCAGTCGCTGATCGTCACATCAATCCCGGCGGCGTAGCCGGGGAAGCTGCCGGTCGCTTCGGGCATTGGCCGGTGGCCGGTGGCGTGGGAGTCGCAGTACCACCGCGGCTCGGCCAGCAGCAGTGCCCCGGCGTCGAAGGCGTCGGCGGCTCGCTGCGCGCCGTCCCCGAGTGCGACGATCATCTCGTGCGTCTTCATCATGCCCTTGTAGAAGATCAGCGGCGCGGCGACAATGCCGATCGTCACACCATCCTCGGCGACCGTGAGCGTCTTGGGCGCGTTCCGGGCGAAGTCGCGCAATCCCAGCACCATCTGACCGGGGCCGCGCGTGACGAGCCGGCCGGTGGCCTCGGTGCCCGCCGCGACGCCCTCACCTGCCTGCCGAACGGTCCAGGGGCGGTCGCAGGTTGCGCTTCCCTCGGAGGCGAGCGCCGCCGTCAGCGTGGCCTCGCCCCGGGCGGTGTCGAGGCGCTCGCCGCCCTCGAAGATCGCGCCCGCCACGGGCGTGTCGAGCCGCAGCACGAGGCTGCCGATCTCGACCTCCACGATGTCATCACGCAGGACGAATGAGTGCTCGACGCGCAGGTGGCTCTCTTCGGCATACGCGAAGACGCGCACCACGTAGTCGAGCAGCTCCTGCCCCGCCTCATCGAGGTGCCGGCCGGTGATGCGCACCGCCGCGCGAACCGGACCGCCCTCCTCTATCACGACCTCACGCGGCCCGGTGGTGAGGAAGCGATCGTTCAGGACCCCGACGATGCGCTCGATGGTGCGCTCGCCGTCGCTGAGGTCCTCGACCAGCGCCGGGCCAGAGATCGGGACGGTGAAGCGGACGGCACCGGTGCTGACGTGCACCCCGCTTCTGTCACGCCGCGCAAGCACGGCCGGCGGCTCGCGCCGGGTGATTGAGGTGCCGTATTCGAGCATGATGGTCTCGCCCGGCTCGACGAAGGTCGAGAGCCGGAGCCACTTGAGGCTCCCGTCGGGCCAGCGGTTGAGCGCCTCGGCCTGCATGGGGCGGCCGTCGGTGATACGCAGGTGCGCGGTGTCGCCGAGCACGCCGCGCGAGAATGGCAGGCCCTGTGAGACCCCGTGGCGGCCCGGTGGCAGCTCGCCCACGCCGGTCAGCGTGAGCGGCACCTCGCCCCGCTCGACAGGCTCGAACCCCGCCTCACGCTGAGCGGCGAGCGCCTCCGCGGGTGGCATGAACGGCTCGTAGCCGTCGGGCTGCCAGAACGGATCCATCGTGAGGATGACCTGCTCAATGCGCGCCTCACCGTCGAGGGCGCGCACCTCGATCCGCCGGCGGCCCTCGGAGAGGAGCAGTTCGGGGATCACCGGGCGCAGCCAGTAGCTCGCCCCTGTCGTCCAGGCGCGGAAGACGCGCGGATCGGCGTCGCCGGAGGTCAGGGAGAAGCGCGCGGGCTCCGCGCAGTTGACGCGCGCCCACAGGTAGTAATGTCCCGGCTCGGTGACATCGAGATCGGAGGCGGCGAGGCCGCCCGCGCCCTCGATGAGGATGTTCCGGTCATGGTTGACCTCGACGAGCGTGACATCATCGACCCAGAGCCGCCGCCCGATGGTGATCCGCCAGTCGCCGCGGTTGGGCGTCTGAATCTCAACGCGGGCGCGATCGGCCTCACCGGAGTTGAAGGGCACCGTGACTGGCCGCCAGGTGTCGTTCGAGCGGAACATGCTGGTCTGCTCACCGACCCGCCGGTCGCCGGTGAAGAGCGTCACGCGGAAGAGCGTGCCGTAGACGAACGAGTCGCGCTTCGCCCGGAGGTTGAGCTGATAGTCGCGACCGGACTCGACCGCCACGGTCTGGCTGAGCATGCTGTTGCCGCCGGTGGGCTGCGTGGAGAGGATGCAGACGGCCTGCCGGCCGGAGTGTGCGTCATCGTCCAGCGTGAGACTCTGCATTTGAAGCTCATCGTTTGCGTCCCAGCCGGGAATGCCGCCGTCGGGATCCAGCGGCGCCTCGAAACCGCCGTTGGTGAGCAGATTGCCCCCCGCGTGCGCGGTCATGGTGATGACGATCAGTGCGGCGACCAGCAGGCATCGGTCAAGCATGCGCTCTTCCTCCAGGCGGCATCACGGGGATATGCATGCGGGTTCGCCCGCATCCCGACGAGCACCTGCCGCCGCCGGCAGAGCGGGCACAGATCTCCGCGGTGGAGACCTTTGACTCCGGGGGGCCGCTCGTGTACGCTTGCAGCGCCGGCCCGCGGGGGCCAACCGCTCGACGCGTCGCAGAGGTGCGCGCACGATGGCCGACAGGACCCAACTGAACCTGCCGATGGAGATTCCCGAGCCGGTCGAGCGTGGGCGCAGGCGACGCAACTCGATCCGGAGCGCCCCCACGAGCCGCCGGGGCGAGCAGACACTGACGCTGCTTCAGGAGCCGGTGACGGAACGATGCGCCCTGTGCGGCCACCGGCAGACGGTGCCGGGCGAGGCGGCGGTCTGCGCCAACTGCGGCGGGATGATCTTCCGGGGCGGCGACGGATAACGACAACGAACGGCGGATAACGACAGAGAAACGACAGCTACGGCAAACGTCGCGCAACAATTGCGTCGCACAGTGGCATTTCCACGCCCTCTCGGGTATAATGCACTCGGTTAGCAGCCATCACACTCTACGTCACAGCAACAGGTGCTACCCGTGGATAATGGAGCCAGGCTCAGGTTACTGGGCGAGGGCGCGCGATTCGACATCAGCGTCCCGTCCACTCTCGCCGCGCAGACGCCCCTGCCAGACCAGCCCGGCAGCATCTACGAGGGGCTCTCGCACGACGGCCAGCGCATCCGCCTGCTGAAGGTTCTGCTGTCGAACGCCTGCCTTCACGACTGCACCTTCTGCGCCACGCGCTGCAGCCGCGACATCCCCCGCGCGAGCTTCCGCCCCGAGGAGCTTGCGGGCCTCACCGCGGAGCTGACCGAGGCGAAGCTCATCGACGGCCTCTGTCTGTCCTCGGGCATCGTGGGTGACGCCGACTCCACCATGGCGCGGATGATCGAGACCGTCGAGATCCTCCGGTACAAGCACGACTACCGCGAACACGTGCACCTCAAGCTGCTTCCAGGCTGCTCCGAGGCGGCGGTGAGCACGGCGGCGGCGCTGGCGGACCGCCTGTCGGTGAACCTCGAGGCACCCGGTCCCGAGCGGCTCTCGGCGATCTGCCCGGGCAAGAGCTTCGAGCGCGACCTCGTTCGCACGCTGCGATGGGCCCGCGGGAGGATCCAGCCCGGACAGGTGCGCGCGGGGCTCACGACACAGTTCGTGGTCGGCGCGGGCAACGAGACCGACCGCGAGTTGCTGGAGACCACGTGGCGACTGGCGGCGGAGATCGGCCTGGCGCGCACGTTCTTCAGCGGCTTTCAGCCCGTCCCCGACACGCCGCTGGAGGGGCGTGAGGCCACCCCGGCGGTCCGCGAACACCGGCTCTGCCAGGCGGAGTTCCTGCTGCGCGCCTACAGCTTCTCATTCGACGAGATCGTCTTCGATGACGATGACATGCTCTCGACCGAGCGCGACCCCAAGATGATGGCCGCGCTGGCGCGTGAGGGCGAGTTCCCGATCGAGATCAACAGCGCTGAGCGCTGGGAGCTGCTGCGTGTCCCGGGCATCGGCCTGACCGCGGCGGAGCGGATCCTCGCCGTGCGCAGCGAGCACCGGCTGACATCGCTGCGGCACCTCGACGTGCTGGGGGCGCGCTCCGACCGCGCCCGGAACTTCGTGACCCTCGGCGGCCGCTACCACCCGCGCGAGGAGCCCGCGATGCAGCTCTCGATGGGGCTGTGATGGCCTCGGAGGCGAAACGCGGGACGGGTCTCCGGGCCGGGGACGCGTGGCGTCCGGGCTCATCCGAGTAGGCGCGCTGCCGCGTCGGGGCCATGCCGTGGGGCATCGCCTGCGTGCCTGCGGCACGTCGGCGATGGGCTGCCGGGGACCGGCGCCCCGGCGTGACGGCCGCTGCTACTGATCGCCCACCCTGAACGTCACCCGCCCGACCAGTTCGCCGTTCTCCCTGATGTCCACCGCGTAATGCCCGTCCCAGAGATGCTCCTGGCCTGCGGCGTAGAGGTACGCGAGATTCTTCCTGTCGCCGGAGACGATCAGAAGCTGGCGACCGATGATATTGCCATCCCGCTGCCAGGTCATCTGAATCTCGCTGTTGGGCCGAGCGCCCTCGATCTCCATGTAGAGCGCGACCTTCTCCGTGCCGGACGGGAACACGTCCTGCACCCCGATGAGATTGCTGCGATCGTCGAAGCCCAGACAGATGATCGCCTGCTTGACGACGCTCTCCTCTACCAGCGGCATCGGCTCGTAGGGACTGCCGGCCGGCTCTTCGGGCTCCGTCGGCTGCACGGGCTCGGTGGGCTGGGTCGGTTCGGTCGGCTGCATCGGCTCGGGGGCCGGAACCGGCTCGATCGGCTGCGCCGTCTCGGCCGTCTGCGGATCAGGCACGGTGATCAGCGGCTCGGTGGGCTGCAGCGGGTCGGCGACGGCAACCGCCGGTTCGGACGGTGCGCTCAGGTCGTAGATGCGCAGGTCATCGAGGCTGATGCGGGCGTTGTCGGTGCTGAAGACCAGCAGGCCCTCACCCGCATGGCTCGCGGCGGCCTGCGACGAGATGACGGGCTGGCCGTCACGCCACGCCTGCAGCGTGGCGCCCTGCCTGGTCAGCCGCCATGTGTGCCACTGGCCGGGGACGTAGGCCGGGCCGATCACGGTCTCGAGCGCCTGACCGGAGGCGTCGTGGACGAGCAGCGAGTGCTGGTTACCGCCCATCCCCAGCGCCCAGCCGTAGTGCTCGTCCTGCGTGCGCATCAGGTAGACCAGGAGGCCGTTTGTGTCCGCCCGGGCCCTGAACTCGATGGCGATGTTGTCCATCGGCAGGACATGGCGCAGGATCAGCGACTGGCGCTGCTGCGCGGTGAAGTGCATCGCGCCATCCACGACTTCGGCGCTCACCACGCTGGTGTCCCACGCGTCGAGCGGCCCGTCGAAGCTGTCGGCGAAGAGGAGTTGGTGGCCGGCACCGGCCTGCCCGTCGGCTGTCCCGATGGCGGTGGTGGTCTCCGGCTGTCCCGTCGCAGGGCTGGTCGCGGTGTCTCCGGCGGTGGTGGCGCCGGTCGCAGTTCCGCCCGCCTCGGCGACCATCGTCGGGGCGGCGGGCGGATCGGCGAGTGTGCTGATGGCCGCGAGCGCATCGCTCTCAGCGCCCGCTGCGATGTAGAGCAGGCCGCCGTCCCGGCGCACCTTGATCGGCGGGGTGCGCGGCACGTTCAGCACGGCACCCGCCTGCGGCGGCGCGGTCCCGCCCAGTGCGGTCGAGATCGCGCCCAGCAGCGCCTCCGCGGTGACCGCGTCACCCGCCTCGATGATCGCGACCTTCAACTCACCGCCGCCCGTCCGCACTGTGGCGAGCGCCGCAGGGTGATTCTCCGGGAAACGCTCGAACGCTTCCGGCAGCCCGAACTCCACGAGCGCCGAGAGCCCGTCGGTGGCGATCGGCGCGCTTAGCGACCAGCCCTGCTGTGAGGCCAGCGGCGCGAGCAGATCGGCGGGGTAGTCGGCCATCACCGGCATCAGATCGGTCTGCCAGGTGCGGAAGAAGCCCTCCTCGTCAACCTGCCCGTTGGCGAGGCGCCGCACCGCGTCCACCGCGATTGTCACCACGCCCGCGGGATGCCCGGCGATGGCGGGGCTGATGCGCAGATGCTGAGCCCACGGAGCCGCCGGGGCCACCTGCAGCGCAACCAGCGTGATCTGCGAGACGATCTCGTCGCGGTCTTCACTGACCAGTTCGAAGCCGACCGAGATGTTCTCCCGCGTGGCCGCGACCTCCACATTCTGCAGCGACAGTTCGGAGGTCAGCCACGACTGCAGCGCGCGTTCGAAGTTCGGCAGCTCCTCAGCCGCCGGCGGCTGCGTCCTCGGCATAAGCTGGGCGCACGCGGCCACCGCCATCAGCCCAATGAGGGCCAGGGAGGCGAACGCGCGCGCGACCTTCCTCAGTGCGATGCCCGCTACCATGAGAGGCCGGCCTCCTCCTTGTCGATGATATTCTGCACAACCGCCTGAAGCGGCCCCATGCCAGGCACGGGCGTCGCGAGCGTCTCGCCCTTGAGCTGCGAGTAGTACTTCTTCGCGTTCTGAGCATGGGTCTCCATCCCCGACGCCGTGGACAACGCCGGGTGTGGCAGCACCTGCAACGATTCGCGCAGCGTCCAGAGCGCGTTGTACATCTTCCCCCGGTAGCCGCCGGTGTTCCAGCGGGCGAGATACGTCTTCACGTTGTAACTGCTCCCGGAGTACCCGCCCGTAGCCTTCGCCTCGATGTCTTTCTTCAGCGCCACCACCAGGCCCATCCGCAGCCAGAGGTTGCGGAGGTCCTCGGGAGCCTGCTCCCAGACCACCTTCAGTTGCTTCTCAAAGCCATCGAGGCTCTCGGGGGCGGCGCCGGCGGTCTGAGTCGCCGCATTGGGATCCGGATCGAGCAGGATGATCCGCCTGGTCTTCACCGCGCCGACGCCATCCTCGCGGATCGGGACGTACGCCGTGAAGTCGCCCCAGTGGAACTCGAAGACATTGCGCCCGGCCGGCCCCTGGAGCATGATCGTGCCACCGCTCACGCGATGCCACGGCTCAACATAGCCGTCCTGCGCGTTCGCCACGGAGGTCGCGTCGTTGTGACCGATCAGGCCCGAGACCCAGAGCGTCTTCGTATCCATCGGGACCCGGAGCGTGATCTTTCCGTCCTTGCGCAGGTATCCCGGAGCATTGACCTGATAGGTGATCGTGATCAGGTCGATCGGGGTGGCGAGTCGGAAGTCGCAGGTCTCCGATACGGCCTTCAGCGTCCCGGTGGCCGCCCTCGTGGCGATCACCTGCGGGTCGCTCAGCGCCAGCTCGATCGAGTACTCGCCCTCCGGGCCGGTCAGGGCCTGGCCGACCGCACCGGCGCCTGTTGCGGTCACCATCGCGCGATGCACCGGCTGCCAGCGCGCGTCCACGACCGTCCCGCTCACCGTGACGCGGTCGCTGTCATCACCGACGATCACCGTCTGAGTGACGATGACGTAGGGCGCCCGCTCGCAGGTCACGCGGATGCTCGTCACACCGGCCACGTCGAGTTCGAGCGGGGCGAAGTCGTAGTAGTAGTACGTGACGAACCAGTTCGCGCCGAAGGTGTTGTTCAGTTGCGCGCGGAGGCGGATGGCGACGCACTCATCCGGAACGGTGAAAGTCGCCTCGAAGGGAAGCTGATCGGAGTGATTGAGCGGGTCAGTGCGCTGAGTGCGCGCCGGGGGGTTGACCGGTGTGCTCCAGATCTCGCTCGAGCCGCCGTGCGTCCGCTTGAACTCCACCCAGTCGGCGCCATCGGCGATGAGCAGCTCGCCCTGCGCGGCCTTCAACTCCGGAAGCTCCGGCCAGTCATCATCGAGCGTCCTGATGGAGTCGAGCGCGACGCTGGCCGAATGGCGTGTCTTCCCCGCCAGGATCCCCTCTCCGCCCCACGGCCTCCCGAGTTCCGCGTAGGAGACGGTTCCCCTGACGGTGACCTGCTGACCGGGGGTGTGTGGACCGGGCGGAGTCAGGCTGTCCACCGTCAACTGCACCGTCGGCTCCGACCACGCCGCGACCGCGACCAGCACAGCACCGCACAGAAGCGCAGGGCGTAGCACGCGCATTGGACAGGCCTCCTCGATGACTCCGGAGATGAAGGCACGCCGCACTCTCTTCGGTGCCGCGCGGCCGAACGTTACTCGCCCGCCGCCGCCTCGCCCTGCTCCTCCAGCCACAACCGCGGCTGGATCCTCGCCAGCCGCTCCCGCGCGATCCCGACGTACTCCTCGTTCGCGTCGATCCCGATGCAGCGCCGCCCAAGCCTCCTGCACACCGCGGCGGTCGTCCCCGAGCCGACGAACGGATCGAGCACCAGATCGCCGGGGTTCGTGGACGCCTCCACGACCATGCGCAGGATCGCCTCGGGCTTTTGCGTGGAGTGCAGCTTCTCGCCGTTGGCGTCCCGCAGGCGCTCGGGGCCGATGCAGATGTTCTCGCGGATGAACCAGTCCGAGCGCATCTGCTTGCCATCATTGTACGACTTCATGTGCTCGTAGTTGAAGGTGTAGTCCTTGCGGTCGGCGTCGCGCACCGCCCAGATGAGCGTCTCGTGGGCGTTGGTGAAACGCACGCCGCGGAAGTTCGGCATCGGGTTGGTCTTGATCCAGACGACGTCATTGAGGATCCAGAAGCCAAGGTCCATCAGCACGGTGCCGACCCGGTAGATGTTGTGATAGCTGCCGATCACCCAGAGTGTGCCGTTAGGCCTGAGCACCCGCCGCACCTCGGTCATCCACGCCTCGGTGAAGCGGTCGTAGGCCTGCATCGACTCGAACTGGTCCCAGTCGTCATCAACCGCGTCAACCTTCGTGCGGTTCGGGCGGTAGAGTTCGTTCTCAAGCTGCAGATTGTACGGCGGGTCGGCGAAGCACATGTCGATGCTCTCGGGCTCAAGCTCGCGCAGCACCTCCAGACAGTCGCCATGCACGATCAACTGGCCCTGCTCCGGAGCGCCCCTCTCAACCATCAGGACCCTCCCAGCCGAGGACGTCGCGCGCAGAGGTCACGGTCATCTCCATCCGCTCGGCGAGCGTCTCGCCGCCGACGGCCTCGTAGACCAGCGGTCCTTCGTACCCGATCTCATCGAGCACGTCCATGAACTCCCTCCAGTCGATGACGCCCTCACCGGGCATCATGTGCCGCTCCTGCTCGCCGTCATTGTCCGAGATGTGCAGCGTCACGATCCGCTCGGCCAGCGCGCGCGTAGCGGCCGCGAGGCTCTCGCGGAGGTTCGCGTGGTTGGTGTCCAGGCAGACCCCCGGCCGACCGTCACACAGGTCGAGCATCTCGCTGATCTGCGCGCTGTCATTGCACAGCCTCGGCTTGTTGGCGGGAAGATACTCCATCGCCAGGCATACCTCAAGTCGGCAGGTGCACTTGAGCAGGCAGTTGATGCTGCGCAGGCTCTGCCGCCGGCGGATCTCCCGCTCATTCGCGTCGCCGGTGCTCAGGCCCGCGTGCGCCACCACACAGTTCGCCCCGAGCGCGCTCGCCACCTCGCACGCGGCGCGGATCTGTCCGACAGAATCGCGCCGGACCAGTTCGTCGGGGTGGCTGAGATCCACGCCGCCGCCGAAGGGAGCATGAACCGACCAGACCTCCATCCCCGCCTCGCCGATCACCTCTGCGAGGGCGTCAGCGTCGAACTCAGACGGACGGTCGCGCGTCTGACCGTCAGCGGGGATGAAGATCTCGAGGTGCGTGATCCCGCGTGAGGCGGCCTCGCGAAGGCCGTCCACGGTGATACTCCCGTCGAGCATGGTGGTGCTGATCGCCAGTGGTCGATGCATTTCGGGTGTCTCCACTTCGCAGGATAAACTCGGCACGCCCGCGATCGGGCCCGGCCTATGAGAGCGTCTACGTTACATACTATCTTAAGACAACCCGGCGGTGAAGGTGTTCCATCGAGCGGGAGGAATATCTCTCCGGCTGCGCGGCCCGCTCGGGCCGCAGCCGCGTGACCTGCTCCTGATGGATCCGGACAGCGCCGGCCTCCGAGGTGCGAATGATGCGCGTCTCTCGCCATGTTACGACCGTGACCGCCCTCGTTGTGATGGTCGTCTGTCTCGCAACCGTCGTCCACTCGCAGCCGCTCTCCGCCGACGAGCAACAGGCGATCGAGGTCGCCGACGGGCTCTCGCGAGCGTTCGCCGCGGCGGCGCGGATCGCCAGCCCCGCGGTGGTCAACATCAGCACCACCACGGTCGTTCCCGGCGGGCCGGGGCCGCTTCTGCGCGAGTTCTTCGGCCGCGGCTTCGAGGACATGTTGCGCCGCTACGACCGCGAGGTGCACAGCCTCGGCTCGGGCTGCGTCATCTCCGCCGAGGGCCACATCCTCACGAACAACCACGTGGTCAGGGGGGCGACGGAGATCACCGTCACGCTGGCGGATGAGCGTGAGTTCACCGCTCGCGTGCTCGGCGCCGACCCGGCCACCGACCTCGCGGTGGTGAAGATCGACGGGGCAGACCTGCCGTGGCTGCGCTGGGGCGACTCCTCGGCGCTGGAGGTCGGTGAGTGGGTGGTGGCGATCGGCTCGCCCTTCGGGCTGGCCCGGACGGTCACCTCCGGGATCGTCTCCGCCACCGGGCGCTCGGAGATCGGCATCATCGGCTACGAGGACCTCATCCAGACCGACGCGGCGATCAACCCCGGCAACTCCGGCGGCCCGCTGGTGAACCTGCGCGGGGAGCTTGTCGGGGTCAACACCGCCATCGCGAGCAGGACCGGCACCTACGCCGGCGTGGGCTTCGCGGTGCCGAGCAACACCGCGCGGACGGTCGCCCGGCAGCTCATCGCCGAGGGCCAGGTGAGGCGCGGGTGGATCGGCGTGATCCCGCGAGAGCTGTCGCCCGAGCTGATCCGGCGCTACGCTCCCGGCGCGACCGGCGGGGTGTTCGTCGAGGCGATCTACCGCCGTCACCCGGCGGCGGTCGCGGGCATGCAGCCCGGAGACGTCATTACGCACTGGGCCGGACGGGCCGTCACCTCCGTCAACCAGCTCGGGCGGATGGTCGCCGAGGCTGAGATCGGCTCGGAGGTCGAGCTGCGCCTGGTGCGCGGACGCGACACGCTGGCGGTCACGATCACCGTGGCGCGCCAGCCCGGCACGCAGAGCGGCAACCCCATCGAGGGGGTCTGACCGCGGAGGATCGGCAGGTGAGGAGCGATCATCATGAAGCTGGCCGCGTTGATGGCCGGATGGGCGGCGCTGGGCGCGCCCGCGATCGACTTTGAGGTCGCCCAACTGACAGTCCCACGCTCGCACGAGGTGCGCCTCGAACTATCGGCGACCGGGGAGGGCGTCGAGGTCGGCAGCTACGGCGTTCGCACCCGCGACTCGGGCGGCGAGCCCCTCCCGGGCCTGCTGCCGCGCGGCGAGCACGCATTCGTCCCCGCGGGGCCGGAGGATGCCCCCGACCGGCACCTCTTCCTCGACAACGAGCGCGGCGACCTCGACCCCAGGGAGGGCCGCCTCGCGCTGCAGATCGACGTCTCCGAGTGGCCCGATGGCGAGCACTGGTTCATCGTCTTCGCCTGCAACCGCCCCGCCGAGGGGCGCTACGTGCAGGACACCAGGACCCTGCGCGTGGAGACGCTCGGCGGGCGGGTCGTCGAGGAACGCACGGCGATCCTCGAGTCGCTGAGCGTCACCATCGGCGACTTTGGCGTCGAGCCCCCGGTGGTCGCCGCCGGGGAGCCCGTGCGCCTGAGCCTGAGCTTCGCGGAGAGCGGGGTCGGCGATCTCGTCTGGGAGGTGACCGTCCCCTACTGGATCGAGGAGCATGAGACGCCGCCGGGCTGGCGCTACGACGCCGAGGCGCAGAAGGCCTCGCTGACCGCCGACGTCTTCGCCGACAACCGCCCGCCTGACGAGGACCCGGCCGAGGGCGCCATCGCGCTGACGGTCGCCACCGACGGCTGGGAGCCGGGCGTGCGCAACTTCACCCTGCGCGCCGCGCCGAGCTACGCCCCCGGGCAGACGCTCGCCTACCGCGACTTCGCCATCACCGTCCGCCCCGAGCAGCCGCGGTTCGAGGTCGAGTTCGCGCACGACCTGCACCTGCGCGGCGGCACGCACTTCGGCAACATCGTCAGCCCCGAGGAGGGCGTCGCCATCGCGTACAACCAGATCACGCGCGACGGCGGGATCACCTGGGAGGGCCTCGACCGCGGCGTCGTGCCCGGGATCAACCTGCTCGCGGACGGCACCGTGATGGGCATGGCGACGCGCAGCCGGCCGATCGAGGGGCGCCCGGGATACTACGCGATCGAGATCTACGAGTCGACCGACGGCGGCGAAACCTTCGAG
>JBMNNW010000103.1:0-17505 GCA_050942735.1 Armatimonadota bacterium
CTGACCGCAGCCTGCTGAAAGGAACGATCCACAATGCCCGCCGACCGCCGTCCGAACATCATCTACATCATGTCCGACGACCACGCATCACATGCGATGACCTGCTACGGCAGCGTCGTTAACGAGACGCCGCACATGGACCGCATCGCCGAGGAGGGCGCGCGGCTCGACAACTGCTTCTGCACCAACGCGATCTGCACGCCGTCGCGGGCCTCCATCCTCACAGGGAAGTACTCGCATCTCAACGGCGTGCGCGGCTTCGACGACATGGACCAGCGGCAGATGACCGCACCGAAGCTCCTCCAGCAGGCGGGCTACCAGACCGGCATGTTCGGCAAGTGGCACCTCGGCCACGGCGGCATCCACAACCCGCAGGGATTCGATCGCTGGTGCGTACTCCCCGGACAGGGCCTCTACCACGACCCGGAGATGTTCGACCAGAGCGACGAGAGGACGGTCTTCGAGGGCTACGTCACCGACATCATCACGGACATGTCACTTGAGTGGCTCGACGACCGCGACCCGGATCAGCCGTTCTTTATGATGACCCACCACAAGGCCCCGCACCGCCCGTGGGACCCGGATGAGAAGCACATGGACATGTTCACCGACCCGATCCCCGAGCCGCCCACTCTCTGGGACGACTACGAGAACCGCGCGACCGCCGCGAAGATCGCCGAGATGCGCATCGGCCGCGACTTCATGGAGCGCGACGTCAAGTACCCCCGGCCCGAGGGCCTGACCGACGACGAGTACAAGAGCTGGTGCTACCAGCGCTACATGCAGGACTACCTGCGCTGCGTGCAGTCGGTCGATGACAATGTCGGCCGGATGCTCGACTACCTCGATGAGGAGGGCCTCGCCGAGAACACAGTCATCATCTACACCTCCGACCAGGGCTTCTTCCTCGGCGACCACGGCTGGTATGACAAGCGCTTCATGTATGAGGAGTCGCTGCGGATGCCGTTCGTGGTGCGCTACCCCGAGGAGATCGAGGCGGGCGCGGTGAACGAGGACATCACGCTGAACGTGGACTTTGGGTCCCTGTTCCTGGACTACGCGGGTGTGGAAACCCCCGCCCAGATGCAGGGCCGAAGTTTCCGTGAGAACCTGCGCGGCGAGACGCCCGGGGACTGGCGCGACAGCTTCTACTACCGCTACTACGTGCACCTCGACGGCGGCCACAACGTCTTCGCCCACTACGGCGTGCGGACCGATCGTTACAAGCTGATCTACTACTACCGCAACGATCCGGGCCCGCGCGAGTGGGAGCTGTTCGACCTTCAGGAGGACCCGATGGAGATGTGCTCGGTCTACGACGACCCGGCGTATGCGGACGTGGTGACCGACCTGAAGGCCGAGATGATCCGCCTGCGCTCGGAGGTCGGCGATCAGGAGGATCCGTGGATGGAGTAGCGATGAGCGACGAGGTACGAGCCACGAGCAAACGCAGCGGCAACGACTCACGAGGGTCGTTGCCGTTGCTGTAGGGCGGGGACCATTACCCCGACACGCTGTACCGCAGGGCGGGGCCCTACCCCTGGAGTCCGCGCTCCCGTCCGCCTCTTCATCCGTCACTCCGTGCCCTTCTCCGACGGGTCAGCGCGAAGAGCGTGAAGACCATCGCCGCCGCCATCGACGTCAACACCGCGCCTGCCCTCAGCCCGTGCGGGCGGTAGCTCAGCAGCACCTCACACGCCCCGTCGGGAAGCTCCAGCGCCGTGAAGACGCCGTTCGCCGTCATCAGCGGCGCGGGCACGCCGTCAATGCTGGCACTCCAGCCCGGCAGCCGTGCGTGGGTCAGGAGGAGCACGCGCCGCTCTCCCCCGCCGACCTCGATGCGAATTCGCCGGGCCTCCCACTCGGCGACGCTGACCGCGCCCGGCCGTCCGGGCCGCTCCGACCACGCGGGTGGCGGCTCAAGTGAGGGCGCGTCCATCGACAGAACCGGCTGCGCCTCCGGCGGAGGCCCCTTGACGCGGGGCGGGGAGTGCTCGGTCACCGTCCACGCGATCCCCCGAAATGCCGGATTCCGGTAGACGTATACCGGGACACGCCATGGAACGCGCGAGGGAACCATGCCCATGAACTCAAGACCCGACGGAGCCTCATCAGGGGGCACATCAGTGATGATCCTGCTGACGCCAAGTGCCGCTGCGGTCTGTGGATCGAGCAACTGCGCGTCCAGAGTTCTCGTCAGCCATCTCATCGGCGGACTGAAGGGATCGTAGATGTCCGCGTTTGCGATCCCGTCGATGAGGTGCGTGTTCGGCCACGGCGCCTCCGGCATCCAGTCCGTGTAATACGTCAGGAAACGTCCCTCTGTGATCGCCCCGGGACTGTGTTCCATGACCTCCGCGGGCCAGTGCAGAATCTCGCGATCGGCGGACACCGGGAAGAATGTCCAGGCGAAGTGCGCCACCTGTAGAACGGCGATCATCGCGAACACATGCGCGCCGGTGACCGGCCGCAGCCTCCCCCTCAGGACCATGAAGAACGCGGCCGCACACGCGAGGGCTCCCGCGGCGAGCATGAAGATGTCGGGCAGCAGATGTGGTGTGTAGCGAAGCGGCAGCGCGAGACCGAAGGCGAGGGCACCCGCCCCGGCGAGTGGAACGACGGCCCTCGGTGGCGGAGCGGGAGGGCCGGACCACCGGGCGCGGACCAGGAGGACCACTGAGACGACCACGGTCACGCCGACGACGATCCAGCCGGCCATCGGCCGCCAGCCGGTCGCCTGCCCGATGGCGAGACCTGCTCCGAGACCGGCGACCGCCACCCCGAAGATCAGCATCAGTCGCGCAAGAGTGCGCGTGCTGCCTTCCTCCTTCAGCCGCGCGGGCAGCACGGTGACCGCGAGCCCGATCAGAAGCGCCGCGGCCAGCGACCAGATCGACAGCCACCTCCCGGGAACTCGGAAGCGGTCGTAAGCGGGCATGTACTCGAAGATGCGGTAGACGGGCGTGTTCCCGCCGAATGCGAGGAGCAGCGACGCCGCGAAGACCGCGAGCAGCCGCGTCCGAAGTGACCGCAGGACCCTCTGCGCGGGCGCGATGATGATCATCCCCGCCAGCGCCACCCCTCCGACGTACCCGCACACCTCCCAGTAGATCCAGCGCTCGAAATGCGCGTTCTCTATCCCGACGCGGACGAAGCGCGGGAAGAATAATCGGACCATGTCCCTCGGTGCCACCGAGAAGCTGGTGATGAACTCATATCCCTCCCGCTCCGAACCAAAGCCCGCGGCCATCAACTGAAGCATCGGCACCCACGCGACGGCAGCAAGGAGGCCGCCGAGAACCAGCGGCACCAGCAGCAATCCGAAACTCCCGGCGACTTCGAGGATGGACCGTCTTCGCTCGGGCAGCAGCGCCCCGTAGGCCCAGACCACGGCGACCGTGAAGGGAGCGATAATCAGTGGCGGCTGTGGATGGTTCAGGACTGCGGCCGCGAAACTGAGCGCGCACAACAACATCCCGCCCCCAGATCGGTGATGGCCCCAGAGGATGGCGCCAACCGCGCACCACGGCATCCACGCGACCGCGCACAGCATGGCGTACTGGATCTGGTGCGCCCACAGGAAGCCGGAGAAGCCGAAGACAATCCCGGCCACCATCGCGCCTGCCGAGCCGATCCGCATCATGCGGGCAAGCACGAAGACACCAACTGCCGCGAGAACATGGTGCAGCCAGGTCAGGAAGCCGAACACCCACGGGGTGTCCAGAGGCAGCAGGAAGAGCAGGTTCGGCGGGTAGAAGACGCCTGTCTGCCCGTTGCTCCACAGCGGATAGCCGCAGCCGTGAAGATGGCACCAGGGAAGCCAGTTACCCGCCGCCCGCTCAGCCGCGATGAAGTGGTGCCACGGGTAAAAGGCGAGGCCCGTGTCGTTGAAGTAGTGGACGTAGCCGAAGAACAGGGTGCGACTGAGGACCAGCACCCCAAAGAGCGCGATCAGAGCGACCATGAGCACAGGGATGCGAAGACGGGCGGTCTGCGGTGAGGAGCCCTCTGCATGGTCGAGCGGATCAGACACAGACATACCTCCGCAATGGCGTGCGCGCGAGCGGAATACTCGTGGCACACTCAGGCCCTCGCCCTTCCCTCCGTCAGTGCGTACAGCCGTCCTCCAGGCTCTGCTGCGCGCGGTCGATGACCTGCATCGCCGCGTAGCCCTCGGCGATCCCACAGAGATTCTCCGCCTCGCCGAGGCAGACCTGGTGGAAGCGCTCGATCACGTTGACCTGCCACGGACTCGTCACCGACCACTCGTGCTCCTCGACGGTGGTGCGATCGGGCGAGACCCACAGCTTCTGCTCCGGCGCCACCGTCACCATCGCCGCGCCCCGGTTGCCGTAGACTTCGATGCCCCGATACAGCCCCGTGGGGCCGACCGACGAGAAGTTCGGCTCGAGGACGCTTGTGCCGCGGTCGTGCGTCAGGACGTAGAGCCCGCTGTCATCCTTCGCACCCTCCTGCACCCAGGTGCCCGCGCGCGCATAGACGCCCTCCGCCGGGCCCATCAGATGCAGCGCGGCATAGACATGATGGTAGCCCATGTCGAGCAGCGCGCCGGAGGCGCTGACGCCCGGCGAGATATCCAGCGCGTGGCCCAGCCGCATCCGCATCCAGTGCAGATCGCCCAGCGCGGGAAGGTGCGCCATCAGGCTCATGAAGGGCGCTTCGAAGAGCCAGCGGTGCTCGACCATGAACGCCGGCCCATCCGGATCGATCGCCTCGCGCATCCGGTCGGCCTCCTCCATCGTCTCACAGAGCGGCTTCTCCGTCATCACATGCCGCCCGGCCTCGTGCAGCGCGATCGACATCTCCGCGTGGAAGCGCGTCGGCGTGCAGATGTCCGCGGCTTCGAAGTCGTCACGATCGAGCAGATCGCGCCAGTCCTCGATGATCTCCGCGCCGGGGAAATGCTCATCGCGCGCCGCCTCCGCCGCCTCCCGGTTCACATCCACCAGATACGCCATCTCGATGGCATCGCCCAGCGCCGTCCAGCCCCGAATATGCGCGCCCGCGATACCCGATGTCCCGATCAGTGCTACTCGCATAATTGCTCGCTCCTGTGTAGTCCGCCGAGGCTCAGTCGCCCGTCACCGACAGAAGACAGCGGCGGCGTAGGGCGGACCGCCATGAGGTCAGGTGCCGGGTGTTGGCGTACGACGCTTCGATGTTTCGCCGCACGTCCCCGGAGGCCTTCGTACGCCGCGCGGAGAAATCTGTTCCGGCACCGATGCCGCGCAACGAGGTGGTCCTGATGACTCTCGACGATCTGCTCGCGAACGAACGTGAGGGACATGGTCGGGTGAGCTACGACGACGCGTTCGACCGCTACGCGGAACTCGGGGTGAACGCCGACGCGGCGATCGAGCGCGCGCTGAGCACACCGCTGTCGGTGCACTGCTGGCAGGCCGATGACGTGGTCGGGCTGGAGGTCCACGAGGGCGCGACAGATTCGGGCGGGCTGCAGGCGACGGGCAACTACCCCGGCCGCGCGCGCACCGGCGACGAGATTCGGGCGGACTTCGAGAAGGCCGCGACGCTCATCCCCGGTGCACTGCGCTTCAACCTCCACGCCTTCTACGCGGAGACCGGCGGCGAGGTGGTCGATCGCGATGAGCTTGAGGTGGAGCACTTCAGCACCTGGATCGACTGGTGCGACGAGCACGGCTGGGGGCTGGACTTCAACCCGACGTGCTTCGCCCACCCGATGGTTCGTGACGGCATGACACTCTCGTCCGCCGACGACGACGCGCGGCGCTTCTGGATCGACCATTGCATCGCCTGCCGCCGGATCGCGGACGGGATTGCGCGGCGCCTCGGCCCCGCCACCTGCAACATCTGGGTCCCCGACGGCCGCAAGGACGCCACCGCCGACCGCATCGGCCCGCGCCGGCGACTGGCCGAGGCGCTCGACGCGGTGCTGGAGGCGGACCTGCCCGATGTCATCGACACCGTCGAGAGCAAGCTCTTCGGGATCGGCGTCGAGGATTACACCGTTGGCTCACATGAGTTCTACCTCGGCTACGCGGCCACGCGCGGCTGCGGTCTGTGCCTCGACATGGGGCACTTCCACCCGACCGAGGGGATCGCCGACAAGATCTCCGCGACGCTGCAATTCGTCAGCCCGCTGCTGCTGCACTGCTCGCGCGGCGTGCGCTGGGACTCCGATCACGTGACGCGGCTCAATGACGACCTGCGGGCGGTGTGCGACGAGGCGGTGCGCTCGGGGCGCTTCGACGAGATCATCTGGGCGACCGACTTCTTCGACGCCTCGATCAACCGCCTGGCGGCGTGGACGATCGGAGAGCGCGCGGTGCGCAAGGCGCTGCTGTGGGCGATGCTCGAGCCTCACGAACCGGCGGTGGAGGCGGAGTACGCGGGCAACGGTCATGCGAAGCTGGCGCTGGCCGAGCTGCGGGCGGAGCTTCCGTTCGGTGCCGTCTGGGCGGAGCTGTGCGCGCGCGCGGGCGTTCCGGCGGGCCTCGCCTGGCTGGCCGAGATCGCTGAGTATGAGCGTGATGTGCTCGGCCGGCGGGGGTAGGCAGCTCCGCAGGCCGAAGGGCGCGCCTGCCTACGGCGTCTCGAACTCCTCGAAGCCGGGATTGACGAGACGCTCCTCGTGGGGGATGCCGTCGATGGCCGCAATGTCAACGCCCGAGAGCGCCCAGTCGTAGACGTCCATGTTCGCGCGCAGGTGCTCCTCGCTGGTCGAGCGCGGGATGACGATGCAGCCCTTCTGCAGCAGCCAGCGCAGCGACACCTGGGCCCCAGTCACATCGTGCTTCTCGGCGATGGCACGGATTGTCTCATCATCGAACACCTTCGTGCGGGCCAGCGGAGCGTACGCGGTGACCGTCACGTTGTGCTCGTGGCACAGGCGCACCAGCTCGTCCTGCCACAGATAGGGGTGCATCTCCACCTGGTTGTTGGCGATCGGGTGCGGGCTGATCCTGAGCGCCATGCGCAGGCGGTGCGGCTGGAAGTTGCTCACGCCCAGGTCCCGGATCTTCCCACGCTCGACAAGGTGCTCAAGAGCATCGAAGGTCTGCTGCATCGGGACGTCCGGGTTCGGCCAGTGAACGAGGTACAGGTCGAGGTAGTCGGTGCCAAGCTCCAGCAACGCCGCATCGCAGGCGGCGATGAGGTCATCGTAGTGCAGATGCTCGGGCTTGACCTTTGAGGTGACGAAGAGATCGTCACGCTCGTACCCGGAGATCGCCTGTCCGACGGTTTGATGGTTGTTGTACGCGTCCGCGGTGTCGATGTGCCGGTAGCCCATCGCCAGCGCGCTCTTGATGGCGCGCAGGCCCTCGTCACCGCGAAGGTTCGCTGTGCCGAGGCCGAGTGTCGGGATCTCGAAGCCGGACGGAAGCTCGATCGTTCGTGCAACCACTGCCACCACGCCTTCCCTGAGCGAAGATGCGTCGGATGACGCCTGCCGACTGCGCCTGCGTACCTGGATTCGACAGCCGAGCGCGGTGGCCCTGCCCGTCCTGAGAGGGCATCCGGCGACGGGAGGCGAATCTGGTGTCAGGGCCCCTTCGGGAGTCCGCTTGACCGGGGTATTGCCCCCGGGTACACTGCGTCCGACGAACCATGAGAATCATACTCGCTTCCGAAGACGCGCGATCGGAGTTGCCCGATGTCAATCCCGCAGCAGGCCAACCGGCGCGCCGAGGGCCTCGGGACGGTCGTGAGCATCGCCGGGGGCGTCGTGGATGTGCGCTTCAACGACCGACTGCCTCCGGTCTATCAGAAGCTGGTGACAGGCGATGACGGGACGGTAGTGCTTGAGGTCGTGACGCACCTCAACGACGAGACCGTCCGCTGCATCGCCCTCACACCCACACGCGGGCTCAGCCGTGGCGCGGACACGCTGGACACCGGAGGTCAGATCGAGGTGCCTGTGGGCAGGCGCACGCTCGGGCGCATCTTCAACGTGCTGGGCGAGAGCCTCGATGAGAAGGGCGCGGTGGAGGGCGGAGAGTGGTGGCCGATCCACCGCAGGCCGGTGCCGCTGCGCCACCGCGCGACCAGCTCGGAGATCCTCGAGACTGGCGTGAAGGCGCTGGATCTGCTGGCGCCGCTCGAGCGCGGCGGGAAGGCGGGCCTGTTCGGCGGCGCCGGTGTTGGCAAGACCGTGCTGCTGATGGAGCTTATCAACAACATGCTCGAGCAGCACTCCGGGGTGAGCATGTTCGCGGGGATCGGCGAGCGCACACGGGAGGCCGAGGAGCTCTACCGTGAGCTTCAGGACGCGAACGTGCTGGAGCAGACCGTGCTCTTCTTCGGCCAGATGAACGAGGCGCCCGGAGCCCGGCAGCGGGTCGGCCACGCGGCGCTTTCGGTCGCGGAGTACTTCCGTGACGAGCAGCACCAGGACGTGCTGCTGCTGATCGACAACATCTTCAGGTTCGTGCAGGCCGGCCAGGAGGTCTCGGGGCTGATGGGCCATGTGCCCTCGCGCGTGGGCTACCAGCCGACTCTCGACACGGAGCTTGCCGAACTCGAGGAGCGGATCTGCTCCACGCAGACCGGCGCGATCACCTCCATCCAGGCGGTCTACGTGCCCGCCGACGATTTCACCGACCCGGCCGCGGTGGCGACGTTCTCGCACCTCTCGGCCACGATCGTGCTCTCACGCAAACGCGCCTCGGAGGGCCTCTACCCGGCCGTCGATCCGCTCCAGTCAAACTCGTCGCTGCTCACGCCCGTCGTTGTGGGGAAGCGGCACTACCGCCTCGCACAGGAGGTCCGGGCGACACTGGCGCAGTATGAGGACCTCAAGGACATCATCGCCATGCTCGGGATCGACGAGCTGTCCCAGCAGGATCGCCGCACGGTCTACCGCGCCCGCCGGCTGGAGCGCTTCCTGACCCAGCCGTTCTTCACCACAGAGCAGTTCACCAGCCACACCGGTCGGCTGGTGACCCTCGAGAAGACGCTGGCGGGCTGCGAGCGGATACTCAGCGGCGAACTGGACGACTACCCCGAGAGCGCGTTTTACATGATCGGGCAGGTTGACGAGGCGATCGAGGGGCGGCAGCAGTGAATCTGAAGATCGTGACGCCAACGCGGATCGTCGTTGATGAGCGTGTCGTGAAGGTCACCGTGCAGGGGCGGGACGGCTCGCGAACCTATCTCCCGCGGCACGTTGACTTCGTCACGGTCGTGGTCCCGTCGGTGATGTCGTGGCGGCCTGCCGAGGGTGAGGAGCAGTTCGCGGCCGTTGACGAGGGCATCGTCGTGAAGGCCGGCGATGAGATGCTGGTCTCGACCGTCTACGCGGTGCACGGCCCGGGCCTTGGCCGGTTGCGCGAGACTGTCGAAGGACAGTTCGCCGAGCGAGGCGAGCGGGAGAAGACCGCGAGGACCGCGCTCGCGAAGCTGGAGGCGAGCATCGTGCGGCGCTTCATGGAGCTGGGCGACTGATGGAACGCCACGAGGGCACTGACGGTCCGCGCAAGGACAGCCCCACGGGCGAGCAGAGGCGGCCTGAGCCGCAGACGCGCGAGCAGGAGCGCCGCGAGGAGCAGCTTGCCCGGAGCCTCGGCAGAGCGGAGCGGCGCAAGGTCCGGGCTCGCCGGCGGGAGGACGAGAGTGTCTGGTTCGGCCTGGGCACATTCGGGCTGGTCGGCTGGTCGGTCGCCATCCCGACACTGATCGGCCTTGCACTGGGGATCTGGCTGGACTCGGCGCTCCCACTGGGCTTCTCGTGGACTCTGACACTGCTCTTCGTGGGCATCATCGTCGGGTGTCTCAACGCGTGGTACTGGATATCCCGCGAGCGCGAGGAGATCGATCGCGGCCTGGAGGACGAAGATGGAGACTGAATCTTTCAGCGTCATCATCGCGATGGTCATCGGCACCGTCGTCGGTCTGGGCTACTTCGCGGGCCTGTGGATCACCGTGCAGGCGCTGCCGAGGGCGAAGCGCCCGGTCCTCACCTGGGCGCTCAGCGCCCTGCTGCGCGTCGCGGGCGCGACGGTCGTGTTCGTGGTACTCCTGCGCTGGGGTGTCACCCACGCGCTCGCCGGGCTTGCGGGCTTCGTCATCGCCCGCTTCGGCTCCACCGCCATCTGGGGCCCGCCACGCGAGCCGAAGATCCCCACCGCCGGACGCCGCGGGGAGGGCGAGCAGTGAACGGGGCGGTGCGTCTGACTCCTGACAGCCTGGTGTTCTTCCACGTCGGCCCGGTGCCGATCAACGCCACGATCGTGTTCACCTGGTTGTTGATGCTGCTGCTGGTCGCCGTGTCATGGCTGATCACGCGCAGGCTCACCTCTGACGTTGACATCAGTTCCGGGCAGAACCTGCTGGAGGTCATCGTCTCAGGCATTCGCGATCAGATCGCGGAGGTCGGCGGCGAGCGCCCCGACATCTACATGCCCTTCGTGGGGACGTTCTTTCTGTTCATCGCGCTCTCGAACACCTTCGCGGCGATCCTGCCCGGCTTCGAGGCGCCGACCGCATCGCTCTCAACAACCGCCGCGCTCGCCCTGTGCGTCTTTGTGGCGGTCCCGATCTACGGCATCTCCCAGCGAGGTACGCTGGGGTACCTGCGGCAGTACCTCGAGCCGACGCCGCTGATGCTGCCCTTCCAGGTCATCGGCGAGCTGTCTCGCACGCTCGCCCTCGCGGTGCGGCTCTTCGGCAACATCATGAGCGGGACGATGATCGTGGGGCTGCTGCTGGCGATCGCTCCCTTCTTCTTCCCCATCATGATGCGCCTCCTGGGGCTGCTCACCGGGCTGGTGCAGGCGTACATCTTCGCGGTCCTCGCGATGGTATACATCGCCTCCGCGACGCAGGTGACGAAGGGCGCGCCGTCAGATGATGCCGAGCAGGCCGCCGAGGCCGGCCGACACGGATCTCACGCGGAACCGGGGCTCTGAGAGCCCCGATCCGCCACGAAAGGAATCACTCACATGACAGGTCTCGAGCTTGTCGCGATCGTCTCAATTTTCACCGGCGGAATAACGATCATGGTCGGCTCCATCGGCCCCGCGCTGGGCGAGGGAAGGGCGGTGGCTGAGGCGCTTAGCGCAATCGCCCAGCAGCCCGACGAGGCCGGGACTATCACCCGCACGCTGTTCGTCGGCCTCGCGATGATCGAGTCCACCGCCATCTACTGCTTCGTGGTCTCGATGATCGTGATCTTCGCGAACCCGTTCTGGGCGTACTTCATCCAGCAGGCCGGCGGACAGTAGGAAGCAGGGAGCAGGCACCCATGCAGATTGACTGGGTTACGATCATCGCGCAGATCGTCAACTTCCTCATCCTCGTCTGGCTGCTCAAGCGCTTTCTTTACGGTCCGATCGTCCAGGCCATGCAGCAGCGCCAGGAGCGCATCGCCGATGAGATGGTGGAGGCTCGGGAGCGGGAAGCGGAGGCCCATCAGGAGGCTCGACGCCACCGTGGGGAGCGTCAGCGACTCGAGCGGAGGCGCGAGGAGTTGATGGACGAAGCCCGCAGGGACGCCGATCAGCGGCGGCAGCAGCTCATCGCCGAGGCGCGCGAGGAGGTCAGGGGCATCGAGCGCCGCTGGCATGAGAACCTGCGCGACGAACGTGACGCATTCATCCGCCAGCTCCGCGAGCGCATGGGGCGCGAGGTCTGCTCCGTCGCCCGCCAGGCCCTCGCAGATCTCGCCAACCGCGAGTTGCAGGCGCAGGTGGTCGATGTCTTCACCGAGCGGCTCGGCGACCTCGACGAGGAGCGAATGAGCGAACTGCGCGCGGCGGTGGCCGACTCGAACCGCGGTCCATCACTCACAACTGCCTTCGAGCTCAGTGACCGGCAGCACGCGCGGCTCATTTCCGCGATCCGAGAGGTCCTCGGCGAGGACGTTGAGATCACCTTCCGAGAGGCCGGCGAGCTGCTCTGCGGCGTCGAGTTGAACGTCGGCGGCGTCAAGGTTGCGTGGAGTCTCGCCAGCTACCTCACCGCGCTCGAGGAGTCAGTGATCGAGGCCATCGAGCGGGAGACCGCCGGGGAGATCGAGGACGAGGCCGCAGGTGAGGACATGCCGCCGGCGGAGAGCGAGGCGCCGGCGGATGAAGAGCCGGAGGACGCAGATGAGTGACGGCCTGAGGGAGCGGGAAGCCGGCGCCCCCGATCTGCGATCGGCGCTTGACGACGTCGCGAGCGCATTCGCGCATGCGCGCGAGCGGCCCGATGGGCTGGTGCTCCAGGAGGTCGGCGTGGTCACCCAGGTCGGGCACGGGATCGCCCGCGTCCGCGGCCTTGCGAGCGTCAGGTCGGAGGAGTTGGTTCGCTTCCCCGACGGACTGATGGCCATGGCATTCACGCTCGCGCGCGATGAGGTGGGCCTGGTTCTGCTCGGCGAGGGGGCGCGGCTGGCAGCGGGCACGGAGGTCCGCCGCACCGGCCGGGTGATCGACGTGCCGGTGGGCGATGAGCTGATCGGCCGTGTCGTCAACGCGCTCGGGGAGCCGCTGGACGGGCGCGGGCCGATCCGCAGCTGGCTGCGCCGGCCGATCGAGCGCGAGGTCCCGCCGATTATGGCGCGGGCGCCGGTCACCACCCCGCTGCAGACCGGGCTCAAGGCCGTTGACGCGCTCATCCCGATCGGTCGCGGACAGCGTGAGTTGATCGTAGGCGACCGCGCGACCGGGAAGACCGCCGTCGCGATCGACACCATCATAAACCAGCGTGACACCGGCGTCGTCTGCATCTACTGCGTCATCGGCCAGCGCAGCGACAGCACCGCGCGGGTGATCGCCGACCTGCGACAGCATGGGGCGCTTGATTACACCGTCGTCGTGGTGGCGACCGGCGCGGACCCGCCGGGGCTGCAGTACGTCGCTCCCTACGCCGCCACGACGGTGGCGGAGTATTTCATGGAGCAGGGCGGCGATGCCCTGGTGGTGTACGACGACCTCAGCCAGCACGCAAAGGCCTACCGCGAGGTCTCGCTGCTGCTGCGCCGCCCGCCCGGTCGCGAAGCCTACCCGGGGGATATCTTCTTCATCCACTCGCGACTGCTCGAACGCGCGACCCACCTGCGCGCGGAGATGGGTGGCGGATCGCTCACGGCCCTGCCGGTGGTTGAGACTGAGGCGCAGAACATCTCCGCATACATCCCGACCAACCTGATCTCGATCACCGACGGGCAGGTCTACCTCAACCCCGAACTCTTCCAGAAGGGCGTTCTGCCCGCGATCGACATAGGCGAATCGGTCTCGCGTGTGGGCGGAAAGACGCAGCTTCCGGCCTACCGCGCGGTCGCGGGCGACCTGCGGCTGCAGTACACGCAGTTCGAGGAGCTGGAGCAGTTCGCCCGCTTCGGCACCCGCCTCGATGAGGACACCCGCCAGAAGCTCACCCGCGGCCGGCGGGTGCGCGAGGCGCTGCAGCAGCCGCAGTATGAGCCGATCGCGGTCGAGGAGCAGATCGCGGTGCTGCTCGCCGCCAGCCAGGGCGTCTTCGACGAGATCGACGCCGATGAGGTCGACCGGGCGGCCGGACGCGTGCGCCGTGCGATGACCGACGAGCTGCCTGAGTTGTGTGAGCGGATACGCCGTGGCGAGGGTCTCAGCGACGAGGAGATGCAGGAGATCGAGACGGTCGCGCGCAGGGCCGTCTACCTCGAGAGCGGCGACACGGGCGGGGGTGGGGGCGCCGATGGAGACGATTGAGAGCCTGCGCGGGCGGATTGACACCGCCGAGAGCCTCCAGTCGGTGGTCTCGACGATGAAGTCGCTGGCCGCCGTCAGCATCCAGCAGCTCGAGGGCGTGGTGTACTCGATTGACGAGTATAACCGCACCGTCGAACTCGGGCTGAGGGTGGCACTTGGCAACCGTCCCCGAGGGCTTCAGATCGTCACCCCGTCGGTCGGCGACGCCCTCGGCGCCGTGGTCTTCGGCTCCGACCAGGGGATGTGCGGTCAGTTCAACGAGGACATCGCCTCACACGCCGTGGAGGACATTCAGCAGTTCGGCGTCGAGGGGCGGGAGCGGGCGATCCTCGCAGTGGGTGCGCGCACGGTGGGCCGCCTCGAGGAGGCCGGACTGACCATCGACGACTTCCTCGGAACCCCCGCCTCGCCCGGGACCATCGCCCCGGTGGTCGAGCAGATCGCGCTGCAGATCGAGCAGTGGCGGGCCGAACGCGGCTTCGACCGGGTCTTCCTCTACTACAACCACCGCGTCTCCGCGGGTCGCTACCGCCCGACAACCCACCGGCTGCTGCCGATCGACCAGGCGTGGCTCGACCGAATCGCCGGTCGTCGCTGGCCCACGAACATGCTCCCGCAGTTCCGCATGCCGTGGCGGCCACTCTTCTCCGAGCTGCTCGGCCAGCATATCCTCGTGGTGCTCTACCGCGCCGTGGTGCACTCGATGATGAGCGAGCATACCGCGCGGATGCAGTCGATGCAGGCCGCCGAGCAGAACATCGAGGAGCGGCTTGAGGAGCTGCGCAACACATTCAGACAGACCCGCCAGTCCACCATCACCGCCGAACTGCTGGACATCGTCTCAGGATTCGAGACCATCCGCGGCCCTGCCGACCTCTGATGCCCCCGCGCCTGCCCGCAATATCGGCGACATATCTTGCGGAAAAGTCACAGTATTGCTTTTGCATTTCCCGTGGTGATTTGTTAAGATGAACGTCGTCTATCAGCACGGATCGTCTCCTGGTAGGCCGGCCGTGGCATCTTTGCCGCACGCGTCAAACGTCCTCTACAGATGGCAGATATCTACGCAGAAGAAGAGAAACTGGTCCGGCTCGCAGCCAGTTGTGACGATGACGCGTTCTGCGCGCTACGCGACCGCTACCGCCAACACCTCCGCGTGCTGGTCGCTCGGTATGCCCCGACACCGGCCGACCGCGAGGATATCTTCTCGGAGATCATCGCGCGGTTGCTGGTCGATCGCAAGCGGGCATTGCGGAACTGGGAGCCAATCGCGCCGTTCGGCGCCTACCTCACCACCATCGCCGTGCGCCACTGCCTGAGCTGGCTCGACCGCCGCGAGCGAACCCCTGCTACCACCACGCTCTCCTCCGGAGGCCGTGAGGTGGACAAGCGGGAGCTGCTTCAGGAGATGATCGCGGGCGGCAATGAACATGAGCCTGACCGGATCGTCACCGGACACGAGCGGCGACAGGCGCTGCACGGCGCGCTGATGTGCCTCTCCGACAGCGACCGCCTGGTCCTGGCGCTTCGTTTCGATCAGGAGATGACCGGGCCGGAGATCGGTCGCTCGCTTGGAATCACGTCCGGCGCGGCGCGGCAGCGCATCTTCAAGGCCCTCCGCCGATTGTCGGCGATCATCGACGAGCGCGACGAAGGCGTCATCCGCGACCAGCAGGTAACACCTCAGTGACACTGATTGTTAACGCGTACGTGGGAAGAGCATGAAGGACTGTGACGCTGTGAGAAGACTCGCCTCCTCCCCCGACTGTGAGGTCGGGCCGGAGGATGACTTCGAGATGCTCAAGCACCTCGCAGAGTGCGAGTACTGCCGGCAGGAGTTGCGCAGCGTTCGTCGAACCGCGGCGCGAGTGCTGATGCACAGCTTCAGCGACACCCCGGTCAGGGGACATCTCAGCGACCTCGACCTCGCCATGTTCGTGGCGCACGGTCTCGACGCCCCCAACGCCGGGGCGGCCGTCGAGCACCTCTCTCACTGCCGGCAGTGTCGGCAGCAGTTCAGGCACGCGGTGCGCATCATCGAGCAGCAGGAGGACCTGATCTACGGCGAGCCGCCTCGCGCGAGGATGCCCGATCGCTCGTTCCTCGACCAGGTCCGGCTGATCCTCAGCGACGGCCGCCGCGTCGGCCGCGCCCTCATGGGCTTCCTCTCCTGGGTCTGCGAGTGGGCGATGCTGTTGATCGTACTCTATCAGATTGCCGCCGGCTATCTCGCGGACCCCGGCTCGATCGGCCGCAGTGCCGCGACCGAGTTCCTCGGCGTCAACCCGTTCGTGCCGCTGCGCTTCTGGGTGATCGCGGTCTCCTGCACTATCCTCGCGATCTTCTTCCGGTGGCTCGGCGCCCAGCTCTACCACTCCGCGGTCGAACAGGAGCACCCGCACCACTGACGCGGCAGGAACCATCCTCCCGCCCCTCGAATCCCTCCCTGAGCACCGCAATGTCCGAAGGGAGGACCTTCGATGGATCGTTTCACGCACGTCATCCTCGGCGGAGGCATGGTCGCCGGTCACGCTGTCAAAGAGATGGTCAAGCAGGGCGTCGAGCCCGGTGAGGTCTGCATCGTCTCGATGGACGAGGATCCGCCCTACGAGCGGCCGCCGCTCTCGAAGGGCTTCATGCGGGAGGAGAAGGGCTCCGACGAGATCTTCCTCAATGAGCCCGGCTTCTACGATGAGAACGGCATCGAGTTGATCCTCAACACCTGGGTGAAATCCGTGGACCTCGACGCGCGGGAGTTGTCCAGCAGAAAGCGCACGATCGGCTTCGAGAAGCTGCTCATCGCCACCGGAGCATGGCCGAGGCAGCTCGATCTCCCCGGCTTCGACCTCGACGGCGTTCATCTGCTGCGCACTCTCGCCCACGCTCGTGCGATCCATGACGCGGCGAAGCACGCCTCGACCGCGGTGGTCATCGGCGCGGGCTTCATCGGCATGGAGATGGCGTCCTCACTGACGATGCTCGGCGTGGACACAGCGCTCGTCTTCCCTGAGGACCGGGTGATGGCCGGGCGCTTCCCCGAGCCGATCGCGGAGTACTTCGAGCGCTACTACGACGAGCGCGGAGTCCGGCTGCTGCCCGGCAGTTCGGTCGCCGCGATCGAGGGGGATGAGCGCGCGACCGGGGTGGTCCTCGACTCGGGAGAGACCGTCGGCGCGGAGATGGTCGTCGCAGGCGTCGGCGTTCGCCCCGAGACCGGCCTCTTCGAGGACGGGCCGATCGAGGTGGATGACGGGATCGTCACTAACGAGTATCTCGAGACCGGCGTGGAGGGCGTCTGGGCGGCGGGCGATGTCGCGCGCTACCACGACGTCATCTTCGACCGGACGCGCCGCTTCGAGCACGAGGACAACGCGCACTTTCAGGGGCTCCGCGCGGGCAGGGCGATGCTCGGCGACCGCAAGCCCTTCAAGCACGTCCCTCACTTCTACTCCGATATGTTCGACCTGTCGTGGAACTACTGGGGCGACCGTTCGGTCGGCGACCGCGTCGTCTACCGCGGTGACGTGGACGGCGGCGAGTTTGTCGCGTGGTGGACCGACGCCGACGACCGCGTGATGGCCGCCTTCACGCTCGGCATCCCGTGGAAGCAGGCGAAGACGATCGCGGACATCATCAAGGCGAAGAAGCAGATCCCCGAGGACGTGCTGACGGACGAGTCGCGCGATCTCGCGGACCTTGCCGGCTGATGGCGCCGCGAAAATCCGCGAGACACCGTCCGGCTCCGGAAGAGGGCTCGTATCAGCGGTTAGGGATTGCATCGCACTCGGCGGGGGGGGCGGGCGCGACGAGCGACGCCGTCTGTAGGGCGGGG
>JBMNNW010000104.1:0-17493 GCA_050942735.1 Armatimonadota bacterium
GTGGCTGCGAGTGTAAGCTTTGGTATTCAAGACAGATCTCTGCGCGATAAGTTCCGTCTTTTCCTTGACAATCTTGCGGGGGGGGGTACACTCTACCCACGAGACAAGCCGCAACGTGAGTAGTTACGAATTCCCAAACACTTCGGAGGCGCCTGCCCCGATCACAGCAGCGGCCGAGTCCGAGCGGAACGGCCGGCAGACGGGTGAGACCGAGAAAGCCGTGGTCATTGCCGGTGAGACATATCGGTGTAGGTATGCCAAGGAGATACCGGTGCATGTGGCTAACTGGCTGGTCGGCCAGGGGAAGCTCTCCACCACGCACTGTCCGGTCGTCGTCACGCGCCGATCAGGTCAAGGAGCGGATCGCTGCCTGATCAATACGACTGCGGAACACCTGGACGGAAGCGCGTTCCGTTCCCCTGTTGAGCTTCAGAACGGACTCGTAATCGAGACGCATGCGAGCCGGAAGGAGCTTGAGCGTTACGCGCAGAGATTGCTCGAGTGGGCGGGGATAGACACGGACGTAATCCGCGTCATCTGGCCCGACTAGCCACTGGTACGGTGTGAACCGCCTCCTGATACGCCACAACGACGGGCCAGCCAGACGACCGGCCCCTCCCTGACGGCGGGCCGGTCATACAGGGAGATGCTCATCATGCCCAATGACGATCGCGGTGACAGGCGGCCGAACATCATCTGGATCATGGCCGATGACGCAAGCTGGGGGGACATCGGCTGCTTCGGCTCGGAGCTGATCGAGACGCCGAACATCGACCGGATCGCACGGGAGGGCTGCCGCTTCACCGCCTGCTACTCGGGATCGACCGTCTGCGCGCCCGCGCGGTCATCGCTGATGCAGGGGCTGCACTAGGGACACGCCACCGTGCGCAACAACTCCGCGCCCGGCGGCTACCGCCACTGCCTCCAGCCCGAAGACACCACCGTCGCGGAGGTGCTGCAGGGCGCGGGCTACGCGACCGGACTCTTCGGCAAGTGGGGGCTCTCCTGCTGGGACCAGCCGGGCGTACCGAACCAGAAGGGCTTCGATGAGTTCCGCGGCTATCTCAACCAGCGCCACGCGCATAACTACTATCCGTCGTATCTCTACCATAACGCCGACCGGACGTACTATCCGCAGCAGAAGAATCACGATCACCGCGCGCCCGACGAATATGACGGGGACGGAAACATCCGGCCCAACGGCGTCGAGAACCCGGAGGAGGCGGTCCACGCCTTCGATGTCTACTCCGAGGCCTCGGAGCGGTGGCTGCGCGAGGTCGCGGGCGACGGGCCTTTCTTCGCGTACCTCGCTTACACGCTCCCGCACATGGTGCTGGAGGTGCCGAACCTCGGGCCCTACACCGACCGCGACTGGCCGATCGAGCACCGGATCTACGCCGCGATGGTCACGTACATGGACAGCGCGATCGGCCGGGTGCTCGACATCCTCGATGAGACCGGCGAGGCGGAGAACACGCTGCTCTTCTTCACCTCGGACAACGGCTACTCACACGCGGGCCTCAAGTGTGAGCCGACGCTGGACGAGTTCTTCAATCACTCCGGGCCCTTCAAGGGCCGGAAGGGGAACCTCGACCAGGGCGGTGTGCGGGTGCCGACGGTGGCGCGCTGGCCCGGCGTGATCGAGCCGGGAAGCGTCTCCAATGACGCATGGGCCTACCCGGACCTTATGCCGACGGCGGCGGAGATCGCGGGCGCACAGTGCCCGCGGACGGACGGCAGCTCGCTCGTGCCGCTGCTGCGCGGCGACAGGCGAGGCTGGGACGGCCACGAGTATCTCTACTGGGAGCACGGGGACGCGCAGGCGGTGCGGCTGGAGCAGTGGTGGGCGGTGCGCCGTCATCCGGAGGAGCCGCTGGCGATCTACCACGCCGATGAGGACCCGGGGCAGGAGAGCGACCTCGCCGGGGAAATGCCCGCCACGGTGGCGCTGATCGAAGAGATCATGCGCGAGGCGCACGAGGACAACATCTACTTCCCCGCGCCCGGCCAGCCGCGCGAGGAGTGGGAGGCGAACCTCGAGCGGCTCGGGATCGAGCTGCCCGAAAACATCGCGAACTTCTGACCGGTGCGAATGGCGGCGCTCCGCCTCACCCCCCGGTTCGCGGCCTCCGCCTGCGCGGGTCGGAGCCCAGGTGGGCATCATCCTCGGTCTCCTGCTGCCACGCGAGGAGGCGCTCGTAGAGGTCGGCCACCAGTTCCGTGACGGCCGGGTCGTCGATCAGATTCTCCGTCTCGCCCGGGTCCTGGTGGAGGTTGTAGAGTTCGTGCTCGCCCAGCGGGCTGCAGTTGAACTTCCAGCCGGTGGGCGTGATGATCGTGCGCACGCGCGCGGTGAACGCCCTCCACGCCTCCTGGTAGCTGGTGATCCGGTCGATGTGATCGGGCAGGTCGCGCGAGTCGTTCGACATCATGCCGTTGTTAGATCCGTTCCACTCGATGAAGACGTCATGCTCGGCGAAACTGCCCGGATCGTGCATCTCCGGTCGCCAGCTTCGCCCCTGCAGATGTGACGGGACGGGGTTGCCGAGCAGGTCAAGCAGCGTCGGGACGACATCGATCTGGCTGACCGGCCGCTCCACCCGGCCGGTGGCCTGCGGCATCCACGGCACGCGCAGCAGCATCGGCACGCGCACGGACTCCTCATACATGACGGTCTTCGCGACAAGCTGGTGGCTGCCCATCATGTCGCCGTGATCGCTGGTGAAGACGACGATCGTGTCATCGGCGTGGCCGCTGCGCTCCAGCGCGTCGAGTATCCTGCCGACGTAGGTGTCCACGAGGCTGCACAGCCCCCAGTAGTTGGCGATCAGCCGCTTCCAGTCGTCCTCCGTCTGCAGCGGCAGGCCGCTCGCGCCCGCGTGGCGATAGTGCTCGTAGAGCAGCCGCAGCTTGAGCGGGGCGTCGGGGCCGGGGACGGCGTCGAAGTTGTCGGGCAGCGGGACGTCATCGGGATCGTACTGGTCGTCGCGCGGACCGAAGAAGGGCATGTGCGGCTCGAGGAAGTTGACGAAGAGCATGAAGGGCTGCTCGCCGACCTCGTTCAGGAACTGCGTGGCGCGCTCGGCGAGAAAGGCGGGCTTGGAGTGCTTCTCGGGCAGGCGGGCGGCCTGTCCGCGGCTGAATGCGTTGAAGCCGTCCTCGCTCTCCGGCGGCTCAACGCCCTGCTCATCAACCAGCCAGTGCCAGTAGTCGCAGTGTTGGTCTTTGTCGCGCCAGGGGTTGTAGTACGTGCGGTAGCCGTCCTCGATGCTCACCCACTCGTCGAAGCCGTGCTGGGCGAAGATCTCGTCGCCGAGATGCCATTTGCCCATGTGCGCGGTGCGGTACTCGGAGAAGTCGGACAGCTCCGGGAGGCACTGGACGTCGCGGGGGAGCGGTATGTTGTTGGCGGTGCAGCCGTTGGAGTGCGGGTAGAGGCCTGTCAGCAGCGATGAGCGCGAGGGCGTGCAGACCGGCTGTGTGACGTAGGCGTTCTCGAAGACGAGGCTGTCGCCGGCGAGTCTGTCGAGGCTGGGCGTCTCGATCAGGCTGTTGCCGTAGGCGGACATGGTCTTCGCGGCCTGCTCGTCGGTGTAGATGAACAGCAGGTTCGGTCGCCGCATGATGGGCCTCCCGGTCGCGTCAGCGTCTGCCAGCATCACCTTCGACGAGGAGCGATGAAGACCTGCGTGGATGGCGGAGGGCCGGTGTCCGCCGGGTCGAGCACCGGTCCCGCTCCCGGGCGATCTGATCCGCGCCCAGGCGAACGCCGCGCCCCTCGAGGGTCCGAGCTTAGAGCCCCTCCGCGATCTCCCCCGCGGCCGCGCGGAGATCCGGCATGATGCTTGAGGTGGGCGTGAGGGCGTCGGTGATCGCGACAAGCACGGCGCTCTCGCCCGCCGCCAGCGCAATGATCTGCGCCGACGGGCCGCGGACGGTCGCCTCGCGCGGTTCGCCGCCCGCCAGCGCCCGCGCTGGCGCCTCGGCGGAGGTCAGCAGGTCCACGCCGAGAGCCGCGAGTGTGTCCGCGTCTATGCCGTCGCCGGCGTCAGACGCCAGCGGCAGGCCCGCGCGCGTCGCCAGCGCCACGGCACTGAGCGCGGGCTGGTTGGCCCGGAGCGCGCGCAGACGCGCTCCGAGCCCGTTTCCGCTCTCCGCCAGGGTCGATGTCATCAGTCCTCCATCGGCAGCGTGATCGTCTCGCCACCGTTCTGCCACGACCGATCCATCGCGAAGCAGACCTCGTGTGTGTTGACCGAGTCGGCGATGTCCACGTAGGAGTCCTCACCGGACTCGACGCAGTCGAGGAAGTGCCTGATCTCACCCTCGAAGGGATGGTGGGAGACGTCGCCAGAATCGGGGAGGATTGCGGGCACCTCGGCCCAGCCGCTCTGCTCGGGGAACAGCCCGGTGGAGTACACGCGGTTGTCTCGGATCGCGCCTGCGTCACCCATCAGGTCGATGTTGAACTGGTAGGGCATGATGCAGTCAACCGAGGACGAGAGCTTGCCGATCGCGCCGTTGGCGAACCTGACGGTGCCGACGACGGTGGCGGGGTATTCGTAGCGATCATCCCATCCGCCCGCGCGGGCTCCCGAGACCTCGACGATGTCCGAGCCGGTGAGCCAGCGGATGGCGTCCACGGCGTGGCAGCCGCCGAAGAGGAAGCTCGAGCCGCCCTCGGCGATGGTCTTCGCCCAATCCCAGCCGGCGTACCAGTCGCTGACTCCGTGCCAGTAGTCGGCCTCGGCGTAGAAGACGTTGCCGATGGCGCCCTCACGCACCAGGTTCGCGGTGTTCATCAGGGAGGGGTTCCAGCGCAGGCAGAAGCTCACGACGGTGCGGACGCCCGACTCCTCGACGGCGTCGCGCAGTTCGTGGAGCCCGTCGAGCGAGATGGCGACGGGCTTTTCCATGATGAAGTGCTTCCCCGCCTCGCAGCACTTCACTCCGTGCTCGACGTGCACGTGGTTGGGCCCGGTGACCGAGACGGCATCGACGCGCTCATCGGCGAGCAGTTCGTCGAGGTCGGTGTAGATCGCGGCGTCGGTCAGGCCGGCCTTCGCAGCGGCGGCCAGGGCGCTGGACTCGCGCCTGCTGCCGATCGCGACGATCTCGGCGCGAGGGTCGGCGAGGTACGCGTTGATATGCTCATCGGCGACCCATCCGGCTCCGTAGATTGCGCATCCGATCTTCTCCGCTGACATCTAAGTGCCACCTCCGTCCAACGGCGCCCCGCGCGACAGCGCTGTGGTGAAGCGGTGGGGCGCTCTGCACGTATGATGGCATTCCAGCAGCGGTGGGGAGAATCCTCCCGGAGGGTCGGGTCGAGACATGTTTCCCCCCGTCGCCAGCCCCGGGCGGCTGTCGGTGGGAGGGCGTTCGAGGATGCGGAGGTCAGCGACTGAACAGTTTGGCGAGCCAACTGCGCTGCCCGCCCCGCTTCGGGTGTGCGTGAAGCACGGACTTCTGAGCCGCCTCCCGCTCCGCGGGGTCCTCCGGAGGCCATGCGTCCCTCGGCGCCGGGCCGGTGATTCGGAATCGGGCCTCGGGATCGTCCAGAACCCGCTCGAGGAGCAGTTCGCTGTCATCTTCGAGGAAGCTTTCGCCGTAGCGATCCACGTCCTCCTGGGTGACGCGAACCTTGCCGACTCCTCGCACGTACGCGATCGTGGGGGCCTGTGGCGAACCGAGCGTCGTCCACCTCGCCGTGAACATTGTGCCACCTCCCGCGCTTCTCACGGGTTGACGAGAAATCCGTCTTCCCGTGGTCGGACTGGTACACCCCCGAGGGTAGTATACCCAACTCGCGACGGAAGTTAACCTTTCTTCACAGCGGTCAATTCAGCGTATACTCTGTCAGCTCAATCATCGTGGTCTTCGCGTCATCCTCCCACGTCTCGTCCTTCACCAAACCGACACCTCGGGAGAACCAGCTCCTGTTCGTCCGGAGGATCGGGCTGCCGTCCTCGACCGGCTCCTCCCAGCTCTCCTCAACGCGCACGCATGAGAACGTGCCCGCCGGGACGCTGACCTGCTCGCCGACCGCGGCGATGGTGAAGGTGATCTCCGGGAATTCCGGGTTCGCCCACGTCGCGCCCTGCCGGGGCGGGAGGGTCAGCACGGGGAGGTCGTACGAATCGACGATCACCTGTCCGGTCTCATCGTAGATGGGAAGTCGCGCAAGGATCGCGTCGCCGGTCTCCCGCCGAATCTGCTGCCAGTTGCGTTCGGGATACTCATCGGTGGCCTCGCGGACCGAGCGGAAGAGGAAATACTCGGTGCCGTCGAGCGCGGCGGTGCCGATGATCGTCTCGTGGTAGTCGAAGAGCTGATTCTCCCCCGCCTGCAGCGGGATGATGTCGGGAGCGAATGTCATCAGGTAGGTCCATGTGTTGCCGACGCGCATCGGCAGGTAGCTCGTCGAGGGCGCGTGTCCGTCGCCGTCACCGCCGCCTCCGCATCCGGCCGCGGTCAGCGCGAATATGATTGCGAGCACGATCAGCGCATTCCGTGTCATCTTCATCGCCAGCTTCCACCCATCTCCATCATGCAGTCTCGCGGCACTGCGTCTTAGACGCCCCTGCGGGCGGCGAATGTTCCACCCGCCTTCTCGACGCCCTCTTCGCCGCCTCCGGGGCGAATGCCTGCAGGGGGCGTTCCGCCCCGCGGGCCGCAACTGAGGCGCCTGTGGGGAGGTCCGGGTGCGGCCGCGCCGAATCGTCAGGAAACGCGCGTTCGCGGGGACGGCTCCGGGCCGTCCACCGCCCTGACGAGGGGAGTTTGAGATGAACTTCAGGCATCACACCCATGAGCGGAACTTCGGCTGCCGAATCAGCGATGAGTTCACATTCCGAGGACTGCGGCTGCTGGTGATTGAGAACGAGATCATCCGCGTGACGATCCTGCTCGACAAGGGCACGGACGTCTACGAGTTTCTGCACAAGCCCACCGACACGGACTTCATGTGGCGCAGCCCGCTTGGGGTGCGCAACCCCGAGAAGTCGCTGGAGATGATCGCGGCGGGCGTGGGGCCGTTCGGCGACTTCTACGAGGGCGGCTGGCAGGAGTGCCTGCCCAACGGCGGCCGGGTGTGTGAGTATAAGGGCGTGCAGATGGGTCTGCACGGCGAGGTCTGGGGGCTGCCGTGGCGCTGCCGGATCACGCAGGACGATCCGGAGGTCGTGCAGGCGAAGACGTGGGTGCGGACGGTGCGGACGCCCTTCTTGCTGGAGAAGACCTTCACGCTCCGGTCGGGCAGCGGCGCGCTGGAGATTGACGAGACGCTCACGAACGAGGGGCAGGAGCAGATCGACCTGATGTGGGGGCACCACCCGGCGCTGGGCAGTCGCTTCATCGAGCGGGACTGCCGGATCGACACCTCCGCGCGGACGGTGGTGGTGGATGAGAACGTGGTCGAGCAGTGCCGCTTCGAGCCGAATCAGCGTTTCGAGTGGCCGGTGGGCATCGGCCGGGGGGGCGACGAGGTGGACGTGAGCGTCATCCCCGGACCGGAGTCGCGGCTCAATGACATGCTCTACCTCACCGACCTTGGAGAGAGCGGCTGGTGGGCCGTGACGAGCGGCGAAAAGAAGCTCGGATTCGGGATGTCCTTCGACGTGACGACCTTCCCGCACATCTGGCTGTGGCTGCCCCTGGGCGGCTCCTGGGGGAGCCCGAGCTGGGGGCGGCATTACACGGTGGCGCTGGAGCCCTTCAGCAGCTTCCCGGCGATCCTCACCAACGCGATCGAGGCGGGAACGCAGCTTGTGATGGAGCCGGGTGAGCAGCGTTCGACGTGGCTGCGCGCGGTGGCGTACGACGGCGTCGAGCGCGTGGGCGAGATCGGCAGAGATGGGGTGGTGAGCCCTGCCTGAGGAGATCGTCGAGACGCTGACCGCGCCGGAGCAGGATGCGCTCGCGGAGAGCGGCGGCGAGCGCGTGGCCCTGCACGTGTGCTGCGGACCGTGCGCAACCGCGGTGATCGAGCGACTGGCGGAGGACTGGTCTGTGGTGGCGGTGTGGTACAACCCGAACATTCAGCCCGACGACGAGCATCAGCGGCGGCTGGAGGCGATGCGCGCGGTCGCCGGACGGACGGAGACGCGGCTGGCGGTGCTGGAGTACGAGGTCGCGCGCTGGCGCGAGGAGTGCGCGGGGCTGATGGATGAGCCGGAGGGGGGCGCGCGCTGCGAGGTGTGCTTCCGCATGAGGCTGGAGGCCGTGGCGCGGTGGGCGGTCGCCGAAGGGATCGAGACGATCGCGACCACGCTGACGATCAGTCCGCACAAGGATGCGGGGCGGATCAACGCGATCGGCGCCGAGGTGGCGGCGCACCATCACCTTCGATTCCTCGCCGAGGACTTCAAGCAGGAGCACGGCTTCCAGCGGAGCGTGGAGCTCAGCAGGCGGTGGGGACTCTACCGGCAGGGGTACTGCGGCTGTCTGCCGAGTGTGAGGTAGCCAGGATTCTGTCATCGGCGAAGATTCTACAGTATTCCGGGGAGGATGATTCCATCTCCCATCGAAGCCTTTGATGACAGGCTCACAGAAGACGCGTGAGGGAGGAATGTCGGATGAGTAGAACTCGGCGAGTTCTGGTGGTCATCACGGTGCTGCTCATGACGGTTGGGGCAGCGACGGCACAGGTGGGAACGTGGGGGATCCCGTCGGCATCAACGTGGGCCGAGGATCAGAGCCAGGTGTTTGGAGAAGCCCGGTTCTTCGATGACGACAATCAGACGTGGGGCGTGTTCCTGCGCGGGGGGTTTGATGACAACGGAGAGGCGATCTTCGGGTACTTCGACTGGGAGGTGACCGGCGAGGACCCGATCAGCGGCGCCGTCCGCAAGTCGGAGATGAGCGCGGTGGTCGTTGACCTCAAGTGGCTGCTTCGGGACACGACACCGCGGATCGCGCTGAGAGCGGGCGCCGACCTCAACGTGGGACGCGCGACCGGCACGAACACCCTCACGGGCGCCTCGGCGTTCATGACCGGCGCGATCCCGACGGTGTCGCTGCCGATCGAGTTCGGGAACCCGGAGGGAACGCTCTTCGTCATCGAGCCGAAGGTCGTCTGGTTCGACACCTGGATGCCGACGACGCTCGGCGCGCCGATCGAGGGATTCGGCACCGCTGTGATGATCGGTGGCGGCGTGCGCTATCCCATCAGCAACCGCGTTACCCTGATCGTGGACGCGGCCTACCCGATCAACGACAGCAACAGCATCAACGATGTCACGAACGAAGTCACTGAGGAGCTGGCATGGTCGGCGGGCATCAGCGCCGATCTGGGCAGCGGCTGGGATGCGGACGTGTTCGCAACAACCGCCGCGGGCCCGACACCGGCGACCTCAGCAATCGCGACGCCCGACCAGTCGATCGGACTCGGCGTTCGCGTCTCCAAGACGTGGTGAGCCGGTGTGAATACTCCAGCCAGGGAGCTGATAGCAGTGAGTAAGACGCTGAAGCGATCACTACCGTTCGCGGCACTTGCGGTGCTGGTGGTGCTGATGGCAGGCTGCTCGGGAGGGCATGGCCCGACGCTGCCCTCACCCGATGGCGAGGTGACGCCACCGCCGCCTCCCCCGAGCGAGCAGTTCTGCGTGAATGTTGAGGACGCCGACGGCGAACCGATCGAGGGCGCGTGGGTGTACATCGGCGTTGAGTCCGGATATCAGGAGGTTGAGCGCTTCGAGACCGACGCCGACGGCCGCGTCTGCTTCGACAACCTCGCGGCACGCCAGTACGCGCTGACGACGGCCGCGGACGGATGGGCGACCGATCATCGCATCGTGGAAGTCACCGCCGTGGGCGGCTCGGTCACGGTGGTCCTTGACGACCCGGTCGCTGTGAGCCCGACGCAGTGTCCGGTTGTCAGCATGACCGCCGGAGATCTCAATGAGGCGGCCGGCACCGCGGTTGTCAGCGGAAGCGTGCAGCACGCCGACTCGGACAGCATCGTGATCTTCCACAACGGCGAGCCGACCATCACGGCTCTGGGCCAGGTCGCCGCCGCGCAGAATCAGGTCGCGACGTCATTCAGCCAGTTGTTCTTCCTGACGCCGGGAGTCAACACGTTCCAGGTGCTGGTGGGGAACGCGGCATGCACGGTGCGTTACCCGTCCGATCCGCTCCAGCTCAACTGGACGCCGCCCGAGGGCAGCGACTTCGTCTTCCGCGTGACGCTGAGCTGGAACGCGGCGACGGACGCGGACCTGCACACCTGGGCGCCGAACCTCAGCGACCACTCGTCCTACCACAACATGGCGATCACATCAGGCCAGCTTGATCGCGACGACACCCAGGGCTTCGGCCCCGAGAACTTCACCGCGACGCAGATTGAAGCGGGCCGTTGGCGCGTCGCGATCAACAGCTACAGCCTCCACGATGAGAGTCGCTACGACGCCACCGTCCGGGTAGTGACAGGCGGCCTCGCGGCGAACTCGCTGTCGCGGACCTTCGGGCCGCACACGTTCACCACCGAGGACTTCGAGACCTACCCGGTGCAGCCGCCGAACTGGTGGCGAGTGGTGGACATCATCGTGGCGGCGGACGGGACCGTCAGCGTGGCCGCGCCTGACGGCACGGCGCTGCCCGCGGGCGTGAGCGCCGCGGCGGCCTCGCCGCGCAAGTAGCATCCGACCTGCCGTCAGCGGAATCGGGAGCCCGGCCATCTCCGGCCGGGCTCCCGCATGTACGGAGGTCTGCGCGGCCGGGTGGGCAAATCGTGTAATGCGCGGTGAGGGGCGACGCACTTAACCGGTGAGGACACCCAATCAGCGGACAGGGTGAGAGCGATGACCGACGCCCGGGTGGTGAGAAGAGTGCTGGCAGGCGACACCGACGCCTACGCCGTGCTGGTGCAGCGCTACCAGCCGACGGCGCTTGCGGCGGCCTACCATCTCACCGGCGACCGCGAGGCCGCTCGCGACATCGCCCAGGACGCCCTCGTTGACGCCTGGCGGGGGCTCGACGGGCTGCGCGATCAGGCGAAGTTCGCCGGCTGGCTGATCGGAATCGTGCGGAACAAGTGCCGCGCGTTCGTCTCCGCGCGCACTCCCGACGAGGTGCCGCTGGATGAGGCGCCGACTCCGAGGGTCGATCCGCCGAACCCCGAGGGCGGCGCCGTCACCGAGATGCTGGGCATGCTGCCGCTGAAGGATCGCGAGCTGCTGGCGATGCGGTACATCGCGGAGCTGTCATACTCGGAGATCGCCGAACAGACCGACATGACCGTGAACAACGTGCGGGTGCGATGCTGCCGCGCCAGGCAGCGGCTGCGGGAGCTGTGCGCTGCAGCGCCTGCCGAGCGCGGCGAAGGGCCGGTCCGGAAGGAGGATGAGCGCTCATGACCACGCGACAGCCCTGTGGCAGATGGATCGAGCGCATCTCCGCGTGGCTCGACGGCGAGGCAGGGCTGATCGACCGACTGCTGGTGCCGCTGCACCTGCGCGAATGCGAGTGCTGCCGCGACTGGGCCGAGGCCGCGCGCGCGGATGAGCAGGAATTCCGCGAGGCGATGCTCGCAGGGGCGGAGGCGGACGAGGAGTTCACGAACGCGGTGATGGCGAGGGTGGAGAAGCAGGCGCGCGCGCGGGAGCGAGCGGGCGCACCCCGCAGACTGCTCTCAACGAGTCGGTTGGTTGAGCTGCTCGTCGTGGTGGGGCTGCTGGCCGTGCTGGGGGCGATCCTCTTCCCGGTCTTCGCGCGGTCGCCCGAGAAGGCCCGGGTCGCGTCGTGCCTGAGCAATATGAAGCAGATCGCGCTGGCACTGCAGATGTACGCGGAGGATCATGATGGCTATCTCCCGCCCGCCGCGGGCTGGGAGGAGCTTGTGCTGGGATACGCGAACAACGAGCACATCTTTCGCTGCCCGGCGAATCTGCACGACGGCGCGCATTACGCGCTGAGCCCGTTCGTGGCGGGGCGAAGGGTTGCGGCGATCGCCGAGCCGGAGAGCACGGTGATGATCTACGAGGTGGGGGCGGGCGGGCAGCCGGTCTTCCCGCACAACGACGGCGCGAACTACGGCTTCGTGGACGGGCACGTCCGCTGGCACCGCCAGGAAGACCCGCCGGGGGATTTCCAGGCCAGCGGCTTCATCCCGCCAACGCAGAGCTACGGGATCGCCGAGCAACTGAAGATCGCCTATGCCGCGTCCGTCGAGGTGGTCGTGCGCAACCTCTATCAGAGCGTGCTGGAGGCCGAGGCGGCGGTGCGGCAGTACGGCGGCTTCATCCTCGAATCGACGCTCGACGGGCGCTGCGGGCACGCATCGCTGACGCTGCGGGTGCCGACCGGGGAGGTCGGGAATGTCGTCAACGCGCTGGGCACGCTGGGCTTCGTGGCCCACCGGCAGATCTCCGGCGAGGACCTCACGCGGCGCTACGTATCCGCGGGCAGGGAGATCGAGCAGACACGCGCGCGCTCGGATCGGCTTGAGGCGATGGTCGAGGGCATGGAGGAGGACAGGCCGCGCGTGCAGGCCGAGGAGTCGCTCGGCTCGGTGGAGCGGCAGGCGACGCAGCTTCGCGATGAGGTTTGGGACATCGGCGCACGCACGACGCTGGCCACGGTATCGGCGACGCTGCGGGAGGAGCTGCCCGAGCCCGCGCCGGAGACGATCGCGCACGCCTTCCGCGAGGCCGTCGGGGCGCTGCTGACCACGCTGACGGCTGTGGCGAAGGTCGGGGCGTGGGTGCTGGTCTTCGCGCCGATCTGGGGCGCGGCGTTCGGGCTGGCGTGGCTGGCGCTCAAGCGCGCTGTGAGGGGCGATGAGTGATTGCGGGGCGGAGCAGACGCCTGTGTTGTCCGCGGATAGCCGGCTGTCCCCCGGTCGCGTTCGCCCGTCGAAACGCGCCCGGGGGCCGGTCTGGCGGGGGCGTCCGCGGCCCGCGGCGTCCTCGAGCGCGTTTGCATGCCCCCCACCGGCTGTGTTATCATGGAAGTGGCATCAAAGATTTGGCGATCGTAGGATCGCCGCCCTGCGAGTTGTTCGGGACGCGCGTAGAGGGACGTGGCGGCCGGGCCACCGGGGGCAAAACATCGACGGAGGATGTGTTGTATGGCGACTGGCAAGGTCAAGTGGTTCGACGACGCGAAGGGATACGGGTTCATCGAGCGCGCCGACGGCGAGGACGTGTTTGTGCACTACTCAGCGATCGTCGGCGAGGGGTACCGCAGTCTCACCGAGGACTCCGAGGTCGAGTTTGACATCGAGGAGGACCCCAAGGGCCCGCGAGCGGCAAACGTCGTGGTCACCAGGGCAGCCCCCAGCGACGACTCGCCGTTCGTCTGGTAGACTCCCTTCACCATCCGACAGCGTCCGGCCTCACCGGTCGGGCGCTTTCTTCGTATTGCTCCCGCACCGGGAAGCGGGCATGATCGACGCGCGAGGGATGCCCCCGCAGAGCACAAATCCACCTCCTCTTCGTAAGGGGTTCGACCGATGAGTTCACCCGTCACAGCCGTGATCGTGGGAGCCGGGCACCGGGGCGTCGGATACGCCAACCTGTCAATTCACAAGCCTGAGATGCTGCAGATCGTGGGCGTCGCTGACCCCGACGAACTGCGCCGAGAGAAGGCCGCCGAGCGCTTCAACGTGCCGCGCGAGAACCTCTACGAGACCGCGCAGGAGATGGCGCAGGTTCCGCAGTTCGCCGACGCGGTGATCAACGGCACCATGGACCTCGACCACGTCCCGACCACGCTGCCGCTGCTTGAGGCGGGCTACGATGTGCTGCTCGAGAAGCCCATCTGCCCCACCCGCGAGGAACTGCTGGAGCTGCTGCAGACGGTGCGGCGGACCGGACGAAAGCTGATGATCGGCCATGTGCTGCGCTACGCCCCGTTCTACGTGGCGATCAAGGAGAAGCTGGCGGCGGGCGAGATCGGCGACGTCTACGCCGTGCACTCAACCGAGGCGGTCAGCTACCACCATATGGCGGTCGCTTTCGTGCGAGGCCGCTGGGCGAAGCGCGAGACGAATCCCATCATGCTGGCGAAATGCTGCCACGACCTCGACCTGATCACGTGGTACTACTCGGGCCTGCGCCCCCGCTACATCTCGAGCCTGGGCGCGCGGACGGTCTTCTGCGAGGAGAACGCGCCCGAAGGTTCGGGCACGCGCTGCCTTGTCGATTGTGAGATCGAGGCCGAGTGCCAGTACTCGGCGCGCAAGAACTACATCGAGCAGGGCCTCTGGCGGATGTACGCATTCGAGCCGATCGAGCATATCGAAGACCCGACGATCGAGGACAAGGAGCGCTCGCTGCGCGAGGACAGCCCCTTCGGCCGCTGCGTCTACCGCACCGAGGGCGACGTGATGGACCACCAGTCGGTGATCATCGAGTTCGAGAACGGTGCGACCGCGTCCCACGACATGGTCACCGGCACCGCCCAGCCGGGCCGCCATGTGCATATCTGGGGGACCGAGGGCGAGATCCAGGGCTTCATGGAGGACGGTTCGTTCGTGCTTCGGCGCCCTGATCCGCGGAAGGGACGCGAGTACTCTGAGGAGACGGTCGAGCTGAACGTAAGCATGGACATGCACGGCGGCGGAGACCTGCGGCTGGTCGAGGACTTCGTGAACGCCGTCCGCGGTGAGGAGCGCTCGATCTCCTCGACGGACGTGCTCGACTCGGTCTACGGGCACCTGATCGCCTACGCGGCGGATGAGGCGATGATCGGGCGGAAGGTCGTGGAGATCGAGGACCTCGGGTAGGGCGGGGACGCCGCGCGCAGGGCTGAGAGCGCGCCGGGCCGGTCGGGCGACCGGCCCCTCCTGCGGCGCGTCCTGCCCCGCCTCGGGACACAGGTCCCATCCTTACAGACGACATATCGACGCGTGGGTCCCCGGCCTCACAGATCGTCCACGGAGACGGCGCTGCAGAGGTATTTCCTGTCCGAGGCCGTGCGGCCGCACTTCGCACAGATGAACTTCCCCTCGCGCGCGGCCTCGGCGATCTTCTTCAGGTTGTCCTTCTTCGCCAGCGTGCACAGCTTCTTCGCCATGGTCGCTTCCTCCACTCAGGAACTCTCAGTTACATCCCCCAGTATCCGCTCCATCGCCGACGCGGCCGCGTCCGCCGAGAAGAGACGCCCGACGCCGCGCGCGCCGCTCTCCCCCACCTCGTCAGCCCGCTCCGGATCGTCCATCAGCGCAGCCAATTGCGCGGCCAGCGCATCGGCGCGCCCGCTCTCGAAGAGCAGCCCGCCCTCCGTCAGTCCCAGCATCTCCGCGAAGACGCCCTCATCCGGCGCGACCACCGGGACACCGGCCGCCTGCGCCTCAAGCGACGCCGTCCCCAGCGCCTCGGGCTTGATCGAGGGCTGGCAGAACGCACTCAACGAGTGCAGCAGCGCCACCTTCTCATCACGGCTGACCTCACCGAGAACGTCAACGCGGTCGGCCAGACCGCACCGGCGAATCGCGCGCCGGAGCTGCCGCCAGTATCCGCGGTCGAGCACCTGCCCTGCGACCCGCAGACGAACGTCGCGACCCTGCTCGACAAGGTTCGCCAGCGCGTCCACGAGCAGGTGCAACCCCTTGCGCGGCGTGATGACTGAGACATAGCCGACGGTGAAGGGTTCGCGAGGGCGCGCGGAACTCCTCGCGAACGTGCCTCCATCGATGATCGAGCGCACGACCTCGACCTGCTCGCGCTCGACGTCAAGGAAGGCCGCCATCCGATCGGCGTACTGCTCAGTCGGTGCGATGAAGCGGTCGATGGAGCGCGCGTTGCGGCGCGCGAGCGCGACCGCCTCGTCCCGATGAGGCCGCGGGAGGGCCTCAATGAAGCCGTCCTCGCCCTTCACCTCGCAGAGCACCGCGATGCCGAGGCGCTGCTTGATCAGCGGCGCGACGCCCGAGAGCATCGAGTTCGTGATCGTGACCACGTCCGGCCGGGCCTCCCTGCCGAGGAACTCGACGAGGCGCTCGAACTCGACGCGCTGCCTCCCGTCGGCCCCCGCGAGCACCGAGACGGTCATCGGCCCGAGCTGCGCGGGCTTGGTGCTGACGGCGAAGCGCGAGACAAAGCGCAGCAGCCGGTCGTGATCGAGCAACCGTGAGAGAGGCCTCGGGAGCCGCGTAAAGAGGCCCGAAAGCTGCTGCAGGTACGCGTTCATCGCGCCGAGATGCACCTCTGCCACCGGGAGGTCTCCCGCGCCGTCGAGCCGCAGCGGCGTGTAGAGCGGCACGATCTGCACCTGGTGGCCGCGGGCGATGAGCGCGCGCGCCATCGCCGCGTCACGCGAGCAGGCTCCGCAGTACATGTTCGCCGCGCCCGCCGCCAGGTGAGTAATGCGCATCAGCCCGCCCCCTCGACCAGCGACCGGAGCAGGCCGAGTGTCGCGATGCCGTAGAACGTGTACTCAACGTCGGCCTGCGGGTCGCCCGGCAACGCGCCGAAGCCGCCACCCGCCTGAGCCGAGTCGCGGACGAACCGCCCGAGGGCGGGCAGGTCGAGCCGCGAGGGTGATCCGAGCAGCGCGAGCGTCAGCAGGCCGGTGAAGGTGGAGAGCAGGTCGCCCGCACTCGCGTCCTCGTGGGGGGCGAGGCCGCCGTCGGATGCCTGGCGCTCGATGAGGAACCTGGCGGTGGCCGGCAGGTCGATCTGATCGAGCGCATTGCCCATCAGCAGCACTGCGGCCGCCGCCGAGGTCGCGTTCGTCTGCGCTCGCTCGTCGTCGGCGCGTTCGGCGAAGCCGCCCGAAGGTCGCTGGAGCGCGGCCATGCGCGCGCATGTCGCCTCAGAGGGCGCCTCCTCGCCGAGCATCTGCAGGGAGAGGACTGCGAGGAAGGTCTGATAGGCGCTCACGGTGAGCGTCTCGGGCGAGCCGAACGCGCCGTCGGCGAGGGCCTGCGCGTCAATCGCCTGCTCCATCGAGCGCCGGTCGCAGCGAACTGCCGAACCGTGGCGGCCGAGTGTGCGCGCGCAGCTCAGCAGGCTGAAGACGCCGGTGAGGTCGGACGGAGCGCGCGCGGTCCAGCGCAGATGGCGGGCGGTCGTCTCGAAGACGGGCGAGGCCGGCCCGACAAGGTCGAGCGCGCGCAGCGCAAAGTCGGTGTAATACACGTCCGCCTGGTCGCCGCGACGACCCGCGAAGCCGCCCTCGGGTAGCTCCCGGCACTCGACCCACGCCGCCTGCGTCGCGCGGAACTCCTCGCCAAGCCCGTGGACGCCGCCGCGCAGGATGCCGTCGAGAAGATCGAGGTATGCCACGGGTCAGCTCCCGGGGGCGCGAGATTGACGGCGCTCGCGGAGGACCGTGCGGGTCAGGAAGCGCAGCAGCTCGCCGAGAGCCTCCGCGCCGACGTCGTCGGCCAGCCCGAGGCAGCGCTCGCGAAGGCCGTCGACGAGCGCGCGGGCGCGGTCGAAGGCGCCGACGTCCTCGTAGAGCGCGCGTACCAGGCGCACACTCGCCTCGGATTCGGCGCCCGCCGCGGCGGCTGCGAGCCTGTCCCAGCCGCCGCTCTCGAGGGCAAAG
>JBMNNW010000106.1:0-17340 GCA_050942735.1 Armatimonadota bacterium
CAATGCGCCACTGCGAGGGCCGACCACCACCGTAGACCCCGCACACTGACCATTCACCCGAACACACCTAACCGACAACTCAATCGCTCACCAAACTAAAACCGATGCTGCTGCCCACGTTGATTGCCTCCAGCCGTGCCGCAGCATTCGACGTACGAGGACACCGATGATGCGAGCACTCTGGCGTGACGAGGACGGAACGGCAACCGTGGAGTACGCGCTGCTGCTCACCGTCGTCGTCCTCGCGACCCTCGCGGCCTGGGGCTCCCTCGGTCGGGCGGTCGGAAACGCGGTGACCGCCTCGGTGGACACGATCAGCGCGGGGCAGAACTGAGCGGGCGCCGCGCAATGCACATCCGCTCACCAATGGGAGGCGACGGCCACGCCGTTGCGCTCCTGTGAAAAACAAAAAGCCGCACAATGGAGGCGACGACGATGCGTGAGCTGTGGAAGGACGAGTCCGGTGTGACGACGGTAGAGTACGCACTGCTGCTGGCAGTTGTGGCCCTGGCGGCCCTCGCGGGGTACCAGCTCCTTGGTGAGAACGTCAACGCCACTGCAACAGCGGCCGCTGACGAGGTCCCAGGGACCATCACGACCGGTAGCTGACCACCAACCGCAGTCTGAGGCGAGGGGGCGGGTCCTGTCCGCCCCCTCGCCTGACACAGACCGGTCATCACGTATGCAGGGAGCTTGACGGTGGACCTCACATTGACCGGCGGGCCAACCGACCTGGCTTTGATCGCCGCGTGCGTGACACTCGCGCTCGTGGCCGTGTGGACTGACATCCGCCGGGGGAAGATCTTCAACGCGGTGACCGTCCCGTTCGCCGTCCTCGGCCTGACGCTCAATACCATCGGCGGCGGCCTCGACGGCGCGCTGATGAGCCTCGGCGGCGTCGCGGCGGGCTTCGGCCTCTGGTTCGCCACCAGGCTGCTCGGGCGGATCATCGGCGGCGGCGACATCAAGCTGCTGATGGCATTCGGAGCCATCATGGGGCCCGCGTTCATGCTCTGGACGTTCCTTGTTGGCGCGATCATCGGCGGCGTCATCGCCGTCATCGTCTCTCTGCGACACGGCATCCTCCAGCAGGCCTTCCGACAGGTCGCCGCATCCCTGTACATGCGCGCGAAGATGTCCACGCCGCTGGAGATCACCCCGGATTCGCGGGCGACGAGTCTGCCGTACGCCGTGGCGCTCAGTTCCGGAGCGCTGATCATGGTCGGCACCCGCATCTGGGGTTGAGCCGGAGAGCCGGCGATTCCGGCCGGGAGTTGTCGGGTGGAAGGAGGGGCCCGATGAAGCACGTTAGACAGCGAGACGACAGGCGAGGCGTGGTCACCGTCGAGATGGCCATAGTGGCCCCGCTCCTGATCTTCCTTCTTTTCGCGATCATCGAGTTCGGCGTTTTGATCCGCGACGTTATCAGCATCCATGAGGCCGCACGCGAGGGGACGCGAGCGGCCGCGGTCGGCGCGACCACGACGACCACACTGGCGCGCGCCAACTCCGCGCTGTCGCCTCTCGACGCGACCGAAGCGCAGATTGCCCTGGAGTACCGGAAGTGGAGCTTCTCCACCGGTAGCTGGGGAAGCTGGCAGACCCTCACGAACAGCGGTCCGGTCAACAGCGCCACGCCGGGCGACCAGATCCGGGTCACAGTGACCTATCCGCACGCGATCATGCTCACCGGCCTGTTCGGAGGCTGGTCTGACGATGGAGAGAGTGGGATCAAGACGCTCCGCGCCGCCACGATCATGAGACGCGAGTAGGCGCGGCCCCCCGGCGCGTCCGCGTGTTGGCGGCGCGCAGGTGAGAGGAGCGGGTGAAAGTGTACAGGCGAACTGATGTCGGTAGACGCTCGGCGCGGCGCAGGCTCTGGTTGGGGATCGACTCAAGGGGCGTGGCTCTCGGCTGGATCAGTGTGGCGCTGGTGGCGATCATCGGAGTCGCGGGCATGGCGTTCGACCTTGGAACACTGGAGATAGCCGCTCAGCGCTGCCAGGAGGTGGCGGACGGAGCGGCCCTGGGCGCGGCGACTGAGCTTCCATCTGGAGCGGTGCGGCCTACCGCTCTCAGTATCGTGGACTCCAACAACACCGACGGGCATGGCTGGGGCGTGACATGCAGCGAGTCGGATGTGGTCCTCTACGGTCCCGGAGCATCACTGGGCGATCTCACACTTGACGCCAACGCCAGTGCGGTTGAGGTCACCGTGCACGGCCCGGTCGAGTTCGGCTTCGTGCGGCTCGTGGGGCTTGAGCGAGCCACAGCGCACAGGAAGGCGGTGGCGGTGCGCGGGATCGATGGCAGCGGCTACCCATTCGTCCCGATGTGGATCGACAGGACGACCGCCGATGAGGCCGAGTATGCGCCCGGGACGACGAACATCCTGATGGCGGACGGGCCGTCGTACGAGGGTATCCCCGGCTCATTCGGCTTTCTCGACCCCGGCTCCGCGGGCATGTTCCGAAAGCTCCTCAGTGGCGCGGAACTGACGGAGGAAGAGTTGAACACGTACGTCTTCGACACGGATGAGAACGTCACCGCCACCACCGGAGAGAGAGTGGGGCACTGGACGCAGGACCTCGGTGGTCGTATCACCGCCGGCTCGACGGGGATCTACGCCGGTGACACCGCGGAATCATACACAGTCGGTAACCCGCGCGTGATCGTCACCGCCCTGGTCAGCTACATCGGTGGGACCGGCGACAACGCGACCTTCCAGATCGACGGGTACGTCGCGTTCTTCCTTGAGGACGTCGTCAATGTCACCGGCGACAAGGCCATCGAGGCCACCTTCCTCGACTACTACATTCCCGGTGACGAGACCTACGGCGCACCCACTTTCGACGGGTTCTTCAGCGTGAGGCTGATACTTTAGCGCGTCGGGCCGTGACCGCCGCCGACCCGGTCCGTCATGCCGGGCTCACGGTCGCAGGAAGGCACGGGGGCAGAAGATGAGGCATCTCAGCCGCAATCAGGCACTCGGACTCGCCGCGGTCATCGCCCTGATCGTGTCCGCGATGGTCTACGTGCTGCTCAACTCGCAGGCCCGCCCTCCGGAGCAGGAGGCTCCGCAGATGGTGACGATGGTCGTCGCCGAGGCGGAGATCGGCGCGCTGCAGACGATCACCTCCGAGATGGTGGGCATCACTGAGGTCGCCCGGCCCGCCGCGCCTCCCCGGCATCTCTCCCGTGTCGAGGACGTCATCGGCAAGGTCTCTCAGCGCTCCATCAGCCACGGTGAGGCGATCACTGCCCTCGACGTTGCAGCGCGCTCGGCGGCCCGCGGGTTGACTTTCGTGATACCCGAGGGCATGCGCGCCGCGACGGTCGCGCTCGACCCGGTCTCCGGGGTCGCGGGCTTCGCGCTCCCGGGCGACCGCGTCGATGTCCTGACCACCTTCGAGCGCGACGGGACTGCATTCACGCGGACGATCCTTCAGGACATCACCGTGCTGGCCATCGGCCAGGCCTCAACCAGGCCGCAGGCGGCCGCGACGCGTCCGGCGGTCTCCGACGGGCAGGCAGATCCTGCAGCCCCGGCGGCCGACGCGACCGGCGAAGCGGCTCCGCGGGCGCAGGAGGAAGTGCGCAACGCGACCCTCGCGGTCACGCCTGACGAGGCCCAGTCCCTGATACTCGCGGCCGCCACCGGCGCGATTCACCTCGTGCTCCGACCACCCGGCGACGCGAGCACCGTCGCGCTCCCTACCCATGCGGACTGGCAGATGATGGGGCTGGACCGCGCGCCGCAGGAGGCCAGAGAGGAGCCGCAGCCGCCGCAACCCGAGTACCCGATGATGGCCGCGGGCTACCCGCCGATCATGTGGCCGCAGGAGGGGCAGACTCCGCCGCAGGTCAGCCCGCGACCGCCTGAGCCGACTCCGGCACCGGCCGAGCCGGTGACGGTCGAGGTCGTCAGGGGGGGCGAGCGGGAGCTGGTCTCCGTCCAGTAGCGGCCCGGCCACACCGCTCGTTTGCATCTCTGACGTATCGCGCAGCAACACGACCCGGAGGACACGCTGCCAATGGCACGAAGACCGGCGCACGAACCGAGGCGACGACTGGAGGGCCGCGCCCGCGGAAGGGCCGCCACCGCGTCGATCACGCTGGTGGCCATCGCTCTGTGCTCCGGCGTCGCCTGCGCGCAGGCGGGCTCTCACAGTGCCGCTGCGATCGGCACCGGCGCTCTCGTACTCGAGAGTGGTCGCGAGGTCGTGCTGCATTTCGACGGGATGCGCCGGGTCCTGATTACCGATCCGGACGTCGCCGACGTCGCGGTCCTCACCGCCGACGACCTGCTTATCAGGTCGGTGCAGCGAGAGCCCCTCCAGGACCAGTGCCACACCTCGCTCTACGTCTATGACCGGCGCGGTCTTCATACCTTCGCGGTCACGGTCGTCGGATACAGTCAGGCGGAGAGGATCGCCCGCGACCTCGGCGCGTCCCTCGGGCCGAGACTGTCGGTCCAGCCGGTCTCCGACCGGATGGTGGTCGTGGATGGCGAGGTCGCCAGTGAAGCTGCACTCGCGAACCTCAAGGCCCTCGCGGAGGCCGCATCCACCGACGACGTCACCGTGGTCACGATGGTAACTACACCGTCGGAGAGAGGCGAAGCGCCCTCACGCGCGGCCGCGGACGCCCTCGGCGAGATACTCGAGCCGACGCTGACGGTGCGCGCACTGGGGGAGGACGTGATCGTCGTCGAGGGCGAGGTCGCCGACCCCGCCGCGGCCGTGAGGGTCAGGGGCGAGGTCGAGACGATAGCCGGTGAGCGGCTCCGGGTGATCGACCGGATCGCGGTGCGGGGCGAGCGTCCTGCCGATCAGACACCGGCCAGCCAGATCCGGCAGGTGCTCGGTGACGAGTTCACGGTGACCGCGCTGCGCGACAGCATCCTTGCGGTGGAGGGCACGGTCTCATCGAGGGAGCGGTTCGATCACATCGACCGCCTTCTGACCGCGTTCGGCGATGACCTGCAGATCGTGAACATGGTGATGGTGGCCGCACCGCCGCCCGATCTCGCGACCGCCAGACAGGCCCTGCTCGAGATGCTCGGGGGCGACATCGCGGTCACGCCCATCGGCAACCGGGCTCTGCTCCTCGACGGCTCAGTCGCAAGCGAGGACAGACTCGCGCAGGTGCAGCGTGTGATGGCTCTGTTCGAGAACGTGCCGGTCATTAACGCACTGAGCGTAATCGAACCCGACCGGCGGCAGGTGCTCGTCGCGGTGAAGGTGCTGGAGGTAACGAGAGGTTCGGATCGCGATCTCGGCATCGACTGGGGCCAGTACGAGGGGGCGCAGTACGACGGTGCGCTGTTCCGCTCGCAGCCGTTCCTCTTCGGACAGGTGCCGGGCAGCAACAGCTGGCCGGAACTCCACCGCTTCTCCTCGCAGGTGCACGCGCTGATCGCGCAGCAGCGGGCGCGCGTGCTCGCCGAGCCCAACCTGCTTGTCAACGAGGAGGAGGACGCCGAGATTCTCATCGGCGGCGAGATCCCCGTGCCGATCTCCCAGGAGGGTGTGGGAGGCTTTGCCTCCATCACCGTCGAGTGGAAGCCATTCGGTGTGAACCTGAAGATCAGTCCCTCGATCAGCCCCGACGGGAGCAGGGTGCGACTCGAGGTCGAGCCCGAGGTCAGTTCACTCGACTTCGCCAACGGCGTCAATATCGCCGGTCTGACCATCCCCGCCCTGCGCACCAGGCGCACCCGGACCATCGTGACCGTGCCCGACAGCGGGGTGCTCGCCATCGGCGGGCTGATCAACTCTGACGAATCGAAGTCGGTCTCAAAGCTGCCGATCCTTGGGGACCTGCCGATCATCGGGCAGTTCTTTCGCCATGACACCGTGCGTAGCAGCCGCTCGGAGCTGATCGTTCTGGTGTTGCCGCAGATCCTCAACGAGGACGGAGAGCCGCTGCACCCGATCCCGATCCCGGAGGGCGCCGATCGAGAGAACGTGATGCAGTTTGGCACGCGGTCGATCAAGAGCGGAAGCACCGGTGGGGCCGACTGACGCGCTCGCAGCGACAGGAGACGACGACCGCGGCACACGAGGTGGACGGGGGGGAGCGCTGATGGCAGCAGCGGATGCCGGACACAGAATGAGGAGAGGTTACCGATGGCGCAGGTGGCTGTCGCAGAGAATATCATAGAGAGTGATCTTTACACTGAAGAGATGCTGAAGCTGCAGACCGCGATTCACACCGAGGTGCTGCGCAACACCCAGCATGCGATGCTCGAGCGTATGGCGCCGGGCGAACTGCACGCACTGGCCGCCCGCTTCACCGAACGGGTGCTGGACGACGGAAGGATCACCCTGTCTCGTCGCATGGTCCAGAAGCTCGCGGAGACCGTTGTCAGTGAGATTCGCGGCTTCGGACCGCTCGACGTGCTCCTCGCCGACGACAGCATCACCGAGATAATGGTGAACGGCATGCGCCAGGTCATGATCGAGCGCAGCGGGAAGCTGCTCAAAGCGCCGGTGCGTTTCGCCAGCGAAGAACACATAATGCGCATCATCGAGAAGATCATCGCTCCGCTTGGCCGCCGCCTCGACGAGGCAGTGCCGATGGTGGACGCCCGACTGCCTGATGGCTCTCGTGTGAATGTCATCATCCAGCCGCTGGCGATGGATGGCCCCTACATGACCATCCGCAAGTTCGCGGCCGATCCGTTGACCGACGAGGACCTGATCCGCTTCGGCACAATGACCACGCAGATGCGGGACTTCCTGCAGCTCTGCGTTGAGGGCAAGCTCAACATCATCATCTCGGGCGGAACCGGGTCCGGGAAGACGACGACATTGAACGTGCTCTCAAGCTTCATCCCGTTCGGTGAGCGCATCGTCACGATTGAGGATGCCGCCGAACTGCAGCTCCAACAGGAGCACGTGCTCGGACTCGAGAGCCGCCCGCCCAACCTCGAGGGGACCGGAGAGATCACGATCCGCGATCTTGTCCGCAACGCTCTGCGCATGCGCCCGGACCGGATCATCGTCGGTGAGGTCCGCGGCGGCGAGGCGCTCGACATGCTGCAGGCGATGAACACCGGTCACGAGGGCTCACTGTCCACCGCACACACCAACGGCCCGCGTGACTGCCTCATGCGCCTGGAGACCATGGTGCTGATGGCGGGCACCGAGCTGCCGTCACACGCGATTCGCCAGCAGATCTCCAGCGCCGTGGACCTGATCGTGCATCAGGACCGGATGCGTGATGGCTCGCGGAAGGTCACGCACATCACCGAGGTCCAGCGCATGGAGGGGGATGAGATCGTCACCCAGGACCTCTTCCTGCTCGAACACCTGGGTGTCGATGAGGAGGAGGGCATACTTGTGAGGCATCGGTCAACGGGCGTCCAGCCGATCTTCGTGGACAAGCTGGCGGCCGAGGGCGTGAAACTGCCCCCGAACCTGTTCCTGATCGAAGAGGAGCAGCAGACGCGCCCGCGGGCGGTCTTCTGGTAGGCCGGCGGCGCGATGAGCCATCGCAAGCCCGGCCGCACTGTAAGACGCAAGTTGTGACCGACGCACCGAGGAGAGAGCGACATGAGTCCATTCGTCATGGCCGTTTTCGGCGGCACAATCACGTTCACGCTCGTAACCATCGCTCTGTTCGCCCTTGCCCGCGCCTCCGGAGCGAGTCAGCGTCTTGCCGAGAGCACCGCCCGGGGGAGTGGGGGAGGGGCCGGTACGAGCATCGCGCATCCTCGTGAGGACCTCCGCGCCGACGTCTGGCCAGGCCTCTCCGAGAAACTTGAGGAGACCCGTCTCTGGCAGGACCTGCAGTTGCTCGTGCTGCGAGCCGGACTGCTGCTGCGCCCTTCGGAGGCGCTGGTGATCGGCGGCGCCGCGGCGGTACTCGGAGTCGCGATCGGCTGGTTTGCCACCGGCACCGGCCTGCTGGCTTTTCTCGGCGGCGCACTCGCGGTCGGGGCCCTCTACCTGTATCTCATGCAGATGGCCGCCCGGCGCCAGGCGCAACTCACCAGTCAGCTTCCCAATGCGCTTGATATGCTCAGCTCCGGTCTGCGCTCCGGGCACGCGCTTACCCGCAGCCTCCGCATCGTCGCCACCCAGAGCAGATCCCCGATGTCCGACGAGATCGAGCATGTGCTGCAGGATATCAACGTCGGCGTCTCCACGCCCGACGCCTTCGACCTGCTTGTCGCCCGCACGAAGTCATACGACATCGAACTCGTCGTCGCAGCGATCCAGACGCAACTCAAGCTCGGGGGGAACCTCGCCGAGGTGCTCGACAATATAGCGAGCGTGATACGCGAGCGGGTGCGACTTCAGCGCGAGATCGACGCGGCGACCAGCGAGGGCCGTCTCTCGGCCACGATCCTCGTGGCCATGCCGTTCGTCATGGCGATGCTGATCTCCGTCATCAGTCCCGGGTATCTCGAGCCGCTTTTCACAGAGGCCGCAGGCAAGATGATGATGATCGCGGCCGGTGTGTTGATGGTCATCGGGATCATCGTGATCAAGAACCTCATCGAGATCGACTTCTGACGGCACATGCTCTGTGAGCACCTGTTTGCAGGAGAGGAGAGCCAGCGATGAACACCCTGATCATCATCATCACCGTCCTCGTGTTCGCGGACGTGCTGCTCGTGGTCTCGACGCTGATGTCTGAGGGCGGGAAGATGCGGATAACGCGACGCCGACAGGACCTCCGGTCGGAGAGGAGAACCTCGTCGGTCGCGATGCTTCTTGCGATTCCCTTCGCGGAGCGGCTGCTCAAGCCGGCGGTGCGGCGGACGGCGGCCTCGATCGGCGGTCGCGCCCCCGCGAGCATCCTCGCGGATACCGAGGTGCAGCTTGACCGGGCCGGCCGCCCCATGGGCTTCTCGGCCGAAGGCTTCATCACGTTCCGCCTGATCTCCGCCGCAGTCGGCTTCATCGGGGCGTACATTCTCGCGATCGGTCCGCTCGCCGTTTCACCCTACCGCCTGCCGGTCGCGGGCTTCGTGGCCCTGGTCGGCCTGCTCATCCCGCTCTACGTCGTGCAGAAGGGCATTGAGCGCCGACACGCGGAGATCCGCAAGACGCTTCCCGACGTCATTGACCTGCTGGTGGTCTCGGTCGAGGCCGGTGCGGGGCTTGACGGTGCCCTCGCGGAGGTCGTTGATCGCAAGGACGGCGCGCTGGTGGACGAGTTCACCCGGCTGCTCGGAGAGATGCGGGTAGGGCGAAGCCGCAGGCAGGCGTGGGAAAACATGTCGAAGCGCGTCGATGAGGAGAACCTCAGCGCGCTCGTCGCCTCACTCGTGCAGGCTGAAGAGGTCGGCGTCAGCATCGGCAAGGCCCTCCGCGCGCAGGCCGAGACCGTGCGTGTGCGTCGAAGTCTGCAGGTCCGCGAGATGGCCGCCACCCTGCCGGTGAAGATGCTCTTCCCGCTTATCCTCTTCATCTTCCCGACGCTCTTCGTGGTCCTCCTCGGACCCGGCCTGCTCGGGATCACCGACGTCCTCGCGGTCCTCGCGGGTGAGTAGAGCGCCCCGCGGGGATTGCCCGCGCGAGGCCGCGTTCGCTCCAGCCACCGAGACGGCGATGCCCTCGACCGTCGCCACGCGGCCGGTGCGCACCAATCAAAGCGCCGGCGGGTATCTCCCGCCGGCGTCGTCGTCACTGCTCGCCCCTGTCTCTCGCATCCCCCCACCTTTGCCGTCCGAGCGGCCACCCCCGCATCGCCGCTACCACTGCTCCGGCGGTCTGATGCCGAAGCCGTACCCGTTCACGTGGATGATCTCTGGCCCGCAGGGACTGCTGCCGTTGAGCGCCGTTCGCAGCGAGGCGATCCCCTCAGTCACCTCCGGCAGCCCCCCTCGCCGCTCGGCCAGATGCGCTCAATCAGTACCTCCGGCGCCACCACCCGCGGCGTCTGTTCGATCAGGTGCCGCAGGATCTGCATCTCCGTTGGCGTCAGCACCGTCGTCCGCTCGTAAAGCGTCATCGTGTGGCTGTCGAGGTCCAGCGCCAGCGGCCCCAGCGTCAGCACCTGCCCCGCCGCCCGCACATCAGCCCCGCCCCCCGCCTCCTCGCCGTCCAGCATCCGCAGCATCGGCGGCTCCAGCGCCGTCGAGAGCAGCGGCTCGCTCCGCCCCGGCGCGGTCTCATCCGCGAAATGCTCGGCCCCCGTCTCCGCCCCGAACTGCACCACCACCGCTCGCGTCATCGCCGCACACACCCGGCACAGCTCCTCGCCAGACATGTCCGGCAGACGGTCCTGCACCAGCACCAGGTCCGGCCCGCTCTCACCCCCCAGCAGCGACAGCGCCTTCGTTCCCGTCTCCGCGAACGTCAGTGACACATCCTCCGCCTCAAGCGTATGTTCGAGGCGGCCCGCTATCTCGGAACTGTCCGTGACGATCAGCACTCGCCTGGTCATCGGTTATCGGAGAGCATCCGTGGCGCGAGACACCCCATCCATCCCCGTCGGGGCCTCCGCCGAAGGTGGCACGTGTCGGCGTCGGGATATTACTCCCGTCCGCCACCGCGCACCCTCACAATGTCCTCACGACACACCCCGCGCAGCCCTACCGACCCGCATCCTCCAGCTCCGACGCCTCCTCCGGCGCCCCCAGCAGCGCGTCGCTCAGCAGCGGCCCCGTCACATGCCCGGCCTCGTCGAGGATATGCGGCGCGATCAGGATCACGATCTCACGCTCCTCCGACGACCGCCGCGTCGACTTGAACGCCTCGCCGATCAGCGGGATCTCGCTCAGAATCGGCACCCGAATCTTCCGCTCGGTCGTCTTCTTCTCGATCAGCCCCCCGATCACCACCGCCTCCCCGTTCGTCAGCCGCACCGTCGACTCCGCCCGCCGAACCGTGATCACCGGCAGCCCGCCCTCACCCCGACCCGCCACATCCGACACGTTCGGCCGGATCACGCAGTGCACCTCGCCCGTATCCCCGATGATCGTCGGCAGAATGTCCAGGCCGATCGTCGCGTCTATCTTCTCCAGCCGCGTGTAGGCGTAGGCCGCCGAGCCGGTCAGGATGCTGAAATACTGCTCCGTCCCCACCTCGATCTTCGCCTGCTCGCCGTCCAGCGCGATGATCCGCGGGCACGCCCGCAGTTGCGCCTGGTTGTTCGACAGCAGCCACCGCAGCCCCAGAACGATGTTGCCCTCCTTCGGGCGCACCGTGTTGTTCGTCGGGTCGCTCACCAGCCGCGGAATCGACTCATACCGCACGATCCCCCCCGAGGCGCTCACACCGAAGTGACTCGTCGCGAACTCCGCGTCGAACTCCCGCAGCGCCCCCGCGCTCGTCTCGATCACCATCGCCTCGATCATCACCTGCCCCGGACGCGTATCCAGCAGCTCAATCCGCTCCACAATCCGCGGCATCAACTGCTTCGGCGCCTCGATGATCACCCGCCGACCCACCGGGTCCGCCATCACGAACGGCTTCATCCGCGCCGGCAGCAGCGTCAGCACGTGCTGCGGCTCCCCATACAGAATCCGCATCACACGCGTCTCAGCCACGTAGGGGAACAGCGGCGACTGCGGATCGGCGCTGTCAACCAGATACACCCCCGGCCGTATCTCCGCCCACAGATACCCGATCGGCTGCAGCAGCAGGTCCAGCGCTTCCTCCAGCGGCACCCCGTCCAGCTCCAGCGTTACGAACCCCGACACCGTGTCGCCGGGGATGATCGACACTCCCGCGTCCAGCGCAACATCCGACAGCGCCTGCCGAAGATCCGTGTCGAAGAAAGAGTTGCTCACCAGCGCCTCAGCGCCCGTGTCCCGAGCCACCCGCTCCGTCGCCTCAAACGTCGGCGCCTGCAGCTCCACCTCCGCAGGCGCCACCTCCTCCTCATCGTCCTGGCACCACGCCGGACCCACCCCCATCAGCATCACCAGCAGCGCGCCTGCAAGCCAGCTATTCCTCCGCATCGGCTGTCTCCCCCGCGGGTCCGCCGCTTTCCTCAATGACCGTCATCGTCTTCTCCCCGTTCTCGTCCTCGGTCACCCGCACCTCAACACCGCCCGTTGTGCTCCTGTCGCCATACAGCAGCGCCACTTCCAGCGTGTATCTTCCCGGCCTGACGCCCGCCAGTGGCAGATTCCCCGACCACTCCATGATCGCCAGCGGCAGCGCTATCGTCGTCTGCGAATCCATCTGCGCCCGCAACTCTACCGCGTCCGCTCCCCGAAGCCGCGCCTCGCAGCTCGGTCGCGTGTGCACGTCCCCCACGTTCGCGAACTGCGCCGTCACCGCGTACCCGTCCTCAACCTGCGAGACCAGGATGTTCTCAAGCTTCGCCGCCGGCGACGACTCCGCCCCCGGAACCTTCGCGTGAACGATCGTCTTCCACCGTCCCGCCGATTGCCCGTCCGGGTAAAACGCCCCGATATGCAGATCCGCGTAGTAGTTCGGATGCCCCGGCAAATCCGCCGGCGCCCGCGAGATCACCCGCACCGTCCGACTCGTCCCCCCGCGCAGCCGGAAGCTCTCCGGGTTGATCTCCACCCACCCCGCCGCGCTCAACTCCTGACCGTCAAGCTCGCCCAGCGCCACACCGCGCAGCCCCCGCGGAACGTCCACCGCCGTCGCCACATGCACCTCGTCGTTCGTCGGATTCTCGATCACGAAGCTCGTTGACCGCGTCCCTCCCCGCGCGGCCTCCACCTGCACGATGTCGTCCATCATCAGCGGCACATCCGTCATCAGCGTCCTGATCTCCGGGTCGCCCTCAAACTCGATGATCCGCTCCTGCCGTCCGGCGAACCGCCCGCCCAGCCGCATCGTCGCCGACAGCCGATACTCCCCCGACGGCAGCCGCCGCCCGATGTCCGAGGTCATCGTGAACTCCCCGCCCGGAATCAGCGACCGCTGGCGCAGGTCAATCCGCGCCACCTGCCGCCACGTGTCATCAACCTTCCCCGACACCGTCAACTCCCCCGACACCCGCCCGAGCGTCTCGCCCGCGTTTGCGATCACCATCCCCACCTCGGTGGTGGGGGGGAACTCCCGCGTCTGCCCCGGCGCGACCGCCCGCGTCCCGCCCCTGATGAAGCGCATGTCGAGGTCGGCGATCGCGATATTCTCCCGAGCCGGCCGTCCCTCGATCTGCACGATGATCGGGATCAGAAACTGCACCACCATCGCCACCGCCCCCGGAGCCGTGTCCGGAGGCGTCGAGTTGATCAGCAGCGCCGCCCCGTAAAACCCCCGCGCCCGCTGCGGAACCCGAAACGTCAGGTCCACCCGCCCGCCCTCGCGCGCAGCGAGTGTCAGCTCCTCCGCGCTGACCTCCATAAACTCCAGCGCCGAGCGACCGCCCGCGGGCGCATTCTCCGGGGCGCTCGCCTGCCACGCCCCGCCCGAGGCCTGCGTGAGTTCGCGCGCCCGCACCTGAATCCGCTGCGTCTGCCCGATGTTGTTGTGGATCTCGATGCTCGTCCTGATCGCGTCACCCGGCGAGGGCGTCAACTCCACGATCATCGGCTTGACCATGAACCCCTGGGCACACGCCGGAACGTAGCTCAGCGCCATCAGCGCCACCGCCACGAGCGCGAGCACACCACACTGCAGGCCGCCGTCTCTCTGCATCTGTAATCACCTGTCCCGTGAAACTGCGTAACGCCACACAGGGCACCCGTGCCCCGCCGTGGCGTTATGCCAGTACCTCGATACCCAACCGGTACGCTGCCCGATCCGTCTACTCCTGCGGCGTGACGATCACCTGGATCGTGCCGACGTCCTCGCGGGTCTCATCCTCCTCGTAGTATACCTCGGCAGCCGCAGCCGCCTCGCCGGGCGCGGCAGGCACGAACTCGTCCTCGGTCGTGGTCTCCTGGGTCCCGCTAAGCGTGACGTAAATCTGCAGAAGGCCCGTGGCCGTCCCCGCCTGATGCTGCCCCGCAAGGTCCAGCTCAAGAAGGCTTTGGATGTTCTTGCTCAGCGAGATCCAGTTCACGTTCACGGAGTACGGGAAGTTCGCGGCGGTCGTCACGCTCGCCGCGCCGTACTTCTCCCACTCCTCGCCCTCCAGAGCGGAGAGCGGGATCGTGCCGGTCATCGTGATCTGCGCGTGTGGGATCACCGACGTCGCCACGTCAATCGTGGCCACCGTCTCCGAGTCCTGCGCCACCGCGGAGCCGCCGACGATCATCATCGATATGATTATTGCTGCGGTCGCGACACGGCCTGCGCTCTGCATTGCTTCGCATCCTCCGATGCCGACAGTTCCCCGGACGGGCGCGGTAGACCTTCCCTGCGTTGTGTGGGGCGGGGCGGGCACGTGCGCGCCCGCCCCGCGTATGACCTACTGAATCTCTTCGTAGGCCTGGATGGTGGCGTAGTACTTCACCGTGCCGAGACTGCCTGTGTCAAGCTGCGTCCAGTCCCAGTCCCCCGAGGTGTTCTCGTGCGTCTGCGTGCCGATGAGCACGAACGCCTCGAAGTCGCCGGCGAAGTTCTCGCCGTACATCAGCGGAAGCCCGCTGGTCACGCCGTTGCCGGTGGCGTCCGGAAGTGCGGTCCACCAGCCCTCTCCGAGCGTCGCATCAGCCCACTTCGGGTCGAAGCTGGCGCTGGAGTACTGAGCCCGGTCCTTCAGCAGCGCGATCTCTGACTTGTAGACGAGATACGCCTCGTCACCCTGGGCGCGGTACTCCGGCGTGTTCCACAGATGCGCCGCCGGGACCCCTGCGCCCGTAAGCGTCTCCGTCAGACCCTCGTGCAGCGTCAGCATTACCGAGGCGTTGCTGCGGACGCGCAGCGGGATCTCAAGCTGGTTCTCGCCCAATACCCAGCCCACCGGGCCGAGCAGCGAGAGGCTCAGATCATCCACCGTCGCGTCCCCACCCTCGCCCCAGTCGTCGCTGAAGCCCGCCGACGGCTGATTCCATCGCACCTCGGCGTAGGCCTCGACGCTGACTCCGACCTCGATGTAGGCCGTGGCCGGGTCGCCGTCGTGTGTGTTGTTCTGCAGCGGCTCGATGTTCTGCGCGGATGCGAGTGTCCCGCACAGCGCGAGAAGCATCATGCCGATGATCAGCTTACGCATCATGTGTGCCTCCAGTCTGTCTGGCGCGTCGTGCGTAACGGTCAGAAACGTGGGGTGCGCGCCGAAACGCCCACCCCGGGGTTGTGATCTGGCTTAGTCGTTGTCGACGCTGATTGTCGCGTAGTAGTAGGCGTCGGCGATGGCCGTGCCGACCCCGAGATCGGTCCAGGACCAGTCGTTGCTGTCGTCATCCTGTACCACGCTGTCAAAGGTCGCGACACCAACCTTGACATGGGACTCGAACGAACCGTTGTACATGAGGTTGTTGTTCCACTGGCCGCCGATCTGGCGGATCTCGCCACCGTACTTGAATACCAGAGCGCCGGTCAGGCCTTCCCCTGCATCGCCCGGCAGGGCCTCGAACCGATTGTGGAAGTGGGTGACGCCCTCATTCGGGCCCGCGTTGTTGCCGATGTACTCTATCCCGTCGACGCTTGTCCCCGCCGCCTGCAGGGGGTCGCCGAGCACGAGAATGGCTTCGTAGACCTGCGAGCCCCATCCCCCGACCTCGGGATCGTAGAATGCCTGCTTCGGCACGCCCGCGTTCCTGAGCGCCTGGCTGACGCCCTCTGCGAGTGTGAGTGTGACGTCGCAGTTGCTGCGCAGGTGGATCGGGACCTCATAGAAGTTGACATCCCATACGCGACCGACCGGTCCGGTCAGCTCAATCTGGGGGTCAACGACTCCGAAACCCAGATCTCCATAGGCGGCAGTGGGATTATTCCACGTGACTTCAGCATACTTCGCGACGCTCAGGCCGACCTCGAGTGTGGCCGTTGCCGGGTCGCCGTCCGCTGTGGTGTTCTGGTTCGGCTGGATGTTCTGCGCGATCGCGACGGTGCCGCAGAGCGCGAGGATCAGTACGCCAATCATGAGCTTACGCATCGTCTTGTGCCCTCCCATGCGGTTTTCGGCCGCGTTCGTCTGCTACGGTGTGTGAACTATCGGGATGTCCGTTGAAGCAGCTTCGCGGCCGGTCGTGTGTTGTGCTGCTCCATCGGGTCGGACAGCTTTTCAGGCGCGGCCACCACCTCCCTGTGGTCTCGCCGCGGATGGCGGCCCCTCCGGGCCCCACCCGTGCCGAAAATCAGTGAACGGCGACAGTGATCACGATCGTGGTCGAATACTCTCCCTCCGGGTCCCCCAGACCGCCTCGGAAGGCCCCGAAGTCCATCTCGTAGGTGTTGCTGCCGTAGGTCTCGTGGACGGTGCCGATGGAGCCGGGCCACGGCGAGTCATCGTCCGGGTCCCCGGCCCACGGCGTCTCCGCCACGGCCTGCGCGGTGCCTCCGAGATAGCCCCATGAGGCCCACTCAGGCGCGGCCTCGGTGACGTTAGTGAGAATCATCGCGGTCGGCAGCTTGAAGTCTTCGGGCCCTGTCAGGTCATCCGCCTGGCTCAGCGAGATCTGGTAGTCGCGGTTGCTGGTGATATACAGGTGGCCGGTCTCGCTGTAGATCCAGCCCTCGGACGCCCCGCTCTCCTCGGGGAAGCGCAACTGCGTGACATCGGTGCTGACCGAGAAAAACTCCGGCACGTCCAGGTGCAGGGTCAGCGGGATGACGCCGCTGGTCGCGGGCAGACCGCCCGACGCGGGCATCGCCCACGAGAGCGTGACATCGCCCTGATAGTGCCCCGCGATATGCCCGTACTCCACCAGGATCCGGAACTCAAGCTCGATGTACTGATCCGGGTTCCCCGACAGGTTCTGGAACATCGGCGTCCCGTCGAGGCTCTGCCACGGCCCGCCCGCGGCCAGGTCGCGAACCTCCACATTCGCCCTCGGAACGCTGGCGTTACCGTCGTCATGCACCAGCGGGTCACCGGCGACGAAAACGCGCCACGGCCGGGTGCTGCCCGTCAGCACGAAGATGTGGCTGGGGTTGTAGACCCAGCCGACGTCGGTCGCGGTGAAGTAAAGCTGCGGCCCCGTCAGCAGCGGCTCGTCGGCCTCCATAAGCTGCGGGATCGCCTCGAAAACCTCGTCGTGGCTCTCGGCTTCGATCGCGAGAAGCGTCGGCTCTGGGGCCGGCATCTGTGCGGATGCGTGGGCGCAGGCGAGCGCCGTGATGAGCAGCGCGCAGATGGTGACCCGTGACCGGGCCGATGATGGCGCGGGCTGTCTCCGCGTGAGATATGTCACTGTTGCTCGTGCTCCCTCGTGCCGGCGCGGCGGCGTCGTGCGGCGAGCGCGGCGAGTCCGGCGAAGATCAGTCCCAGCGTCCCCGGCTCGGGCACGGCCTGGCCGAGCCCGGAGTAGATCGAGCCGCTGTCGTTGTCGTAATACGCAAAGTGCGG
>JBMNNW010000018.1:0-59184 GCA_050942735.1 Armatimonadota bacterium
CTTGGATTTGAGCGTGTCGGATTGCGCAGAGGGTATTACTCCGACACCGGCGAGGACGCCGTCCTCGCGCGCGTGAGCGGGCTGAGCACCGAGCCGGGACGGGCCCAACTGCGTGAGGCGTGGCGGCGCTGGGAGAACGAGAGGAGCCTGCAGGTTGCAGCTCAGTGACACCGGCCTCGTGCTGGGGATCGAGACATCGTGTGACGAGACCGCCGCGGCGGTGGTGCGCGGGGGGCATGAGATACTGAGCAACACAGTCGCCTCGCAGGAGGAGATCCACGCGCACTTCGGCGGGATCGTCCCCGAGGTGGCCTCGCGCCGCCATGCGGAGCTTATCACCGCAGTGGTGGAGAGCGCGCTGCGCGAGGCGTCGGTGAGCTGGGACGACCTCGACCTGCTGGCCGTCACGCGCGGCCCGGGGCTGGTGGGGTCGCTGCTGGTGGGCGTCAGTGCCGCGAAGGGCTATGCGCTCGCCACCGGGCTGCCGCTGATCGGCGTCAATCACATCGCCGGGCACATCACCTCCTCGTTTCTTCTCTCTCCGGGCGGAGCGGATCCGGCGCCGCTTGAGTTCCCCGCCCTCGCGCTGATCGCCTCGGGAGGGCACTCCGACCTCGCCCTGGTCGAGGGGCTGGGACAGTATCATCTCGTGGGCTTCACCCGCGATGACGCCGCCGGTGAGGCGCTCGACAAGGCGGCGCGCCTCCTCGGCCTCGGTTACCCGGGCGGGCCGGCGATCGAGCGGGCGGCCCGTGACGGCGACCCGCGGGCGGTGGCCCTGCCGCGTCCCGACACCGACGAGGGCTTCGAGTTCAGCTTCGCGGGCCTCAAGACCGCGCTGGTCCGGATCGTCGAGCCGGGTGGCGTCGAGGCGAGCGGACACTCTGTCGCCGACCTCGCCGCATCGTTCCAGCAGGCTGTCGTTGACTGCCTCGTGCGTGAGACGATCGAAGCGGCCACGCATTTTGGGGCGAGACAGATCGTTGTCGCCGGGGGCGTCGCCGCGAATCAGACGCTGCGTGGCGAGATGATCGCGGCGGCTCGCCGCCTCGGGCTCACCGCCTACTTCCCGCCGATGAGTCTCTGCACGGACAACGCCGCGATGGTCGCTGCCGCCGGGCACTTCGAGGCCGGTCTCAGGGACCCCGATGACCTGTCGATGCAGGTCGATTCGGCACTCCGACTCGGACCCCGAACGCAGCCGGAGCTGTGAGCGCCTTTACTGCTACCGGCGGCGGATTCGGGCCGCGACACCCCCGAGTCTTTGGCCGCCTTGGCTTTTCGACGATGTCAGCATCTGTGGATAAATGTGGAAAACCCGGTGGAGAACCCTCTCGGGGAGGGCGTGAATGTGGAAAAGGCGGTAGAACGCGCGTTCGCGGGGTGAATCCCCCCAGCGCGCTCTCGTGGTTTTCACGCAGCATTTCGCCGCTGCCCGAGTGTGGCACATCTGTGGTTTTTGTTACCTCAATCGGCCGACAGCCGCGGTCGCCGATGGCCCGGGCCACACGGTGAAGCCGCCCCGGAGTTGCGCCGACGATCCACCCCGCGAACCGACCGTGGGAGACCCGAGTGGCGGCATCATGGGGGCGGCCTTGACCTTGACTCGCGTCGCGGTCATTTGTTAGATTCGTCGGGGACCGGGGTGGCGTGCGCGAGATCTCCTGACCTGGATAGCATCGGTCGCACATCCCCCGGAGGCTGTCGGACTTCCCCCCTTCATGTTGAGCACCCCCATCGTGACGGAGCGATGATTGATGAATACCGGAATCGCAGAAATCGATCTTGTGTTCGCGCTGAGCCTGATGCTGGCATTCGGCTTTGCCATGGCGCGACTGGCGAAGCTCGTGCATCTGCCGGCGGTCACCGGCTACCTCATCGCCGGGATCATACTCGGCCCCAGCGGCATCGAAGTGATCACCACCGAGGTACTTGAGGACCGTCTGCAGGTCTTCATGAACATGGCCATCATGCTGATTGCTTTCAGCATCGGCGAGCGTTGTGACATCAGCCAGCTCCGCCCTCTCGCCCGCGTGCTCAAGCGCGTGAGCCCCGCGGAGATGGGCTTCAGCTTCGTCTTTCCCACCATCACGGTCATCCTCGGCGCGTACTACCTCGGGCTGGTCGATCCGGCCAACGCATGGAACCAGGCCATCGCGGTCGGGCTGATCTGCGGGGCCGTGGCCATCGAGACATCGCCACCGTGCACGATGGCCGTGATACGCGAGTGCGGGGCGACCGGGACGCTCTCCAGGTTGCTCACATCGAGCATGGTCGTCAACAACGTGATGACAATCACGATGTTCGGCGTGGCGGTTGCGATCGCCCACGTCCTGGTCGGCGACGCAGATGGCAACGCACTGTCGATGATGTCACCGCCGCTGATCAAGATCTTCGGCGCACTCGCAGTGGGCTTTGCCGCCGGCCTGATCTGCGACATTGTCGTTCATCGGCTGCAGAACCGCTCTGATGTGCTCGTTGTGGCGCTGGCCACCATCTTTTTCTGCGGCGGCGTCGCGTTTCAGCTTGGCCTCTCGGCGATCCTCGCCGGTGTCGCGGCGGGTTTCGTGGTGGTCAACCGCGACCGGCGTGATGGGCGGGCGTTTCGCGTCGTCAGCGACTTTGAGCCACCGCTCTACGCGCTCTTCTTCGCCCTTGCGGGTGTGAGCATCCACCTCGAGGAACTCCTCACCGCGGGCCTGCTCGGGATCATCTACGTGGTGGTGCGAGGTGGCGCGAAGATCGGTGGAGCGACGCTCGGAGCGCGAGCCGCTGATCTCAAGCGGGGCTGGGGTGAGATGCTCGGCATGGGCCTGCTGGCACAGGCCGGACTGGCCATCGGTCTGGCGGTGCTCGTTGCCCAGGATGCCGCACTGGCTCCGATCGCCTCACTGACGGTGAATTTGATCATCACCAGCGTTGTCATCAACGAGATGATCGGCCCTCCGCTGACACGCTGGTCGCTTGTGCGCGCGGGTGAGGCGCGGGCCCTGATGGCCGACGAGACCGACTCTACCTCCGTGGCCTCCCCGGAGGATCAGCTCATCATCGACACGGTCCCGTGGGTCTGGCCGAAGCTCCAGCACTCGATGGGCAGTGGCGGCACGCTGCTGATCGGCCTGCGGTATCCGGAGAAGGCCCCCGCGATGACGCGCCTGTCGGTCCTGCTGGCCCATCACCACGATCTGACGCCGCTGGCGGTCTTCGTCGCGACGGCACAGAACGCCGAGGACTTCTGGGCCAGCGCTGATGATCAGGATGCGCTGGCGTTGTTCCGCATCGCCGACAGCGAGGCCGCCAACATGGGGTACTCCCTGATGACCGAGGTGGAGTTCTCCGACGAGGTGGAGACCGGGCTCCTGCGGGTTGCCGAGAAGCAGGACGCTCGGATGATCATTCTCGGCCAGCCCACCAGTCACAGGCCGCAGCATTTCTCACGCATCGTCAGCAACCTCGCGAGTCGAGCCTCCTGCCCGGTGGTGGTGGCGAAGCTCGTCGGGCCACTGCACACCGAGCGGATCCTCGTGCCGATCGCGATGGAGGCGGAGTACCGCATCGTCAACCCCATCGTGAGAGCGCTGTCGGAGGTGGGCGACCACACCATCACCTACCTGCGCCTGATGCCACCTGAGTCCGACCCCTCGGAGCTGCGGGAGGCCGAGCATGAGATCGCGTGCTGGCCGGGCCACGAGGATCTCTCCGGAGAGATCGTCTGCAAGGCTACGGCCGCCGAGGCGCGGGTGCATGATATCGCCCAGGAGGCGGAGGATCATGACATCATCGTGATGGCCAGCAGCGGTCACAGCGGGCTCCGCAGAGTGCTCTTCGGCTCGCTCGCCGACGACGTCGCCGAGGTGACCACTCGGTCGATGCTGGTCGTTGCCGGCGCGATGGAGGCGGATGAGACCGAGTTCGAGGACTACGAGCCGATCTGAGGCGGGGCCTGCGGGCGCGGCTTACGCGGGGCCCGGCGGGCACACAGACTCAGCGGGGGACCTCTGAACATGGAATTTCACATCACGAACCTGCTGCTGGTGATGCTCACCGCATGGGTGGCCGGTCAGATTGCGGGCCGTGTGGGCTACCCCCCGGTCCTCGGCGAACTGATCGCGGGCCTTCTGCTCGGGCCGCCGCTGCTGGGCCTCATCCACAGCAGCGAGGCGCTCGCCGTGCTGGCCGAGGTCGGCGTCCTGCTGATGATGCTCTATATCGGCATGGAGATCCACCCCAACGAGATGTTCAAGGCCTCCTGGGCGGGGCTGCTGGCGGCCTTCGGCGGGTTCATCACCCCCTTCATACTCGGGTACTATACGGTGATCCTCTTCGGCGGCGAGGCTCTGGCGGGGCTCTTCGTCGGCATCGCGGTCGGCGTCACCTCGCGGGCCACGAAGAGCCGGATACTCGTTGACCTCAAGCTGCTGGGCACCCGCGTCGCTCATGTGCTGATGGCCGGCGCGCTCTTCTCCGACACCGCCGCGCTCGTGGTCTTCGCCGGGATACTCAGCGTCGTTGACGCAGGCTCACTTGACTTCGCCGGGATCAGCGTCGTGGCCGGGAAGGCGATCCTCTTCTTCGTCGTCACCGCGGCCGTCGGCTGGTTCCTGCTGCCCTACGTGACGAGGCGCATGAGTGTTGCGGGGATGACCAACCGCACCCTCAACGCGACGCTCATCCTGATGGTCGCGCTCTTCTTCGGGACACTCGCTGAGCTTGCCGGCCTGCACTCGATCCTCGGCGCGTTCATCGCCGGGCTGTTCCTCCGCGAGGGGATGCTCGAGCGGCGGCTCTTCGATGACATCAACAAGCTGGTCCACGACGTCTCGATCGGCTTTCTCGCGCCCGTCTTCTTCGTCACCGCCGGCTTCGAGGTCAGCTTTGCGGTCTTCCGGACCGACCTGTGGCTGCTGATCGCCATCCTCGTCGTGGCCACGGTCGGCAAGATCGCCGGAACCGTCCTGTTCTACCTGCCCAGCGGCAACGGCTGGCGCGAGGGGCTCGCCGTGGGCACGGGCATGAACGGTCGGGGCGCGGTCGAGATCATCATCGCCGGCCTCGGACTCCAGATGGGGATCATCGACAACACGATCTTCTCGATCCTCGTCTTCATGGCCATCTTCACCACCGCCACGGTGCCGCTGCTGCTGACATGGACGGTGAACTGGCTGAGGAGACGCGGTGAGTTGGTATCCGCGGCAGACGCGCGCGACGGCGTGCTCATCGTCGGTGCGGGCCCCACCGCCCGTGCGTTCGCGAGGCAACTTGGCGAGGAGCAGCCGGTGCGGCTGATCGACACGAACCGCGAGAACTCCGACGCGGCGCTCAAGGAGGGGCTCGACGCGGTCTGGGGAGACGCCAACCGGGAGCGCGACCTCGCGAGGGCCGGGGCGGAGATGACCCAGGCGATGATCGCGATGACGCCGAACCCGGGAGCGAATGTCATCGCCGCGCAGATCGCGTTCCTCGTCTACGAGATCCCCGAGATCTACGTGATGGTCGGCGCGAGCACCACCGGCGGGATGAGCACGATCCTCGCGGACATCAACGCGCAGCCGATCTGCGCCTACCCCGTGAACATCAGAAAGTGGGACGACCGCGTCCGTCACGATCTGGCGAGGGTCGTTGAGATACCGGTGGCGGAGAAAGCGGCGCTCGGCAGCGTCCTCGAGCAGATCGGGGGAGAGGAGGTGCTGCCGCTGCTCATCCGGCGAGAGGGCGACAACAGGCTCCCGTGCTCAACGCTGACGGTGCGCCCCGGCGATGTAGTGATGGCGTTGCGGAGCGTCTCGACTCCCGCGGAGCGGCCGGCGTCGTAGACCGTCGCGGTCCGGCGCAGCCTGCACGCGGGCGCTCGCCGGTGTGCCGCCTCCAGGCGTCCGGTCGCGGCTTTCGCGCCCGGCGGCAGGTGTATCGCGCGACGAGGATGAATCATTGTTCGCCGATGAATGTTGCGACCCGGGGTGAGTGAGTGCGATGCTCCGACCCGCAACGTTTGCCCTCGTCGTGGTGCTTGCCGGCTGTGCGCGGAGCGCGCCGCCTCCGGACGAACCGGCGGTGCATGACACGCTGCGCATCCTCGTTGACAAGGTCATGCACCGCTCCGCGGAGGCCTCAAGTGCGCAGTGGGTCGTTGAGGAGACCGCCGCGGCTGGCTTCAATGTCTACTCGCCGCGGTCTGGCTATGATGATCTCGAGATGGTGCGACAGGTCGCCGACTGGTGCGCCGCCAGCGGCATCGGTCACATGGTCTGGATGCGCGGAACGCTGAAAGCGCCCGATGGCGCCAGGTCCGAGGGCAGGCGCGCGGTCTGGGCCGATGGCCATGAGGAGGAGCTGTGGAGCCCGAACTCCGACGAGTTGTGGGAGTGGCTGACGCGCCACATCACCGAGTACGCGCGGATCAGCGCAGAGAGGCCGGCGCTGCTTGGCGTGATCCTCGACTTTGAGAGCTACGCTCCGGGTAAAGGCCCGACCTTTGTCTACCCCTACTCCTACGATGACCTGATCCTTGGCATGTTCGCCGAGGCGCGGGGGATCGACCTTCCGGAGCTGCCCCTCGACCAGCGCGCTTCGTGGCTTGGTGGGCAGGGTCTTGAGGAGGCGTTCGAGCAGTTCCAGCGTGCGCACTGGCGCGATCGGTGCAGGGCGTTGCGCGAGGCCGTTGACGCGCACAATCCAGATTTCCGCTTCGTCATCTACCCCGGGCCCGGTCAGCCATTCACGGGCGAGGCCGCCGCGGTGGAGTGGTCCACCGAACGAGCGCCGGTGATCTTTGCCACACAGGAGACCTACGGGCGCGTCACGAAGCTCGCGCCCCAGCAGGCCGCCGCAAAATACAACGGCGCGCTGCTGCAGTCGCTGATCGAGGGGGCCGAGAAGCTCGGGGTGCCCTTCCAGTACCTCGGCGGCATTGATCCCGCCGTGTCCGGCGCCGATCCCGAGTTCTGCGGCAGAAACGCCACGATCCTCTCGCAGGTCGGTGACGGCTACTGGGTCTTCTACGAGGGCCCCGAGTACGCAGAGGACCATCCCGAGTATTTCAGGTGGTTCGCGCTGGCGAACGAGGCGATCGAGCGCGGGGACTGGCAATTCGCCGTCCGGCCGCGTGAAACGCCCGAGGATCCGGGCTACAACCTCGAGGACACCATCGGAGAACTCACCGCCCCCACGTGGACGGGGGAGATGATCGAGTTCCCGGTCGGACACCTTCGCGGCGACGCCCTCCTGCTGGTGAACGTTCGAGCGGGCCGGCCGGTCAGAATCGAGCTTGCGCACGATCCGCTCGGCAGGACGCCGTCGGAGCTCTTCTACATAGCGCACGATCCAGAGGGGCGGCAGGTGGCGGGTGAGGGCTTCGGCATGGCTCGGTCGGCGACGATCAGCTTCACCCCGGCGACCACCGGTCTGCACGTCGTCGGGATCTCGGGCGGCGACTGGGGCGGTGCGTGGCGCGTGGTCGCCGCGAACGCACCGGTGGGCGTCCACTGGCCTGAGCGGCTCGCGGTCATCTTCGGTGCTGAGCGATTGTTCTTCCAGGTGCCCGAGGGCCTCGAGACCGTGCGTCTGAAGCTCAAGGGTGCCGGGAAAGAGATGGTGCGCGGAAACCTGCGCGACCCCGAGGGGAACGTCCGGGCATCCGCCCAGACCAGCTCCGGCGAGATCGAGGTCGCGCTCTCCGCGGACGCCCGCCCCGGTGTCTGGTCCATCGAACTGACGGAGGCCGACACCGGCCCGCTCGAAGACGCGACGCTCATTCGCGGCAAAGGGCTGCCGCCGGTGCTGTCGTTCAGTCCCGAGCATGTCTTCCTGAGGGCCGAGTGAGTGACATCGATGCTGTGTGGAGGGAACGTATGCGCAGGGCGACGATGCAGATGGTGGCCGCGCTTGTGCTGACGACGGCTCTGGCGGCATATGCACAGGAGGTCGGGCGCTCGTGGGTCGAGCGCGACGGCGTGACCTACGGCGCGCAGCCTGACGAGCGCGGACCGATTGGCGGCGGCGAGGGCTACGCGGCGATCGTCACGGGGGGCGATCTGACCGCGACGACGCTGGAGGAGCTGATAGAGGCGCTCGCGCGGGCCGAGGCGGGGCAGACGGTCTTCATTCCGGGCGAGACGGAGATCGACCTGACCACGTTCATCTACATCGATCAGTTCGTGCTGGAGATCCCCGAGGGGGTGACGCTGGCCGGGGAGCGTGGCAACGGAGGCTCTGCCGGAGCGATCCTCACCAGCGATGCACTGCAGACTCGCCCGATGATCCGGGCGCTGGGGCCGGACGTGCGCATTACGGGCCTGCGCATCCGCGGGCCAAACCCCAGGCGCTACCTCGACCACCACCGGCGCGCTTTCCGCGAGGGCTACGGCGGACACGAGTATTACTACAAGTTCCCGACGCAGACCGGCGTCGAGACCGACTCCGACCGGCTCGAAGTGGACAACTGCGAGATCTCCGCCTTCGGACACGCGGGGATCCAGCTCCGCCGCGGGGAGGGCCATCACGTCCATCACTGCTTCATCCATCACTGCCAGTACAACGGCCTCGGCTACGGCATCTCCCACGGGCCCGCCTCGTCGCTGATCGAGCAGAATCTCTTCGACTGGAACCGCCACTCAATCGCGGGGACGGGCGCCCCCGGCTGCAGCTATGTCGCGCGGCACAACATCGAGCTGGGCACCTCGCTGTCACACTGCTTCGACATGCACGGGGGCCGTGATCGCGGTGACGGCACCGACATCGCCGGTAGCCGCATCGAGATATGCAACAACACATTCCGCGCGCCGGAGCGCGCCGTCGTGATCCGCGGGGTCCCCCAGGATGTGTGCGAGGTGCGGCACAACTGGTTCGAAGCCCATCAGGACACCGACGCGGCCGTCCGTGCTGCCGCGGGCACCGAAGTCCATGACAACCTCTACGGCCCGGACGCAAAGCCCGCACCACCTGGAGAGTGAGGCCGCCATGCATCAGAACATCGCGCTCATCGCCGCCTGCCTCTGCCTCGCCATCGCCGCGAGCGCATCGGCACAGAACCTGCTCCCCGACAGGATCGCGTCCATGTACACCGGCTGGGTCGCGCCCAATGACGCAGAGCGCGATCTGCAGACCACGCTCGTCGAGCGGATGCTCGATCCGCTCGCCGAGGCGCATTTCACCGCGTTCTACGCCAAGTTTCAGGGCGCCGGTGATCGGCAGTTCGACCTCTCCGACCCGGAGCAGTTCGAGCGGGTGAAGTTCGTCGCCGACGCCTGCGCCGAGCGCGACCTCGCACTGGTCGCGTACACCTACCACCACCCGCACCACGGGCGGAACGTCGAGCGCCACCCCGAGCACGCCGACTTCGAGCCGCTGGTGATCGCCTCCGGGGCCGTCGTCGAGGACCGCTTCGCGCTTGCGGAGGACGACGCCTGGCGCTACATCTCCGGCGAGGTCTTCGAGCTCGCCGCGGCCAGCCTGCAGATTCCGATCGCGGCGGTCGGGATCGACGTCGAGCACTTCATGGGCTACCAGGCGTCATACAACGACAGCGCGTGGGCGGATTTCGCGGGCGAGCGCGGCTTCGACGCCGACCTCCCGGCCGAGCGGCGCGGTGCCTTCGTCGCCGAGCAGGGCCTCTCGGATGAGTACGTGGCGTGGTATTTCGCGCGCTGGGACGCGGTCATCGAGCGGTGGTGTGAGGCCATCCACGCGATCAACCCGGACCTGTCGATTGCGATCATGCCCGCGCATCACACGCACCGGATGACGAAGCCCTTCTGCGTCCACGCCGGCACCGAGCGTGCTCCCGCGATCATCGACGACTGGGGCATGTACAACGGCAGCGGGCTGACCCGGGAACTGCTCGTTGAGCAGGAGGAGGTCAAGCAGCTCAACCCGCACAACCGCTTCATCCTGTGGTTCCGCCCCGACAGCTATCGCCCCGAGGACATCCGGGTGCACGCCTATCACACGCTGCGTGAGACCGATGGGTACTGCAACTGGCACATCGGGATGATGCTGCCGGGCGAGGACGCCGATGAGGCGCAGCGGGAGACCGCCCGGGCCCGCTGGCAGGCCTTCGCGGAGGCGAATGAGACCGCGCTTTCGGACATCGCAGCGGGCCGCGAGGAGCCGTCGATCCCCTTCGAGCCGGTGGAGCCGATGGTCGCGCAGATGGACCTGAGCGCGCTGGCGGAGCAGCCGATCCCGCAGCTCACGCCGGTCGGCGACGGCTCGGGCGATGACGCGTGGATCCCGACCCGCGAGCTGCAGCGCTTCCTGATCCACGCGGAGGCGGGCGGGCAGATCACCGTCGGCCTGCGGCACCTCGCCGGGCAGGCGCGGCCGCTGGCGCTGCAGTACGCTCTTCTGCGGCCCGCCGGCGAGTTGCTCCGCAACGAGGCGGTCTCACCGGGCGCCACCGAGGAGTTCAGCGTTGATGCGCCCGAGACCGGCACCTACGCGCTGTGGGTATCGGGCGGCGCGGGCGGGCAGGCGTGGTACGCGGTGAACGTGCGCAACCCGCACTTCGCCTTCCCGACGCGTGACGACGACGGGCGCGGCGGCAGGCTCTTCTTCGTAAGCGCCCTCGCGCCGAACGTCTTCTACCTCACGCGTACCGATGCGGACGCCACCGCCAGCCTCACGGTCAGGACCGCTCGGACGCAGACGATCACCGCGCAGGTGGGCGAGGGCGAGCCGAGGACGGTCCTCGCCGTCGAGGAGACCTTCGAGTTGCCCGCGGGCGATGACCCGATCCGCGTGGTCATCACCGAGCCCGAGCAACTTCCCGACGGCTTCTACGTGCAGTTCGTGGGCCTGACCGTCGAGGGCGCGGTGCATCCCTACCTCTCGATCTCTCCGGAGAGGCGGCTGCTGCCGGTGCAGTAGTGCGGATCAGATAACCCGCAGAGGTGCCCTGAGCCGTCGAACCAGCGACGCTCCGGCGTGATGAATCGAGGCGGCCGGCCCTTCCGCTGCAGGGCCGGCCGCCTGGTGACGCAACGAAGCATCGCGCTCTCAGCCGAGCTTCACCGGCTCGCCCGTCTCGCTCGCTTCGTACACCGCGAGGATGACCTCCACCGCCCGCCGGGCCTCGCGGCCGTTGATCTTCGGCTCGCGCCCCTCCTCGATGGCCTCGATCACATCGCCAATCTGCTTGACGTGCGAGACGATCGCGTTCTCCTGCATGCCGCCCTTCGGCTCGGCCGCGCCGCCCTTGCCGCCCGCGGAGCCGTCCTGGTGGAGCGGCTCGCCCTCAACATCCCAGAGCGCGACATCGTCGCCGACCACGACCACGTTGCCCTTCGTCCCGTGGACCTCGACCCGCGCGGGCATCCCATGATACGTGCACGTCGTGCCCTGGATGATCCCGTGCGCGTTCCCCTCAAACCTCAGGACCGCCGAGCCGATGTCCTCGGTCTCGATGTCGTGCACGAGCGCATCCGCGAAGCCGTAGACCTGCTCGACCCGCCCCATGAACCAGACCAGCAGGTCGATGTAGTGGATCGACTGGTTGATCAGCGCGCCCCCGCCATCGAGCGCCTTCGTGCCCTGCCAGCCCTTCGCGTAGTACTCATCCGAGCGGAACCACGGGACGAACGCGTTGCCGTAGAGCAACTCGCCCAGCCTTCCCTCGTCGATGTAGTTCTTGATCTTCTCGTAGATCGGGTAACCGCGGTTCTGATGCGTGGCGGCGATCTTCACGTTGTTCCGCTCTCCGGCCTCGATCAGCCGGTCGATGTTCTCGAGCGTGATGTCGATCGGCTTGGTGCAGATCACATGCTTTCCGGCGTCCGCGCATTGCACGCCGAGCCTCGCATGGAGGCCGCTTGGCGTAAGAATGCTGCAGACGTGTATGTCGTCGCGCGCGAGCATCTCGGCGAGGTCCGTGTAGGGCTCGGCCTCGAACTCAGTCGCGCAGGCGGTCGCCGCGGCCTCGTCGAGGTCGCAGACAGCCAGCAGCCTGGCATTATCGATGCGCTTGAGTGCCTCAGCGTGTGTCGGCGCGATCACTCCGCAACCGACCAGCCCGAATCCGTAGGTCTTATCGCTCACACGAATCACCTTCCCTGGGGTGTGCGTGCTTTCGCTCGGTCTTCTGCCCGCCCTCTCCGTGGTGGCAGGCGTCCCGCCCGCCGGGGCCGCCCGGCTCGGCGCCCCGGGTTCGGAGCGGTAGAGAATAATACCAGTCTGACGCCGCCCCGGTCAAACCCCCGGCGGATTTCGCAGGCGGCAATGCATTGCCGCCTGTGAGCCGTCTGCGGGCCGCCTCGGGCCCTCTGCGCCCGTCTCGGGACCGACCGCGCCTGCAGCTCAGAACGTCCTGCGGGAGGCATTCGCGCTCCCGTGGCGAACCTTCCGCGGGCGTTTGACGGCGCGCAGTTGGAGGCACGCGATGAAACGGTCGGAGATCAACGAGATCCTGCGTCAGGGCAAGCAGTTCCTCCACCGCATGAACTTCCATCTGCCCCTCTGGGCGAACTGGTCGCCGGAGGACTGGGCGAAGGCCGGACACGAGTATGACGAGATCCGCGACAACATGCTCGGCTGGGACATCACCGACTTCGGTCTCGGCGAGTACGAGCGCACGGGCCTGCTGCTCTTCACGATCCGCAACGGCCACCCGCGGATCGACAGGTATGATAAGCCCTACTGCGAAAAGCTGCTCATCTGTGGCGACGAGCAGGTAACCCCCACGCACTTCCACTGGGAGAAGATGGAGGACATCATCTGCCGAGCCGGCGGCGATCTGGTGTTGCGCCTGTGGAACGCGACTGAGGGTGGCGAGAAACGCGACGGCCCTGTGGATGTGAACGTGGACGGTCATCAGTTTCGGATCGAGGCCGGCGAGGAACTGGTCCTCATCCCCGGCCAGTCGATCACGCTGCGCTCCCATCAGTACCACGAGTTCTGGGGACGCCCGATGCCCGGCGAGGATTACGTGCTCATTGGCGAGGTCTCGAAGGTGAACGATGACGAGCATGACAACCGGTTCTACGACGGCTCCCTCGGCCGCTTCCCCGCGGTCGAGGAGGACGAGCCTGCGATGCACCTGTTGTGCACGGAGTACCCGCCCGCACCGGAGGAGTGAGACCGACAGCTCGCACGCTCGCTGACCGCGCTGCCCTTCGGCCTGCCCGAGAACGCGACCGAGGCGGTGGCGCTCTTCGAGACGGCCGAGGCCGGGCAGGAGGGGGCTGAGCGGGCGGAGCGGACGCTGCCGATCACCGCCGGCTCGCTCGAGGACAGCTTCGGTGGCCTCGGCATGCACATCTACCGCATCGAACTGCCGTAGACGGACGCGAGTGCACCGCGTGCTTGCCGCCGCGCCGGGAGCCTATCCCTCCACTCGGCGCGCCATCCACTCCCGCGCCGCCCGAACAACGCGTCGCCCGATCTGATGGTAGTCGGCGGGGTAGAGCAGCCGATCGCCGAGGCGCTGATAGCTGGTCTCCACGGAGACGGCCTGTGTTCCGTCCAGCGTATCCCAGACCCACGACGCCTGGGTGGCGAGCTTGTTCCAGCGGCTTGCGTAGGTCGTCTCGCGGGCGCACAGCTCCGGGCGCATCTCGGGCATCTGACGAGCGAGATCCGCGGCGAACTCCCGCGCGCCCGCCATCTGCGCCTCAGGCCGTTCGGCGCGCGGCAGTTGCACGTAGACCCCCGGCGTGCTGTGCCCCGGACCGTGGCAGTCGATGACCAGCCGGGGGGCCGTGCGCTCCTGGAAGCGGAGAAGGTCGCGCTGGATGGCGTGGACGGCCGGTCGCATCGGCATGCTCTCCCAGGCGCGGTTGAAGTCCCACGGCAGTGCGTCTTTCCCGTAGTCGCCGTTGACGACCCCATCGAGATCGACGAACGGGCAGACCCAGACGTCGAGTCCTTCGCGAAGCTCTGGCGCTTCGTCGGAGTCGCTCGCGAGGAAGCGAAGCATCCCGTCCAGTATCCACGAACCGGGCGTCTCCCCGGAGTGCTGGCGGGCCATCAGGTAGATCCCCGCGCGCCGGCCCGTTATCTCCGAGCGCAGTCGAAGCCGCTCCAGCGGCCGCCCCTCGCGCGTGACGCCGATGGCGACGCGTTCCCACGCCTCTCCGAGTTCGGCGAGCGTGCCGTCCAGGTGCTCGGGCGCGTAGGGGAAGCAGAATGCCGCAGCCACGGTCGCCGCGCCGCCGGGGTGCGTGAAGCGGACCGAGCGTCGCCCGTCATCGTGCTCTTCGACGACGACACCATCGCAGCGCGTCCAGTCGGCCTCATCGGCGCGCAGCACCGGGCGCAACAGGCCGAGTTCATTGCGATTGCCGAGGCAGATGTCCGGGTTCTCCCAGATGAACTCGACCGGCGCGCCGCCGAGCCCGTGGGCCTCGATATGAAACCACAGCGGCTGCGGGCTGGTGCGCGGCTCCGAGCCAAACGCGACCTGCCAGCTGTCGTCGCCGCGACGAACGTCGAAGACGCAGCCGTTGCCCGAGATCTCCGCCGGTCCTACCACCAGATCATCGCTCATGGTCCGCTCCGTTCCCCGAGAGTCATCAATGCAGGCTCGTTGAGCCGTTCGTCACCAGCACTGAGTGCAGCATGACCTCCACGTTCGCCGGGAAGCCGACGGTGACCGTGTGCGCGCCCGCGCTGAGGCGCAGGGGCGCTCCAACCGCCACCCAACTCCAGCCATCCCCGCCGACGAGCGCGGAGCCGTGCGGCTCTCCATCGATCGCGACGTCGAGTCGCCCGTCCCCGTCGGCGATGCCCTTCGCGCGGACAAGGACGGCGTAGTCATCATCAACCGGCAGATCGAGCGCAAATGTCGCCGTGCCCGCTGCTCCATCGGGCGTGGCGAGCACCTCCCAGCCGTCCAGTATCCCCTCCGGCGTGACGGCGACACCGCCCGCAGGCTCCGCCTCCGTCGCCTTTCCGGCAACCCACGCGTACACCTCGCGACGCGGCTGATCGGCCGGCACGATCGTGATGTCGTCAAGGTACATGCGCACCGTCACCGCGTCTCGGGTGTGCGTGCTGACCGCGATGTAGGCGGCGTCGGTCTCGGCGGGCACGGTGAACTCGGTCTCCAGCAACTGCCACTCGCCGAGGCGAGAGAGGTCGTACTCGTTCGTGGTGAATGACCCGCGTGTCACCCCCTTGCTCCGAGGCGCAAGGCGGGCGCTGGGTGCGGGCGCGCCCTCGGTGATCTCATCGATGCGCAGCCACAGTTGCATCCGGTAGTCCTCGCCGGGATCGAGCGACATGATCTCCCACGGGGGCCCGCAGTCGTAGTGCGTCACGAAGTACTCGTTCTGCCCCTGGATCGTGCCATCCGCCATCGCCGAAGCCCGCCCGCTGTGCACGACGTCGGTGCTGAGGCTGAAGGCAGGGCCGGGGCGTGCGCGCCAGCCGCTCAGGCCGTCCTCGAAGTTGGGGTTCGGAACGATGCTCGGAAGCGGGCGGCGCGCCGGATCGCGAGCGGTCTCGACGAGCTGCGTGTACAGCTCGTCCAGCGTTGGTCCCGAGAACCGCGAGATCTCGTGGATCGCCATCGGAGCCGAGCAGGTCGCGGAGGCGAATGACTTGCCCTGTGAGCCGCCCGCGAACGCGAGGAATCCGCGCAGGAAGGTCCTGCGCGTCAGCTCCATGAGTTGCTCGTCGCCCGAGTAGTTGGCGGCGAAAGCGAGCCCGTTGGCGATGATCGTCGGGCTGGATGTGGAGATGTTCGTATGCGGGCAGGAGGTGTAGCGGAAGTTGTCCTCCTCGGGCTCATAGAGGCTCTCCACCACCCAGTTGGCGATCTTCACGATGCGCTCGGCGACCTCCTCATCGCCGGTGGCCAGGTAGAAGTACTTCAGCGATGTCATCAGGACACCGGCCATGAAGCCCGCCTCACCGTAGTGCGGGTCCTCACAGCCGCAGTGGCCTCCACTGAGCCTGTGCACCCACAGCCCGGCCTCAGGGTCGCCCCTCTCCTCCACCTGCTCGTACATCAGGCGCATCGCGTTGAGATAGTAGGGATCATGTGTCGCGAAGTACGTTGACATCTGGATAATGCCCATCCAGCCCGGAACCCGGGCGTTGCCGTAGCTGAAGTTCACTGTGTCCGGCCCTGCCGACCAGTCGGCGAGCTGGATCGCCGCGCGGCGGACCTGCGCGTCTCCGGTCAGCAGCCAGTAGGTCAGGTTGCCCTGGTTCCACATATGCCCGCGGTTCTCACAGTAGCCCTGCGAATAGATGGACATGCCCATGTAGTCGTGGGGATAGTACCCGCCGGTGTGGCCCATCGAGTGAACCCACGCCTGTCCGACGCGCCGGGCGCCTCCCGGCCCCGCTCTCTGTCCGGCCGCATGATGCACCACGTCGATGTCCGCGTTGTGCCGGGCGGCCTGCTCGGCGAGGTCGAAGAACCTCCGGTCGCCGGTGCGGAAGTACTGCGTGAGGTTCGCGTGCTGCATGTCATACTCGACGTTGCCCCAGTTGTTGACCCGCTCGCCCCACCAGTCGCCGAAGTTCATCAGCCCGTACCAGCGATCCGCCTCCCGCAGCGCGAGGTGCCCCTCAACGCAGCGACTGAGCGCCTCGTTGTACGCCTCGAACTCCCGACCCTCGACGGCCGCGATGTCATGCACCGCGCCCGAGTCGATGTACCACCCCGGCGGCGCAGTGACCAGCAGTGGCCGGTTGACGCGCGCGAGCACCTCATCACCGGTCGCAGCCCCGGCGGGACCGACCAGCAGTTCGTGGCGCTTCTCAAGTCCCGCGCGGAAGGTATACCTGCCGTCGCGCACGTGGTAGTACAGGATGTGCTCGTTCGGCCGGTTCGCGTAGCGGTCGGAGGGCGTGATCCGCGGGTACAGCCCCACCGCCAGCGCGCCGTCGTCCACCTCGAACGCCTTCGGCCAGTTCTGCCAGAAGTCGCGCGCGGCCACAGTCAGCCCGCCGATCGTCGCCAGGCCCGGCGCACGGCCACCCTCGGCGTCCGGCAGGTCATAGGCGTTGTCCTCATGCTGGAACAGCCGCTGACCGCTCGCGATCGGCGCCTCCGCGCCGTCCTCAAGCGCGACGGTCGCCGAAGCCGCGTCGGTGGGGAAGACGAGGTCCAGCGACGCGAATGACTTCATCTCGTCGCCGTACTCCATCTCCGGTGAGACGATGTCGTGCTGCAGGATATGATCGATGCGCACAAACGGATCATCGGCGCGGAGGAAGTAACGAATCTCGAAGCCGAAGTAGGCCTCGCCCGCCTCGTTGCGATGCTGGCCGGCGGCGAGGATGACCGCGCGCTGCGGTCCGCGCTCTTCGATCTCCACGCGCTCAACCTGTCCGATGAAGACGGTGCCGTCGTCGGCGACAAGCCGCGAGGTGGGCAGGGCGGTCAGGTCGCCTCCAGGCCCGGAGATCGCGCCCGCGCCCGTGGCGCGCTCGATCGCAAACTGCCCCGCGCGCGTCTCGACGCGGATCGTCTCCTCGTCCTCGGTGACCATGTCCCCGGCAGCGAGCGGGTCCACGGCGGTGCCGAGTTCGAGACTGAGCGTCTTCGTCTCATACGCCTCCAGCGCGACGCCGGTGCTGACCAGCAGCCACTTGACGCTGCGGTCGGGCCAGCGCACGAGCGCTCGCGTCTGCAGCGGAAGCTGCGTTCCGCCGTCGCTCAGGCGCACCCGCGACGGATCGCCCAGCGCGCCCTCCGGCAGCGGGATACCGAAGGTGACGGGCTCGGCGCGCTGAGTACCCGCGGTCTCCTCGACCGTCAGCGGGATCTCCACTCGATCGACGTTGCCCGCGGGGAAGGGCGCCGGTGGCGCGACCTCGATGATCTCCGAGGCGAACTCCGCCTCCTCGGAGGCCCCCACGACGCGCACGAAGCGGGATGCGCCGGGCTCTCCGGGCACGTCGAAGCGATGGTTACGCAGCACCTCCGCCCCCGGCTCTCCGGGGGTGAGGTTGTCGGCGGAGGGGCCGGCGTCAACGTGGCAGATCGCGGGCTCGGACGTGATGAAGCGCACCTGGACATGCCACGAGGAACCGTCCTCATGGAGGATCGCGGCGGTGCTCAGATGATCGATCGCGTGGTCCGTCTGGGCGGGCGCAATGCCCGACCCTGCCAGCACGACGAGGACAATCGCAATATGTCTGCTCATGGGGGGAGACTCCTTTCTGCGGGTTATATTCCGTCGCACCGCGCCACGGACCTCCCGCGGGAGGGCAAAGACCTCAGGACGCTGAAGGATTACGCACACGGCCGCCGAATAGTGCTCAGGCGGCAGGCGACTGCCGCGAGGGGTCTCCCGACAGCAGACCGACTACTTGAGATAGAAGAAAGGTCAGGCTCATGGCCGACGTAATGGCGCGAATCATGGACAGGGTGCGCGGGCACGGGGAGCGTATTGCACTCCCGGAGGCCGACGACGAGCGGATGATGCTCGCCACGAAGACGATCACCGAGGAGCGGCTTGCACAGGTGGTCCTGGTGGGCAGGCCGGAGGTGATCGCGGCACTTGCCGACGAGCACGGGGTGTCGCTCGACGGGGTCGAGGTCGTGGACGTTGACGACGAGGGCGTCCGCGACCGCACCGCCGGGCTCTACTACGAGCGTCGCAAGGACCGTGGCGCCACCGAGGAGGAGGCGCGCGAGGTGATGGCCGACCCGCTCTACGCCGCAGCCGCTCTCGTGAGCCTCGGCGAGGCGGACGGGATGGTCGCCGGTGCGGTCAACTCCACGCCGAATGTGCTGCGCGCGTCACTCCGCTGCATCGGTTGCGCGCCGGACATGGACACCGTCTCAAGCTGCTTCATCATGACCACGCAGGTCCCCGAGTTCGGCGTTGACGGCGCGCTCATCTACGCCGACTGCGGCGTCGTGCCCGACCCCAACGAGGATCAGCTCGCGGACATCGCCATCAGCGCCGCGGAGAGCTGCGAGGCCTACCTTGAGGTGGAGCCGCGCGTGGCGATGCTTTCGTTCTCCACGCACGGCAGCGCCGATCACCCGATGGCGCACAGAGTTGTCGCGGCCCGCAGGCTTGTCGAGAGGCGGGCCCCGGAGCTGCTCATCGACGGCGAACTGCAGGTCGATGCCGCGCTGGTGCCGGACGTGGCCGAGCGCAAGGCCCCCGACAGCCGGATCGAGGGGCGGGCGAACGTCCTGATCTTCCCCGATCTGCAGGCCGGCAACATCGGATACAAGCTCAGCCAGTGGATCGGCGGGGCGGGCGCGTTCGGACCGCTGCTGCAGGGGCTCGCGAAGCCCGCGATGGACCTCTCGCGTGCGGCCACCCCCGATGACATCATCAACGTCACAGCCGTCTGCGCGCTGCGGGCCGGCCTGCAACGCGGCGACATCCAGCGAAGCTCGGGCAACTGAGGAGACTACGATGATACTGCGACTGATCAGCTACCAACTGAGCGATGACGCGCCGATCCGCGTGGGCGCGCTGGTGGACGACCTGCCTCATGACCTGCTGCAGGCATTCGAGGTGGCGGGGATGGACCTCCCCGAGCGCGCCTGCCTGGGCTCGGTCGCGAGCCTGCTGGCCTGTCCTGAGTGCCTCGACCTCGCGCGTGAAGCCGTCGCGTCCGTCGGCGAGGCGACGGTGGTGCGCGACGCGAAGATACTCGCGCCGATCCCACGGCCCCCGAAGCTCTTCTGCCTCGCGACGAACTTCATGTCACACATGGCCGAGAGCATCTCCCAGCGGCTTCAGGGCGGCGCGCAGCAGCGCGAACTCGACACCCCCCGCGTGTTCATGAAGCCCTCGACGAACACCGTGATCGGCCCCGGCGAGCCCCTGCGCCTGGACGCGGGCGCGCAGTTCGTGGACTGGGAGGCCGAGATGGCGATCATCATCGGCCGCCCCGCGAAGGAGGTCTCCGTCGAGGACGCTCCCGCGCACATCTCCGGGGTGACGGCCTTCAACGACATCTCCGAGCGCGAGTTGAAGATCTGGGAACGCGAGGAGGAGCGCGACTGGGACAGGTTCTTCGACTGGCTCAACGGCAAATGGTGTGATGGCTTCGCGCCGATGGGCCCCTGCGCGGTACCGGTGGCCGATGCGGGCGACCCCGACGAGCTCGATCTGCTGCTGCGCCTCAACGGTGAGGTCAAGCAGCAGGCCAACACCCGTGAGATGATCTTCAACGTGGCGGAGACGGTCTCGTACATCTCGCACATCTGCACCCTTGAGACCGGCGACGTGATCGCCTGCGGAACACCCGCCGGCGTCGGGAAGCACCAGGACATTCGGCTCAAGGACGGTGACGTGCTGGAGGTCGAGATCCCGCCGGTCGGTGTGCTGCGAACGCCGGTGGTCGGGGCGTAGTCGCAGCGTGAAAGGCGCATCTGAATGCGACCGGTCAGGCGACGATCAGAGAAAGCTGGCGCTCCCCCCGGCACACTCGTGCACGTGGGGGAGCACCATGCCGAGCCCACGCGGATTCACGTGACGGTCTACGACCGCGACCAACTCGATGAGCACGAACTGACCGACCCGGGCAAGTGCTCGGCCGCGCCGGAACGCGTAACGTGGGTCTCGGTGACGGGGCTGCGCGAGGTTGAGACGGTGCGCACCGTGGGGGAGTGCTTCGGCCTGCACCCACTCGTCCTCGAGGACCTGCTTGACACCGGACACCGCCCCAAGATCGACGAGTTCGACGAGTATCTCTTCTGCATCTGCCGCGTCTTTGATCCTGCCGGTGACGGCCTCTCGTCCCGCCAGGTCAGCCTCGTTCTGCGCCCGCCGGTACTGCTGAGCTTTGAGGAGGTGCCCGGGCCGCTCTTCGATCCGGTGCGCGAGCGCCTTCGGACCGGCTTCGGCCAGATGCGCGAGGCGGGCGCGGACTACCTCCTCTATGCCCTGCTCGACTCGATCGTGGACAGCTACTTCGGCGCGCTTGAGTCGATCGGGGCGCGCATCGAGGACATCGAGGAGGCGGTCATCGAGCAGCCCGAGCCGAAGACGCTGCGCACGATCCACCGCCTTCGATCTGAGGTCGCCTCGATCCGCCACGCCGTGGGACCGATGCGCGAGGTAATCGGCCATCTTGGTCGGGGACGCAGCTCGCTGATGAGTTCGCGATGGGAGGTGTTCCTCCGCGACGTCTACGACCACGTCATCCAGGTCGCCGAGACCACCGAGAGCCTGCGTGATGCGCTGATCGGAATGCTCGACATCTACCTGTCGAGCGCGAGCAACCGGATGAACGAGGTGATGAAGGTCCTGACGATGATCGCGACGATCTTCATACCCGCCACATTCGTCGCAGGCGTCTACGGCATGAACTTCGAGTGGATGCCCGAACTGCGGTACCGCTGGGGATATCCCGCCGCACTCGGCGTCATGCTGGCGATCGCCGTCGGGATGCTCGTCTACTTCCGGCGCAAGCGCTGGCTCTGACCCCGCTCGCGCAACTCCATCGTGGAGGGGCCGTCCCGCGAAGCGCGGTCAGGTCGCGGCGAGCGAAGCGAGCCCGACCTGAGGTCCCACCCCGGCCCACCTCTCAGCCCGAGAGGCTCATCCGCCCGCCCAGCTCATACCTGATCGTGAGGCTCAGCTCGGGTCCGATCATTCCGGCCAGCGCGTTCCTCATCTCCCCGGCTTCTTCCTCGGTCAGCGCCCGCGCGGCGAGGACGGTCACGACGATCTCGCGAGGTTCGAGCGATCGGATCTCCACCTCATCGAGCACGCTCCCCTCCACGTTGTCGGCCAGCCATGAGTTGAGCACCGTCCTGACTGCGCTTGTCAGTGCCTCACGCTCATCGTGCAGGCGCCTCAACTCGTCCTCGTAGAGGAATTCGTCGGAGCTTGAAGCGCGCGTCAGGACGGTTCGAACGTTCACGCGCAGCGGGGTCTGCAGCTCCGCCCGCAGGGCTTCCTCGATCCCTGCGACTGTCTCCGGCCCGATGGCCTCCGGGGCGCTCACGACCGCCGTCAGCGTCGTCGTCTCGTTCGGAGTGCTGCGGTGGATGTCGGTGAGTTCCGCGCCGGGCACCTCGTGTAGATGCCGGGAGATGATCTGCGAGGCCTGCTGAAGGAAGTCCAGTCGCAGGCGCTCCGACTCCGCGAGGTCACGGTCCTGCTGTGAGGCGAAGACCGTCCCCTCGCGGTCCATGTCGCGGGAGATCAGCGAGCGTACGATCAGGTGCACGTCGCGCTCGATCGCGCCCTCAAGCTGCTGCTCAAGCGCGGCCACCTGCTCGCTCCCGAACGCACGCGGCGTCAGGACGGTGGCCGTCACCTCCAGCCGGTCCCCAAGGCGCTGGAAGCTCGTCTCCGAGATGCGCGCGCCGCTGATCGAGCCGACCGCGCTGCTCATGGTGCTGTCGATGGTCGCCGACAGGCGACGGTCGGTGGCCAGGCCGATGAGCGTCTGTGTCATGAACGCGGCCATCACCACCAGCACGGCGATGCTCACGCCGAAGCGCTTGAAGAACTGGATGAACTTGAGCCCCTCCTCCTCGGGGCGAGTGCGCCGACCACGCTCCACCCGCAGCATCCCGAAGACTGAGAAGACGATGGCCGCCGCGATCTGAATCGCGAAGAAGTTCGCGATGAACAGCATCATCGCGCCCCCCGCCATCTCCCAGCGCCCCGCCGCCGCGGCCAGCCCGCAGGCCGCCAGCGGCGGCAGCACCGCCACGGAGATCGCGACGCCCGGAAGAGCGGGCGAGACACGCTCATCGATGAGCGTGTACGCCCCCGCCAGTCCCGACGCCAGTGCGATGAACAGGTCGTGCAGCGTCGGCTGGGTGCGCACCAGCCACTCCTCGCCCATCGGCAGCCGGAAAGGCCCCACCCCGATCAGTATGCCAACCCCGACCGCGATCACGATGCCGATTATCTCCGATTGCAGTGACGGCCACAGCAGCCGCCTGTTGCCTGACGCCAGCGCGAGAGCGATCCCGAAGATCGGGCCCATCAGCGGCGCGACGAGCATCGCCCCGACCACCACCGCCGCGCTGTTGATCAGCAGGCCGTAGGCCGCGATCACCGTCGCAAGCGCAACCATCACGTAGTACGATCCGCCCGGCTGCGACAACCTCGCGACATCCTCGTAGATCTCGCGCCTGCGCTTGGGCCTGATCTCACTCTGCATCCCCGGCAATCTCATCGGCCGCCTCCTCTCCTCCCGCGCGCGATCAGTACCTCGCCTCAAGCCGGGCGCTCGGCCGGGCGCTCAGCGATCTCTCAAGTGCGAGCGCCCGCATCTCGCTCAGTGCCGCCGATCCCGCCGCTTCCACGATGTTGTTAAGCTCGTCCGGGTCATCCTGAATGTCGAAGAGCACTTCGCCGCCGAATGCGTTGTACGCGTAGAACCACTCCCCCGTGCGGACCATCGCCCAGTTCGACCGCCCTGGCGCCGCATACTCGGCGTAGACCGAGTCGCGGGCCGCCGACAGTTCGCCCTCAAGCAGCGTGCAGATCGACCGCCCCTGCAGCGACGGCTCGCGCACCACCCCCGCATACTCCAGCAGCGTCGGCACAAGGTCGGTGGCCTCCACGAGACCGTCCACGCGCGTCCCCGGTTCGATCCGCCCGGGGTAGGAGACCAGGCAGGGCACGCGCATGATGCAGTCGTATCCCGGAGCGCCCTTGCCGAACTTGCCGTGATCGCCCATGTAATCCCCATGATCGCTCGTGAAGACGATGACGGTGTTGTCCGTCATCCCGAGTTCGTCGAGGCTGTCGAGGATCCGCCCGACGTTGCGATCCACGTCGCTGACCATCGCGTAGTATGCCCGTCGAATCTCCCTGACCTCCGCCGCGCTCAGGTCGCGCCCGCCGCCCGGCGCGGGGATCTGCCGGTCACCGGGCGGCAGAGGTATCTCGTCGAGGTTGTACATGTCGAGGCAGGACCGCGGCGGGATCAGCGGCGAGTGCGGGTGGTAGAACCCGGCGAAGAGGAAGAAGGGCCGGTCAGCGCGTTCCCGGAGGAACTGCGCGCTCCGGTCGGCGACGAAGCAGGCATTGGTCAGGTGATCGTCGCCCACAAAGACCCCCGGGGCAACGTCCGTTCGGGGCTCGGGCGGTCGCACGGTGCCCTCCCACCCCATCATCTGCTCCCACTGCGCGCGTGCAGGGGGCAGGCCGCAGTTGATCGCGTCAAGCTGCGACGGATCCTGCTGCGTCACCCACTCGCGATAGGCGTCGCGGTAGCAGCCCGGCTCGTCGCAGATCTGCAGGTGATCGAAGCCGTAGGTCGGGTGCGGCTCCCTGTGGTCGCGCGCGGAGTGGGGCAGAAAGTGCAGCTTGCCGATGATCCCCGTGAAGTACCCCGCGTCCCCGAGCATGTGCTGGATGCAGCGGATCTCCTCGGGCATCCTCGGACCGTTGCACGTCACGGTCGTCGCGTTGGGGTAGCGCCCCGAGAGCATTGATGCGCGAGAGGGCATGCAGACCGGTGACTGCACGTAGAAGCGCTCCAGCAGCGCTCCCGACGCAGCCAGCCGGTCGAGGTTGGGCGTGCGCATCGCCCCGTTGCCCGCCGCCGCGATCGTGTCGAAGCGTTGCTGATCGGCGTGCAGCACGATGATGTTCGGTCGCTCTGACGGCCTGCCCATCGTGATCCGCTCCCGGGGTGGAGGATGGCGTCAACGAGTCATTCGGCGCGCCCTCGCGCACTCCTTTGCAGCGTACACGCGAAACGGGCCGGCACCGGGCCGGCCCGAGAAAGCGCGCTCTGCGGTGCCCTTACTCCTCGCCGAGAATGCGGCGAACCCGGGCGACGAGTCGGGACTTGCGGCGGTCGGCGGTGTTCTGATGGACGATGCCGTGCCGGGCGGCCTTGTCGATCGCCTGCTGCGCCTCGGGCATGGCCTCCTTGACGGCCTCCGCGTCGCCCGCATGCGCGGCGTCCATGACCGCGCGGATGGCGGCCTTCATATCTCGGCGGCGTGCGCGGTTCCTGAGCGTGCGCGTGCGTGTCTTGCGCACGTGCTTTTCCATCTGTGCCCTCTGCGGCATTGATACTGAACTCCTCAGACGTAATTCGCCGCCTGCCCTGTGCGACCACAAGCGGCGGTCAGTGCCTCCTGCGTGGCGTCGAGTATAACACAAAGACCCGTGAGCCGCAAGCAGCTTGCTTGGCGACGATTCCGGCGACCCGGCGGAGCGGCGCAGGGGCATCTGCCCGCGCCCCACGGAGGTCGCGCGGCGCAGCCCGGAGAATCACCGGGCCACGACACTCCCTCCGAGGACGGTGAGCCACGTGCCGATCGAGCGTTACACGCCGGAGATGGCCGCGCAGGTCGCAGGACTCATCGAAGACTGCTTCACTCCGCACCGCGATCTCTCACCGATGCAGTTGCTCACCGCGCCTGAACCGTGGGCGACACGCGAGGAGTTGCTCGAGACGCTGACCTCCGAGCGGCTCTGCGCAGACGCCGGCCACGTTGCGCTCGAAGACGGGCGGGTCGTCTCCGCGGCGCTGGCGGTGCGCGAGGGCGATCTCTGCGCGTGGTGGCGCGTCGCGACCGCCCCTGATCACCGCCGCCGGGGCCTCGCGTCAGGCTGCATGCTGGCCGGTGAGGCGGCTTTGCGGCAGGCCGGGCAGGACGCCCTCATGACCGGCGCGGCCGTGGACAGCCGCTGGGATGCGGTCGACGGGCTCTTCCGCTCGCTGGCCTACCAGTTGGATGACCCTCAGCAGCGCAACATCACGATGGTGGCCGAGGACTGGATGCCGCGCCCGCTGCGCCTGCCCGATGGCTACGTGCTCGAGACGCTCCGCGAGGACGATCTCGACGAGTGGATGCGCGTGCGCAACGCGGTCTTCGGTGGCGATCATGGGCCTGAGTGGTTCCACGCGCGATTCACCCATCGCCCGGACCACGATCCGGACGGGTGGTTCATCGTCAGGAATGACGGGCGGATCGCCGGCATCGCGAGCGCCATCTGCGTGCAGAGCGAGCGCGACCCCGACAGGCTTCGGGGCGGGCAGATTGAGTGGGTGGGCGTGCTGGACGAGCACCGCGGACTGCACCTTGGCGAGGAGCTCGTCGTCGCCTGCCTCAACTACATCGCCGAGCGCGACCATCTGCCCGCGCTGCTGCTCACTCAGCCCTTCCGCGTCCCGGCCGTCCGCCTTTACGAGAAGCTCGGCTTCCGCACGACGGCGGCGTGGCGGCGCTGGAGGAAGTCACTGACCTGATCGCCGTGAGGGGCGATGCGCGCGATCGGGCTTGCGCTGCGCCCCTCCCCGGCCGGGTCTCATTGGCGCAGCTTCGCGTAGTCCTCGGCGAAGGCGTCTCCGTCGAAGCGCTCATCGTTCGTCAGGTCCTCGAGGTAGCAGATCGCGCGCTCGCGCCGCGAGACCTTCGCGGCGAGCGAGATCTTCACCGCCTCGAGGTTGTCGCTCAGCGAGATCGGCGGCTCACCCGCCTCGACCGCGGCCACGAATGCCTCGATGAGCCGGCGGTAGTTGTCTCCCGCGGTCAGAGTGCGCTCGAAGACGCCGTTCGCCGCGCCGATCGAGATGAACCACCGGCTGGAGATCGCGCCGAGCGCGAAGAAGACCGGGACGCCGCTGGTGTAGTCGGCGCGGAAGACGTCCATCGGCCCGTTCGCGCCCACATGCTCGACGGCGCGCACCCCGGTGCCGAAGAAGCCCTGGAACATCTCCACGGTGTGAATGCCGTAGTTGAAGAAGTCGCCCCGCCCCTGGCACCAGCCCACGCCGATCTCGCCCATCTCCTCGCGGATCGCCGACAGCTCCTGCACCTCGGTGGCGTACCGCACGCTCGATCCGCCCATCACGAGCGTCCCGTGCTTCGCCTGAAGCCGCTGAAGCTCGTGGAGGTCGCGAAGGTTGCCCACCATCGGCTTGTCGATCAGCACCGGCACGCCGGCCTCGATGAACGGGCGCGCGTGCGCGAGATGAAGGTCCCAGTTCGCGCTGTGCACGATCGCGGCGTCCACCAGCCCGACCATCTCCTCGATCGTCCCGGTGACGGTCTCGATGCCGTGCTCCTCGGCAAACTGTGCCGCGAAGCCCTCCGGACGAACGCCGCCGTCGTCGTGGACGGCCACGACCTCCACTCCGTCCATCTCCTTGATGATGGGTGTCCACGCTCCGGGGTGAGACGTACACAGATCGACCATGCCGAGCCTGATCACGGCGAACACTCCTGTCACGCGCAAGTTGCTGAGAGGCTGATCTGAGCGGATAGTTCGCCGTGCGGGGGCGCGCGCCTTCCTCCCCCCGCCTCAAACACCGAGCAAAGCGGCCCCCTCGCGCGAGCGATGAATGCGCATCAGCGCCTCCCCCGTGCAGTGCCGAACCAGCGTGGACAGCGGTTCCACGACGAGGTAGCTCCCTCGCCCCTCCGTCAGGGGCCATCGCCCGAGGACCTCCCAGCGCTTGCGGTCGATGGCGTCGGGCGGCAGGGGGCCGAGGGCGCACTCCGAGGGCGTCCGCATCAGCGCCCTGCCCACCGCGCCGATGTCGATCGCATCTGGCGCAGCGAGGTCCTCGGGCGCGATCGGCTGGAACCCGGTGGGAGCGTGCGGAGGGAGGTGGTAGTCATGTTGCCGCGTGAGCCGGTCGGCGACGAGGTGCGCAATGACCGACACGATGAAGGCGCGACCGGACGCGTCCATCGGGCTGCACGATGGACCGATCAGTTCCAGCGCCCACGCGACGACATCCTCACCCGGACCGGGGTGGAGCATCGAGCGGCCCAGCCCCGGCACCTCTGTGTGCGCATCCGGCGCGATCGCGCCCAGCAGCATCTGTCCCCGGCGGCAGGGTGACCAGCGGAGCGTCTCGCGCAACTGCTCGGCCACCACGAGGTGATGAAGCAGGTTCACCCTCAGTCACCCTGCCGCGTGGCGACCGTGATGCCGCTTCGGCCCGCGAGATGGCGGAGCATCTCCTCCGGCGGAGGCGCCGCCGCGAAGACCGATGTGCAGTGGTCGAACTTGCGCAGCGCGAAGCCGCAGCGATTCGTCCCGCCGTCGTTGATGGTGCCGAGCCACTCCGCCCGCTCGTCGGCGCTGATGAACCGGGGGCTGACCGGATGGGGGAAGCCGAACGAGCCGAACTGGCGGTTCTCCGGTCTCACCGTCGAGCTGCCGCGCTGGTGCAGGGGAGAGAGCTTGATGCCGGTGAGATACTGCATCGTGCGGCCGGTGATCAGGTGGCGGTCGATGGCGCCCGGCGCGTACACCCACACCAGCAGCGAGCCGTCGCGCGCGGTGTTCCGTCCCAGCAGCCGCCCCTCATCCGGCGTGATCGTGAATACGTTGCGGAAGACGTAGACCTCCGCCCGCGGTGGGTTCGGCCCGAGCAGGTCGCGCAGCAGGAAGGTCTCATGCGCGATCGAGCCGGAGATCGGGCGGGTGAGCAGCTCCCTCGGCAGCGCCGCGTCCCCCGACAGGTAACGCGCACTGAGGTCGTCGATCACCTCGATCACGTTCGCCTCCACGGCGGGCGCCCTCGGAGTAGGGAGGCGCGTCAACGCCCCGGTCTCTCCCGCGGCCACGATCGCGCCACAGTCCGCGGGCACGGTCGCGCTCCCGTGCACTCGCTCGAGGTAGAGAGCGCCTCCCCGTCGGATCGACTCACCTGGCGATGAGGGCTGCGAGGCGTCGTCGATACGCATCTGCGGACCGGTCAGAAAGTCCAGCGAGCCGCTCGCCAGCAGCCGTGAGAGCGCCGTGTGCGGCCACGACCAGTCGTTCACTCGCGCCTGAGACAGCAGGTGCCCGTAGCACGCGCCCACCAGCACCCCCGAGCCCGCCTCCTCGCGCACCGCCGCCGCCATCGCCAGCAGCGCATCCACCGACGTCTCGGCGCGGAAGTGCAGCAGGTCGATCATCGGCTGATCGGACGCCGGGTCGTAGAGCGACGGCTCGGGCGCGTCCTGCATCGGCGTGGGCATCTGCACCGACTCAAAGCCCGCGCGCGGCTGTCCGAAGCCCCGCCTCCGCCCCAGCCAGTGGTCGCGCAGATCGGTGACGGCCGGGTAGCGCGCGTGGAGCCAGCCCATGAACGCCTCCTGGCGGACGGGAGTCGTCTCATCGCCGACGCCCAGCGAGGCCCCCCACGGTCGCCATGCACCGAGGTCTCCGGCCTGCAACTCGTAGCCGATCACGCGATGGCCCCACGCCGACGCATCGACGTGCCGCACCAGCGCGCGCAGCCTGCTCTCCGCGTCGCTCCGCCACGCCGCCGAGATGATGTCCGGATGCCTCCGATCGATCGCGATGATGCCCTCCGGGGCAAGCGTCTCACCGCCGAACCGCTGCAGGTGCGGGGGATGCTCGGCCTTCCACTCGCGCGTTGCGTCGAGGAACACCTGCAGCACGAGCGTGGCGGCGGGCCGCGCGGTCAGCACTGCCGCCACGCGCCGATCGAGGCCCGCGAAGCTCAACTCACCCGCCTCGTCGGCCGCGGTGGGCGCCCATGCAAACGGGTGGTCATCCAGCGTCACCGGAACCGCGACGATCCTCGCTCCCTCGCTCAGCGACCCGGGCAGGCTCCCCCGCAACTCCTCCACCAGCGGCCGGTGAGCGGCCCCGCCCAGCGTGATCGCCGGCGGGCTGACCCCGGCGTCCACCGCGGCCTCGGCGCGCGGCGTCGATGCGCCCGCCACCACCACGCCGACCGGCCGGGCGCCGGGCCCCGAGAGCTCCACGATCCGTGAGGTCAGCCGCACCTCGTAGCGCCCCGGCCGCACCCACTCGGGGACGCGAAGCGTCCCCGAGGCCGTCGCCGGCTCTCCCGGCGCATCCTCCATCCGCATCAGCGCCTGCGCCAGCGGCCCACCGCCAGGGCTCGCAAGCTCCGCAACCAACCGTGCATCATCCACCATCGAGGCGGGGGAGAGCTCCACGCGGACCGGCAGCGGTTCGCCCGGGCCGAGGCTCGTCTGACAACGGACGTTCGCGATGGCGATCGGCGGCAGATCAGCCACGGTGGCGGTGATCTCATCGAGGTAGACCGTGTGCGGTCGATCGTGGGTGAGGCCCTCAAGCAGCAGAGCCGCGCGGATGATCGGGCGGTCGATGCCGGGGTTCGGGTCGTCCTCCGGGCCGGTCATCTCGCGCAGGTCGAACACCATCTCGCGCCAGTCGGGCTCGAGGATGAGGGCCTCAGGGGGGCTGAGGTAGCGCGCGCCGTCCGCGTCGATGATCTCAAGCTGCAGCGTGAGTTGGTGCGCGTTGGGGTTCTTCAGCCAGACGGAGACGCTCACGGTCGCGCCCGGGAGAGGTCGGGTGAGCGCAAGGCGCGCCGAGGTCTGCGACGGGCTTGACGGTCGCATATGCCAGCGCAGGCTGCTGCCCTTCACTCGGGCGCCGGCGAAGACGCTGGTCTCCCAAGCGGAGAAGTCAAATGACGGTTCGTCGGGAGCGCGGGCGGTGCTGAAATCCGCGAGGTCCTCGCAGGCTGAGAGGAGCAGGGCGTCGGGAGCGGCCGGGGCGTATGATGCAGCGCTCAGCGCAAGGGCGCTGAGCAGAAGTGCGAGCGCGCGATTCAGGGTACCATGCTGGAGCGATCCCATGACTTGATGTCGGCGTTTGCGCCTTCGCCTCCCTCAGCGCGATCCGCCCCGTTGGACCACAGATGGTAGGGCCGTCCTCCTGCGACCGGAGACACGTATTTCAGTGGCGCTCCCCACGCATCCATCAGGAGCGCCGGATCCTCCACGTAGGGACCGCTCCACCGAGGGGGAGCGTCTCCATCGGTCGGCCTGGTCACCAGTGCGTCGAGGCCTTCATCTGTGGTCGGGAAGACGCCTCCGCTGTCGATCGCGTAGCGCTCGAGCGCCTCCATCACTGCCTCCACCCGGTTGATCGTGAGCGTGCGGGCCTCCAGCGAAGGCTCGCCGACAAAGCGCCACGAGATGATGAGGGCGAAGATCGCCACGATGGCGGCGACGATGAGCGTCTCGGCGGGCGTCAGTCCCCGGCGGCTGCTGCGAAACATGGCTGCGATTCCCTCCACGGACCGCGCGACCCTCCCGGCGGAGCGGTCAAATGAGGGCGTACGCTCTCTGCGGGCGATTGTACGTGAACGCCCGGGCGGAGTCAACCGCGCCCGCCCGCGCGCGTGGAGCTGCGCATCTCGGCCGGCAGTGCGAGGCAGGATTCCCGCCGCGCGGCGTAGAACCGATCTCCGACCGAGACTCGGACCAGCACGGAGCGTGACCGGCGTGGCAGAAGCGATCGCAGTGATCGGCGCATCAAATGACCCCGAGAAATACGGCAACCGCGCGCTGCACGCGTGGCTGGGGACCTCGATGACCGTCTACCCGGTGAATCCGCGGGAGGCTGAGGTCGAGGGCATGGCCGCCTACGCGTCGGTGCTCGACATCCCCGGTGAGGTCCACACCGCCACGCTCTACGTCCCGCCGGGGATCGGCCTGAGCGTCGCCGATGAGCTGATTGAGAAGGCCGTGCGGGCCGTCTACCTCAACCCCGGATCAGGCAGCCCGGAACTGCGGCAGAAGCTGGAGGCCGCCGGGATCGAGGTCATCGAGGCCTGCAGCATCATCGCCAGCCGCTCGTACCGCTGACCCGCGCGGCGAAATCCGCCTCGCTGAGCGGGGCTGACCGTACTGTGCAGGTTGCTGGCGCCAGGGGCTCACGTCGGCCGCCCCCCCGGCCCCCTCTCCCTGAGACGCCGGGCTGCGCGCGGGTCCTGCGGGAGAACACAATCGTGAGCGTAGATCCGAAAGGGCTTTGACAGATCGAAACGTGGGCTCATTCCCCCTCCCGCCGGAGTTCGCACAGCGAACTCACAGGGAGGGGGTGCCCGAACGTTGTCTGTGAGGGCGGGGGAGGTTGCCGTCGCCGCCGCCCACATAATCTGGTCGCAGCCCTCGCCGAATCTCGCCCTTTACATCATCCCCAGCCGCTGGTATAATGCGCATCCCCGGACACCAGTGGGCGCTTAGTTCAGGGGAAGAACGCCACCTTGACACGGTGGAGGTCGGAGGTTCAAGTCCTCCAGCGCCCACCATGAGACGACGACCCTGAGGTCGGGCCTGGAGGCGTTCCTCCAGCGCCCACCATGAGACGACGACCCTGAGGTCGGGCCTGGAGGCGTTCCTCCAGCGCCCACCATGAGACGACGACCCTGAGGTCGGGCCTGGAGGCGTTCCTCCAGCGCCCAACGACCCATAACCGGCCCGTGAGCCATGAGGCGGCCCTGGTATGGCCGCGTACATCCATGAGACGTTCCCTGCCCGCATCCACGCATGGATGGGGGTTTTCGTTTAATGGAGGACGGCGCTAAGAGCGGCCGACGGCGACAGGCTGCGTAACGCCTGCGCCGCGAAAGACTGCGAGTACGTGCAATGACGAGGGCGGGCCGGAATGTCCGCCCTCCGACGGCGAACGATGGCGGATGCCGCGCCTGCGCCGTGCCGTCGGATCACAAAGGAGAGCCCGACGATGAGCGATCAGGTCACGCTTACCCTGCCCGATGGCACACCGCTTGAGGTCCCGCGGGGTACGACGGCCCTTGAGGCTGCGGAGAAGATCGGTCCGCGACTGGCAAGAGCCGCCGTCGCTGCGGGCATCAACGGAGAGCTGGTGGACCTCTCAACCCCCCTCAGCGAGGACGTTGAGTTCGCGGTCTTCACCTTCGACTCCGACGAGGGCAGGCACGTCTACTGGCATTCGGCTTCGCATATCATGGCCGATGCGGTCGTGCAGCTCTTCCCGGAGGCAAAGCCCACGATCGGCCCTGCCATCGAGGACGGCTTCTACTACGACTTCGAGGTCCCCGAGCCGTTCACGGAGGACGACCTGCGCGCCATCGAAGAGAAGATGCAGGAGATCATCGAGGCAGATGAGCCCTTCTTCTGCGCGCACCTGCCGAAGCAGGAGGCCGAGGATCTCTTCGAGGGGCGGCAGAACCGGTACAAGATCGAGCTGATCGAGGAGATCCCCGACGACATGGTGTCGATGTACGAGCACGGGCAGTTCGTGGATCTCTGCCGCGGCCCGCACGTCCCCAGCACCGGGCAGATCAAGCACGTGAAGCTGCTCTCGGTCGCAGGCGCGTACTGGCGCGGGAGCGAGGCCAACGTGATGCTCTCGCGGATCTATGGGACCGCCTACCCGAAGAAGGAGCAGCTCGAGGAGCATCTGCATCTGATCGAGGAGGCGCGGCGGCGCGATCATCGGCGTTTGGGGCGCGAACTCGACCTCTTCAGCTTCCACGAGGAGGCGGGCGCGGGGCTGGTCTACTACCACCCGAAGGGCGCGATGCTCCGGCACCTGATCACCGAGTTCGCGACGAACGAGCACATCCGCCGCGGCTACGAACTGGTACGCACTCCGCACCTTGTGAAGTCCGACATGTGGGAGACCTCCGGCCACGCGCAGCAGGGATACCCGATGTACTTCACGGACATCGAGGGCCAGTCATACGGCATAAAGCCGATGAACTGCCCCGGGCACATTCTCGTATACAAGCAGCACACTCGCTCCTACCGCGACCTGCCGATGCGCTTCTTCGAGCTCGGGACGGTCTATCGGCATGAGAAGTCCGGCGTGCTGCACGGTCTGCTGCGCGTGCGCGGCTTCACGCAGGACGACGCGCATATCTTCTGCCGGATGGACCAGCTCACCGACGAGATCACCGGCGTGCTCGAGTTCGCTGATGACATGCTTCACGTCTTCGGCTTCGACGAGTACGAGGTGTTCCTGAGCACCCGGCCCGAGAAGTCGGTCGGCTCCGACCGCGTCTGGGAGGACGCCACGAACGCGCTGAGGGGCGCGCTGGAGGCCAACAACCTCACCTGGGAGGTCGATGAGGGCGGCGGCGCGTTCTACGGCCCGAAGATCGACATCAAGATGAAGGACGCGATCGGCCGACTCTGGCAGGGGCCGACGATCCAGTGTGACTTCAATATGCCCGAGCGCTTCGACATGACCTATATCGGTGAGGACGGCCAGGAGCATCGCCCGGCGATGGTCCACCGCGTGGTGCTCGCGGGGATCGAGCGGTTCATGGGCGTGTTCATCGAGCAGTGCGCGGGCGAGTTCCCGATGTGGATCGCGCCGGTGCAGGTGAAGGTCCTGCCGATCAATGACCGCAACTTCGATTACGCCGGCGAGGTGGCCTATCAGCTCCGCTGCGAGGACCTGCGCGTCGAGGTGGACACGGAGAGCGGGACGCTCGGCAACAAGATTCGCCAGGCCGAGACCGAGAAGGTCCCCTACATGCTGATCGTCGGCGACAGGGAGCAGGAGGCCGGTCAGGTCGCCGTGCGCAAGCGCGGAGAGGGTGACCGGGGCGCGACGCCGCTCGGGGAGTTCATTGAGAGCGTCCGCCCGCAGATGGAACCCGACGCGCGCTACTGCGCGCTCCCGGGCGGGGCGAGGTAGCCCGGGCCCGTGGTACGCCGCGCGAGTCTCACTGCACATGAATCTCCCGGCGGCGCCTGATCCGCTCCGGAGTTGAGGCAGGCCGATGCGTGCATCCGAGCTGCGCCAGATGTACGAGTTCGAGGATGACTACTGGTGGTTCGTGGGGCGTCGCCGGCTCGTGCGACGCCTCATCGAGCGGCACGCGCCTGAGCGTGAGACCCTGCGCGTGCTCGACGCGGGCTGCGGGACGGGAGGGACTCTCGCGAAGCTCGAGGGAATCGGCGAGCTGTGGGGCTGCGACCTGGCGACCGAGGCGCTGGCGATGTGCCGCGAGCGTGGTTTCGCGAACCTCAAGCAGGCGCGCGTGGAGGAGATGGACTTCCCCGACGAGCACTTCGACGTAGTCATAAGCTGCGACGTCCTCGAACATGTAGAGGCCGATGATGCGGTGATGGCGGAGATGACCCGCCTGCTGAGCCCCGGCGGGATCTGCGTGATGACCGTGCCCGCGCATCGGTGGCTTTGGAGCGCCCACGATGAGGCGCTCGACCACCTGCGGCGCTACGAGTCGGGAGCCTTCCGCGAGTTGATCGAAGGCGCGGGTCTGAAGATAGAGCTTTTCTCAAAGGCGGTCGCGATCGCGATGCCGGCGATCCTCGCGTCCGTCGCGTACCGGCGCATTGTGACGGCGATCCGCGGGGACGACAACGGTCCGAAGCAGACGGCGCTGTTCCGGCTCCCCGGCCCGCTCAACACCGCGCTGATCTGGATGCTGGACCTCGAGATCTGGCTGATACGCCACCTCTCACTGCCCATCGGCGCGTCGCTGGTGGCGGTGGCGCGGAAGCCGGCGCGAGGCTGACCGCACGGCGGCCTCACCCCGACGCGCTCGCTGCGCTCGGGGTTAGCCCCTCTCCCTGAGACGCCGCGCTGCGCGCGGGTCCTGGGGGAGAGGGGGAGAACACAACCGTGAGCGGAGATCCGAAACAGCGCTGGCAGGTCGAAGCGTGGACTCATTCCCCGAATGTCGTGTATGAGGGCGGGGGAGGCTGTCGTTGCCGCACCTACAGTACTCGGTCACACCCAGGGGGAGCGCATCTCGTTGACCGGCGGCAGGCCGTATGCTATCCTGATGCCCGCGCACATGCCTGCCTGCGACGTCTATCGGGGATGATCTCGCGTGAAGACGGCCGTTCTCCTGATCGGGTGCATCATCAGCGGAGCGTCGGGCAACCTTCTGCTCAAGTCCGGGATGAACACCGTTGGATCGCCCTCCGCGGCGGGTCTCTCGCTGGTCAGATGGATCATGGCCGTGTTCATGACCCCCCATATCCTCGGCGGGGTCGTCCTCTACGTCGTCTCCTTCGTGATCTGGCTCGCCATCCTCTCGATGATGGACATCTCCAAGGCGTACCCGCTTTTCGTCGCCGGCTCTTTCCTGATCGTGATGGGGATCGGGGCGACGCTTCTCTCCGAGCACCTCACGCCGCTGCGCATCGTCGCGGGCGTGCTGATCCTCGCCGGCGTCATAGTCGGATCACAGACATGAGCGCGGCCGGAAGAGAGCGAAGCACCGGGGGAGATGGGGACGCATGATCATCTTCGGCATCCCTGCGTACAACGAAGAGGGCGCGATCGGTCCACTCCTGGACGGCATCGCGGCTGTGATGGAGCGCGAGAGGCTGGAGTACCGCGCTTTCGTGGTCGATGACGGCAGCGGCGATGGGACGGCGGCGGAGATCAAGCAGCGCGCGAGCAAGCTGCCGGTGACGCTCGTCCCGCACGAGCGCAACATGGGCCTTGCCGCCGCGATGCGGACGGCGCTGACGGTCGCTGTGGAGGACGCCGCGGACGACGACGTGATTGTGTCGATGGACGGCGACAACACGCACCTGCCGGGCCTGGTGCCGCGGATGGCGCGGGAGATCGGTGAGGGGCGTGACGTGGTCATCGCCTCGCGCTATCAGCCGCATGCGCGGGTGCTCGGGGTTCCTGCGTTCCGGCAGCTTATGAGCTGGGGAGCGGGGATGGTGTTCCGGCTGACCTTCCCGATCTCCGGCGTGAAGGACTACACCTGCGGCTACCGGGCCTACCGCGCGGAGGCGGTTCGGCGGGCGATGGAGCTGTGGGGGGAGAACCTGATCACCGAGCAGGGCTTCGCGTGCCAGGTGGAGCTGCTGCTGCGGATGGCGCGGATCGGTGCGATCATGGACGAGGTCCCGATGGTCCTGCGCTACGATCAGAAGGTGGGGGCGAGCAAGATGAACGTGCGGCGGACGGTCTCCCAGACGCTGCGACTGCTGGCCCGGGAACGCCTCGGGATGGGCCCGAAGCCGATGGCGAGGTAGGCGAGGGAGAGAGTGACTTCGAGAGCGCGGGGCACAGTGGCGATTCTCGCGGCGGCGATCGTCCTCTCGCTGGGCCTGCGTACGTGGGGGGTGACGCAGCTTCGCGGATACAGCCACGACGGCGTCATCTCCTTCCTCGCTGCCACGGCAAACCAGCAACGCTGGGCGGAGCACCAGGCGCGGCTCGAAGCCCCTTTCGCGCAGTGGACGCCGGCGGCACAGTGGCGCGAGCTGATGCTGGAGATCCACGAGGACGCATCGCTGCGCCGGATCGCCACCGACCTGACCCGCGAGGACACCCACCCGCCGCTCTACTTCTGGGCGCTGCACTACGCGGTGAGGGCCTGGGGAATCCATCCGAGGACCGGGGCTTTGATCGACATGCCGGTCACCGTCCTGGCGGTGCTCGCGCTCTACGCCCTCGCGCGTACCGCCGGGATGCGCGCCGACCGGGCCGCACTGGTGGCGCTGGTGTGGGGCGTGAGCATGGGGGCGGTCACGGCCTCGTGGGATGCGCGGCAGTACGGCCTCTTCACCCTGCTGGGCGTGCTCTTCGCGTGGATGCTCCTGCTGAACCTCGACGAGCGCGACGGAGCGCGTCCTCTGCGGGCCGTCGGTCTTGCAGCGGTCACGGCGGCGGGGATGCTGACGCACTACTACTTCGCGACCGTCATCTCCAGCGGGCTGCTGGCCGTGCTGATCGTGCGCGCCGCGCCGCACCGGCGGCGGCTCGCGCAGATCGGGCTGTCGGTGCTGGCGGGCGCGCTGGCGATGATGGTCGTGCATCCGGGCTTCATGCGGTCGGTGCTCATGGGCGATGAGATCGCCGGGACGCTCGGGCGGGACACGCTGGCGCATCGTCTCTACGTCCTCGGCTGGACGACCGGGCAGTTCGTGACGGTCTCACGGCGCTTCGCCGCCGCGGCGGTGGCGCTGGTGATCGCGGGGCTGATCGTCGCGCTCATAGCAAGGGCTGACCTCCGCGCGTGGCTGGCCGCCGCGTGGCGCGAGGCGGGGCTGAGTCTGAGAGTGTTGCTTCTGACCGGCGGCCTGCTGATGGTGACCACCTGGGTCTTTCTCTTCAAGCTCAGCCCCCCCGTCGCGAACGCCGCGCGCTACATGGCGCCGGTGTGGCCGTTCGTCGCGCTGGCCGCGGTGTATCTGCTCGATCGCGTCGCGGGCGGGCGGCGGCGATGGCTGCTGGCGGCGCTGCCGCTGCTGCTGATCGCGATGACGACGATGGCGGCCGTTCGGAATCAGGGGGGACCCTTCCGCCCAATGATCCCGACCGATCTGCTGGCCGCGGCCGAGCGGGCGGTGACGGACACGGCGATGCGCGGGGCGGTGGTGCGCCTGGCGCTGCTTGCCCCGCCGGAGATGCTCATCTTCTCCGCGCCCCAGGAGCGGCTCATCGATCGCCCCGAGGAGTGGCTCCCGGAGCTTGAGCGAGGCGACCTGGTGGTCAGTCAGATCGTCAGGGGCAACACGTCGGAGCGCAGACTGCGGCTGGAGGAGCTTCTCGCGGAGGAATACGAGTTCGCGATGGTCATCGGCACCTCGTCATCTGACGACCACCTCGTCGTGTATGAGGTGCGGGGCGAGCGTTAGGCGCGCGTCTCGCCCTGGTGGGCGGTCTCACGCCTCGCCCGTCTGATAGGCCCGCGCGCAGTTCTCTCCGACGATCGCGCGCCGATGTTCCTCGGGCATCTCGGTGATGTAGTCGAGCACCACGCCGACCGTCTCCGCATAGCTGCCGGCGACGAGACACGCGGGCCAGTCCGCGCCGATCATCAGCCGCTCGGGGCCGAATGCCTCGAAGACCACGTCGAGGTAGGGCCGCAGGCTTTCGGGAGTCCACGCATCCCACTGCGCCTCCGTCACCATCCCCGAGAGCTTGCACCAGACGTTCTCGTGTTCCGCAAGCGCGCGAATCCCGGAGGCCCAGGCGTCGATCTCGCCCGCGCGGATGTCGGGCTTGCCGATGTGGTCGAGGACGAAGCGCTGGCGCGGGAAGTGCCCGACCATCTCGGCGGCCGCCGGAAGCTGCCGGGCGTACACGAGGATGTCGTAGGTCAGGTCGCATCTGCCGAGCTTGCCGACCCCGCGGAGGAACTCGCTCTGCAGCATGAGCCGCGGATCGGGCTCATCCTGCACAACGTGCCGGACGCCCGCCAGCTTCGTATGATCGCAGAGGATCTCGAGGTGCTCGTCCACCGCCGGGTTACGCAGGTCCACCCAGCCGACGACGCCGCGGATCACCTCGTGCTCGCCGGCAAGTTCGAGCAGCCACAGCGTCTCCTCGAAGGTCTGCCGCGCCTGCACCGCGATGAAGCCCTCGAAGCCGAGGGGCTCGGCGACGGTGCGCCAGTCCTCGGGCATGAAGTCGCGCTTGATCGCGGCCATCTCATCGGTGATCCACGCGTACTCGGCTTCATTGTAGCGCCACAGATGCACGTGCGAGTCGATGCGCATTGACGGGGCCTCCGATCACGCTGCGTCGTCGCTGATCGCGTTCGCGTTGGACAGGTAGGGGATCCCGCCCCATCCCGGGCGCACGACGCCCTCGACGGCGACTCTCAGGTCGCGGGCCAGCTCCGGCGTTCTCGTGAAGAGCCAGCCGATCCAGACGGCGTCGGTGCAGTGGATTGCGCCGGTTCCATCGGCGACCACCCACGCGCCGGGCGCCGGGGCGCCGATGGTCGCCGCGGCACCGTCGCCGGAAACGTCGGAGCCGTGGAACGTCCCCTCGATCCGGACGCGCCGGTGCAGCCAGCGGGGGAGGTCCGAGACGATCTCGGCAACCGTCATCACCGGGGGCCGCTCGGGCGGGTAGGTGTCCCAGTGGAGTGTCTGCGCGTCGAGATCGGCGCGCAGGTCTCCGCCGCCGATGATGCGCATTACGATAGCCGGCGCGTAGAGCGTCCCGTTGATGCTGCGCACGGGAAAGGGAAGCGCGGCGACGTGCTCGTCTGAGCGGACCTCCGCGCGATCGAGGTGGATGACTCCCTTGCGCATCAGGTGCCGGCCCTCGGGCAGGCGGTCGGCGTGGCCGATGATGTCCACGTGGGGTTGCTCACGGTCCCAGTACTGCACGACGTAGCCCGCCGCCTCAAAGACGTCGCGCACCGGGATCGCGATCTGCCGGGCGCCGTCGGCGTCCACGTCTGAGATGATCGGATTCGACAGCATCGGCTCCCCACCGTTGAGTATCAGCGTCAGCATCAGCATCGTAGTCGCCGTCATCGGTCCCTCCCTGCGACTGTTCGCAGCGCTCCGCCTACTCGACCATCGCCTGGTCCCACGCGACCATCGTCTTGAGCGGTCGATCCGGGCTGCGGTAGACCTCGCGGTAGAACCCCGCCGGGTCGTTCTGCAGGTCCTCGAGCAGCCGCTCACCGACCAGTTCGTCCATCGGCTGGCGGCAGAGCAGTTCGATCGCCGCCTCCATATGATCGCGGCGAAAGTTGATCGCGCCGAAGATCAGGTGGTTGCGGAAGCCGAAGGGCATCGAGTCGTAGCAGATCTGCGGGCCGAGGCTGAAGCTGGCGTAGATGCCGTTGTTGTCGAGCAGGCCGCAGTCGAAGGCCAGCTCGGCTTCCACGGGGTTGCCCGAGGCGCCGATGAACACGCGCGGTCGCCCGCCGAGCGCCTCCTCGATCGCATGAGCGGTCTGCTTCGCGGACATCCGCGTCTGCACGTACTCGATCCCCTGCGTGTGACGGCGCAGGAACTGCGCCTTCGGGTTGTCCGGCTCCGAGCGCCCGACGGTGACGATTCGTGAGTTCGGGTAGGCGTCGCGGATCGCGAGCGCGCCGAGGATCCCGGTGCCGCCGAGGCCGTAGATGACCACGCGCGAGAAGCCGTCGGTGACTGCCGAGTCCATCGCCGCTTCGCGGTTCATCCCGCGGGCGGCGTAGACGCGCCAGTTGTGTCCCATCAGCAGGTCTTCGATGCGCTCGCGCTGGAAGAGCATGCAGGCCATCGGGTCGCTGAAGATCAGCCGCGCCGCCAGCTTCCGGCTCAAGAGCTCACCGGGCGGCAGATGCTCGGGCGGGATCGCCAGCAGCATGTCCGGGTGGTAGTAGCCGTGGCGGCTCATCAGCCCGTCCGCGCCGTCGCAGCCGTACTCGAAGTACGTCTCATCCCGCTCGTAGCGGCTCGGGTCCCACGAGTCGCCGCCGCGTATCAGGACGATCGCGTAACGCCGCTCATCGGGGACCCACACCACGCCCTCGTGACCGTTGATCAGCCGCTGCTGGCCCTCGGGAAACTTCGGGCCAAGCTCCCCCCGCGAGCCCATCTGCAGCAGCTCCCAGTCGGTGCCGCAGAAGCCCGTGCAGACGGTGTGACAGAGGACGCCCTCGCACAGCGGCAGCCCCCGGCGCTCGCGCCGCGGCGGGTTGATCAGGTTCACCTCGCCGAAGCGCAGCGGGCGGTCGGCGTGGTTGACCAGGTAGGTCCCCTCGGTTCTCTGCACGCTTCTCAGCCTCCGAAGAGCAGTTTCGCGAACGCGATGTCGTCCGCGATCAGCCGATCCACCGCATCATGGTCGCTGTACTCGGCGCAGAGGGTGGCGGGGCCCTCCCAGCCGCGGTCCTGCAACAGCCGGATCACCTTCTCCCACGAGCAGATGCCCTCCCGGCCGGAGGTCCAGTACATCCGCCACTGTGCGACCGCGGCCTCAGGGCCGTTCTGCCGCAGCCAGACAGGGTTCTTTAGGTTCACCATGCGCAGGTGCGACCAGAAGATCTCGATGGCCTGCTCGGGGATCTCGCCCGACAGCACGTTGTGCGCAGGGTCCCAGACCGCGCAGAACTGCTCGGGGGCGTAGTCACCGATCAGGTCCATGATGGCGTGGGCGCTGGAGATGAAGTTGTTGCAGTGGTTCTGAATGCCGATGGCCACGCCGTGCTCCTCGAGGAGCGGCGCAGCCTGCTCGAACTCACCACGCAGCCGGTCGAGGGTGGCGTAGTAGCCGTCCGGGCCAATGGCCGGGCAGATGCGGATGATCGGCACACCGGCCTCGCCGCAGGCGGCGATGGTGGGCTCGTCGGTCGGGCCGGCGACGCTCTCGATGGCGATCCCGTGGTCGGCGAAGATGCGCGCGGCCTCGGGGAGCCCCTCGGCGACGTCGTCGGGCTCCACCTGGAACTCCGGCCGGACGGGGAACTCGACGCCGGTGAAGCCAAGCTCATTGAGGTGCCGGGCGAGGTCGGGGAGTGGGAGGGACTTCCACGGCTTGCTGAACACGGTGTAGCGGATCTCCTGGCTCATGGGACTGCTCCTTCTTTCTCGCGATCGGCGGTGAGCGCGTATGAATGCACGTTTCGCCGGATGCGCGCAAACTCCTCGCACCGGCCGCACAACTCTCAGCCGCCCCGGACCACCCGAGCGCTCAGCGAGGCGGGGGGCCGGGCGTCTGATGGCCGTCGGTCTGGAGGAGTGAAGTCCGCGTAGCACGAACTGTGTGAATGAGGCACTCCGATGTTAACGTACTCTCTGACGGGCCTGCGCGACCCCTGGATGGGAGGCGTTTGTGATGCGTACACTGACGGTCTTGACGCTCCTGACGGTGGTCTTCGGCGCGCCTGCCATTGCCGAGGAGGTCACGATCACCGGGCGGGTGGTCGGGCCGGATGGCGAGGCGGTCCCGGGGGCAACCGTGGGCATCGTGACGTACTTCGAGCCGCCCTTCGAGTGGGTGAACACCACCTCGGCCGACGACGGGAGCTTTGAGTTCACGCTGGACACATCGCCACCGCGGGAGATGACGTTCGTGGCCGCCGCGGCGGAGGGGCTCGGGGCCACCGGCACGATGACGACGGCGCTCGGTCAGCCGGTTGAGGTGCGCTTCAGCGATGCCTCCGGCTCGCTCTCAGGGACCGTGCGCGACGTGGAGGGCGCGCCGCTGAATGGTGCGCGCGTGAGCGTTTTGATGCTCCAGCGCGAGGGAGCACCCGGAGAGGTAGGCGGCTGGTTCATAGACTGGGAGCACGCGCCCGCGGCGCTCACCGATGCCGATGGTCGTTTCACGATCGAGCGCCTGCCCACGGGGATGCGGGCGGCGCTGTCGGTGGAAGCGGAGGGATTTGCCACCTGGCGCGACACCCACCCGGAGCAGTGGCATGTCGTTGGCGAGGACACGGCGGCGGAGGTCGCTCTCGAGCCCGGCGGCATGATAGCCGGCCGGGTCACGCATGAAGGGGAGCCAGCGGCGGGGGTGTACGTCCGCGCCATGGGCCAGATGGACTTCCGAATCAGCTGGGGGCAGGTGGTGACTGATGAGCAGGGACACTATGAGATCGGCAACATCGGCGGCGGAGTCTTCGCCGTCGGCGTGCGCCCGCTGCAGGACCTCGTCGCCGCGCCGCACTACGGGGTGGAGGTCGCGGCGGGCGAGCGCGTCGAGGGAGTTGACCTCGAACTGACCACCGGGGCGCTGGTGCGCGGCAGAGTCGTGTGGGGGGACAGCGGCGAGCCGGTGGTCGGCGCCACGGTCGGCGTGTTCAGTGAGATGGCCATGGGCGCGCGGGCTCAGACCGGTGAGGACGGCTCCTACGAACTGCGGCTGCCGCCCGGGGAGCATCGCGTGCAGTGGATGCGCGGGATGGAGGGGGATGCGCGTGGTTCCGAGCCCGGCAGCCATCAGATCGAGGTCGTGATCGATGAGACGCGCGAGGGCGTGGACTTCGCGCTGCAGCGGAAGCGCATGATTGCGCTGACCGTGCTCGGGCCTGACGGGCGGCCGTCGGCCGGGGCGAGCGTGCTCTGGGAGGCCGACGGGCACTACAGGCCGGGCGGGCCTGAGGCCGCCACCACCGATGAGAACGGACGCGCGGAGGTGCTCTTCGGGCGGGAGGTGCACGAGTGGGACACGGCGGAGGCGGCGGCGCTGGCGCAGGACGTGGAGGCGGGGCTGGCGGGCATGACCGTCGTCGATGGTGAGACGGACACGGAGGCGGTCATCCGGCTGGCGGAGGGCGCCTGGGCGCTCGTCACCGCACAGACTCGAGAGGGCGAGCCGGTCGGCGGCGTGGAGTTCAGGGTCCTCTACGAGGTGGGCAACAGCATCCGCGACCTTCCCCTGCGCGCAAGCACCGGTGAGGACGGTAGGGCGCGCATCGGGCCGCTTCCGGCGGGTGTTGGCCTCAGCATCGGACCGGCGTGGGAGTGGTCCCGGAGAACGCTTGAGCCGCGCTACGCCGGCGTGCAGTCGATTGTGTTCGAACCCGGCGAGACACGTGAGTTCGGCCCCTACCTCGTTGCTCCAGACGGCGCCCGGATCCGCGGCACCGTCATCGACGCGCAGGGCGAGCCGGTGGAGGGCGCGCTGCTGTTCTGCGCCGACAGCTTTGATGGGAGGCCGATCGAGACCGAGACCGACGGGGCCGGCAGATTCGAGCTGACCGGCATCGCGGTCTCAGAGGAGACGGTGGTGGTGATCGCGGCCACGCCGGATGGCAGCGCCGCGTGGGCGGAGTTCGTAGACCCGGCGGTGGCCTACGAGCCGACGGTCGAGCTCAGCGCGCCGGGGACGATCGTCGCGACCTTCGTGGGGGCCGACGGACGGCCGGTGCCGGACGTGGAGGTGCGGATCTCCGGGCAGCGCGTGAGAGCGCCATCTTCGCTTCCGGGAGGTCTGACAACGCAGGTGCAGGAGCTGCTCACTGATGAGGATGGGCGGGTACGCATTGAGCGGCTGGTGCCGGGCGTTGAGTATCTCCTCTCATGGCAGACGAATCCGGAGAGAAATGAGTGGACCCTGGGCGATCTCATCGCGATCTACGGAGACGGCGAGGTCGTGGAGGTGAGGCGGTCGCTGGCGGAGTGAATGTCTCCGGCTGACAGCGATCATCCGCCGGTCGTGGGGCAGGCTCAGGTCCCCGCCCTACAACGCGGCCTCCCACCAGCCTCGGCCCGGCAGTTGCACGGTCGCGGGGCCGGTGCTCTCACGCAGCGGCCAGTGCGTCATCGCCACTCCATCCTCCGTCAGCCGCAGGCCCGCGCGATGCTCCAGCCCGATCACCGTCGCGTCGCCCTCGCGCCTGATCTCGCGCACCGAGAGGCCGTAGGTCATGCCGTCGGGCATCCGCACCACGACGCGCTCGTCGGGAAATGCGTCGCGCTCGGGCAGGGCAGCATCGATCACCAGCGCATGTTCCTCGTCGCCGGTATCGGCGTTTCTGACCGCGCGCAGATTGGCGTCGCCAACTTGCAGTAGATTGGCTTCGCCAACTTGCAGTAGATTGGCTTCGCCAACTTGCAGTAGATTGGCTTCGCCAACTTGCAGTAGATTGGCTTCGCCAACTTGCAGTAGATTGGCCGTCGCGCCGGGGGAGATCGCAAGCTCGCGCCCCTCGACGGTGAGCGCCTCGCCATCGAGCAGCCCGATCGCCACAGCCTCGCCATCCATCATGCGGACGAACGCGTAGCGCCCGATCGCCTCGATGGCCGGTTCAGTCGCGGAGATCGCCGACTCGGGGTCGCTCGTGGAGAGGTGGTAGTCGGTGTAGCCGTCGCCGCGCACCATGATCCCGGCCGCGAATGGGTCGTCGCTCTCGACGGCAAGCCGCTCGACGGTCAGCAGCTCCGCCTCATCGTCGTCCGCGAACGGCCGGTGCACCGCCGTGAATGTGCTCCGCAGCGCCTCGCCCTCCGAGCGCACCACCAGCGCGGGCATCCAGTAGTCGAAGACCCGCGAGCTGTCCTCCTCCGCGCGCCGCACCGACGGTAGCTCCGCGGTCATCACGGTCGCGCCGGGCACGTCGAGCACGGTCGTCCGCACGCCCGTCCCGTCCTCACAGGTCATGCTCGCCGACCACGCCTCATCGCCGGACCCGCGCGCGAGGTTGCGGAAGAGCCCCAGCGAGTTGTTCACCCCGTCGATGATGCGGCTTCCGTACTCGCTCCCCCAGCGGTGGAACTCCACGCCCTCGGGCAGCAGATCGCCCTCCATTGGCTCCAGAGGCAGGCCTGCCGCAAGCTCCATGTCCTCATCCGCCGAGCCATGCAGCAGCCAGTCATGCTGCGAGCCGCCCGAGACGCGGAAGATGTCCACCACGTAGCTGCTCCCGTCGGGGCACTCGACGACGCTCAGCGCCCGGCGGTAGAGGTCCACCCGTTCGGGATACGCGCCCTCGCCGCCCGCCTCGACGTACTGCACGCCGCCGAGCCGCCCGGAGGCCACGAGGTAGCCGTCAGCGGGGGGATCGACGCCCGAGCCGCGCTGGTCCTGCTCATCGACCACCACGAGGTTGTGCGAGAGGCTGCCCACCGCGAAGGGCCGCAGGATCGAGTGGGTGTATCCGATGTCGCTGACAAGTTCGCGCCCGCGGGCGAAGAGCATGATGTTGAGGGTGTCGAGGTGCGTGTGCCCGTAGCCGCCGCTGAAGTGCAGGTGCGCCTGGAGCCCGTCTGTCTCATTGCCGACGCCAAGCATCGCGTGACCCATCCCCCAGTGAAGATGCGAGGGCATCGGCCGGTCGCGCGGGCCGGGCTGGGCGTTGCCGCGCGTGGTCCGCGACCAGGTGTCGTGGATGCATGCGTACTCGCCGGTCGGGGTGATCAGCGCCTCCAGCGCATCGAGGCTCTCCTGCAGCGCCGGGAGTTCGGTGGTCGGGTCGAAGTCGTCGTAGCGCGCGCCGCTCATGAGCCCGATGTATCCGGGCGGGTCGGTGTATCCCGCCAGCGTCTGCGTCGCCGCGCCCGAGAGGCCGCGTATCGTCTGGCTATGATACGACGGCGCGGCCTCGCGCCAGTTGCCGTCGGGGAAGAAACGATTCTCGAGGATCAGCGGGATGCGCCGAAGCGCGTCGTGGACGAACTCCGGCTCGCCGATTACGCGCCCGATGACGGCGAAGCCGCGGATCAACGACGGGTCCATGTTCCCGAGGTAGGGCGGATAGCTGCGGGTGTAGTTGGCGGTTGCGCGGAAGTAGTCCTGGATGTTCGCGCGAACGTCCTTTCCGAGTTCCTCCGAGAGCCGCTCGATCTCTTCGCTGCTCGCGATCCGATCCCACGCGTAGGCGAGGCCGGTGGGCATCTCCGAGTAGAGCCAGCCGTTCCAGCCGTCGCCCCGCCGATTCGACCAGTAGGGATAGTGGGCGTTCTCATTGCTGCCCGCCCGGCCGGAGTCCGGCGGCGGGACCTCCACGAGACCGTTCGCGTCGGGCTGGAGAATCTCGATCTCCTCGACCAGCAGCGGGCTGCCCGAGCGGCGGCAGATCTGCACGTTGTAGTGCGGGTATGCGTCGGCGAGGCGGTCGAGGATCTGCGCCGCCTGCCGGGCGTAGCGTCCCTCCCCGGTCGCCGCGTAGAGGTCGGCGATGCGCGGGACCGTGCGCTCCATGTGCTGCTTGCGCGCGTTGTCGATCTTCCCGGCGAGGTAGTAGCGGTAGCCGTCATCGCCGGGGTAGTAGGGGAACTGCTGCGCCTGGCCTGTGGGGTCAACGGTCTCCTGCACCTCAGACATCGGGTACTGCTCGTTGAAGTGCGTCATCCCGCAGTTCGCGCAGGTGATCTGCTCGGGTGCATCAGGAGTCCAGCGCCAGTAGTTCTTCCGGTCGCGCCGACCACCGGGATACTCGCAGTTAGGGCAGGCGACCATCTGGAAGGAGCTCTTCGCGACGATCCAGTCGTCGATCTGCTCGCGGGTGAACTCCATCACCATCGCGGTCTGCTCGATCAGTAGCGGCACCTGTTCCTCGCCGACCTCCGCCGGATAGACGGGGTGATCAACGGGAAAGCGCGCCCATGCGTCCCCCATCGTGACAATCGCCAGCACGGCCATCAGCATCAGGACCGCTTCGATTCGCATCGCACCAGCCCCTCGCCCGTCCTGCTACGTTCGCCGCGGGGCCCACTCCGCGGCCGCCTCGACATCATCAAGCACCCGGAGAATGTTCCCGCCCACAATCTTCCCGACCTGCTCCTCCGTGTACCCGCGCATCGGCAGCCCCACCGTGAAGTAGGGCCAGCAGATCCACGAGAGGCTCCCGTGCGATGACTCGCGCGCGACCTCGGGCCCCGGCGAGCCCGTGCCCTCCGGCCACAGCGCCCACCAGCGGTTCCGCCCCGGCGGGATCGGCTTGAGTTCCGGTTCGACCGGCGGAGGGGCGGTGAAGGCGACGTCCGTCCCGATGCCCACATGGTCGATCCCCATGACATCGACCGCGCGCTCGATGTGATCGAGCAGGTCCACGATCGTCCCGTGGGGCGCGAGGAAGTGCGGGATGCAGGTCATGCCCGCGAAGCCGCCGGTCTCGGCGATCGCGCGAAGCTGCTCGTCGGTCTTCCCGCGCGGATGGCCGGAGATGTCGCGGCAGACCGTGTGCGTGGCCGCGACGGGGGCCTTCGAGAGCCGGCAGGCGTCGAGCGTCGTCTGCACGCCCGAGTGCGGGGTGTCGATCAGGATGCTGAAGCGGTTCATCATCTCCACGACCTGATGGCCGAGGTCGCTGAGGCCCGCGTCGGTCGGCTCCGTGCAGCCGTCGCCGACCAGATTGCGGCGGTTGTACGTCAGGTGCATCACGCGGTAGCCGAAGCGGTGGAAGGTCTCCAGCCAGGTGAGCACATCGTAGCCGTCGTGGTAGCCGACGTGGGCGGGCGGGTTGTTCGCGGAGAGGAACATCGCGCGGCGGCCCTCGTCGAAGGCGCGGCGGGCGTCGTCGGAGTGGATGGCCTTCCGCCAGAAGTCTGGCCGGGCGTCGCAGACCTGGGTGAAGCGGGCGGTCCCGCGCAGCGCCCGAACGAGCGCGGGCCCGACCCCGGCGGTGTTGACCGTCGCGTTCACCCCCGAGACGCGGAACATCTCGCGGTAGAGTGCGAATGTCTCCTCGTCGTGGCAGAGGCCGGTCGCGCGCATGTCGATCGCCAGCTCGCTGATCTCCAGCGGCTGCCACTGCTCGTCGATCGCCTCGTTGATGCGCTCCACGCCGTGGCGGCTCAGAGCGTTCGGCGTGAAGCCGAAGCTGTCGCAGACGAGCAGGTTCTCATGCAACTCGAAGCCCGCCTGCACCTGCGCGTCGGTGGCGCCGAGGCACTCTCGGGCCCGGGCGTGGCATTCGTCGATCTTCTCGCGCATTCGCTGCATGCGGACGTCGAGGTCGGGCATACTGACCCTCCCGGGCGGCAAAGGCGATTGACGTTACCGATTCGGGCCTCGCCCGCTCACGACGTAACGACCGAAACGGCACAGGACACCGTCGCGACCGCAACAGGGCGCCGTCCCCTGCTACAGCCACTCCCTGTGCCGTTCCTGTCGTCAGGTCCCGTGGGGCGCAACCGGAATGCCGCTGCGTCGCGTGTCATCGCTTCATGTGATCTGAGCGACCTCAAGGCAGTCTCGGGCGCAGTGGGACGATCGGTCGGATGGGCCTGAGCGGCAGGCCGCGGACCGAGTACTCCTCAAGCAGCTTCGTGTTCGTACGCTCCGGGTTCTTCTCGATCTCGCGGACGATGCCGACGTTCTGGGCCATCCACGCGGTGATCTGGTCGGTCTCGCCCCCCGCGATGAACGTCACCACGATGCGGGCGCTGTCGGGGAAATTCCCGGCCGGAACCCGCACATCCTGGAAGCCCTCGAGTTTGCAGCGGAAGGTCATCGGGGTGTCCGGCGAGCCGTCGCTGTGCTTGCCGACGCCTCGCGAGACCCACTCATAGCCCAGCGGCATCAGCGAGCCGCAACGCAGCGGCGGGTCGAACTTGATCGTGTCCGAGCCGTGCTGCTGAGTGTACATCACGAAGCCGTTGCTGGTGGAGGAACGGATCTCCTCCCACTCGAAGACGCCATCGTTCGTGGCGACCACGACGACCGCCGGCGCGCCGTTAACCGTCTCGGTGCGGTCCACGTGCTCGCGCCGGGTGCCGCGCGATGCGGCTCCACCCGTCTCGCTGTGGCGGTACTCATACTGCCACCGATTCCCGACCGCGAGCGGGAAGTACTGGTGCAGCCAGATCGCGCGGACCAGCGACAGGTCGACGCTGACATTCCCGGCCGCGGGCACCACGACATTCGCCACCGCGCCACGAAGAGCCCCACCCGCGTCCGTCCATGCCATGACCGTCGCGTTCCCTGCCGCTACGCCGGGCGCGGTCCACTTCCCCTGCGCATTCGTCGTCCCCGTGATCGCGCCCGGATCGATCCTCACGTTCGCGCCGGCAACCGGCGCTCCGGCCTCTGTGACGCTCACCGCTACGTTCCCGGCCCAGGCAGCTCCGCACACAACCACGCACAACGCCAGCACGCCAACGCATCGCACTGCACTCATCATCGTCGCCACCTTCTGTGTTACGACTGATGCGCGCTCTGTCCGACACGGCGGCCGCGCACGAAAGCGGTCGCGGTTAACTGGTGGTTGCACCTCAAAGCAGTCGAACGTTACACCGGCAGGGCCGCGATCATCGGCCCGCCGTCAGCAGGGCAGGCAGTACTGCACGCAGTCGCTCCAGCACGGAGACGACCGCGAAGGAACCTGCGGTCGCGCCCAGGTCCGCACAACCGCACTCACTCGTCCTTGACGCCCACCTCGCCCTTCGGGCTGAGCGTCCACATCGGCTTCCTGCGGAACTCGTTGTGGAACTTCCGATCCGGCTCCCCCGCCGGGCCGTTGCTCATGAAGCACGCGCGGATGCAGCCACGCGCGCCGCAGACCGCGTAGTAGCCGACCCCGTTGAGCATCTCCCACGCGTAATCGACCACATGGCCGCTGGGGAACTCGTCGGTCTTCCGCCAGGTTCCGCGGCCGACCGTGTACGTGAGCTTGTATGCCTCCTCCTCGGAGCACTCCTGCTCGCTCACGGGCATGTAAAGCCCCGGGCAGTCCTTTGCGAGGAAGGGCGAGGCCTCCTTGTTCAGACCGTGGTGCGTGAGCGTGCACTTGCCCATGTGCACATCGCCCCAGCGGTAGGTGGTGTCCTCGATCTGAATCTCGATCTGCTTCCCCTCTTTGATATGCGGGATGCAGTGGCCCGGGCAGTCGTCCACGCAGGCCATGCAGAGGTTGCAGATCGAGTTGGGCTTGATCAGCGGGTCGGGCTCAAGCTCCGCGTCGGTGAGGATCATGCACAGGCGCTGGCGGGGGCCGAACTGCCTCGTGAGGAAGACCTTCGACCAGCCCATCTCACCGACGCCCGCGGCAACGGCGGCGATGCGGATGTTGGGGTAGACGTTCATCCCCGGCTGCCCCTCGCGGACAGGCGCGTGCTGCGGCTCGGCCTCGGCGACGCCGGGGTAGACGGGCGTGGCCTCGAAGCCGTGGTCCTCGATGAAGCAGGCGGTCTCGTACTGCGCCTTCGGCATGAAGAGCGAGTTGAGGCGGTTGTAGCCGTAGAACGTGTAGTTGCTCCAGTGCGTCCCTTCCTCGATGCCGCGGTAGACGCCGCGGGGGATGCGCCGGCCGATGACGATCGCCGAGCGCGCCTCGGGGAAGATGTAGCGCGGGTCCATCTGCTCGGGCGCGCCCTCGAAGCGCTCCACGTTCGCGATCCCGCACAGGTCGGCCCCGGCGGCCTTCGCGAAGTCCTTGACCTGCTGCGCTGTGATGGTCACATCCGCGCCCCCCTGTCTGCCTCGCTGAAGCCCTCGGGGTCGGCGCAGCCGGTCCCCGCACCGGGGCCGATCCTCACCTGCTGCGGGTCGATCAGCTCGCCGGTGACGTCGATCGCCCACGGCTCGCGGATCCGGAAGGGCGTCGCGAACTCGGTCTCCAGCTTGTCGTTCTCCTCCAGCATCTGCATGCAGGTCCTCATGCAGATCGCGCCGAGGCGGTCGGGCGCGCCGGAGGGGTGGTAGCGGTTCGGGCGCGCGCCGTTGCGGCAGCTCCGGCACTTCGAGTAGTCGATATTCGCGACGGTGTACTCGCGCCCGGCGACGACCATCGTCTCCTCGTCCTCGGGGTCGAGCGCGCCGAGCGGGCAGATCTCCGCGCAGCGCATGCACATCCCGCACAGACCGGCCTCCAGCAGCGGATCGCCCTCAAGCGGCGCGTCGGTGAGGATCATCTGGAAGCGCTGGCGGTGGCCGAACTGCGGCGTGAGCGCGATGCGCACCCAGCTCATCTCCGCGAGCCCGGCGCAGACGGCCATCTTGTTCATGTCCGGGTAGACGTTCGGCGCGACCGCGCCCTCACGGACGGGGATGCCCTGCGGATGGACCTCGGGCGGGAACGCGAACAGCGGCACGGCCTCCCAGCCACGGTCCTCGAGCCACTCGACGACCTCGAAGGTGGACATCGCGATGAACTGGGTGTCGAGCCAGGAGTAGCCGAACATGTCGTAGAGGCCCTGGTTGGTGCCCTCTTCGAGCCCGCGGAGGGTCCCTCGGGTGATGCGCCGGCCGATGACAACGGCGGCGGACATCTCGGGAAAGATCGCCAGCGGGTTCTCCTCGGCGGGAAGCCCCTCGAACCGATCCGGCGATGCGACGCCGATGAGGTCGGCGGACTGCTCCCGCGCGTACTGCTTCATCTGCTCGGTCAGGTCAGGCATGACGGTATCGCCTCACTGCGTCAATTGATGGCTCCGGCGGGGGAAGGTTCATCGGAGGGGGAGTGGGGACCTTCCTGTGAACGCCGTTCCGTGGCACGGACACCCCTGTCCGGGCGTCGTCGCCTTTGGAGAGGCCGACCCCCGCGTCGGCCTGTGTCGTTGGAGAGGGAATTGCGCACCCTCCGGTGAAGTCTGGGGCGGACGACAACGACACAGGCCGCCACGGGGGGCGGCCTCTCCTGACGACTTAACGGAGGCCCGATCATGTCAGACCGCCTCGCTTCAGCGACACCCAACCTCCTCTTCGTCTTCGCCGATCAGATGCGCGCTCAGGACTGCGGGTTCATGGGCAGCGCTCAGGTCCGCACGCCCAGCATGAACCGCATGGCCGACGAGGGCGTGGTCTTCGAGAACGCGGTCTCAAGCTGCCCGGTCTGCACGCCCTACCGCGCCTCGTTGCTGACGGGGCGCTACCCGCTCGCCTGCCGCACCGCGATGAACGACGTCCGCCTGCCTGTCGATGAGCTTTCGATCGCAGAGGTGCTCGGCGATGCGGGCTACGCCACCGGCTATATCGGCAAGTGGCATCTCGACGGGCCCTACCGCGGCGGCTTCACTCCGCCCGGCCCACGCCGCCAGGGTTTTCAGTACTGGGCGGCCAACGAGTGCACGCACAGATACTTGAACACGTTCTACTACCGCGATGACCCCGAGCCGATCTTCATCGACGGATACTCGTCGGACGGCTTCACCGAGATCGCGATAGACTACATCCGCGATCACGCGGACGAGCCGTTCTGCCTCTTCATCTCATGGGCGCCGCCGCACAACCCCTACCACGAGATGCCCGAGAGATACGATATCTACGACCCCGCCGGGGTTGATCTGAGGCCCAACACTGAGGAGTTCGCGCGTGAGGACATCGCCGGCTACTACGGGCATATCACCGCGCTGGACCGGAACCTCGGGCGTCTGCTGCTGGAGCTGGAGGAACAGGGGATCGCGGAGGACACGATCGTGGTCTTCACGAGCGACCACGGCGACATGCTCGGCGCGCACGGGATGGAGCGCAAGCAGAAGCCGTGGGATGAGTCGATCATGGTGCCGTGGGTGATGCAGTGGCCAGGCGGGCTTCCGGCCGGGATGCGGACCGACACGCTGATCAACGCGCCGGACATAATGCCGACGCTGCTGTCGCTGATGGGCGTGGAGATCCCCGACACCGTGCAGGGCTACGACCTGTCGGGAGCGGCGCGCGGCACCGGCGGGATAGAGCCGACCTCGGCGTATATCGCCAACCCCATGCCCTTCCCGGGCGACCGGCACGACATGGGCGCGTGGCGCGGGGTCCGGACAAAGACGCACACGTACGTCGAGGACGAGCGCGGTCCGTGGCTGCTCTACGACAACGAGGCCGACCCCTTCCAGCAGAGGAACCTGATCGACTCCCCGGAGACGGAGCATCTCCGGCATGAGCTTCGCGCCGAGCTTGCGGGGTGGATGGATGAGATCGGCGACGACGGGGCCTCGAAGGACGAACTGGTCGAGCGCTTCGGGTATGAACTGGACGAGCGCGGGGTCGTCCCGTATTTTGGCGAGACTGGGCTGCACGACCCGGACAACGAGGATTGATAGGCCCGCCGGGAGCGGGTATACTGAGGGCGAGAGGAGCGTGGGAACGATGGCGGATGCGAAGGTCGGCAGCAAGGGCACAGAGGACACTGAAGAGGGGTTGTGCGCACGGAACGAACGCATAATCTCGTGGATACGAGAACAGCGTGCGGAGTCTCAGAGCGAAGAGGACAGAGCATGGGCCGAGCGGTTCCGGCGCTTTGTTTCCGATAATCCGCTGCAACTCGCGGAGGACACTCCCGAATGAGTCGCCGATATCTGTTGGACTCGAGCGCGATATCACACCTCGTCAGCGACGACGATCGTTCGCTCGACCGCTTTGAGGAGGCTGCCGCGGGCGGCGGGACTTTCTTCCTGTGCGCCTTTGTGTACTACGAGATCACGCGTGGCTTTCTCCACGAACCGAAGCCGCGGAAGCAACGAGCCTTTCAGGCCCTGATCCCCGAACTCATCTGGACGGACCTCGACATTAGAGACTGGGAACTCGGGGCACACATCTGGGCGGAGGCCACTCGCCGGGGGCGGAAGCCTGGTGATGGTGACGCGCTGATTGCCGCGGCGGGAGTAAACCGCAGCGCGACGGTGGTTACCGCCAACGAGAAGCACTTCCGCGAGCTGCCTGCTGCGTTCGAGAACTGGTGTGTTGAGGAGTAGCCGAACGAAGTGGTTCAGCCGCAATCCGCCCCGTCATCGGGCTCCTCAATCATCCGTGCACCCGACCACGCAGCAAGCAGCTCCGCAAGCCTGATCCCCCGTGAACTGCTTCAAACGCGCATATTGACTATGCCCTGTGTCTCGCACAGGTGCACGTCCCCGCGGGTGTGGCCCCGTATTGCCTCGCTGAGGCGCGCCCCGCATCTTCCGCGTGGATTCGCGCGTCATACATGCCTGTGACTGACAGGTTCGAGGGAGATGCACAGACGTCGATCCGGGGTACCGGGGGCAGGACGGGCAGAGCGAGGATAAACAGCCCCAGGACAGGGTCCGTGAGGAAGCGGAACAGCAGCGCCATGCCTGCGCTGTACCACGCGACGAGGCTCACGATAGCAGCGATGACCCGCCACAGGTGTGCGTCCGCCCGCCAGGTGACTGCGAATGCGTGGGGCATGTCCGCACTGTCGATACGCAGACTGTGGACCATTACCGACGCGCCTGGCGGAGGCGCGCTGAGTAGCCTCACAGAGCGCTCAGCGTCTCTTGCAGGGCGGGCCACCTCCGCCGCCGGCAGGGCACAAACTCCCAGAGAATCGCCTGCGGGTGACATGCTCCACGCTCCCGCGAATGCTCAGTACTTCTCCAGCAGCCCCTCCCACCTGCTCCCCTCGAACGACCCGCCGTGCTCTTTGAACCACGTGAGGTCCAGCTCCTCGATCTCGAAGCTGTCCTCCCTGGCGAGGGCCTCCTCGATCGCCCTCCCGGGCGGCTCAAGCCGGCCGCGCATCTCCTCGGCCGCATACTCCACCCAGTGCGGGAACTGGTTGTTGCGGCGGCGGTCGGGCTCCTGAGCACCGAAGTCGCGGAAGTCATCGCCCTCAAGCGACGTCTCCGGGAAGCCGTTGCGCCTCTCCCACTCGACAAGCCGCGCGCGCATCTCGTTGGCGGTGGCGCGCGCGCCGTCCGCACCCTCAAGCAGCAGGTTGTGCTCCTCGGTCGGGTCGGCGGCGAGGTCGTAAAGCTCCTCGAAGCCGTTGTCGCAGTAGCAGTTGTATTTGACGCCCGGCCGTCGCAGCGACAGCCAGCGGTTCGCGCCGCGACCGTAGCACGCGACCCACTCGTCGCGAGGCTCGGGCAGGCCGCCGCCGTCCGCGCCCAGCAGGCTCTCGCCCGGCAGCTCGTCGAGCACCGGGTGGCCGATGCCCGCCGCGTCCATGAACGTGGGGAAGAGGTCGGTGCAGCCGACGAGGTCGTCGCGGACACGTCCGGCGTCCAGACGCTCGGGCCAGCGCATCAGGAGCGGGACTCTCACCGATGACTCGTAGGGGCTCATCTTCTGACAGGCGTTGAAGTCGCCGAGCAACTCCCCGTGGTCGCCGGTGAAGACGATGAGCGTCTCGTCGAGGATGTCCATCTCCTCCAGCGTGTCGAGCATCCGGCCGACCTGGTGGTCGATGAGGCTGCAGGCGGCGTAGTAGAGCGCGACGCATCGGCGCAGGCGCTCCTCAGATGCGTGCTCGTAGTTGGCGTAGTAGCGCAGCGCCCGCATCTGCAGCGGGAGGGTCTCCTCGTTGCGATCCACCTGGATCGGGAGGGGCATATCCGCCGGATCGTACATCGACTCCCACGGCGCGGGGACGTTGTAGGGCGGGTGGGGGCCGATGAATCCCGTCCACATGAAGAACCTGCGCCGCGCGTTCTCCCGGATGAACGCCTCCATCCGGTCGCCGCACCACCACGTGCCATGCACCTCCTGCGGCAGCGGCGAGGTCTGCGGCTGGACGTAGAGCAGGTTGCGGACGCCGTGGATCTCGCGCTTGTGCCCGTAGCCCTGCTGCAGCAGCCACGTGAGGTAGTCATCATCCTGCGGCCAGCGCGGCAGCTCCTCCATCACCTCGCGGCGGTGCAGGCCGTAGTGCCTCCGCGCGGGGCTGAAGTGCATCTTCCCGATCGAATGCGTGTAATACCCGGCGGAGCCGAGCAGTTCGGGGATCGTGTTGTGCAGCGGCTCGACCTCAGGCCGATTGTTCGCCCAGCGCCTCGTCTCACCCTCGCGGCGGCCCGTCAGTAGCGAGTAACGCGCCGCCACGCAGACGGGGGTGGTCGAGCAGCAGTGTGAGAAGAGCACGCCCTCGGCGGCGAGGCGGTCGAGGTTCGGCGTGCGGATCGCGGGATTGCCCGCCGCCGCGATCGCGTCGGCGCGCATCTGGTCGGCGTAGAGCAGAATGATGTTCGGCCGGTCGCTTTCCGAGCGTCGGAGTGCCGCGGACATGGAAGATCGCTCCTCTGACTGAGGACGGCCGCGTGGAGTTCGCGGCGCTCCCTTCCCGACGAGGAGGGCAGTCACCTCCCCCGCAGGCGCAGGTCTGACCGCCCGGCGGGTGGAATACTGCCCTGACCGCACGCGCACTCATCACTCCGCGCCCGGGTGATTCCATTGATCCGACGCTCGCGAGTCTCAGCTATGTCGCCGGTCGCACTCATCATGCTTCTGTGTGTCGCGGTGCCGGCCGCCGCCGACGCCCTTCCGTGGACCGAGGCGCGCCTGCTGCACGCGGGCTCCGAGCCGCCGCTGGCGTATGAGGCGACACACCGCCTCGCGCGGGAGGACGGCCGCTTCGCGACGCTGACCGGCGACGGCCTGAGCACATTCGTGCTACGCGACGGCTCCTGGGAGGCGGACCGCAGCACGCCGCTCAGCGGCGGGGTCGCGGTCGCGTGGGCGGACGGCACGGTGGTGGCGCTCGACCGGCAGAAGTTGCTGCTGGTCCGGCCGACCGGGGAGCGCGTGGTGATCCACGACCTCGCCTGCCCGAGCGGCTCGCATGGCGCGGTCGCGGGCGTACCCGGACGGGCCTCCGTGCTGGTGGCCATCGGCGGGCGGGTGTATCTGCTGAACACCGACGATGCGAGCTTCGAGCGCGTCGAGGGCGCGGACCTCGGCAGAGATGCGGTGCACATGGCCTCATCTGCCGCGACGGGCGAGGTCTACGCGTTCGGCGGGCGCGGGCTCAGCCGCTGGGACCACGAGGCGCGGCAGTTCGTGGCGTGGACCGATGCGGAGGGCAACGCGCTCTCCGCGCCGCCGAAGTCGCTCGCGATCCACCCCGACGGGCGCTGGCTCTACGCGGGCACGGCGGGCGAGGGGCTGCTGGCGGTCGATCTGCAGCGGCGCGCCGTCCACCCTGGAAGCGAGGAGCGGCTGCCGAACGTGGCGGGCCAGCACATCTTCCCGGTGACCGTGGACACCCGTCGCGATGTGCTCTACGTGCCGAGTTGGACGCACGTGATCGCGGTCGCCCCGGCGAGCGATCCGGCGGCATGGGAGGAGATCGGCTACCTCAACGCGATGACCGAGCCGGCGCTGCACACCTACCGCGCGGTGGCGACGGTGGCGGGCATGGCTTATCTGCCGGGCACCGATCACCTCGTCTTCGGCGGCAGGTGGGGGCTCGATGTCCTCACCAGCCCCGAGTCGGGACAGTTCGTCCGCGACGAGGGCTTCGATGCGTACCTGCCTGACGAGGCCGATCTGCCCGGTGCAGGGCCGGTCTACGAGATGATCCGCGATCGGCGCCTGCGCGCGATCTACGTCAACGCCGGTCGCGCCACTCCCGAGGCAATGGAGCAGTTCGCGCGGGCGGGCATCAATGCGGTCTTCTATCAGACCTACTTCATCGAGCACGGCGAGTTCTATCCGCCGTTCGACGTTCGAGAACACCTGCGCGAGGTGGCCGGGTGGGCTGAGGATGCGGGCGTGACGCTCTTCGCCACCGGGCGGCAGGTCGGTTGGAGTCAGTTCAACCACGAGCGGATCAGAGATTACGAGTATCGCCGTTTCGTTACGCCCTCAGGCCGGGTGGGCTCGTACCAGCGCGAGCATGATGTTGAGGGCTACGATCGCGGCGAGTTCCCCTGCCACTTCGACGAGGGATACTGGGAGCTGACGCTGGGCTATCAGATCGAGGAGTTCGGAAAGCTGGCAGCGGAGGCGCCGATCGCTGGATTTGTGCTGGAGATGGGCGACGGATACAGCGGCTCGAACATCAGTGCCGCGTCGGACACCTGCATGTGCGACGACTGCTGGGAGCGGTTCCTCGACGCCCGGGGGATCGACGACCCGGAGGCGCGCGGGCTGCAGATCGACGGCTGGAATCGCTACCACTGGCTCAATGACCGCGATCTGCGGGAGGCCTACGCGGCCTATCAGCAGGAGCGGTTCGCGGCACTCACGCGGGAGTATCTCCTGAGAGCGCGCGCGCACCAGCCGGAGTTGGCGGTTGCGCTGGCGCTGCCGGAGACCTCCTCGCACTACGATGAGAGCTGGTACTACCGCGCGTGGATCGACGGGCTGGGGACCGCCGAGCGGCCGGTGATCGTCTGCTCGCAGCAGGCCTACGGCGCACCGTTCTCGCCGACGATGTCGATCGATCCGGGGCGCAGGTTCGCCGAACACGGGCTGCACCTGCTCTTCGTGCCGGGCCTCGCGACGATCTGGCATACGCCCGAGCAGCTTGCGCGGAGGACCGCCGACAATCTGCGCTACACGCCCGGCACGTGGTACTACCACGGGAACTACTGGTTCGGCGAGCACCTCGATGAAAACATCTACCAGCCGCGCACCCCCGGCGTCGAGGGCAGCTTCCCACTCTCAGCATACATCGAGGCGCTGGGCGAAGTCAGGTGGGACGGGTCCAGCAGCATCGGTTTTAGCTGTGCAAGTTTTTTGGTGGTGGGGGAGGTACTCGTGTATAGGTTTGCGAATACTGACATGTGTGCATCGAGCGAGCCGA
>JBMNNW010000202.1:0-3089 GCA_050942735.1 Armatimonadota bacterium
CCTGCCTGTCGCCGTTGGCGGAAGGGGGAAGGGACGGCAACGGCCGACGCATTTGAAGATGCGTCGCTCCGGCCGGCGAACGGCAACGGCGGGCGGGCAGGGAAGCCCGCCCCTCCTGAACGGCAAAGGCAACGGCAACGACAACGGCAAACGGCGGGCGGGGCACAGGTCCCCGCCCTACAGCAACGGCGGGCGGGGCACAGGTCTCCGGAGATCGCGAGCGATCTCCTCGCGAGTTTGCTGCGCAAAGGTCGATGCCCTGCAAACGGCAATGCGTGCCCCGTCGGACGTCAGCCGTTGTCTCGGACGTCAGTCGTTGTCGTTGTGGCCCCGGCGCCCTCGCCGGGGAGTCGTTGAGGCACAACCATCCCACGACGCGGAAGGAGACGCGATGGCAGTTGATATGTTCCACTGCAACGAGATCGCGCGGGCGATCCGGCTCGTGTGCCAGGGAGCCACGGCGCTGACCGCCGATCTGTCAGGAGGCACGCACGTCAGCGTCGGGAGCAACCGGCTGTTCAGCACCGGAGACGGGGTGCGCCTGCGCGACTCCGAGGGCGCGGAGACCGCGACGGTCGCGCAGACCATCGGCCTGACGACCGTGGTGCTCGACGCGGAGCCCGCGGGCGAATACCTCGTCGGGCGGGGCGCGCGACTGGAGCGGCTCGGCACGGACCTGCCCGCGCTTGAGTGGGTCGGGCAGGGCTCGCCCGAGCTGATGCCGCGCTCGCCCGCCGAGCGCTACCCGTGCGTGCTCGTCAGGCCGAGTGTGATGCGCCAGCCACCGGGCGAGGGCTCAAACCGCACCGTCCAGCAGGACTACCACTTCGATGTGTACTACGTGGAGCGCTATGAGGAGGGCCAGCAGGCGAACATCAACGTGCTCGAACGCGCGGGCGCGATCTTCAACGCGATCATGAGCGACAGCTACCTCGGCGGGACGTGCTGGCACAGCCAGGTGATCGAGGTGGACGCCGAACCGGGCGAGCAGAAGCGGCTGCGGGAGACCGAAAGGCCGCTGCGCGTGGTGAAGATGACGGTGCTGGCACGGCGAGCGGAGGTCCTCACGCGGTGACTGGACGCGGGAACGGCGACGGCCTTTCCGTGGTGCGGGCGTCAGTTGCTGTTCGCCGTTTGCAGGACAGGCGTCCCTGCTGTCGCCGTTGGTGGCCGGGAGAATGCAACGCGGCAGGCACGAACGCCTGCCCCACGGACGGCAACGGTGCGGAACGATGGAGTGAATGGCATTCGGGCAGATCACTGACAGGGTGGTGTAACGATGGCTGTGGCACTGGCACACGAAGGCAGCTTCGGCTTCGGACTGCAGGCGGAGAAGGGCACGTACGAAGCGCCGGACACATGGCTGCCGCTGATGAAGCGAGCAGGAGGCGCGGGCGAGAGCGTGCGGCTGCACAAGAACTACGCGCTGCTCGACCTCGCCGACAGCAACGACTACGAGAGCCGCTACTACTCGGCAGGCGAGTGGGCCGAGGGAGAGGTCGCGGTGCCGATGATCCCTGGATCGCTGAGCAACCTGATCGCGTGGATCCAGGACCGCGACGCGAACAACCAGGGGCGCTGGGCCTCGGTGACCATCGACTGCGTCAATGAGGTCAAGAAGCTCACCGACGTGAAGGTGCGGCGGGCGACGATCGACCTCATCAAGGGGCAACCGGTGATCTGCCGCCTCGACCTCGGCGGGCTGAAGCTCGAGAGCGGCGCGCCGACGACACCGAACATGCCGACGACGGCACCCTACATCTTCCGCGAGGCGACCGTGGAGATCGCCGGCGGGGGCGGGGCGATGGCCGAGGACGTCAACTGCGAGCGCATCCAGATCGTGATCGACAACGCGGTCGAGGCGATGGCTGAGGGGATGCGGCTGACGCCGGGCGCATGGCCGCGGCAGATGTACAACCTCGGTGGTGTGCGCTGCTGGGGGGCGATGAGCCGGGACTTCGTGGACAGCGCGGTCTACACGGACTTCGCGGGCGGCCAGGAGGCGGGGCTGGCGATCACGCTCGCGCGCGGGGCGGCCAGCGCGGCGATCGCGATGCCGCGAGTGCTCTACACCGACAGCGAGATGGGCCTGCCCGGAAGCCACGACCGGCGGATCGTCGAGCGGGTGGAGTTCACCGCGCTGGGGAGCGCGGATGGCGTGACCGCGCCGGTGGTGCTGGCGTAGGGAGCGGGCGGACGGCAACGGCGGGCGGGGCACAGGTCGCCGTCGATGCCCCACATACAGCCGTGGTCGTTGTGGCCCCGGCGCCCTCGCCGGGGAGCCGTTGGTCGTTGTCGTTTGTAGGACAGGCATCCCTGCCTGTCGCCGTTGGTGGAGGGGGCAATGGACGGCGACGGCGGGCGGGCAGGGTCAGCTCCCTGAGCTGCGCCCGCCCCTCCTGAACGGCAAAGACAACGGCGACGGCGGGCGGGGCACAGGTCCCCGCCCTACAGCAACGGCGGGCGGCACAATCGGGAGCGATCATCGTCGGGGGAAAGGCAGCGATGAACGAGGAGATCACAGTACGACTGCACAAGACCACGGACCTGACCGAAGCGGCCGCCCTCTGGTCACTCGGTCATCCACTGCACGAGATCGTCATCAAGGACGGCTGGGCAACATTCACAATCGGCTACACCATCGAGACCGAAGAGATGGAGCGGATCATCAAAACCTACCGCAGCGGCCGCCTGCTCGTGGAAGCAGGCGAGTTCGCGCGCAGACGCAACGAGACCGCCGCGAAGATGCGCCGCGCCATCGCCGACGCCGGCCGGGGAGGCGCGTAGCATGAGCCAGCGGCCACATGACGCGTGGGTGATCGCTGCGGCCGGTGAGGACGCGTCGCGCCGATTCGACGCGCCCGTCACAGCAGGCGGCGCGCGGCCATGGGTGCGGCTGAGGCCACTGACCGCGCGCGAGGCCCTCCAGCGCGAGGCGCTCGGAGTGCAGGAGCAGTACGACCTGACCGCCGACGGACGCCTCTCAACGATGCGGCGACGCTACGACCACGAGGCGATGGTCGAGTTCGAACTGCAGCGCTGCCTGCTCGACTACGCGCTGCCGATGCGGGCCGGGGGCGAGGTGATGC
>JBMNNW010000107.1:0-17084 GCA_050942735.1 Armatimonadota bacterium
GTGGCCCCGGCGCCCTCGGCGGGGAGTCTGTCAGGAAGAGCGCCGCACGACGTCAAGGCGAGGGGCGCCTGGACTCCAGGTGTAAGCTCCGAAATGCCAGGGAGGCACACACGATGCCCGACATCCCGCAGTTCACACGCGTGAGCGACGAGCCGCTGCTCGATCTTGACGCGATCCGCTGGCCCGCGAAGAACCCGACGATCATGTTCCCGAGCGTCGTGGAGGCGCCGCCGTGGATCAGCGAGCCGCTCGACCGGCTCTACATGTACTACGCCAGCCACCACGGCACCGGCCTCGGCCTTGCGACCGCGCCCGAGCCGGAAGGTCCCTGGACCGTGCAGGAGCCGATCTTCATGCTCGATGACGCGCCGATGATCGCCGGGCATGTCTCCTCCCCCGACGTGCTCATCGACGAGGCCGCCAGGCGCGTCTACCTCTACTACCACGGCAGCAACGCGGCCGGGAAGGGACAGGTGATGGGCTGCGCGGTCGGCTACGACGGCGTCCACTTCGAGGTGGAGAACCCGGACCCACTGATCCTCCCGAGCGATCGCGAGGGTGCATGGGACAGCATCTCCACCGCCTATCTGCGCCCCTTCCGACTCGGCCGCAGGATACTCGGCCTCTACATGGGCAACGGCGGCAGGGAGTCGGTGCCGGGCGTCGGACATAACTGCCAGGGAGTCCTGCGCGCCCGCGACTACCAGCGTTGGGAGCGCGTGCGCGGGGAGCCGCTGCTGGAGCCCGACGGCGTCACCGACTTCGGCAAGATCCGCCACTCCGGCGTCCATGTGCAGGGGGAGACGCTCGATCTGTACTACTCCACGCGCACCTCGCAGGCGTTCGACCGCGAGGTGATCCGCCTCGCCCGGGTGGACGCGTCGCTGCCGCCGGAGCAGTGGCGGGCCGAGAGGCTCGGGACGGTCCTCGAGCCGGGGCCCGATTGGGAGGAGCCGGACCTGCGCGACCCATTCCCCTTCGAGTGGCAGGGGCGGCTCTATCTCTTCTACGCCGGCGGCGAGGAAGCCGGGATCGGCCTCGCGGTGCAGTGACGCGGGCGACGGCAGGCGCGACACGGGGGCTTCAGACGATGGACGGAGCAACTGAGTTTCGCTACGACATCTCGCGCGCGGGCCGCGTGATGATGGCGCTGGTGCTGGGCCTCGCGGCCCTGCTGTGGGTGCAACACGTATTCCTCGACCTCGGAGGGAACGATCCCGATGCCTTCATCGGCGTGCTCATCGTCATGCTGGTCGTCAGCGGAGTGTTGCTGCCGGTGCCGGCGATGGAGCTGCTCTGGTGGGCGCGGGGAAGGGTCGCGGTCAGCACGGTCGGGCTGAGCTGGCGCGGCTGGGCCGGATGGAACACACGCGAGTGGGGGGAGATCCTCGGCGTGGGCGTCCCGCCGGAGGCGTCGGGTGACCGGGCCGACGATCAGCGTCTACACGTCGTCACCGACGACGGCTACGAGTTCATCCACGGATACTGCCTGCGGGAGCGAGAGGCCCTGCGTGACGCTCTGCGCAGCCACGGCGGACTTGACGAGGTCGAAGCCGTCGGCCGGCACCAGTTCCTCTGCAGGCCGGGAGCCACGAGGCTCGTGCGCGAGCGAGCGCGGGAGCACATCGACCTCAGCGGCGACGACCTCACCGACTTCTGGGCGGGCAGGTTCAGGCGCTTCTGATCGGGGCCACGCTGCGAGGGCACCTCGAAGACGATGAAACGCCCGCCATCCCGGGAAAGATTGGCGGGCGCGATCTCATCTGTCGCAAAGGAGGCGGACAGACCAGCCTCTGCGTTATGTGTCACTGCACTATACGCCTCACCAGTCATCGGGTCCTGCCGCTTTGCCTCATGTTTCACTCAAGGTACTTTGACCAACTGCGATCAGTCGTCCCGGTCTCTGAGATGCCGGGCGTCGGTCCCGCGCGAGAGGCTGCGGCTCTCAAGGACGTACCACAGCCACGTTGCGATGAGGACCGCGACCGCCGCGCCGACGATGATCCCGACCTGGTGCGCGATGTAGAGGGCTACGATGCAGCTTGCGATGACGATCCCCGTGATCGCGAAGGCAACCGACCGGATGTGCCGCCGGGTCTTGCGATTCGCTCCGCTCCGCCGGCTGCTGCGTCGCGAGGACGTCAGCCGATCCGCCAGCAGCCCGCCCCCAAGCCCGAGACTGATGGCGGCCGCGATCAGCATCAGGCGCATTCCGGGGCTGTGGATGTCCTCCTGGTAGCTGGCGCAGACCACGATCCCGCCGATCGCAAGCATCCCCACCGCGATCGACCAGACAACATCCGCCATCTCCCGGCCCTTGCTTCGGCGCCTCTTCTTCACGCCACGCCAACTCCCCGAAGTGCTTCGGTGGTTGCGGAGCCGATGCGCCGCTCAGCCGGCAAGCTCAGGAAACACGTCGCTGACTGCCTCGTGGACGATCGTCCCGTCGATGACATTCAGGCCCCTCGCGAGGACAGGATCGCTCTCACACGCCCGCTCGACTCCGAGATCGGCGATCTTCATCGCGTAGGGCATCGTCACGCTCGTAAGGGCGAGCGTCGCGGTGCGGGGGACCAGCGCCGGCATATTCGGCACCGCGTAGTGCACCACCCCGTGCTGGGTGTATGTCGGCTCCGAGTGGCTGGTCTGCCGGATCGTCTCCACGCAGCCGCCCTGGTCGATGGCCACGTCCACGATCGCCGCGCCGGGCTTCATCTCCGCGACCATCTCCTCGGTCACGAGCTTCGGAGCCCGCGCACCGGGGATCAGCACCGCGCCCACCAGCAGGTCCGCATAGCGCGCGCAGCGGGCGATCGCGAAGGGGTTGGAGAAGAGCGTGATCAGGTTGCCGGACGTGATCTCCTCCATGTGCCGGAGCTTGTTCGCGTCGATGTCCAGCAGCGTCACCTGCGCGCCGTAGCCCAGTGCCACATGCGCGGCGTTCTGCCCCACCGTGCCCGCGCCGATGATCACCACCTCGGCGGGCGCGACTCCCGTCACACCACCCATCAGCACCCCGCGGCCGCCCCACGCGCTCTAAGGCAGCGCGCGCCCACCTGCGTGGCGAGCCGCCCCGCCACCTCACTCATCGGCTCGAGCAGCGGCAGTTGCCCAGCGTCGGTCTGCACGGTCTCGTAGGCGATGCCGATGACCCCGCTGTCGAGCAGCGCCCCGGTAAGCTCACGCGATGATGCCAGGTGCAGGTAGGTGAAGAGGAGCAGCCCCGGTCGGAGGTACGTGTACTCCTGCGGCAGCGGCTCCTTGACCTTGATGACCATCTCGGCATCATTCCACGCCGTGGCGGCGTCCACCATCCGCGCCCCGTGGGCCTCATACTCTCCGTCGGGGATGCCGCTGTCCACTCCCGCCCCCTGCTCGACCATCACCTCGTGGCCCGAGCGTACCAGGGCATCCACGCCCGGAACCGCAAGCGCGACGCGGTGCTCCCCATCCTTGACCTCGTGTGGCACACCTATGCGCATTCGGCAGCCTCCTACGCTCGTGATCGCTTGTTCAGACGAAAAGCTGCAGGTAGAACCACGCCACCGGCGCGGCGAAAAGCACCCCGTCGAAGGTGTCGAGCATGCCACCGTGCGGGCCGAGCAGCGTTCCGAAGTCCTTCATCTGCAGATCGCGCTTAATCACCGACTCGGCGAGGTCGCCGATCTGCGCCGCCGCCGCCAGCAGCAGACCCAGCGCGACCCCGTGCCCGAAGGGCAGACCCACCCACGCGCCGACGGCCAGCGTCGCGAGGACCGCCCCGGCCGTCCCCGCCGCGGCGCCCTCCCACGTCTTGTTCGGGCTGAGCTTCGGCGTCATCCTGGTCCGCCCGAAGAGCTTGCCGATCCCCCACGCAGCCGTGTCCGAGATCCACACCGCCGCGGCCATCAGCAGCAGCGCGCCCAGTCGCGCCTTGAACTGCCCGTCACTCTCACCGGTCACGGCCAGCGGGATGTCAAACTTGCACAGCAGCATGATGAAGCTCATCGGCAGCGCAACGTAGAGCGCGCCCATCGTGGTGGTCGCCGCGTCACGGATGCGGCCGGGCTCGCCCGTGCGGGCGAACTGCGCGGAGAGCGGCGCCGCCACCGTGACGAAGACCGTCAGGATCATCAGCTCCGCCCACAGCTCGGACCCGCCGAATTCCGCTGCCATCAGCATCAGCAGCGCGCACAGGTAGCCCACGGCGGCTTCAGGGCGCTGGCCGCGCACGATCAGCGCGGAGTAAAGCTCCCCCATCCCCATGAGCGTCGCAAACGCGATCGCGGCGAAAAGCCACCAGCCACCGACGTAGGCCAGCCCCAGCAGGATCGGGACCTCGATGAGCACAATCAGGTAGAACCACGGCGACATCGCAACTCTCCTCACGGCGGGCATCGGACCACGAGCGTTCATCAAAGACGAGTGGAACTAAGTTCCCCGCCGCCCCACCGACCTCCTCCGCGCGTACATGCAGTCGGGCGGCGCATTCCCTCGGCGCCGCCCGGGCCCGGCGATCGAACTCAACCCCCGTGAGCTACCGCCCTCCGGCGACGAGCGGCGCCCCGGTGATCCACACGAGCACGTCGTCGCCCCGCGGCGGATTGATCGGGTGGATGCTCACAACCGGGTCGGCAGCCCGCTGCGTCTCGGAGGGGTAGGCCCCCACGTACACCCGGTAGGTCATCTCCGCCGGGCCCGCCGACCCGCCCTGCCCCGAGAGAGCAAGCTCTGCGCTCAACTCCGCGGTCGGTGGCGCATCGACGCTCATCGGATGCCACTCCACACGGGGCAGCTCCCGCTCAACCCACGGCGTCGGCCGGCCGGGCACCGAGAACGTCAGTTCCACGGGCTCGGACGGCCCTCCCGCGGGAGCGATGAACGGCCCACCCGGGGCCATGCCGCCCCAACCATCCGGCATCCCGGCCTGCACCCGGCCGCTGAGGCCCTCCGGCAGGAAGTTGAACACGCGCGCCTCCACGCGATGGCCTGAGCCCGGGCGGAGCAGTACGCCCTTGGTGATGGCGTCCGCGGTCGGGAACTCACCCGTCACGAAGACCGCGCGCATACGCGCCGGCTCGATGGCGGTCAGCGCGTGAGCCACGCGCGCCGTCAGTGTCGCCGCCCACCATCTGCCGCGGGCGTGCCCACCGCCCTGTCGCACCCGGTCGAGGCCATCGAGCGCGCGATCCTGCAGCCGGTGCGCGAGCGGACTCTCCGCCCCGCCGGTGGATGCCGCCACTCGCGACCGGTTCTGCGAGATCATCTCCAGCGTCCTCTGCATGTCCTCGGATGTCACGTTGTTCATCCGCGGCCAGCGCTCGCCCAGTGAGTCGGCGACTCGCCCGAGGGCCTCGGTCAGGCGCACCAACCGCCACAGCGTGTTGCTGTGCGCGCGAGTCAGCTCATCCCGCTCACGCGCCTGCGCCACCACCTGCAGCATCGCGTCCCCGACCAGCCGCTGCACCTCGAAGAACGCCGCCGGCCCGTGCGGCGGCCGGCTCAACGCGCGGTCGCAGGCGCTCGCGAGAGCCTCGCGCAACTCATCGGGGAAGCCCGGGTCAACGCACCTGGCGAGGTCAACCTCCAGCGGGTCGATCCACGGGGAATCGAAAGGACTCACGTGCCCGAGCTCGGTCGCCAGGGCGAGTTCGAGCCCCGCCTTCACAGCCTCGGCGAAGGTCTCCCATGAGACGCCGAGGATCGCGACCGCGTCGGTCGAGAGTTCGATCCGTGCCGACGGTCCCGCCAGTGACGTCCGCTTCCCCAGCGCGTCCATCATGACCGCTCCCGAGGCGACGTCCACCTCGACCGCCCGCGCGCCTCCGGTGGTCCACCCGATCACCATCGGTGTCCCCCGGCGCAGAAACAACTCCATCTGCGCGCCCTCGGGAGCCTCCAGCGGGCCGACGTACGCGGCCGACTCAAGCAGCCAGCGTGTGACGGCGAACGCGACGTACGCGGGCAGCGGCTCAAGCTCACCATCAACCATGTGCGCGAGGGAGTAGTCGCGCCGGTTGGGCGTAAAGACCGCGCCGAGGCATGACGACCGGATGAAGAGATCCTCGCCGAACGCCTTCAGCGTCGCGTAGACGCGCGGCATGAAGCCAGCCTCTCCGCCCGCCTCGGGTGAGTGAAAGCCGCACTCGGTGAGCGCCGTCTCCCGCATCGCGCCCCACACCACGAGCTTCTGCGGCATGTTCCGGTACCAGTGCATCATCATCCAGCCCGGGTCCTCGTGGTAGGGGTGGAAGGCAACGCGGTCGAAGTACTCGCCGCACCCGGCCAGCAGCGTCCACTGAAGCTCCGTCATGTGCCCGGTGGAGCCGTAGACGATCGGGATGCGCGCCCGGCGTCGGACCGTGTTGTGCGTGATCCGCAGCATGTCGAGATAGCGATTCCAGCTTCCGTAGTAGAAGTTCTGATCCGCCTCGCTCCACACTTCCCACGCCAGCACCAGCGGACGACCGCTCCGGGAGAGGCTGTCGCTCCCCCGCGCTCGCTCGGGGCTCAGGCGCAGCGGCGCGAGCGTGCGCGCCATCGCGTCGATATACTCGTACCACTCGACCGTCCCCTCGGGCTGCCAGGTGTGCCACGCCTCGGCGACGCGCCCCTGCGCGTCCACGGGCCTGACGCCGTAGTGCCGCGGCGTGTGCCCGGTCAGCACCGTCAACTGCATGTCGCGCTCGCGGGCAAGCTCGGCGACCCTGCGCACCCGCTCGAGGTCATGCTCACCCTGCACACGCTCCACCTCCGTCCACGGCAGCTCCGCCCGAAAATGCCGCGCGCCGATCTGCCACGCCGCATCCCAGAGCATCTCACTGGTGGTGGTGATGCCGAGGCCGAAGAGGCCCCCGTCGCCGCGGTCCTCATCGGGATGCGGCAGCACGCAGAAGACCTTCTCGTGTCCATCGCCCGACTCATACTGCAGCGCGAGTGTGTAGTAGCCGACGCCCGGCCTCGGTGTTACACGCAGCGTCGTCGATCCCGCCCCGGCCCGCATCACGCCGCGAGCGCACTCCTCCCCGTAGTAGTCGGTCACCGACCACGCCACACGCTGCGCGGGCAGGTCGGAGATGATCGTGAACTCGACCGGCTCGCCGACCAGGAAGCTGGCCGCCGGCCGTGCAGTCCGGATCGCGCAGGACCCGTCGGACGGAACGTGCGCCGCCATGAGCAGTGATGCCACCACAAGCCCCGTCCGCAGGCGAAACCGCATATCCTCCCGGAAGATCATGGGAATCCCTCTTCCCGATGGGGTGTCCAACACATGACAAGCACCACGCGGCCACCCGCGATGCCTGCCAGGGTGTACATCGGTTTCCGTCAGGGCCGGGTTGAACTCCACATGCTCCTCCGGCGTCATTGCTGCGGCGGCACTCTCCGTGGTGCTGACCGGACCTCGGGCGAGGGGCCGGAATCAGCGTGCTCCGCGTGCCGCACGGCCGGCGCGAACGCCCAGGACGGCTGCGCGGTTTGCGAACGCGGTTTGACAGACGCGCAAGATGACAATACGATGACGCAGACCGGACGTCTGATGAAGGCTCGAGCGACGTGGGCATCGCTGATGCTGGAGGACACTGCATGAGGATCGGTGGCGCAATCTTTGAGGACTATTCCACTCCGGAGGAGTGGGCAAGCGCGGTGCAGCGGCAGGGCTACTCGGCCGCCTACTGCCCCATCGGCGAGGACGCTGATGATGATGCCGTTGGCGAGTGGGAGGCCGCGGCCGCGCAAGCCCACATCGTCATCGCCGAGGTGGGCGCGTGGGGCAACAACCCCATCAGCCCCGATGATGAGGTCCGCAGGGCGGGGATTGAGGGCTGCTGCAGACGGCTGGATCTCGCCGACCGCATCGGCGCGAACTGCTGCGTGAACGTCTCGGGCAGCCGGGGCGAACGCTGGGCCGCTCCCGGTGATGGAAACCTCACGGAGGATACTTTCGCGCTGATCGTGGACAGCGTGCGCGAGATCATCGACACCGTCCGGCCCACACGCAACTACTACGCCCTTGAGACGATGCCGTGGCTGTACCCGGATTCGGCGCGCTCATACGCCGACCTGATCGCGGCGATCGACCGCGAGCGCTTCGCCGTCCACCTCGACCCGGTCAACCTCGTGAACTCCCCGGAGCGCTACTACAACTCGGGCGCGATGATCGAGGAGTGCTTCAGGCTGCTGGGGCCGCACATCAGGAGTTGCCACGCGAAAGACATCATCCTGCAGGATGAGCTGACGCTGCATCTGAGCGAGTGTCGACCGGGCACCGGCGGGCTCGACTGGAGGACCTACGTGCGCGAGTTGGGCAGGCTCTCCGAAGACACCCCGTTGATGATCGAGCATCTCAGCGACGCGCGGGAGTACCGGGCAGCCGCCGCTCACATCCGGAACATGGCCCAGGTCGAGCGCGTGACGGTGGTGTAAAGGCAGTCGCAGGTCGCAGGTCGCCGACCAACGACTTCGCCGCTGCCTGCCGTTGCCTGCGACGTGCGACTTCCTTCCCCCTATCACGTCCAGTCGATCCTGTGGTACTCCCACGGGACGTAGGGCAGCGCGCTGGCGAGGCGCTCCCGGTCGTCGGCCTCCTCGCCCGCGATCGTAATCAGGTCTGAGGCGACGGCTGACGCGATGTCCACCCGGCGCATCAGCATCCGGTTGAGCAGCAGTTCCCTGCCCTCGACGGTGATCTCGCGCTTCGCCCCGGGGCCCTCCCAGATGGTCTCTTCGTAGCCGGGCGCCCAGACGCTGATCTTCAGCTCAGCCACCGCATCGAAGTCCGCGCAGACCTTCTCGAAGAGCCGTGCCGGGGCGATCGGCTGGCCCATGATCATCGTCGAGCGCAGCCCCTCCTCGAAGCCCATCTCCCGCATGAGCATCCGCCACGGGCTGTCCACGCAGGCGATTGTTCCAACCGGCCAGCCGCGCCGTGCGCCCTCCGAGCAGACTCCCCGCAGAGCCGCCCTCACCGCCGCGTCGCTCACCCCGGCGATCTCCATGATCGAGACCTGTTCATCGGGCCTCTCGCCGCTGCGCACGGTCGCGATGGCGTAGCTCTCAAGCGCGCCCTCGGCCGGGTGCCGGACGAAGATAACGTCCTGCCGGATGACCGTGAAGATCATGTCATTGAGCGCCATCTCCCAGTAGCCGACCTCACGCGGGCGGAAGCCGCCGTAGTCTCCGAAGGCCGCGTCGAACACCCGCACAAGCTCCGGTTGCAGAGCAAGGCATTCCTCAAGCCCGCCGACCGCCACGTCCGCCTCCTCCACCACACCCGGCGCCCACGTCATCGGGCGCATGTAGATCAGGTCGTAGTGCCCGGAGCGCTCGTAGAAGCGGTAGCCCGGCGTTCGCTCGCCGCCGCGGTAGACCATCAGGGCGTCGGCCCGGTCGGCGAGGAACTCGACGGCCGCGTCGATCATCGCTCCCCCGACACCGCGGGAGCGGAAGTCCGAGCGGGTCCCGACGGCGTGCTCGAAGGCAGTGTCGATGATCTTCCCCGGCGCGACCTGAAAGCGCCGCTGATCGAGCGGGATGGCGCCGATGGGGATGCCGTCGAGGAAGGCCATCGAGGCGGTGTTGGACGGATAGCGCAGCCAGTCCTCCCGGCTGATCGGCGGGAAGATCGCGTTGCGGATCGAGAGCATCTGCTCGATCTCGTCGGGCCAGACCATCTCTCGGCAAACCAGGTTCTCCATCGTCTCCGTGCCTCCCTTACGCGACTGCGCGTCCGCGCGGACGGTTCGCGATCGGGCGCGCTGCCCCCTCCCCCGCATGCCCACCCTGTGCATTGCGCACACGTCGCGAAGTCAGACCGGAGGATCGCCCGGCCGGGGCGGCTGACGAAGAGGCAGGGTCTGTGTTATACTTCCAACACACAATCATGAACGCCACACCGCGAGGTGTTTCCTGCAGATGACACAGACGAGCACGCTCACGGCGGAGAAGCTCAGACTCCGCCCCGGCGATCTGATAATGAGCGACTTTGACGGGACGATCACGAAGCGAGATACCGGCTGGGTGGTCTTCGATGAGCTTGAACTGGAGGAGGCGTGGGACTGGGAGTACCGCTGGCGCGATCGGGAGATCAGCTCCATCGAGTGCCTCTCCGGTCAGTGGGGGCTGGTGGATCTGCCGCCCGACGAACTGATCGCGCTGATCGACACACTGCAGACCGACGAGCGCTTCCCCGAGTTCGTCGAGCGGGCCAGAGCCGCCGGCGCCGAAGTCGTCGTCGCGTCCGACGGCCTCAGCTTCTACCTCGACCGACTCATGAAGCGCATGGGCTTCGAGATCTGCGACGCTGATCCCGACCCCGAGCATCCGGGCGAGTGCATCGCGCGATACGTGAACATGGCGGAACTGACCGACGAGGGCGTGAGGATCACCTTCCCGCACTCCAACGAGGACTGCCTGCAGTGCGGCAACTGCAAGAGCGGCCATCTCGCGCGGCTGCAGCTCAAGTACGATCGCGTGATCTACATCGGCGACGGCTACTCGGACCGCTGCCCGGCCATGCAGGCCGACATCGTCTTCGCGAAGGACCATCTTGCGAAGCTGATGGATGAGAAGGGCGTCGAGTACGAGCCCTTCGAGACCTTCGCGGATGTCATCGCGAAGACATTGGGGTAGGCCGGTCGCCCGCCGCCGGCTCAGGGCTTGCGGCAGGAGTTACGAGAAGCGGCGCGCCCTCTGAGGTAGAAGGCGCGCCGCGAGCGTGTACGATGTGCGAGCGGGATCTACTGGAGGCGCTGGAGTGCGGCGGTGGCCTCCGCGACCTGATCCTGCGAACCGCCCAGTTCGAGGAACTTGGTGAAGGCGTCGATGGCCGGCTGCTTCATCTCCGCATTCCCGGCATCGGCCATCTCAGCGTAGACCCACGCGAGTCCCCAGTGGGCTTCGGCGTTGCTCTCGTCGGCGGCGACCGCGGCCTCGAACTTCTGCCGTGCGGTCACGTAGTCGCCGGAGTGCTTCGCGGCCATGCCCTCGGAGACGAGCTGGCCGGCGTCGCCGGGTGCGCCCGCCTCGTCCATCGGCGGACCGCCCATGCCCGGCTCGTCGTCCATCGGCATCTCGCCGTCCATGGCCATCTCGCCGTCCATGGCCATCTCGCCGTCCATGCCCTCCATGGACTCGCCCTCGGCGGCATCATCGCCGCCGCCAAAGAGGCAGCCCTGCAACCCCAGGGTCACAATGAGCCCCAGGATCGTCATCGCGATCAGCAGGAGATTCCGTCGCATCATCGTCATCTCGCTCCCTTTATTTCGCCGCGCAGGTCAGCACGGCTGATTTCGCCTACCGCATCAGTTGTCGGCTTCCGGAGCGGGGGCCGGTTCCGCGTCCTCGACCTCAGCCTCCTCCGGAACGTGCGGCGGCGTGTCGTCTACCATCTCTTCGACCTCAAGCCCCGGCGTCTCCTCAAGGCCGGGTTCCTCAGGTGCGCCGGTGAACACTTCCTCCGCGGCCTCCGGGAGCTGCTCGATCATCTCGCCGGTGACTTCCTCCTGCTGCTCGGAGCAACCGACGACGGCGAGCGCCACGGCAAGCCCCAGCACCGCCAGCACCATCAGCATGGGCACCTTCCACTTCATCACTACGTCCTCCTCCTGTCATTTCGGGCCAATCCGCGGCCCGCTTCTGACTTCCTCATCTGTCACCTTCGCGGACCCACGGCATCTGTCCTGCCCGATCTGCTGATGCGACAGGGCTCCCAACGCGCATGGCACGGCTGCAGCCGGGTGGCGCAGGAGATGAGGAACGTCCGAGACGGTACCGGGGATAAGACCGGAGGCAGCGCCTGTCCGGGCGGCTCACCGGGGGGGGGCCGCTCGGCACGGGCGACAGCCCACCGCGCGGGTCCCGCGCGGTGGGCTGCGGTGAGCTGAGGATATCTGCGGGCGTCAGGCCTCGTCGTCGGAGTGCGCGCCCCGTCCCGCCCGGCGCCGCTTCACCAGGGCCGCGGCACCTGCGCCCACTGCCAGCAGAACCCACGTCACGGGTTCGGGAGTGTGCCCGGCTCCATCGGCGGGTGAGGTCTGCGGCTCCGGGACGGGATACGACCCGTCGCCGGAGGCGGGGCCGTCGCCGGTGTCATTGTCCACCAGCAGGTTGGGGGGCACAGGCTCGGGCGTCGGATAGCCGCCCGCATCGGGCGTCGAACCACCACCGGCCCCGTCGCCGATGGCAGGCGCGGGCCAGACGGGCTGCGGCGACGGATCGGAGCCATCACCCGGCATCGCACCGTCTCCCGTGCCATCGTCTCCACCTGCTCCAGGAGCCTCAGTCCCCGGAGACGGATCGGAGCCATCGCCGGGTCCCTCGTCGATCGCGCCCGTCGGAGGTTCGGGGTCATCCGGCGGAGGCGTCTGATCTCCGACGACCGGCGGCGTCTCCCCGCCGGTCCCGCCGTCCGAATCCGGAGCATCGCCGGGGCCACCGGGCGCGTCGCCCTCCAGGGTATCGGTCGGGGCGTCCGGCACAGCGGGCGCGGTCACGTCCCAGCCATCGACGGGTTGCGTTGACACGGGTTGCCGGAAGTCGCCACCTGCGTCATTCGTGAGACCGGGGTTCGTGGCCACCGCCGGGCCAGAGTCGCCGGTCCCAGTGCAGCCTGAGAGAAGAACCGTACCGAATATGAGAACAGACACAGCAACCGAGAGCAACATCGTTCGTTTCACGCCGCTCACCTCCGCGCGTCCACCCATCCCCAGATCTCACCGGCGGTCGGCGGCCGCGAGATGCAATTCCTTTGTTGCTCAGAGTTTGCCCAAATCCACTCGAACAGAGCTCACAGCAACCTCTCAGTGCCTCATCCGCGCCCGAATTTGCGATCAAGCTCCTCCCGCCCGATCGTGATGATGATCGGATCCCCATGGGGGCAGATCGCCGGCGTCGGGCTGGCGTTGAGCGCCTCGATCAGCTCATGCACCTCCCGGTCGGTCAACGCCTGCCCGCTCTTGATCGCCGCGTGACAGGCGACGGTCGCAACCAGCTTCTCCCGCGCATCACCCTGATCCGACCGCCCCCACTCCGCCAGTTCCTCGATAATCGCCCGCAGCGCCTCCTCGGCGTTGCCGTCCACCAGCGACGCGGGGACGGAGCGGCAGATGTAATCCGAGCCGCCGAACGGTTCGAGCTGAAAGCCAAGCTCGTCAAGCCGCGCCCGATGCTCCTCAACCGCCGCAAGCTCCGCCCCGGTCAGCTCCAGCGTCATCGGGAGCACCAGCATCTGCCGCTGCACCTGTCCCTCGTGCCGGGCGATCTCGTCGGCGATCACCCGCTCGGCCGCCCGGTGCTGGTCCACCAGCAGCAGGTCGTGGCCGGCGCGGCAGGCGATGTACGTCGCGGCCACCTGCCCGAGCGCCTCCAGCCGGTCCTCCAGCCCGAACGCGTCCTGGGGCTGAGCCTGCCTGCCGCGCTCGAACGCGGCCTCGGTCGAGGGCTGGTCGGCGTGGACCTCCAGCCCGTCATCGCGCTCATCGACGCTCTCGCCGAAGGGGTTCACGCGCAGTCTCCGGGCGCGTGCCTGCTGCTCGAAGCCGGGGCCCTTCCAGCGCCCCGCCCGGTCGGGAGCCAGCCCCGGCCGGCCATCCGAGAGGCGGCCCGGTCGCATCCCCGCCTCCTCGAGCGCCTCCTCGACGGCCTGCTGGGTGAGGTTGTGCATCTCCTGCTGGTTGCGGAAGCGCACCTCGATCTTCGTCGGATGCACATTCGGGTCAACCAGCTCGGCGGGCACGTCGAGATGCAGCGCGCAGAGAGGGTGTCGACCGCCCGGCAGCAGGATGCCGAAGGCCTCACGCAGCGCGTGGCCCAGCGAGCTGCTGCGCACATAGCGCCGGTTGACGATGAAGACCTGGTTGCGCCGACTGGTGCGGCTCAGTTCTGGGCGGCTGACCAGCCCGTGAATACGCACCGCGCCGGTGTCCATGTCCACGGGAAGCATCTGCCGGGCGACGTTCGAGCCGTGGATCTCGCTGATGACCGAGCGAAGATCGCCGCGGCCGGGGAAGGCCAGCAGCACGGTGCCCTCGTGCGTGACCTTCATCGCGACATCGGGCCGCGCGATCGCCAGCCACGCGATCCAGTCGGTGCAGTGGCCCCGCTCGGTGGCGGTGGTTCGGAGGTATTTGCGCCGCGCGGGAGTGTTGAAGAAGAGGTTCGCGACCTCAATGGTGGTGCCGGGGGGGCAGCCGGTGGTGCGCGCGTCGGTGATCTCGCCGCCCTCGATCGTGATCATCGTGCCCTCATCGGCATCGTGCGGGCGGGTGATCACGCGCATCTGCGAGACGGACGCGATGCTCGGCATCGCCTCCCCGCGGAAGCCCATCGTGGCGATGCTGTCGAGGTCCTCGGGCTCGGCGACCTTCGATGTTGCGAAGCGCTGGAGGGCCAGCGCGGCGTCCTCCGTGTCCATCCCGCAGCCGTCGTCGGTCACGCGGATCAGCCGCGTCCCGCCCTGCTCGAGCGTGACTTCGATGCGCGAGGCCCCGGCGTCGAGCGCGTTCTCCACCAACTCCTTCACGACGCTGGCGGGCCGCTCGACCACCTCGCCCGCGGCGATCCGGTTGGCCATCTGCTCATCGAGTATGCGAATGCGGGGCATGGGGGCTCCTGTTCTGCGTCCATGCTCATGCCTGCAGCACGCGTTGAGCCCAGTCCAGGAAGCGCCTGGCCTGCGTCATGATGCGATCGACGTCCTCCGTACTGAGCAGTCGCCCTTCGTACTCGGCAGCATTCTTCATCTGCGTTATCTGTGCATACTGCCTTGCCTTCGTGGCTGCCTCGCGCTCCCATCGCGTGCCTTTGCACGCCCGACGAAGAAGCCGTGCAGCCTCCGTGTGCGATCTCCCGCCGGGGCGTTCATGTACGAGATAAAGGCAAAGGGCGTCGTTCGCGGCGATCACCGCATGGATGGCGTTACTCGCGGCCTGGTTCGCGTGCTCGGGATCGTGTGAAGCCTCAGCAACATCCCAGAATTGCTGTGCCTGTCTCAGGAAGCCCTGCCAGTCAGCCAACGGTGTCTCAGCCTCTCAATGGAATCGCCGGCCAGCGTCACGCCGTCTCGTTGGACGTTGCGCCAGAAGTCGTTGTCTGCAACTTCCCACTCACGCATTCGTGCAACATCAGCAACGTGCCAGGAGAGTGACAGTGAATACCTTTCGGCAAGCTTGAGGCACGCGTCAGCCACCATGTCGTCCAGATCGGCCGTTCTCTGCTCAAAGACGATCAGGATGTCGGTGTCGCTTCCCGGCTCAGCCTCACCACGCGCCTCGCTGCCGTAGAGAATAATGCTCCGTGCCTCGGGAAGCGCGCGAGCGAGTTCACCGATGGCCCTCTCCGAACGTTCACTCTCTGCGGCAAAGAGCTGAATGAGCCGATCGATCAGGTCAAGGCACTCGTCCGTAATCCGGTACGTGTTCACCCGGCCCTGTTCGCGTTTCGCGACGACGCCCGAAGCTACGAGCTCCGCGAGAACTCGCGAAGTGTACCCCGGGTCCGTGCCCGCCCGCCTGCTGATCTCCCGACCATTGTGCGGCGCGGGGGCGAGAGCCATTGCGCGGAGGATCTTGACCTTTGCGCCCGAAGACAGGATGTCGTCAAGGGGCTTCAATAACCACATGCCGCGACCACCTCGTTGATGCGAAAAAGCATCATATGCTGCTTTTTAACATCATAGCAAAGGCAGCTCGGTGGGTCAATGCATCACCGACGCAAAGGTGACGGCCACGGCGGACGGCACAGGCCGGAGCCGGTCCGGCCCTTACGGAACGGCGGGCGCGCGCGGCCGCCCGCCGTTCCTTCCGTCACAGCGCCCGTGCTGCTTACTCCCAGTGACCCGCCAGGCCGCGCAGGAACTCCGCGTTCCACCTGAACTTCTCCTCCAGCGAGTCGAACTCCGCGAAGTCCTCGCAGGTCAGGTAGCCGTCGTAGCCGATCGCGACCAGCTCGTCGGCGATCTCGTCCCAGTCGAGCACGCCCTCGTTCACGCGAACGTTCCCGCCCGGCAGGCGGTTGTGCTGGCGCGGCTCGCCCTCGGCGGGCATCCGACTCTTAACGTGAACGTTCTTGATCCACGCGCCCAGCATCCGAACCTGCACCCACGGGCGCTCGAAGCCCTCACTCACCGCGTTGCCCGGGTCGAAGACGATCCCGAGGTTCGGGTGCTCGAGCCCGCGGAACATGTCGAGGCACTGCCCCGCCGAGGCGATGTAGCGCCCACCGTGCTGCTCGGGCGTCACGACGATCCCGTGCGCCGCGCCCATCGCAGCCACGCGGACGATCTGATCGCGGAACGCCGCGCGATGGACCTCGTAGTCATACTCGCGGAGGTAGTCCCCCGATGAGATGCGCACGAAGCCCGCGCCGAGCACCGTCGCGACCTCCAGCGAGCGCGCGATCCCGTCGAGCTGCACGCGCGCCTCGTTGCGATCGACCTTCCCGACCTCCCAGTAGGTCGTCAGCCCTGACACGTGCAGCCCCGCGTCCTCGACCATCCCGCGGACGGCCTCGGCCTCGGCGTCGGTGATCCCGGGCGTGATGTGGATGCCGTCGGTCTGCATGCGGATGTCGATCGCATCGAAGCCCGCGTCGGCGGTCAGCTTGATGCAGTCCTCGAGCGAAAGATCCTTGCCAATGAGCGTGTACATCGCAATCTGCGGAGCCATGGTGGCCCTCCTCTTCGTCTCATCAAGTGTGCGCTGCTACCCTTCCCCGGTCATCGCAAAGGGCCTTCAGCGCGACGGGAAGATTCTCGCGCGAGGGCCCGCTCATCCTTCGTTCTCATCTCGCGGCAGCCTGAATCCGCTCGTCCCGAGGAGAATGCGTTGCGCGCTTGCGGTGGGGCGCTATTCGGCGCCGCCCCCCGCGGCTCCTTCATGCCGGCCGTGCCCCCCACGCTCCCACCTCCAGGCTTTCGGAGGCGGACGCCTGGCCCCGAACTCCGGACTCCAGGCGCCATCGCCCGGGGAGCCGTGTGCCGGGGAATGCGTCCCGGCGTGGCGGCAGCAGCATCGGTTTTAGCTGTGCAAGTTTTTTGGTGGTGGGGGAGGTACTCGTGTATAGGTTTGCGAATACTGACATGTGTGCATCGAGCGAGCCGAGCAGTGGCA
>JBMNNW010000109.1:0-16693 GCA_050942735.1 Armatimonadota bacterium
CGCCTCGGGATGGTCGTTGACCTCGCGCACTCCTCCGACGCGGCATTCTTCGACGCGATCGAGCTGTCCCGCGATCCCGTCGTGTTCTCCCACGGCGCGGTCTACGCCCAGTGCCCCCACTGGCGCGGCCTCACCGACGAGCAGCTTGAGGCCCTCGCCGAGAACGGTGGCGTGATCGGGATGGCGTTCGTGCCCTTCTTCATCGACCGCACCGAACCGACGATGGATCGGCTGATGGACAGCATCGAGTACGTGATCGACCTGATCGGCCCGGAGCACATCGGCCTCGGCGCGGACTACGACGGCATCTCCGAGGAGTGGACGCCGATCCCTGCTCGGGTGGAGCTCTTGCCGACACTCACCGAGGCACTCGTGCAGCGCGGCTTCGATGATGAGACGATCCTGAAGATCCTCGGCGGGAACTTCCTCCGGGTGCTGCGGGAGGTCGTTGGGTAGTCGGTCAGAATCCGGGAGGTTGAGCCGATGCCACGCGAATCGATCATCGACTGCGACGTGCTGGTGCTCGGGACGGGCGCTGCCGGGATGGCGGCGGGCCTCGCAGCCGCAGAGGCCGGTGCGGAGACGTATGTCATCTCCAAGATGCCCCACCGCGCCCCCAGCCCGACCACGCGCGCCTACGGCGACGTGACCTGGTCTACCGATGAGACCACCCACGAGCTTGCGCGACAGGTGGTCGAGACCGGCGGCTTCCTCAGCGACCAGCGGCGCGTGCGACAGTTCGCCGAGGGCGTGCCGGCGATGATCGACTCGCTGCGGCTGCTCGGCGCGCAGTTCGACGCCCCCCGACCCGCCGGCGAGGACATGCCCGGGGTCGTGCGCTGGAGCTACCGAGGCGTTGATTCGGGCGAGGAGGTCCTCACGCGCATTCATGACGGCTCACGCGCGAAGCACATGTGGCTGTTCGCCGCCACCGAGGTGCTCGTGCGCGACGGTGCGGTCTGCGGAGTAGCAGCGGTCGGGCTGAAGGCGCGCGAGCCGGTGATCTTCCGGTGCCCGTGCGTGATCCTCGCGACAGGCGGCGGTGCGGCCGCGTTCGAGCGCACCGACAACCCTCCGGGCGCGACCGGTGACGGCATCGCGATGGCGTATGACGCCGGGGCCGAGTTGGTTGACCTTGAGCTGATCTCATTCGGCTACCCGAAGGGCCGCGTGAGCGACGTGCTTGAGCGCGGCGGGCAGATGCGCGAGGAGTTGCTGGGTCTCGGGCACGCGCACTACTTCCTCGGAGGTGTGCGCGTCGATGAGAACTGCGAGACCGCCGTGCGCGGCCTCTACGCCGCGGGTGAGGTCACCGGAGGGCTCTTCGGCGCCGGGAGGCTCGGTGGCAGCGCGCTCGCCGACTGCTTCATCTTCGGCAGACTCGCAGGGCACAGAGCCGCCTTCGCGGCCGAGGGTCGAGATGTCGATGTCCCCGATGACGCACTCGCCGCGGCGGTCGATCGCCTCGAGGGCCTCATCCGCGGTGACCGCGATCCCGCGCCCGTGCACGAGCGCATCCGCGAGATCGCCTGGCGCGACCTCGGGCCGGTGAAGACGCAGGGGAGCCTGCGGAGGGCGATCGAAGAACTCGACGCGCTCGAGGACGCACTCGCGTTCATCGGCGGCGCGGACCGAGACGCGATGCGGCTGGCGGTGGAGGCGCGGCAGATGCACACGCTGGCGCGGCTGACCGCGACCGCGTCGCTGCAGCGCGAGGAGACGCGCGGCTGCTACTGGCGCGCCGACCATCCGCAACCCGGCGGCGCCTGCCAGCTTCGCAACATCATCGTCCGCAGGGCCGAGGGAGGCTCTGAGATCGCCTCACAGCCTCCCGTGATGACGGAACTGACCGAACCGACCGAGCCGCGTATCGGCGCCGGGTGCTTCGGATACATCGTCCGTTCTGAGTGAGCTACCCTCCGCCCCGGTAGTACCTGCCGTAGAGGTTGTTGGCGTCGAGGTATCTCTTCACCGCGTCTTCCCGGTCGGTATTGCCGGGGTGACTGTGAAAGAGAATCTCGAAGTCGCTGGGATCGCGGCCCTGCAGCTCGCGGAACTTCTGCAACACGGGGATGGCGGCGGTGGGATCGTACCCTGCGGCGGCGGCGTATCTGCAGCCGATCCGATCCGCCTCATACTCATTGTCACGAGAGTAGTTCTGAATCGCCAGACCGGCAACGACGCCGCCGATGTCTCTCGCGGTCCCGCCGCCGATAGCCCACTCGATCAGCAACTGCGCCCCGACGGCTCGCTCGATTCGTTTGATGGCGTGCTGGTGGCTGATATGACTCGCCTCATGTCCGCAGACCCACGCGACCATGTCCTCATCGGCGCCGAGGGTCTCGATCAACCCGTTGTACACGTAGATCGGCCCGCCGGGCAGCGCGAATGCGTTGTTGACGTTCTCATCCACCAGTTTGAACTCGTAGGGATAGTTCGGGGGCTGCGCGGCCTCAGCGATTCGGGCGCCGATCTGCGCCAGCCAGCGCGCCCGCGGTGTGTTCTCCCTGACCGGGTGCTGCTGCTCGAAATCGGCCGCCGCCTGCTGGCCGATGTCAATCTCCTGGCCCTTGCTGATCAGGAACGTCTCTCCGCCACAGCCCGTCAGCGCCAGGCCGAAGGCGGTCAGCAGCGTCAGCAGCACGATCAGTCGCGCGATTCTCATCCAGATCCTCTCCTTACCTCGTCGATCACCCCGTCTCAGAGACGCATTCGACACCCTTCGGAATCTCCCTGCCGACGTCAGAAACCGAGATGCTCAAGCACAAACTCAACCGCACGCTGCATCGTCGCCTCAACGTCCTCGCGGTCGGCGCCGCTGAGCCCATGTCCGGCTCCCTCGAAGGTGACAAGCGTCACCGGCACCCCGACCTCCTCCATCCGCTCCTGCAGCACCAGCGCCTGGTTGTAGGGCACCGTGCGGTCGGCAGTCCCGTGCATGATGAAGACCGGCGGGTCATCCGCTGACAGGTGCGTCAGAGGCGACGCCTCCGCATAGCGCTCCGGGGCCTCCTCACGCGTCGCTGCCATGAATGCGAGCAACGCTCGTTCGCGGTGCATCTCATCATCTGCGGTCAGATCCGTCGGCGGGTTGAGGGCCACCACGCAGCGGAAGAAGTTCGGCGGGGGCGCACCGTCCGCGCCCGCGTCCTCGGGACCGGGCTCGCGGAATCCCATCATCAGCGCCAGGTGCCCGCCGGCAGAGCCGCCCCAGACGGCCATCCGATCCGGATCGACCTTCAGGCCCTCCGCGTTCTCACGGATCCAGCGCACCGCCGCGAGACAGTCGTCCACCGCCGCGGGGTAGGGCGCGACCCCCGAAAGCCGGTAGCCGATCGAGATGACCGCGACACCCTGTGCGATGAACCGATCTCCACGTACCGCGCGAAAGCCCCCGGCCTTGTCGCCGTTGCGCCAGCCGCCGCCGTGGATGAACACGACGGCCGGGTTGATCGCGTCGTCGGCGGGCAGGTAGGCGTCAAGCAGCAGCGGGTGGCCGTCGACATCACCGTACTGCACGTCCCGGAGCACCCACGCTCCGTCCCGGTAGAACGCGTCGGGGTTCGGCACCGGCACACGCGCTTCGCCGGGCGGGGGTGTTGCCTGCCCGGAGCCCATGTCCCTGAGCACGGCCGCAAGCTCGCCCGCGTTCGACCAGAACTGCTTCGCCCGGACGATGCCGTCCTCGTCGATCACGAAGGCCGAGTTCGGGCGCTTCCCCCACGCCTCCCAGACCGCGTTGTCCATACCGTCTATGACAATCTGCGTCTGCTCGCCGTAGTCATCGATGACCTTCCGCGCCATCGCCACGCGCCCCTCGTAGTCCCGCGGCTGCTGCAGCAGCAGGCCCTCGCGCTCGTTGGTCTGGTGTGGCCAGATGCGTCCGGTGTACGGATCGGGGCCGTCGGCGGGGTGCGCCTCGATGGTGTAGACGATGAGCCAGTGGAAGGCGTCGCCGAACTGCTCGCGGAGGCGGTTCATCCGCTCGATCTTCCCGCGGTAGACCGGGCAGGTGACGCTGCCGAACTGCAAAACGACGGGCTTCTCGGCGTAGAGTTCGGCGAGGCTGATCTCCGCCGCGCCGGGCGTCGAGAGCGTGAAGTCGGGAGCCCTCTCCCCCACCCGCGGCTCGGCTTCGAGAAAGGCGCTCTCCTGCGGCGATATGCCCTGCTGGCGAGGCCCCTGCGGCTGGGCCGGGAGCAGCCCCGCGCCGATGAAGAGCAGCGTCACGGCCGTCGCAGCCACGACTCGAAGCGCATGTGTCATGACATGCACCTCCCGAGCGAAAATGAGCCGGCGGTCGGAGAGCCCACCCCAAGCGTCGCTCTACCGCTTCGGACAACGCCCGACCGGGCGTCTTTGTTCACGGCGGGGGGCCGTCAGTACGTCGTGTAGAAGACGTACGCCGCCGCCGTCGGGCTCTCTTCATCGCCGATCTCCACGACGACCTCCCGCACGTCATAGCTGCGGTGAGCGAACCAGTACGCGGCCACGTAACGCTGGAAATGCTCGGGCAGCGGCGGGACCCAGTCAGGCGCGAAGGCCCAGTAGCCCTGATGCATATGACGGCAGATCGCCGGCAACTCGCCCTCCCCCTCGTCGAACGCGAATTCGCCCGTCAGACGATCGTCTGCAGGCTCTCGACCGGGAGGCGGCGTCGCAAACAACTCGCGTGCCTCGCTTCGCGGGATCTCCAGCACCGCCCAGATCGCGAAATCCATGCCCAGATTGTCCTGACCGGCCGAGACAATCCGAGTCTCAGGCGGGAATACCCATCCCGTCCGCTCTTCGATCAGCTCGAGCGTCTCGACATGCCGCGGTGCGAACCTGGCCCTGAAAAGCAGCACAACGCCTACTGAGAGCACGACGAACGTCGCGACAGTCATCGCAGCGACCAGCACACACCCGCGCCGCCCGGTCGCCCACTTCCGCAGCGCCCTCATCGCTCATCACCACGGCCAGTCGAAGCCGTAGCCGAGTGAGAGGTCGGCCTCCCCGTCCCAGTCTCCCGTGGCGCGGAAGCTCGCCTCCACGATGACCCGCCTCGACAGGTGTCTGCCCACGATCACGCCTCCGCCGATGTGCTCGTCATACCAGAAGAGCGTCGGCCCTCCGTACACGGCGCGGGTGAGGTCGGCTCGTGTTCCGAGGAACATGTAGCGGACACCCACGAGCAGCCTGTTGTCGTAGAGACCCAACTCCGGCGCGACCACGCCCTTCCCGGCGCCGGTGAAGCTCAGCGTCAGTTCGCTGTTGTCGTTCTCAAGGTCAAACTTCAGCACCGGGCCGATGTAGAAGTCAGGGGCCTTCTCGGGTTGACCATCCGCCGCAAGCGACGGCGCGACCGCCAGGCAGATCGCCACGGCGACGGCCGCCGTGAGACGCCTCGTCATTCCGGCCGCCTCCCCGCCATCACCCAAGCAGCCCCGGGTCAAGACCGACGGCCTCGAGCCTCGCAGTCGCGGTCTTCTTCTGCATCGCCTTGAACTCCGCGCTCATCGGCTGCACGAGCTGCAGGTTCTTCGCGGACAGCGCCCGGTATACGTCCGGCAGGTCGAACTTCTCCAGCGCGCCGCGAAGCATGACCGAGAGCGGCCACGTCTGCATCCTCGTCTCCGCCAGCTCGCTCCATGAGATGGGAGCGTGGCGCAGCGTCACCTGCGTGACGCGGTCATCGAGCAGCGCCGCGAGCGCTGCGGGGATCGAGCCCCAGCCGCGCCCTACCATGTGCACCTCGTCATAGCCGTACGCGGCCATGAAGTCCAGACTGCGGATGATGTCGTAGACCCGCCAGCCGATGTAGGGCTCGTTGAGCATCTCGCCGTAGCTGGCGTAGAAGTAGTCGCTGCCGTAGATCCCCTCGAAGGAGCGGTGGGTGCAGGTGTTGGGGATGCTCTCACCGATTCCGCGGTAGTCGCAGGTGAAGAACGGCTCATCGCGCTTGCCCAGCTTCCTGCACAGCGCATCGTCGCGCAGGTCCTCATCGGAGGAGTGGTGCGGAATCCACAGCGTCGCAGCGCCGTCGCCGGGGACCGGCCGCGAGGCCCGGCCGCCCTCCTCGAGCTTGTAGACGACCGCCTGAGCGCCCCACTCGGGGTCTGTCTCGAGCAGGTAGATCGAGATCGCCCGGTTGCCGGGGTACTCCCGGTTGGTCATCGGCCGCAGTATCCGGTAGTGCGGCGGCTCGCCGGACAGCTTCGGCAGGGCAAGCAGCTTCGCCACCGCGCTCGTGAGCGCATCGCCCGAGACCTCGCCGCGCTTCTCCGCCAGCTCCTGCGAGCGCGCGCGGGTGAAGTCCGGGACCGTCGCGGGCTTCAGCTCATCCACCTGCCCGCTCTCGGTGCACCAGAGTGTCTCGTCCTCCTCGATCGTCAGCTCGGGCTCGCCGGAGCTGACGAGGCCCGTGCAGCCGCCGAAGAACGCGTACATCGCCTCGCGGTTCTCCTGGTGGTAGCCGTGCGGACGCGGGCCGATGAACAGTTGCAGGTCGTCCTCCGCGCCGAAGAGGCCCCAGAAATGCTTCAGCCGATCGTAGGTGTCCTCAAGGCCGCGCGCGTCGAAGTAGTCGTGCTCCTGACCCAGCAGGATCAGTGGCTTGGGCGCGTGGAGCATCAGCAGGTCGCCCATCTCCATCCCGAACTCCAGCGCATGGGGCGGCTGCTGCTCGGCGTCGGCGGGAAGCTCGTTCTCGACGTTGCAGCGCCAGGTGGTGATGTAGCAGCTTGGAGCGGCCATCGAGAAGGGCGTCTCACCGAACCACGCGCCGGTCGCCGCAAGCAGCATCGTGGTCATCGTGCCGCCGCCGGAGTTGCCTGTCAGGCCGATCTGCGCCGGGTCCACCTCCGACCGACCGCGCAGATACTCCACCGCCTGCACCCCATCCCACGCTCGCCATGCGCCGAAGAACTCGCCGAGCAGTGTCTGCTGCCGCCCCATCCAGTTGTGCTCGCGGGTGCAGGGTCCGACGATCGATCCGCCCTCCCCGTCGGGATACTGCATCCGCTCGCCCTGGCTGAACGGGTCGAAGATGAAGACCACGTAGCCATTGCGGGCCAGTCCCTGCGAGAAGGACTGATATGCGTCGGAGGCCTTCCCCTCGACGGAGTGCCCGCAGACACCAAGCACTGCCGGGACGGGGCCGTCGAGATCATTCGGCACGTAGAGATTGCCTGTCACCGGCAGGTTCGGCCGGGACTCGAAGATGACTTTCTCGATGGTGTACGCATCGCGCTCGACCGTCCCGACCGTGCGGGCGTTGAGCGGCGTCTTCGCGGGCTTGCGTCCGAATGTCTTCCGGAGCCCTTTGCGGACGTGCTCCTGGTACTCGAGAGCGGCCTTCTTCGAGCGCAGGCCGAGGATGGTCTCGCGGTTGCTGTCGCTGATGGCGCGCACCCGGCGCACCATGTACTCCTGCATCATCCGACCGAAGCGGTCAAGCCTCTCCACGATCAACGACCTCCAGACGCGGGCAGTCAGTAACGCGGCCGTGGGGGTGGTTCCGCGTGAGGGGCCGAGGGACCTTTTACGAGGGCAATCTCAGGGTGGGCGCCTCGCTGGCAGGGAGCATCTCTCGGACTGTGCCGCTTCTGCCGTCAGCGGGTGGCAAGCGACACCGTCAACGTTCAATGGCCGCTCACCGATGCATCGCCACCCGCCGCCCCTTCGCGTAGACCTCGCGCACCTCAAGGTCGCGGTCGAGGAGGAGGATGTCGGCGTCCTTGCCCGGGTCCAGCGAGCCGAAGCGGTCATCCGCGCCGATGATGCGCGCGGGCGTAAGCGACCCCATCGTCCACGCGTCCTCCAGCCGGACGCCCACCGTCTCATGGATGAATCGCAGCATCCCGATCATCGGCGTCACCGATGACGCGATCACCTCAGGACGCTCCTTGATGATCGCAATTCCGCCCTTCACGATCGCGTTCTGCCCTCCGATGAAATACTCACCATCAGGCAGCCCCGCGCCTTTCATCGCGTCCGAGATCAGCGCAATGCGGTTTGGCCCCTTGCACATCAGCGCGAAGCGGATCAGCGCCGGGTGAACGTGGAAGCCGTCGCAGATGATCTCCGTGGTGAGCGCCTGGTGCATCAGCACCGTCTCCACCACACCCGGCGCGTACCCTTTGCCGGGTGAGCTGCGCAGCGCCTCGAAGCGGATCGTGCCCATCACGCAGTAGAGATGCGTCGCGTGGCTCAGACCAGCGTCGATGGCGGCCATCATCTGCTCATACGTCGCCTGCGAGTGCCCCGCGGAGGTCGGGATCCCGGCTCGCCTGCAGGCGCGGATGACGTCGAGCGAGCCAGGAAGCTCCGGCGCCAGCGTCCACTCCGTGATGAAATCCCCGTGATCCTCGATCAGGGGCAGGTACTCCTTCGGGTCGGGGTTGCGGACGTACTCCTGCAGGTGCCCGCCCCGGTACTCCTCATCGAGGTACATCCCCTCCACGTGGTAGCCGAGGATGTGGGCTCTGCACTCGGAGGCCGCCACGCGCGTCGCCTCGATGGAGGCGCGCATCTCCTCGATCGGAACGCTCAGGCCCGAGGGGGCGATGGCGGTGGTGCCGACCGAGAGATGATACTCGCACCCCGCGATGATCTCCTTCGGGTCGTCGCTGACGAAGTCGTGGCCCTGCCCGCCGTGAGTGTGGATGTCCACCAGACCCGGCCCGACGTAGAGCCCGCGGCAGTCCACGACGTGCTCGTCCGATGAGGAGGTTGCGCCGCTTCTGCGTATCTCCCGGATGAGCCCGTTCTCGACGACGAGATCCCCCCGCACGCGGCGGGTGGGCGTTATGACCGTGCCCTCGGCAAAGACGATCGTGCGGTGTTTCTCAGCAGCCATCCCCATCATCCCCTTGCTTCAACCGCCCCACTCCGGATTCGGCGTCGGGAGGTCCGCGCCGATCTCCGCCCGCCACGCCTGCAGCATCCGCAGCATTCCCTGTGCGAGGTCGGGCATCTCATCCGCACGGTTCCGCGTCTCACCGACGTCCTCACGCAGGTTGTACAGTTCGAGGCGTCCGTCCTCGAAGAACTCAATCAGCTTCCAGTCACCCGAGCGCATCGAGCAGCCGGGCGTTCCGCCCTGGTTGCCGTAGTGTGGGTAGTGCCAGTAGATAGTTTCCCGATCCAGCCCGTCAGCTCCCTGAAGCAGTGGCACGAGACTGGCCCCATCCACATGCTGCTCGGGGATCAGCTCCGCGCCGGCCATCTGGAGCATCGTGGGGTAGAAGTCCGGCGTCGTGACCGGCTCCGCGCAGCGGCTGCCGGGCTCAGTCACGCCGGGCCAGTGAACGATCAGCGGCTCGCGTGTGCCGCCCTCGTACATCCAGCCCTTGCCCTCGTGGAGCGGGAAGTTGCAGGTCGGCGCGCCCTCCGCCGTCGCGAGGCCGCCGTTGTCGGAGGTGAAGAAAACAATCGTGTTGTCGGCCTGCCCCGCGTCCTCGACCGCCTGCAGCAGCCGGCCGATGTTCTCATCCATCGACCAGACCATCGCCGCGTACTCCGGGTCAGTCTGGAGCATCCGGCGCTGAAGCCGCTGATCGCGCTTGTGTTCGCAGGCGAAGTGCTCGCCCTCCACGAAAGGCTCGATCTGATCGAGCTTCAGCGATGCGGCCTTCTCGCGGAAGCGGGCCACGTGGTCCGGCCTCCCCTGGATCGGCACATGGACCGTGTAATATGACATGTGCAGGAAGAATGGGCGGTCGCCCGCGTTCTCGACCAGATCGATCGCCTCATCAGTCAGGCGGTCGGTGAGGTACTCGCCCTCCGGCCCGTCCTCGAGCATCGGGATCTTCCACGGGCTGAAGTAGCCGTTGTTGGGCATACCCTTCGCGCAGCCCGCTACGTTCACGTCGTAGCCGCGGTTGTGCGGCCAGTACCGCTCCTCGCCGCCGAGGTGCCACTTGCCGACGTGCCACGTCTGATAGCCCGCGTCGCCCAGCGCCTGCGCGATCGTGTACTCCTCCAGCGGCATGTGATCGATGTACTCCGGCTCCACGAGCCGACCGCGCGCGCGCCCGGTCAGGAAGTTCGTCACACCCACCCGCGCCGGGTAGCGACCCGTCTGAACGCTGGCGCGCGTCGGCGAGCAGACGGGGCAGGAGGCGTAGGCGTCGGTGAAGAGCATCCCTCGCTCGGCCAGCCGGTCGAGGTTCGGGGTCTCGTAAAAGGTGCTGCCGTAGCAGTTCAGGTCCCTCCATCCGAGATCATCGATCAGGATGAAGATGATGTTCGGTTGGGACGAAGCCATCGCGCACACCTCATAGCTCGACGTAGGTCTGACTCCTGCGCGGCAGACACCCGAAAGACCCGTCTGCGCTACGGAACCGTCAGGTCTGCAAGAAACTCCTCGGTGATGCGTTTGCCGAGCAGAAAAAACTTGCGCTCGGGATGCCACAGAACGGTCGCGCCGCCCCGCGTGGTCAGGCTCGGATAGACGCCGATGTCGATGCGCCCGAGCGGTCCCAGTGGAACGCCGTCGTTGTCCATAAGCTGCCTGCTCTCACTGAACCAGACGGGCTGGTCGGCCTCCTCGCGGAACTCTCCCAGCGCGATGAACGCCGGCCGGCGGTTCTTGCGGGTGTCCTCTCGCCGCGAGCCCTCGAAGTGGCCGTCGTTGTTGTGATGCAGCAGCACATAGCGGCCGCCGGGAAGCGCGTAGATCGGACAGCAGCACAGCGGTTCCTCGATCGGCAGGCCGTGGTCGCGCCGCAGCAGAGGCCTCGGGTTGCACCACGAACGCCCGTCATCGTCCGAGACCGCGTACCAGATGTACCCGCTCTGCGTCCGCATCGTGCAGAAGAGCCGGTCATCGGGCAGCCGCACAAGACTCGGCTCCTGTGTGACCGACAGCGACGGCTGGTCGTAGTGAGGTACGCGGAGCGCCTCACCATCGGGCGACCACTTGATCTGAAGGTCCTTCGGCTCAGGGTCGTCATCAACGTTCATGAAGCGCATGAACTGCACGACCGTCTCCGATGCCGACCACGTCTCCCCCACCGGCCTGGTACGCACCGCCTTCGATACCCAGCGGGAGAAGCCCGTGAACCAGCGGCCCTGCAGGTCCCGGATCGGAAGCTGCCAGACGATCCAGTTCGACGGAACCGTCGGATCGGGGTGGTCGTAGGCCGAGCGGGGCATCGGGATCGTCTGCGGCTCCGACCACGTCTCGCCGGCGTCGTCGGAGTAGCGGCAGTCCATCGTCCCGGTAAGCTGATCGGCAACGTCGTCGATGCCCTGGTACTGATTCCAGATGACGTAGATCCGCCCCGAGGCCGAGGTGATCGGGAAGCCCCAGCTTGCCATGGGCGCCGCATCGTCGGCACCTGCCGGACCGGCGATCCGTCGCGGCTCGGTCCACGTCGCGCCATCGTCGAAGGAGCGCGCGAAGATGATCCGGTGATCTCCGCCGCCCTCGTAACTCGACTGCGTCCACAGCGCCATCAGGCTCCCGTCGGGAGCGTCGCGCACCAGGAAGTGCTCATTTCCGGTGTCGTGATCGCCGGTGGGGACGTAGACCACGTAGTCCGGCTTCGAACGAGCCAGCTCGCGGTCGATGTTCTCGGGCATGGCCCCCTGCGTTGGTGGGCGCATCGCTCAGCCGCCCTCCACGTCGGCGATGATGCGATTCAGGTTCGAGACACCCTCGCACACCGAGCCGAGGATGTCGTCGGGGAGCGAGGTCTCCAGGGAGATCGTCCCGTCATAGCCGGCATCCCGGAGGATCGAGAAGACCTTCGGCAGCTCCATATCGCCGGTGCCGACCACGCAGGGGTGGAACCACTCGATCGCATCCTCGGCCAGCGTCTTCCTCCAGCCCTCCTCCTCGGCGTTCTCCGGCTCAGTGGCGCTCAGGCAGTTGTCCTTGGCGTGGACGTGCAGCACGCGCGGCGCGAGCAGCCGCGTGGCTTCGATGTGATCCTGACCGAAGACGATGCGGAAGTTCGAGTAGTCGAGATTGACACCGAAGTTCGGCCGGTCGACCAGTTCCACCATCCGCGCCACCTGCTCAACGCGGCCGAGCAGCCGCCCGTGGTTCTCCACGCCGACGCCGATGCCACGCTCAGCGGCGGCGTCGGTCACCTGCTGCATGCCCTCCGCCACGCGCTCGAGGATATGATCGAGGTCCGGGTTGGTCTGATGCTCCTCAGGCAGCGTGGATTTCGGGTCGAGGCGGATGGTGTCCGTGCCGAGGATCTCGGCGATGTCCAGCGCAAGGACGCAGTCGGCGACGGTCTCGTCGAAGACGTCCCGATCGTAGGCGGCGAAGTTGCTCTCGAGTGTGTAGCATGAGACGCACAGGTCGTGATCGTCAAGCATCTTCCGTGCGCGGCGGGCCTGCTCATCTACCGGGTCATCCGCATACCAGTAGCGGCTGAGCGGCTCGAAGCAGTCGGCGCTCGTCTCCGAACCGACGAACTGAATGCAGTCGAACGTGTCCATCTCACCGTCGAGCAACAGCTTGTTGAAGACCCACTGGCACACTCCCGAGTTCATAACCTGCCTCCTGATCTGCGCGCGCTGATGCGGGCGACGCTGTCATCGAATCTGTGTCGATAAGCTATTCGTCGGCTCCGCTGAGGCACCTTCGCCACGAATGGAGGAGCTGCACACCTGGAGGCACGGCGTACATGGAGAGGGCCCCGGCCGAGGCCGGGGCCCTCATGGCCTCTCGCAAGAGCCGTCGGCTACCGATGGCGCTTGTTGTACTCGACCTCGACTGTGGTCCCACGTGGCGTCTTGCGGATGACGAGGCCATAGTCCTCGCGGTCGCGGTCGTAGTGGCGGTACTTCGGCGGCTCGTGGCGATAGCTGCGAGTGTCCTGATAGCGGTAGCGGCTGTCATGATACCGGGGGTCACACTGCCGGTGGCTCTGCATCTTCTTCAGCTGCCCCGGCGGGATCCACCGTCCCTGGTGCATCTGTAGCCCGGGCGGCAGGTGGCAGTCCCGGTAGTGGGTCTGATGACGCGACCTGTCTGCGTTCGCATCTGCCTGTGGGAGGATGAGCAGTGCGGTCGCGAATACCATCAGCGTTCCGAACGGCAGCAGTTTCCGCAGCATTTCTAAGACCTCTCTTTCGCTGTCGCGCGCCCCGCATCGGGGCTGCTGTCAGATCCGGGCCCGTCCTTACTACTCATTGTAGTAGATACCCGGCGAGAGGTCCCGCCAAACCATCTGCATCAAAACGTGATCGTGGCGCCCGGATCCGAGCCGGCGCGCCTGTCTGCCCCTCGCGCCTGTGCAGCGCCGACGAAGCCCTGCGGCTACTGCTGAGCAGGCAGGATCGCAAAGTTGTCGAACCAGAACTCGAACTCCTCGAGCGTCCGCTCCGGCTCAGCCTCCGCGCCCTCGGGCCGGATGGTCACGCCGGAGAGACCCACGTAGCCCACCTGCCGCTCCAGCACCTCCACCCGCACCCTGTGCTCACCGGCCGGCAGCGTCATCTGCCCGAGCGAGACACTCCGCGGCTCCGTCTGTGAGCGATGGTCGTAATCCTCGACGACCACCTCATCGTTGAGCAGGATACGCACCGCGCCGCGGTCGGTGTGGTTGAGCAGACCGACGAGCACCTCTCCGGTCGTCTCTTCCTGCAGGGTGAAGGACATCTCCAGCCACTCCCCCGCCTGCTTCGCGCGCAGAAGGACGATGTCGAGACTGTGATGCACCGCGGTGTCTTCCGGTCCGTCGGGCTGGCTCCTGAAGTCCGACTGCACCGCCGGGAAGCCCGTCCAGTTTGCGGGCGGCGGCTGCGAGGTCCACGGGGTGCTGAACATGAACTGGCGAAGGTGCTGCAGATCGGGGTATACCTCACGGATCCTGCGCACGTCGATCGTGACCTCCCGCCACTGCCCGTCATCGACCAGCGTGTACCCCGCGAGATCGCCGAAGCGGGCCGCCTGGTTCGCGGTCGCGGCGAGGTAGAATGCCCCCGGCCTCCCCGGCGCGGAGAACGGGCTGAACTGCACCACCACCGGAACGCCCCGCGGGATGCGGTACTCAAAGCGCACCAACGGGTAGCGATCGATGTCCCACGCGCCCGGCGCAAGCTGCCCGGCCGTGCGGTTGGACTTCCCGGGGTCATAAAACAGGCGCATGCACCGGCCGTCACCGTCGGGGCGCTCAACGTTCGCATGCCCTGTCTGATGACCGCGGTAGAACTTGAACTGATAGCCCCAGTGCGTATCGCGCGTCTCGATCTCAAAGTCGGCATCGACCATCGGCGCGGCCGGGTCCACGGCCTCCTCCACTCGGATGAAGACCACGTCAACCGCCCGCCGCTCACCGGCGCAGGTTGCTCTCACCGTCACAGCGTAGTGGCCCGCCTCGGCGTACGTATGCGTCGGCGCAAGCTCTTCAGAGAATGAGCCGTCGCCGAAGTCCCACAGGACCGAGACAGGCTCCTTGCCGAACAGGTCGATCGAGAAGCTCACCGGCTGCCCCGGCTCGAGCAGCGCCGGGCGGGCGAGTGCCGAGATCCGCGTCGGGTCGAACGCCACACCGTGCTGCCACGCGCCCGGATCAGGAGCCTCCCCGGCCCACGGCAGGCTCACCGGCATCGCGTCCGTCCACGATACCTCGCGGTCGAGATGCAGGATTGCGGGCTGATGGTGGCGCAACTCCACGCGCTCGATCTGCGCGAGGTTGTCTCCTCTGCCGATGGCGATGAAGTCCCCCTCCTCTCCCTCGATGCCGAAGCCGTCGTAGAAGACGATCCCGTCATTGACCGGCAGGGCGCGTCCCGTCCCGGAGCCGACGGCTCGTGCCAGGGGCGTGCCGGTGTCGATCGCCTCACTGTCCGCGCGCAGGCGATAGTCGCGGTTCGCAGCGTCAACAAAGCCCGGGTCGGCGTCAACGTTCAGGTGAAACTCAGACCAGAAGCCGCCGACGGTGCGTGTGTTCCGGTTGGCCTCATCGACAGTCCAGTTGCTCCCCTCATGGCTGATGACCGCCTGACCGGGTTCGGTGCCGCGGAAGAGGTTGCTCACGAAGCGGTTGTCGCGGCTGATCCCGTCGGCCCGCGTGAACTGGGTGTTCCCCCCGGGGTAGTCGTTGCGGGCGAAGATGTTGTTCTGGAAGACGTTCGCGGCCACGCTCACCCCGCCGATCGACCAGACCGGCCCGAGCGCGTCGGTGAAGGTGTTGTGATAGAAACGGGAGTTCATCGTCCCGAAGGGCCCGCGGAATCGGCCGGTGGGAGAGGCGCCGGCGTAGATGTAGCTGCCCATGTTCAGCGGGGCGCTGAGGTGATCGAAAACGCGGTTGTTGCGGAAGATGCCCTCGGTCCAGAACGAGTGAGCCCTGCTCGACGCCGAGCCTCCGCTGTCGCGGGCGCGAGCGATGATGTTGCCATCCCAGAGCACCCGGCCGAGGGAGTATGTGATGTAGTTGCGCCCCCACTCCGCGTGGAATACATTGGCGCGGATCACCGCGTTGTTCACGTAGTTGAGCGTAAAAGGGCTGTGCCCGGCACGGGTGAACGAATTGCCCTCAACCAGCACCTCACTACATTCCTCCAGCCACATCATGTCACTGGGACCTGAGCGGTCCTGGCTGAAGAGGTTGTCGAGCAGCCGCACGTTCGTGCAGTGGGTGATCGAGACCGGCCGCGGGGCGTTGCGCATCGTGCAGCCGCGAATGGTCAGGTGGTGCGCGTTGGTGGCGAGCATCCAGCGCGCCTGCATCCGACCGTCCACATGGAAGCCCTCGACGGCGATATGCTCGCGTTCGACGAGTCGGATGATGAACTCCTGCTCCTCGGCCACCAATCGGGCCGCGCGCGGCTCGGCGGAGCGGTAGGTGATGGGCGCGTCCGCCGTCCCGCTGTTGGCCGGGTTGATCGTCCCAGCGTACTCGCCGGGCAGGAAGATGGCTGTGTCGCCGGGCTGAAGGGTCTCGTTGGCCCTCTCTATGCTCCGCCAGGGGCTTTCAATATCACCGGCGGCCCCGTCGTCGCCGGCCGGTGAGAGGTAGTACTGTGCGGCCCATGTCGGTGCCGCCAGAAAGGTCAGCGCCAGCAGCGGCGCCCAGAACGATACGGCCTCTCTCAGGAGCATGGTATTGGCCTCCGCTTCACATGCGGCGACGCGATCAGGTGCGTCCGGGCCCGCGAAGTCGACTCAGTCGCGATCCGCCTGCCCACTACTTCGCCGCGGGGGCCCTCAATACTTTCATCGTTCACCGCGAATGCCGGATAGCGCCCCCATGGTGGGCCCGGCGGGGTCGCGCCAGGCCCGACGAGCAAAAAAACTTTAGGAACTGAGGAGGACTCCATCCGGCGGCGTCGAAATTCACTCTGCACATTCTTGCGCTGCGTGCGAAAAGGCCCTGCGGAGAAGGACAATGTGCCAGTCCTGTCAATGCGACCAATTCGCCCCGCTGAGGACGTTTATCAGGCCCACTCGTGCTCCTGCGGAGCATGTGTGGGCCTGAACTGTTTGTGGGTTGCATCGCAGAGTCCGACCTGGCCGGCTGCAACGGGTGCAGAAGCCCGATAGAGCACCTATCATGAAGAAGGAGGTCGTGCAATGTTCGGAGCCAGGAGACGAGGTTTCACCCTGATTGAGTTGCTGGTGGTGATCGCAATGATGTGACCGCTGAAAAAGTATTGATCGCTGGAGGTTCGGTTGTGAGGAGGGGGAATCTGGCTGCGAGGTGGTTCGATGAAGCACACACCGCAGCCGCGGACGCCGTCG
>JBMNNW010000110.1:0-16649 GCA_050942735.1 Armatimonadota bacterium
GCCCGCGGCGAGGAAGGAGAACCGGCGCCCGCACGGAAGGTCTCCCCAACGCGGGTCATCGCGGATGCGATCGGAGTTGTGCGCCCTGCACAGGACACCGTACTGGCTGATGGAGGCGTTCGACCGCACCATCCGCCCCCTGCTCTATGACGCCGAACGGATCGTGCGCCCGTTCGTCGCGGCCGGCGATCGGGTCGCGGACATCGGCTGCGGCACCGGCTACTTCTCGGCGGCGCTCGCCCGCCTCATCGGGCCCTCCGGGGAGCTTCTGCTCGTGGATGTGCAGGAGGAGATGGTGCGGCGGGCGGTGGAGCGTGTCCGCCGAGAGCAGGTTGCGACCGCGAGCGTCGTCGGGGTGATCGTCAGCGAGGATCAGCTGCAGCTTCCTCCGGATGTGGACTTCGCGCTCATGTCGTGGATGCTGCACGAGGTCGCGAGAGTCGAGCAGTACTGGCGGGCGCTGGGCCACAGCATCCGACCGGCGGGGAAGGTGCTGGTGATCGAGCCGCTGCTGCACGTCTCCACGAGGCGCTGGGAGGAGGAGCTGGCGCCGGCCGAGGCGTTCGGCTTCGTGCGCAGCGACCTTCGCGGCACATTCTTCAGCCGGACCGCGGTACTCACGAAACGCTGAGCCACCCGCGACGAGCCGCCGGAGACGGCCGTCGGGGCGACGCACTACCGGCCAGCGGCGGAGGATCAGAGAGAGGGACATGAGCAACAACAACGCGGCCAACAACAACGACCGGAAGCGTAGCTTCCGCTGGGCCTGGTGGGTGGCGGGTCTGCTGGTGATCGCGGGGCTGATCGCCTGGTCGCAGAGCCGACCGCCTGAGGTGACGGTGGCCGAGGCGCGGCGGGGGGACCTTGACGTGACTGTGACCGCGACCGGCGACGTCGAGGGCCGGGTCGCGGAGGTCTCCTCGCAGATCCAGGGCCGGGTTGCGGCGGTCTATCGCGACGAGGGCGACCTGGTGCGACGGGGTGATCTGCTCTGCCGGATCACCGGCGGCCCGTCGATGGCGCCGGGCAGCGCGGCGCAGACAGCGCATGAGAGCGTGCAGGCGCCGTTTGACGGCGTGGTCAGCCGCCGCTACGTGGACCCGGGCGACAGCGCGACACCGGGGCTTCCGCTCTTCCAGGTCGCGGACGGAAGCGAGATCTGGGTGACGGCGCTGATCGACGACATCGACGTGGGCAAGGTTCATGAGGGGCAGGACGTGCAGATCATCCTGCCCGCCTACCTCGGCCAGAGCCTCCCGGGACGGATCGAGCGGATCGCTGCGACCGCCACGCCGAGGACGGCGGCGGGCATCGGCGGGCGGGTCGTGCGCTCGCGGATCGATCTGACCGCCGGGACGGGGCCGCTGCGGCCGGGCATGGAGGTGGATGTCTCGGCAGAGGCGACGATCGCGCGCGATGTGCTGCTGATCCCGGCCGATTCGGTGATCGACGATGAGACGGGGCGGTGGGTGCTGAAGCTGGTGGGCGAGCGCCTTGAGCGGCAGGAGATCACGATGGGCGCGAACAACTACGTGGACGCGCAGGTGACTGAGGGGCTCGAGGCCGGCGACCTCGTGGTGGTGGAGGGCAAGGATGACGTCGGGCCGGGCGACGCCGTGCAAGTGAGGATGAGGGAGCGCGTTGAGTAAGCCGGCTGTCTCCTGCCAGGACCTGCAGAAGCACTACCAGATGGGCGAGGTGATCGTGAAGGCGCTGCGTGGCGCGACCTTCGACGTCCCGGAGGGCGCGCTGGTGGTGCTGCTGGGCCCGTCGGGCTCGGGGAAGACCACGCTGCTGAACCTCATCGGCGGCCTCGACACGCCCACCGGCGGCACGGTGCTGGTCGATGACCACGAGGTCTCGACGCTGGTGGAGCCGGAGTTAACGGAGTACCGCCGGGAGAAGGTCGGCTTCATCTTCCAGTTCTTCAACCTCGTGCCGACACTCACCGCGAAGGAGAACGTGGCGCTGGTCGGGGAGCTTGCGGGCAACGCCGGCGAGGCCGCCGATCTGCTCGAACGCGTCGGACTGGGAGAGCGGCTCGACTACTACCCGGCGGAGCTCTCGGGCGGCGAGCAGCAGCGCGTGGCGATCGCGCGGGCGCTGATCAAGCGGCCCTACCTGCTGCTGGGCGATGAGCCGACGGGGAACCTCGACTACGAGACCGGGCTGCTGGTGCTCGAGCTTATCCGCGAGATCTCCGATGAGAGCGACCTGACGGTGTTGATGGTGACGCATAATGCGGCAATCGGGCAGATGGCGGACATCGTGATCTCACTGCGCAGCGGGCATGTCGAGGAGATCGAGGAGAACGAGAGTCCGGTGCCGCCGAGTGAGTTGAGGTGGTAGACGCGATGGACTACCCGGATCGCTGGAAGCGGAGGATGACTGACGACGAGGAGCGCGAGGAGATCGCGAAGAAGCACTGGCGGCCGAATCTGTGGCAGGTGCTGGTGCTGCTGGTGGTGATGCTCGTGTCCGCGGTGGCGTTCTGGCCGGGCGGGTGCGCGGCGGGCGGTTGACAGGGCGACATCGCGGAAAGCCGTGCGGGGTCCGGACGGTAGACGACACGCGACAGAAGGCATGGGCCGCGCGGGTGCCGGGCTGCCCAACGACGGAGAACAGGGAGCGACGCGCATGAAGCTGGTTGAGGCGAGCGGAGACGCGAGGACGATCGGGCGGATCACGGGCGAGGCGCTGCGGGAGGAGATCCGGCAGTACGCGGAGCTGGTGAAGGTGGATGAGCGACACAGCGACTGGGAGCGTCGCTGGCCGGCGACCGAGCAGGCGCTGCGCAGGCATGTCCCGCTGGTGCTGGAGGAGATGGAGGGCACCGCGGAGGGCGCGGACCTGCCGCTGGAGACGATCCTGAAGCTGAACGTGCCGGGGTATAAGCGGGAGCTTGACCCGCCGCAGGAGTGCACGAACATCGCGTTCAGCGAGGGCCCGGACGGGCCGATCTGGGGGAAGAACAACGACGGCGGCGAGCCGGGCCAGCAGGCGCCGCCGGTCGCGCGACTGGTCCGCCGCGATGACGGCATCCCGCAGCTCAACTGGACGTTCTGCGGGCTGCTTGCGACCATCGACGGCTTCAACGCCGAGGGCGTGGCGGTCGGTCACTCGTCGGTGGGCAGCCAGTTCAGGCAGAGCGCCCACCACGTGCCGATCCGCCTCTGGGCGTACGAGGGCCTCTTCCGCTGCCGCAGCGGCGAAGAGTTCGTGCGGCACATGTGTGCGATCCCAACTTTCGGGAAGGGCTACGCGTCGCTGCTGGTGGATGCCGACGGCTTCATCTGCTCGCTCGAGTCGCCCTGTCCGCTGACGCAGATCCGCTGGCCGGAGCCGGGCGAGACGTACATGAACTGCTCGAACTACTACCAACTCGACGCGATCGGCGAGGCCGACTGGCGGACGCCCGAAGGGAAAGCAAACGCGATCGCGCGGGCGGGGATGCTCGACGAACGCTTCAAGGGCGGCCGGGGCGGGCGCGACCTCCAGGCGATGAAGGACGTGCTCAAGCACCACGGGAGTCCGAGCATCTGCCGCCACGGCGGGGATGACCAGAGTCATACCGAGTACTCGATGATCGGCCTTTGCTCGGAGCGGAAGGCGCTCTTCCTGCACGACTACCCGTGCAGAGGAGGGGAGTACATCGAGGTGCAGTTGTGAGGACAGTTGGCCCCATGGACGCGGTTGAGGTATGTTGAGCCTGACGCGGTAAAGTTGCACATTGTTGCACGAGCTTTGTGCAGGATTGAGGCGAATAGCTGATAAGACCTGTCTGTCTCCGTGGAGTGGCTGAGGGGCGATGTCACGGCTGTGGTTGAAGCTCTTTCGCGACCTGCGCGCCTACCGCGCGCAGGCGATCGGCATCGCCGTGGTGACGATGCTGGGGATCTCCATGTACCACAGCTTCTACCTCTCATACCGCTCGATGGGGGCCTCGTATGACTGGGGCTATGACCGCCTGCGGCTGGCGGACTTCACGATCGAGCTTGAGCGCGCGCCGCGCCAGACCGTGGATCGTCTTGCGGCGATCCCGGGCGTGCACCGGATCGCGGGGCGTATCAGCGAGGACGTGCGCGTCGAGCAGGCGCCGGGTCGCCGGAAGGTCGTGACGGGCCGGGTCATCTCCATCCCCGACGAGGGGGAGTCGCAGATCAACAAGCTGGTGGTGCTGGAGGGTGACTACCTCGGCCCGCCCGATGAGCGCGAGGTGCTGCTCGAGCGCGGCTTCGCGGCGGTTCACGGGTACAGGCCGGGGGATGTGATCTACCCGGTGGTCAACGATGTGCGGCGGGCCTACCGGGTGGCGGGGATCGTCTCATCGATCGAGTACCTCTACGTGGTGCGCTCGAAGGAGAATCTCTTCCCCACTCCGGAGAGCTTCGGGGTCATGTGGATGCGCCGCCGGCAGGCGGAGCGTCTTTTCGGCATGCACGGGCTCGTGAACGAGGTCGTCTGCCTGACGCACGAGGGTGAGCGCGACCGAGTGATGGGCGCGATGTACGCGGATCTGCGGCGGTTCGGAGCAACCCGGCCGGTGCCGGCGGAGGAGCAGCCCAGCCGCCAGCTCCTGCAGGCCGACCTCGACGGCCTCGGTCAGTTCGCGGTGATCTTCCCGAGTCTCTTCATCGGCGCGGCGGCGATGACGGTCTTCAGCATCCTCGCCCGCACGGTGCAGCGTGAGCGAAAGCAGATCGGCTTCCTGCGGGCCTCGGGCCTTCCCGCGTGGCGGGTTGGAGTGCAGTACCTCTCATTCGCGGGTCTGATGGGCGTGGTCGGGGTGATCCCCGGGGTGCTGCTGGGCCAGTGGTTCGCGCTGGGCATCACGCAGCTTTACCTGCACGAGTTGGGCATCCCGTTTTTGCGGCTGGCGTCGGGGGTGATCGTGGCGCTGATCGGCGTGGCGGTGACGGCGTTCGTCAGCCTCATCGCGGGATGGAGTCCGGCTCTGGGCGCCGCGCGCATGAGCCCGGCCGAGGCCATGCGCCCCGGCGCAACCGACGCCCTTCAGCGCCATCCTCCGCGGATACTGGCGCGGCTCCAGCGCGGCGCCCGATTCACCACGCGGATCGCCATCAACAGCCTCTTCCGGCAGACGCACCGGACGGCGTACACCATCTTCGGCGTGGCCTGCGGCATCGTGCTGATGATCATGACGATGTCGATGCTCGACGCCGTGGAGCACTCGATCGGGTACTACTTCACGAGCGTGCGCAACTACGACGTGGACGTGGGCTTCGCCGCCCCGGTCAGTGAGGCGGTGGTCGAGCAGGTCCGCCGCTGGCCGGGCGTGGAGTGGGCGGAGGGGAACGTGGGGTTGCCGGTGACGCTGCAGCACGGCGACAGGCTCGATGACTTCGTCATCACGGGCGTCCCGGCCGGCAGCCGGCTGCAGAAGTTCCGAGATGCCGACGGCAACCCTGTGGCCCTGCGGGGCTCGGGCATCTACCCGGCCAACGCCACCGCGCGGACGATGGGAATCGAGCGGGGCGATGTGTTGCGCCTCGAGTACGCGTACAACTCGCGCGAGATGCGCCTGGAGCGTCCGGTGAAGGTCACGCAGACGGTTCGCCAGCCCATCGGCGCGGGGATCTACATGTCGGCCGACGCGCTGCGCCGACAGTTCGGCTCAACGCTGGGCTTTCCACCCGGCACGATCGGCGGCATGGTGATTAAGGCCAGGCCCGGCTACGAGCGGGCGGTGGCCGCGCGCGCGTATGACCTTCCGGGGGCGGTGATGGTCGAGACCACTTTCGACATCCGCACCGAGATCGAGCGCTCGATGGCGATCACCTACGCATTCATCGGCGTGCTGATGCTCTTCGCCGGTGCGCTGACGGTCGCGATCGTGTACAACACGATCTCGAGCAATGTGCGCGAGCGGCGCTCCGAGATCGCGTCGCTCCGTGCGCTGGGAGTGCGTATGCGCGAGGTCACGCGGATGATCACCGTCGAGAACCTCGCCTCGACGGCACTGGGGATCCTCGTGGGGGTGCCGGCGGGGATCGCGGGCTCGCGGGCGCTGATGGAGCTGTGGGAGACCGAGACGATGTCGATCGAGTTTCACATCTCCCCACGCACATACATCATCTCGATCGTCTTCACACTGATCCTGGTGATCGCCTGCCAGGTGCCGGCGCTGCGCAACATCGCCGGGATGAACCTGGCACAGATGACACGGCTTCACGGCGAGTGACCGCGGGCCGCCGGGGAGACGCAGAGGCCGCGCGCACGGACACTCGTCCCGCCGCGAAGGATTCCCCGAACGCCTGCGCGAAAGGGTGCGCAGCACAATCCTGCTGGTGAGGGGGCGGGACGATGCGCTTTGCCTACCCGCTGATGTTGCTCATGGTCGCTCCGGCGATCGTCTGTGCGCAGCCGCAAGCGCCTCTGATGGAGGCGCTGGTGCTTGCCGATGGTGACAGCGGCTCCGTGTGGCAGATCGCCGAGGCCACGATGGAGCCGGACGCAACTCACTCTCGAGACGGTCGGGCGCTTCGCTTCCATATCGACGTTGACCACGAGACCGGTGAGCCGAACTATCCGATCGGCTGGCCGCGGACCTTCATGGCGATGCCCGAGGAGTTGCGCGACTGGAGCGGCTGGGACTTCATTGAGTTCTGGCTCTACGCCGAGACCTCGCGGGAGAGCCTTCCGCCGTCACCGCTGGGCTTCATCGTCCGCTGCCCGGACCGCAACAGCAGCTTCTCGGTGACACTGAGCGAGGCCACGAAGGACGACTGGGCGCACTTCCGCTTCCCGATCTCCAGCCTCCCGAACCCCGCCGACTGCACGGCGGTTCAGTTCTTCATCGCGGAGTCGAACTACCGGCACGGCGACGTGCTCGACTTCTGGATCGACGACCTCGCGCTGCTGCGCTACGCGGAGCCGACGATCCTCACCATGCGGCCGCTGAGCGGGCTGCACTACGCCGACGCCGACGCGATCCACGTGGAGATCGAGCTGACCGGGATGGCGGAGGATGAGAGCGCCGAGGTGCTGGCGCGGCTGGTCACCGACGGCGCGACGGTCCGGCAGGGAAGCGCGCGCCTCGGCTCGGGGCCGCACACGATTCCGCTGAGTGTGGGCGGGGGCCTGCCTCCCGGGGAGTATGAGGTGCAGGCGCAGATCATCGGCAGCAACCGGACGCTGAGCGAACCGATGCGCGTGATCTCATCACCATGGGAGGGCGAGTGATCATGAGGCGATATGCGTTGCAGTTGCTGCTGGTCGCGGCGTGGATTCTGCTGGCATCCGCCGCGTTCGCCCAGGTGCGCTTCTTCGACATGGGCACCGCGGATTCGAAGGTGTATGAGGGTGCGACCCGAGTGACCGCCGCGGACGTGTACTCGCGGGAGACGGGATTCGGCTGGCGAAGCGCCGAGGGGCTCAGTGAGCAGTCGCAGGCGCAAGAGGAGATGGGCGACCGTCGCGGCTCACCCGCGCCGCCGGTGATTTGGACGAACGCTATCACTGAGGACTGCGTGATGGGCGAGACGGGGAATGCGTTCGTGGTGGATGTTCCGGAGGGCGACTACCGCGTCTACCTGCTGAGCGGCACCAGCGATCCGGCCAGGTACTTCATCTGGGACTTCAGGGTCATCGCTCATGACGACCTCAGGGCCGATCTGCCGTCGGCTGAGGCCGTGGCGCGGGTGCAGATCAGGGAGGGCCAGCAACACAGGCCGACGCGGCTGCGGGCGACAGTGACGAGCGGCACACTGGCCGTCCGCCTCAGCCCGCTCAGCAGATGGCTGCTCAGCGCGGTCATCGTGGCGCCGGAGGATGAGTGGGAGCGCGTGGAGCGGGAGATCGTGGCCCCGCTGGAGGAGTGGACGTTCTTTTTGCCGCCGCATGTGCAGGAGGACTGGAGGCTCGACCCGCGGCCCGAGCCGGGGCCGATGCCGGAGCTTTCCGCAGAGGACCGCGAGCGCGGATGGGTGCTCTTTCAGCGGCCGTGGCCCGAGGTAGTCTGGCACAACACGCGGCCGCGAGCTGAGGAGATCGACCGGGCGGCGCGCATCTTCGCGTCACCGGGCGAGTATGAGCCGATCACTGTCTGCGTGCATCTGCTGCGCGACGTCGGCGACCTGACCGTCGAGACGAGCGACGTCGGGCCGGTGAGCGCCGATGAGATCGACATCCGCCACGTGCGGTATATGCGCGCGCGGCCGAACTACGTCGGGATGGGCGTCTACCGGATCGTGCCGGATGTGTTGCAGCCGATGTGGATGTTCCACCAGCGCGAGATCTACGACCCGGCCGCGCCGGTGGGGCTGGAAGGAGGCGTGACGCACCGCTTCTGGCTGACCCTGCGCGTCCCCGAGGACGCGGAGCCGGGAGTCTATGAGGGCCGCGTGACGGTGCGCGATGACGCCGGCGGGGAGGGCGTCGTGCCGGTGCGGCTGCGGGTGTTGCCGATCGAGCTTCGCGAGGACCCGAGCAAGATCTGGGGGATGTACTACCGCCACCCGCTCGACAACTGGAGCCGGGCGCAGGACGAGGTATCACGGGCGTTCTTTGAGCGCCAGGCCGAGATGGAACACCAGGACCTGGTGGAGCACGGGATGCACAACATCCGCCTCAGCGCATGGTGCCGACCGCCCAACGACGAGGGTGAGTTCGAGGCGGACTGGACGCTGCTGGAGAGGAAGCTTGAGCTGTGCGAGCGCTACGGCTTCACCGGGCCCTACGCAACGGATATCAACGCCAGCGGGATCTACCAGAAGTACATGGGCGAGTCGTGGGGCTCGCACACGGAGAACGCGAAGACGCCGCCGCCGCAGTATGCCGAGGAACTCACCGCGATGACGCGGTTCATCGAGAGCGAGCGGGAGAGATACGGCTGGCCGGAGTTCGTGTACTATCCGATCGACGAGCCCGGACGGGATCCCGCCTCGGTGGAGCTGCTGATGGCGACGATGCAGGCCATCAGGGCGGGCGGCGGGAAGACCTACCTCACCGCGGCGCCCGAGCATGAGCAGTTCCAGCCGCTGATGCCGCATATCAACGTCTGGTGTACGCAGACGTTCATCCCCGACCGCGAGACAGTGCTCGCTGACATGGCTGCGCGCGATGTGCAGTACTGGTGCTACCCGAACAAGTCGCTGGGTGAGTGCGATCACACCACGGTCTCGGGCGGGCGGATGACCTACGGCTTCGGCTTCTGGCGCTCGGGGTTCGTGGCGCTGATCCCGTGGATCTACTCGTCCACGACGAGCGACCCGCTGAACTACCTCACGGGCGCAGCGATGGACTTCCTGGTGCGCCATGAGCCGGACGGCACACCGATGACGGTGACGATCTGGGAGGCGTTCCGGGAGGGGAAGGACGACTACCGCTACGTCTACACGCTCGAGCAGCTCATCGCGGAGGCGCGCGCGTCAGGGGACGCCGGGGCCGCGGCCGCCGCGGAGGAAGCACAGCGTGAGCTTGACTACGTCTGGGAGAGCATCAACGTGCTCCCACGCTATCAGTACGACGGTCTCTGGCCGGCGGGAGACTTCGACGCCTACCGATGGATCGTCGCCGAGCAGATCATGAAGGTGCAGGAGACGCTCAACTGACTGAGGAGACAGGCACGATGGAGAAGATCAGGGTCGGGATAGTCGGCGCGGGATTCGCGGCGGACTTCCACGTGGAGGCGTTTCGCGCGGTCCGCGGGGTGGATGTCGAGGTCGTTGCGGTGACCTCGCAGAGCGAGCGGAGCCGAACGGAGTTCGCGCAGAAGCACGGCATCGACCGGGTATACAGGGATCTCAGCGGAATGCTCGCGGACGAGCAGAACCTCGACGTGGTGGACCTGTGCGTTCCGACCTACGTGCACGCTGAGTACATCGTGCGGGCCGCGCAGGCCGGCAAGCATGTGATCGTGGAGAAGCCGCTGACGGGCTACTGCGGTGAGATGGGTCAGGATGACGGCGAGTTGATCGGCGACACGGTGCCGAAGGCGCGGATGATGGAGTGGGTGCTCAACCAGTGCGAGTACATCGCGATGGAGCTGCAGCACTCGGGGATCAGGCTGATGTACGCGGAGAACTGGGTCTACGCGCCGACGGTGCAGAAGGCGCGCCGGCTGATCGAGGGCGGGGCCGGGCCAGTGTTGCGGATGGTGGCCGAGGAGTCGCACTCGGGCTCGCACGCCAGCTACGCGAAGTACTGGTCGCGGGCCGGCGGCGGCTCGCTGCTGCGGACGGGCTCGCACCCGGTGGGCGGAGTGCTCTACCTCAAGCAGGCGGAGGGGCTTGCGCGTGACGGCAGACCGATCCGGCCGAAGTCGGTGGTGGCTGAGGTGGGGCGGCTGATGAAGATGGCGGCGTATGAGAGGGCCACCAGCGCGCTGACCGGCGAGTTGGCCGACTGCGAGGACTGGGGGACGATCCTCATCACCTTCGAGGACGGCTCGGTCGCGCAGGTAAGCAGCTCGGACGTGGTGCTCGGCGGCATCTACAACTACGTCAAGGTCTTCTGCTCCCGCGGGAGGATCGAGTGCAACCTCAACCCCAATGACCAGGTGATGGTCTACGGGCCGGATGAGACGTCGTTCGGCGACGAGTACATCGCGGAGAAGCTCTCCTCACGCGCAGGGTGGAACTTCGCGTCGCCCGACGAGCACTGGGCCTCGGGCTACCCGCAGGAGATCCAGGACTTCGCCGAGTGTGTGGCGCACGACCGCGAGCCGCTGTCGGGATGGACACTCGCCCGGGACGTCGTCGCGGTCATCTACGCGGCCTACGTCTCGGCCGAGGAGGGCCGGCGCGTTGAGGTGCCGCTGGGTTGAGGGAGGCGACGGCGGATGCGCATCATCGACGTGACCGGGCCGATCGAGACCGGCATGTGGAGCTACGGCCCGCCCTATCCGGAGGTACTGATCGAGGAGATCGAGCGTCCCGAGTTCGTCGAGCACGAGACCTACTCATGGCGCTTCGAACTCGGCGCGCAGACGGGGACCTACCTCGAGACCTCACTGCACGTGCGGCGCGACGGGCCGGAGCTGATCGAGGTGGCGGTGGAGGAACTGGTGATGCGCGATGCGGCGGTGCTGCGTGTGCCGTGTGAGCCCGATCAGCGGATCGAGGCGGCGGACCTCGCCGGGTGCGGCGTCGATGTTCGCCCGGGCGATGCCGTGATCGTGGCGACGGGCTGGGAGAGCCACTGGAACGCGCCGGACTTCGTGACGAACTGCCCGTGGTTCAGCTACGAGGCGATGCGCTGGATACTCGATCGTGAGCCCTTCATGATGTGCGGGGACATGCCGCGCTTCGACTCGTGGGAGGAGCCGCAGGGCTTCTGGGATGAGTTCTTCGGCCGGGAGACGCTGCTGCTGGCGCCGCTGGTGAATCTCGGGGAGATCGAGGGCGATCGGGTGAAGCTGACGGCGCTGCCGCTGAAGGTGGTCGAGAGCTGCGCGGCGCCCTGCCGGGTGGTGGTGATGCAGTGAGTCGGTCAGTACCAGCCGCGTGAAGTCCACGGCGATGCGCGACGGACCGAGGCGCTTCACAGCGCCACCGAGCAATGCCGCGTCATCTGTCCCCGCACTATGGCTGTTAATGTCCCTGACTTCGTCAACACTCGTGCTCACTGCATTCACCGCTACCGGTACCACACAACACAGGGGCCGACATCAACGCTTCGGACGCAGGGGGGCGGGAGCGCCCGCGTGGACGGGCGCTCCGAACGCGGGGCCCGCGGCGTCGGTTCAGCTCTCGAGGACCGCGAATGACAGGACCTCCGGCTCCTCGAGTCGCGCATAGTCCTCGTAGCTGAGCAGCACGACCTCGCGGTGGCTGCAGGCGCGCACGGCGATCCGCTCCTGCTTTGTCAGATGCGTGTCCACGATCGTTCGGAGGCCGTACTGCGAGCCGAAGGGAGGCTCTGCGCCGACCTCGCAGTCGGGGAACAACTCCGCCATCTCGCCCTCGCGGACGATCGTCGGACGCTGCCCGAGGTGGTCCTCGATCCGATCGAGATCCACACGGTGTGACGCGGGCAGCACAAGCAATACGTGCTGGCCGTCGGCCCGCACCACAACGGTCTTGGCGAACATGTGACCGGGGATATGTCCGGCGGCCGCCTCCTCCTGCGCGGTGAAGCACTCCTCGTGATGCTTCACCTCGAAGTCAACCTCCGCCGCACTGAGGTAGTCGAGGATCTTCATGACACTCAGCCCTCCTTGCGCAGATGCGATCGGTGCTGCGCTGGCCAGCCAGTGTTCATCTCAGACTTCGACGATGACAGGCTTCCTCCTGCATGCGGCGGTCGAGGGGTGGTGAGCCGTCAGATATTGAGGACCTGCAGGAGCCCTGCGGCGATGCTGAAGTAGATCAGCAGGGAGATCGCGTCATTCATGGTGGTGACGAAGGGGCCTGAGGCGAGCGCCTCGTCCATCCCGACACGTCGGAACAACACGGGAACGAGGCTGCCGACGAGGTTGCCACTGACGATCGCGCAGAACATGCCGGCCCCGACGATGATTCCGTAGCCCGGCTCCCGCAGCAGGATGAGCCCCCCGAGGAATGCGAGCACGCCACAGACGAGCGCGACGGTCAGCGCGATGGGGATCTGTCTGAGCAGCAGCCGCCCGATCCGCCTGTCATCCATCAACCCCAGCGCCATCGACCGGACGGCGACCATCGATGACTGAAGACCGGAGTTCCCGCTCATTGCGGTGATGACGGGGATGAACGCGGCGAGCATGACGGCCTGCTCGAGCGTGCCTTCGAAGAGGCGGATGATGATCGCCGAGAGCAGACTGATCCCGAAGGCGACGATGAGCCACGGGATGCGACTGCCCGCCGCGCGCCAGGGCGTGCGGCTGAGCAGATCCTCGGCCGACGCACCCGCGACCGACGCGAGGTCCTCGGTGACTTCGTGCTGAAGGGCGTCGATCACGTCGTCAACGGTGACGGCGCCGAGCAGGTGGCCGTGATCGTTGACGACGGGGATGGAGATGAGGTCGTATCTGTCAACGAGGCGGACGACCTCGGCCTGATCGGTGTCGTGGTGGACCCGGATCGGGTCGGGGTTCATGATCTTCGCGAGCGGCTGTTCCTCCCTGGCGTTGATGATGTCCACGAGGTCCGCCGCGCCGATGAGTGTGCGGTCGTCGTCAACCACGTAGACGCGAAAGACCGCCTCGGGACCGACGGCAGTGTTGCGGATGTGTTCGAAAAGGCCGCGGGCGGTGATGTCGGGTGGAGAGTAGATGATCTCCGTGGTCATGATCCCGCCCGCGGTCTCCTCATCGTAGTTGAGCAGATGGGCCAGTTCGGCGGCCTCGTCGGGGGGGATGCGATTGAGAATCCGGTGCTTCATTTCGTCGGAGAGGGTGCCCATCGCGTCGGCACCCGAGTCGGGCGGCATGGCGTCGATGATCTCGGCAAGCTCGCCCTCGTCGGTTCCCTCGGCGAGATCGGCGGTGATCTCGTCGTCAACCTCCTCGAGGACGATGCCCGAGGCCTCGGCGTCGAGCAGATCGAAGACGCGCGCTCGCTCGCCGCTCTCGAGTTCACCCATCGCGAAGGCGATGTCAATCGGATCGTAGCCGTTGATCAGGCCCTTGAGAGCACCGGGGACCTTGCTGCGCGCGGCGGCGCGGATCGCCTCCGCCACGTCGCTGGCTCGCTCACTGCCTCTGCGCCGCTTTCGGGTCCCCGCGTTCTCGATCGTCATGACGTCACCTCCCGTCGGGTTCAGAGATCCTGCTCATTTGCCTCCGCAGCAGCGTGCATCAGGTCCTTGAGCCGTGGATAGGTCGCGACGTAACGTTCGAAGAGTTCGTCGTATGTGTCGGCCCACAGGTCGTTGGGCTCGATCTCACGGGTGACTCGCACCATCCGATCCGAGGCCTCTTCGAGGCTGTCGAAGAGCCCGGCTCCGTGGGCCGCGCAGATGGCGGTGCCGAGCGCGGTCGCCTCGGGCTCGTCGGTCAGGTAGATCGGCATCTGGCAGACGTCCGCGTGTATCTGCATCCAGACCTGGCTGCGGGTGCCGCCGCCGGCGGCGTACATCGCCTTCGCCTCAAAGCCGGTGCTGCGCAGGTCCTCGAGGATGTGCCGGGTGCCCATCGCGGTGCCCTCATAGATCGCGCGCATCACGTGGCCGAGTTCATGCCGCAGGCTCAGCCCCCAGATGACGCCGCGAGCCAGCGGGTCGCGCAGCGGTGTGCGGTTGCCCTGCCAGTAGTCGAGCAACACGAGCCCCTCCGCACCGGGCTCGACCTGCGCGGCAAGCTCGTCGAGCACGTCGTACTGCGAGCGCCCCTGGTTCTTCGCGGCGAGCATCTCGCGAGAGGCGAAGTTGTCGGCGAACCACTTCACGATGCTGCCGGTCGCGGTCTGCCCGCCCTCGAGCACCCATGTGCCGTCGAGGATCGCGTCGGGGAAGGGCCCCCACACATTGCTGTCAAAACGCGCCTCGGAGCACAGCGCCATGTGACAGGTCGAGGAACCCATCACCAGCGCCATGCGACCGGGCCGGACGACGTTGAGCCCGAACATCCCGGCGTAGGCGTCGATCCCGCCCTCGGCGACGGGCGTGTCGGGTACCAGGCCGATCTCCTCGGCCGCCCGCATGGAGATTCCGCCCGCCTGCTCGCCCATCGGCAGGACATCATCGGGCCAGCGGTCGAGCAGTTCGCTCATCTCCAGCGTCTCCAGCAGGCTCGTGGGCCAGCCGCCCTCGGGGTTCGCGTAGTTCCACTTGCAGGTGGTGCAGTTGAGCGAGGCGGTCCAGCGGCCGGTGAGCCGGTGCATCAGCCAGTCGGTGCCCTCGCAGATGACCTGGGCCCGATCGTATGTCTCCGGCGCGTGGCGCTTGAGCCACATGGCCTTGGGGATCATCCACTCCGGCGACTCGGGCCCGCCGGCGTACTTGAGGATCGGGTCTCCGGTGGCGGTGACCTCCGCGGCCTCCTCATGTGCGCGCTGGTCCATCCACAGGATCGCCGGGCGCAGCAGGGTGCCGTCGCGGTCGCAGCAGACCACCGTGCATGCCGTCCCGTCCACGCTCACGCCGCGCACCTGCCGTGGATGCACGCCCGCCTCCCGCAGCACGTTGGGGACGGTCACCCGGACCGCCTGCCACCAGTGCTCGGGGTTCTGCTCCGCCCAACTCACCTGCGGATAGTCGATCGGGAAGGGTGTGCTGTCGGATGCGATCAGCTTGCCCTTCAGATCGAAGAGCGCGGCGCGCAGGCTCTGCGTGCCGCAGTCGATGCCGAGTACATAAGGACCGCCCTGCTGTGCCATGCCGCACCTCGACTGTCATGCAAGAGTGTACGAGCGCAGTCTGAGAACTACCACGTCTCCCGGTGGATCGCGTCCATCGGTCCCGGCCCTCGCGGCGTGGGCTCACCGGCGGGATGCCCGAGGCTGACGAGCCCGAGCACGCGGATCTCGTCGGGGATGCCCAGCAGGTCGCGAACCAGCTCTTCGCGCTCGGGGCCCGGCCCCTCGCCGCCCTCGCCACCGCGGATGCCTACCCAGCAGGTCCCGAGGTCAAGCTCGGCGGCCTGGATGAGCGCGTTCTCGAGCGCCGCGCAGGCGTCCTCGACCCACCAGTGCGGCTGGCGGCTCGCGTCGGCGCAGAAGACAAGCACCACCGGCGATTGCGCGCAGAAGCTCGCCCACTGATGCACCTGCGACAGCTTCGCGCGTCGCTCATCATCGGTGACCACGACGATGTGCCACGGGCGCACGTTGTTCGCCGTCGGCGCCGACAGCGCCGCGGAGAGGATCGCGTCGAGCTGCTCGTCTGAGACGGGCTCGTCGGTGTATGACCGGACGCTCGCTCGCTTGCGGATCGCATCAAGCATGATGAAACCCTCCCTGTCAGTTGTTCCTCATCGCTCCGGTTAAGACTTGACTGCCTCGCCCCGAGGCTCCTGCATGGTGCTCGCGCCGCCGCCGAAGAATGAGGACTGCTCGGCCTTCATCTCGCGCACCGCGGCTTCGACCTGAGAGGTGATCGTCTGCAGGTCCTCCTTGTTGGGCTTCTCGCCGAACTGCAGCGTGTCGATCGGCTCCGCGAAGCTCACCGCGACTCTGCCGCGCCTGATGAACTTCGCTCCGCGCGGGAGGATCAGATTCGTCCCGCTCAGCGCGCAGGGAACGATCGGCACGCCCGCCCTTGAGGCTGCCAGCGCGGCGCCGAGGTCGAACTCACCCAACTCCCCGGTGCGGCTGCGCGTCCCCTCGGGGAACATCGTAAGCAACTCCCCACCGCTGAGCAACTCGATCGCCGCCTTGAGGGCGTTGCGATCCGCCGCCCCCCGCCGGACAGGGAATGCGTAGCACTTGCGTATGATGAACCCGAAGATCGGGTTGCTGAAGAGCTCCGAGGCGGCGAAGTAGTACGTCCGTCGCCGCGGAATCGCCGAGCCGACCACCGGGGGGTCGAGGTGGCTGAGGTGGTTCGCCGCGATCACCGCGCCGCCCTCGCCGGGAATGTTCTCCGCTCCCCTGACCCGCCAGCCGCCCAGCATCCCGACGATCCTCGGCAGCGCGAACTGCACGAAGCGGTAGTGCGGCCACGTCCAGCGGCGGGGCGGCTCATACAACCGGTCCATCGAGTCCCTCCAGTCGGTCCTCCAACAACTCCATCACGCGGTCAACGACCTCCTCGACGGTCAGCGGATCGGAGTC
>JBMNNW010000114.1:0-16199 GCA_050942735.1 Armatimonadota bacterium
TTCCACAGATAGACAATGCCCGTGGCGCTGTCGGCGATGTACCTCAACTTCGGTGCGCCGAGGTCCTCCTCGTGAGCCACCTCGGAAACCGAATTGGGTGCGTTCGCATCGACGCCCGCACCTTCATCCGCCACGGACAAGCTCATACATGCCGTCGCAACCACAATAGCTACCAGACCCACGAAAACCTGTCGCTCACCCATGTCCTTCTGCTCCTCCTCGTCCCGCTAACACCTCGACTTGAATCATACCTGCCATTATGATACCCGTCAAGCGTGATCCGAAACCGTGGAGGGTGTATACCGTGAGGTTCGCAACGGAGTATCTGTGGTTTGAGACGAAGAGCAAGCGCGAGTACATCAACATCACCGATGAAGTCGAGCAGATCGTGGCCGACAGCGGTGTGCGGGAGGGGATGGTGCTGGTCTCGGCGATGCACATCACCGCCGGCGTCTATGTGAACGACGCGGAGGCGGGGATCATCCAGGACATCGACGAGTGGCTGGAGGATCTCGCGCCCTTCCGCGCCGACTACAAGCACCACCGCACCGGCGAGACCAACGGCGACGCGCACCTCAAGAGCCTGCTGATTCACCACGAGGTCATCGTACCGATCACCGATGGCGCGCTGGACCTCGGGACGTGGCAGCAGATCTACTACGCGGAGTTCGACGGAATGCGGCGCAAGCGCGTGATCGTGAAGGTCATGGGCGAGTAGCGGGGAAGCAGGGACAGACGCAGAGTTGCCGCTCTGGCTGACCACAGTCGCGGGGAGGTCCATGATGGGCTACCAGATCCAGCTTCCGGAGGGCGCATATCATGTCGTGACCGCGCTGGAGCACTGCGCGTGGCCGAACCTGACGCTGCTGCCGAACGGTGAGATCGGGGCGGTCATCTACAGCAAACCCAGCCACGGCTGGGATGAGGGTGACCCCGAACTGTGGGTCAGCTCCGACGGCGGATACACCTGGGCCTGCCGCAGCGAGGTCACGCAGCATGAGCCGCCGAGCGTGCGGATGAACGTGGCGGCGGGGCTCAACGCCGACGGCGAACTTGTGGCGCTGGTCAGCGGCTGGAGCCTGCAGGGCGAGGAGCGCGGGGGGCGGGGGCAGGTGCTCAAGCCGTGGGTAAGCATCTCCACCGACAACGGGCACACCTGGGAGCACGCCGGTGAGGTTGCGCCGGCGCAGATCGAGGGGTTCGAGGGGGAGCCGGTCCTGATCCCCTTCGGCGACGTCTGCGTGAACGGCGACGAGTGCGTGGTGAGCTGCTACGGCTCATCGAGCTGGCACCAGGACCTCGCGCACCACTCGCTTCTGCTGCGCAGCGGCGACGGCGGCCGCACCTGGGGCGATGTGTCGGTCATCGGCGCGGGGAACTACAACGAGACCGACCTGCTGGTCCACTCAAGCGGGCGATGGCTGGCGCTCGCGCGGACGAAGGCCATCGTCAGCGAGGACGTGGGGGCCGCGCACGGTGCAAATGTCCGCCTGATGGTCTCCGAGGACGAGGGTCGGACATGGGAGTTCGTTCACGAGTTGAGCCAGCCGAGCCAACACCCGGGCCACCTGCTGGAGCTTGCGGATGGGCGCATCCTCGCGAGCTACGGCAGCCGCATCCCCCGCTTCCGCGGCGTCATAGGCCGGATCAGCGAGGACGCGGGGGAGAGCTGGTCGGCGCCGTTCGTGATCGTGGGCGGGCTGCTGGAGGGCGACTGCGGATACCCGTCGAGCGTGCAGGTCGAGGACGGTGAGATCGTCACCGCGTACTACACCAACGCCGCGCCGTGGCACCGGCGCTATCACATGGGCGTGGTGCGCTGGAGCCTCAATGCGGTGCCGCTGACCTCGTGAGTGAGGGCCGTCGGCGTCTACGCTCGAATAGCGACGAGCGCATGAAATGCGTGGTAATTATGGTGCGAAGGTCGAATATCTTTGTGTCAACGGCAAAATAACATACCACGGAGGGGTGCTCCGGTTTGTATGTTAATAGAGGGTCTGACTTCCGACACCCTTCCGCGGGTCGGCTCGAGACGATTCGCGTCGCTCCCTGACAACTGCACATCGCGCCCGTCGCCTCTGTCCGTCAGGCTCATCGCCCCGCCTCAGTCGGCGTACTGCACCAGCGAGTCCTTGAACCGGACGTACTCATCTCGCCAGCGGTCGTAGGCGGCCATGTCGTTGTAGCGAATGCCGAAGTAGTACCGCACGTTCAGCTCGGGCTGGTGGACCTCGAGCCACGATCGCGTGTACTCATCCCGCGGTCCGGCGACGGTCACCCAACTGAGCGACTTTGCGTCGATGCCGGAGCCCTCTGCGCCGGTGTTGCGGTCGAAGATCATCTCTCCGGGCGCGAGCTTCACCCAGTGCGGGTCGCCACTCCACAGCGGCGAGTAGACGTAGAACTCGACGGTTCCGTCCGGAGACTGGAAGCGCATTCCGTCCTGATCCCAGGTCCTCGCACTCGGCCCGCGGTCGTAGCCGTGCGGCCTGAAGTTCGCGGGGTAATCGATGTCGAACCACGGGCCGCGGTAGGTGATCCACTCGCCCCTGCGGACGGCGACGCGAAGCTCCATCGTGCGCCGGCCGCCGGGGGCCGTGAGGGTCAGGGTGCGGCCGTCGTAGTCCAGCATCGCGCCGAACGACTCCACGACGAAGCGCGCCGGGACATAGGTCACGCCCCCGAGTACGACAGGTGGCGTGTCGAGCACGATCGCCTCTCCGTTGAGCAGGGCGGCGGTCGAGTCGGGCCTGAGATGCACCGTGGTGCCTGCACGGGTGATCACGATCTGATTGCTCCCGGCGATCCACTGGACGCTCGCGCCGAGCCACTCCGTCACCGCGCGAACGGGGACGAGTGTGCGGCCGCCGTCGAGCACCGCCACCGCCGAGCCGTCCTCGTTCGCGGCGATCAGCGGAGCGGCGCTCAGGGCCAGCAGGGCGAGTCCGATGACGTATGGTGCGATGCGCATGTCGTACGCCTCCCGGATGTCGGGCATGAATATCTGACAGATAATTCGCCATTTCCTCGCGAGGTCCTCGTTGATGTACGAGGTGGCCCCGGCGGTTGTGGCGAACTGCCGCCGCGTAACTGATCCAGGAAGGCGACTCTCATTCGGAGGCACAGCGATGTCTGAGTTTCTCGTACAGGACGGGCAGACGTACATCTTTCAGGGGGACTCGATCACCGACGCGGGCCGGCGGGCGGCCGCCGCGCCTTTTGGAACCGGCTACGCGAAGCTCACCGTGGACCTGGTCACGGCGAGATACCCGGAGCGGAAGATCAGGTGGATCAACAAGGGGATCGGGGGAAACCGCGTCACACAGCTCGCCGAGCGCTGGACCGACGACGTCATCCGCCACGAGCCGGACTGGGTCTCGATCCTCATCGGGATCAACGATGTGCACTCAATGCTGCGGCAGATGGAGCCTGTCGTCCCGGTGGAGCTTTTCCGCGAGAAGTACGATGAGATCATCTCGCGCACAATCGCTGAGACCGGCGCGCAGGTGCTGATCATCGACCCGTTCTACATGAGTATCGACAGCGCCGGGCAGGACTGGCGGACGGTGGTGCTCGACGCGCTGCCGAGGTACATCAGGGTCGCGCGCGAGATGGCCGAGCGGCACGGCTGCCGGCATATCCCGATGCACGACATCTACCAGGAGCACCTTTCGGTCCGTGAGAGCGAGGTTTTCTGCCCCGAGCCGGTGCATCCGGGCCCGACGGGGCACATGGTGATCGCGAATGCTATCATGGATGCGTTGACGGCGTGAGGGCGGGGCGCATTCATTCGGGCGTACGCGCAACGGGGGCAGGCACGGATCGAATGTCTGCGCCATGAACGGCAACGGCGGGCGGGGAAGCCCGCCCTCCTTGAGCGGCGGGCGGGCGATGCGAGGTCGTGGTCGGTGCTGTCGCAGGGGGCGAAGCGCATGGGCGTCGCATTCATACTGGGGCCGCTGATCGTCGGGGTGCTGCTGCTGTGCGGCTGGTCGGTCTACCGCGTGTTCACCATGTGGATCGTGGACCGTATCCTCAGCGGCCTGGAGTTCACCATCATCGTCATGGTGGTGCTGGTGCTGATCGCGACGGCGTTCGCGATGCAGGGCCTCGCCGCGGTGGGGCCGCTGATTCTGCTGGCGCTGCTGGTCGGGATGATCCCGCTGATCCCGAGACTCTCGGAGAAGGCGCGGGGCTACCGGCTCGTCCGCGAGGACATTCGCAGGTACGAGGAGGCGCTCAAGCGGCAGCCCGACGTGCCCTACCCCCACCTGAAGCTGGCTGAGATATACCAGCAGCGGGAGGATTGGGACCGCGCGATCGAGCATTATCAGGCATACATCGAGCGCCATGAGATCAGCGCCGACGCGCAGCGGCAGTTGAAGCGCTGCCTCGCCCGTCGCCGAATGCACGAGATGGGCCTGCGGCGCTGCCCCGTCTGCGCCGCGGAGAATCAGGGCGGGGCAACCCGGTGCGTTGAGTGCGGCTTCTACCTCAAGGGCGGCGCGGAGATCATCGCAGTGCTGGTGACGCCCGGGATGATGGCGGTCTGGAAGTGGCTGATCGTGGTCTTTCTGGTGCCGGGCCTGGTGATCGGCCTGATGGCGGAGGTCATACCGCCGGAAGTCAGCGTGGCGATGCTCTCAGTGAGCGTGATAGCAACGTTCTTCTTTCTGTATGGACGGATGAGTCGCGAAGGAGGCTGAGGTCGCAGATGCCCTCGGAGATGTCCCCCCGTGAGCGCGTGCTGACGGCGATGCGCCGGGAGAAACCCGATCGCGTGCCGAAGCAGGCGGGCTTCACCCCGGCCGTGCAGGAGGAGTTCGAGCGGCGGACAGGCGCCACCAACCCGGCCGAGTACTTCGGCTTCGAGAACCGCGGCGTGGGCTTCCGGGCGCCCGAGAATCTACCCGACTTCTCGCGCTGGTACCCCGGCGGCATCCCCGCCGAGGCGAGCATCAGTGAGTACGGGACGGGACAGGTGCCGGGGGACTACTATCACTTCACCCGGAAGATCTACCCGCTGGAGCACACGCAGACGGTCGAGGAGCTTGAGGAGTATCCGTGGCCGGACTTCACCCCGCCGGAGCGCCATGAACACCTGGAGGCGGCGGTCGCCGATCTGCACGCCGAGGAGTGGTTCGTCGCCGGGAGCGTGGGCCACATCTGGGAATCCGCGTGGCAGATGCCGCGGATGGAGAGGCTCATGGAGGCGATGGTGCTCGACCCGCCCTACGCCGCGTACATCTTCGACCAGATCACCGAGGACCGGGCCTTCATGGCGATGCGGTACGGGCAGGCGGGTTGTGATATGATCCACTGCGGCGACGACATCGGGATGCAGGACAGGCTGATGATGAGCCCGGCGATGTGGCGCGAGTGGCTCAAGCCGCGTTGGCGGAAGGTCATCAAGGCCGCGAAGGATGAGAACCCCGAGATCCTCGCGTGGTACCACAGCGACGGAGACGTGCGGGATGTCATCGAGGATCTGATTGAGATCGGCTTCGACATCCTCAACCCGGTGCAGCCTGAGTGCATGGACCCGGCGGAGCTGAAGCGCGTGTACGGTGACCGGCTCGCGTTCTGGGGATGCATCGGGACGCAGACGACGATGCCGTTCGGCACGCCCGACGACGTGCGCGAGGCCGTGAGATGGACGATCGAGAACGTCGGCTACGACGGGGGATTGCTGATCGCACCCACGCATGTGCTTGAGCCGGATGTGCCGTGGGAGAATATCGAGGCGCTCTTTGAGGCGGTGGAGACGTATGGCGTGTATGAGGATTAGCTCCGGTCGGATCATCCTGGCGGGTCTTGCGCTGGCTGCGCTGTCGGTGGCGGGCGGCTGCATCTTTGTGGACGCGCAGTTCTCGATGGCGCCCGACGGTGCCACGAGTGCTCGCATGGAGGCGGGAGTGCTCCGGACCGCGGCGGAACATGGTGGAGGCGACTTCACCACCGACCTCGGAGAGACTCTCACCGAGGGCAGGTGGGTGGAGCTGGAGCCGTTCGAGCGCGGGCAGTGGCAGGTGCAGGCGTGGGAGGGCAACGCGGCGCCCGGAGAGAGCCTCTTCGTCGAGGGCGACGCCCCGAGGCCCGAGTTCGGCATGGAGCAGCATCTGCTCAGCACCGTCTACACGTTTGAGATGGCGCTGCCCGACGGCCCGGTGGTGGGGACGCCTGAGGCGGCCGACCCGCCCCCGCCGGCGGTAGAGCCGGCTCCGGAGATGGAGGGCGACGGGGAGCCGCAGATGGAGGGCATGGAGCAGTTCGGGGCGGCGATGGGCGAGATGATGGCGATGATGATGACAACCGGGGACGCGGGGCTGCGTTTCTCTGTCGAACTGCCCGGTGAGATCGCGGCGACCAACGGGGAGCTGGCGTCGCCGTCGCGGGCGGCGTGGAAGATCGGCCTGACCGAGGACGAGCCGCCCCACGAATCGCTGATCGCGCGCTCCCGGCTGTTGAACTGGCCGGTGATCGGGAAGCTCGGCGGGCAGATGGCACAGATGGGCCGGGCGGACCTCGTTCCGGCGCTGATCGCGGGGGCGCGCCGCGGTGTGATGCCCGACCCGGCGAGCGCCGATCCGATGTCAGAGGAGCTTAACACGCTGATGTACGTCCAGGCCCTGGAGATCATGATCGCTCTCGACGAGGCGGTCGGTGAGCAGATTGCGACCGAGGTCATGATAACGCTGGGCCTCGGCGACGATCCGGGCCCGGCGACCGTCGAGGAGATCGCGGTTCGGCTCGAGGGCATGGATCTCGTGGGGGAGATCGAAGAGGGCGTGAAGCAGCGAGCGCTGGGCCTGCTGGGCGGCGGGTAGCGAGCGGGGAGACGGGAGCCGGCGGTCGGCGGGAACAATCGGGGGCTGCCGAGCGTGTACGTATATGAGTGCGGCGCGGAACTGCGCGGGTGGCGGTGAGCCCGGCCGCGCGGGGGAGGCGGACGTGATAGGGACGGGCAGGAGGCTGCAATGCGCACACCGCCGGGCATAGGATTCACCCCGGGGCAGATGAGCACGTTCAGGGTGCTCGTACACCTGCCGAACTTCATCAAGCTGTACTCGCGGCTCTTCAAGGACAAACGGGTGGGGACGCACGCGAGGATCGTGCTGCTGCTGGGGATCGCCTACGTGCTGATGCCGCTGGACCTGATCACGAACTTCCTGGTGCCATTTGGCTGGATAGACGACATCATCGTGATGTATGTTGCGGCGCGCGTGTTCGTGAAGCTCTGTCCGCAGCGCGTCGTGAACGAGCACATCGAGATCATAGATCAGGGTGGCTGAGATGGCTGCGATCAGGGCTGAGCGGGACCTGCCGCACGAGGAGCCGAGGTTGCGGCGCTTCAATCTGCGCCGGGACCTGAGTGTGGTGCTGGACTTTCAGTTCGAGGTCTACGAGATCAACTTTCCGGGATTTCACGTCGACCAGGACTTCCGGGACGACTACACTCGCGACCTGCGGCGGGCGGCGAGCGATCCGACGGAGATGATGTTTGTCCTCGAGCAGGATGGGCACCTGTGCGGGTTCATCTGGGGTTCGATGATGGCGACGCTTGTGGACGCCCGTGTTGGGTATATTAAGAATGTATACGTTGCTCCGCACCTGCGGGGATCCGGCCAGGCCAGGCGCCTCATGGAGGTGATGGAGGACTGGCTGTGGGACCAGGGCGCGGAGAAGATCATGCTCGACGCGAGCATGGTGAACGAGCGGGCGGTGGCGTTTTACGAGAAGGTCGGGTATGACATCGAACGGGTGCGGATGGTGAAGCGCCCGGAAGGTGCGGACATCGATCGCTGGTAGGAAAGGGTGAAGCTGGCAGATGCTGCAGGAACTGAGGCGAGTTGAGGAGCTGATCGAGGAGGGAGACCTCGTCGCGGCTCAGCGCATGTGCAAGCGGCTCCTGCAGCAGCATCCCACGAACGCTGCCGTGCATGAGGCGATGGGGGACGTCATGCGTCGGCGGGAGCTGTGGGAGGACGCGGCGGAGTGGTATGACCTCGCGGCCCAGCTTCACGAGACCGAGGCGCTGAAGGCGAAGCGCGCGGACGTGCTCCAGCGTGCTCGGGAGAGTCGAAGGGGCGGTCCGGAGCCGCATCTTGTGGAGGACGCGGATGCGCCCCGGAAGATGCTGTTGTGGCTGGGGATCGCCGCGGCGGCGATGCTGCTGGTGGCGGTGGGTGTGATCTTCAGCATCGCGCGAGACGGCGATGAGCCCGCTCCGCGGATCAGCAGCACCACGCGAGGCACCGGGGCGGACCGGCCTTCGGGCGGGATCCCCGGGCTGACTTCGCCGAGTCCGGTGCGGTCTACCCGCGAGGCCCCCGGTCCCGGCACCTCGACGCAGGCGGCGCCACGCGCCACCGCCAATCCGGAGCAGCACTGGGCGGCCTCGGCGGTGCCCTACCGCGCGCCGCGGCGGACGGTCACGACGCGGAGCGCCACGGGCATCAGCGCCAGCTCGCCGGATCCGGTCACCGACCATGACCAGGCGGTCATCAACGCGGTCAGTTCGCTGACGTGGGGAGACAACCGGCCGATGACCGGGCGGGTCAGCGCGATGGTGGAGCCCTACTCGGGGTACGCGATGATCAGCGTGACGATCCCGCAGTCGATCCCCGTGAACGGGCTCGTCGAGGAAGTCGTGCGGCAGTCGTGGCGTGTGGCGGTCGCGGCGGTGCGCGCGGACGAGGTTATCACGTCGCTGACCATCCGGATGGTGCGGGTCACCGAGAACGGGGAGCGCGTGGTGGCGTTCCGGGGGAACACGACGCGCCGGGCGCTGGAGAATGTGAACCTGGAGCGGCCTGACTTCGGCACCCTGTGGAACCAGGTCTTCGCCTCGACGTGGTGGAACCCTCAGGCGGGCGGGGAGCCTCCCGTGAGGGCGGAGGGCAGTGACGGGGGCAACGGCGCCTCCTGACCGCGACGGAGCGCCGATGACTCCCTGCTGGCGTGCCGATCGGCGGGCGACTTCGCCCTCCGGTGGGGCGGTGTGCCTGTGACACCGCGACAGGCCCGCGGGCGCGTCTGCGCCATCAGGGGGAATCTCCCCGCGCGCTCAATGACGATCTGAAGTTCGGATCTGCGGAGCTATCTCGACGGGCGGCCGTGTGCCGGAGGGGATCGAGATGTTCATCTCTGACCGCGCCGTTTGGCCCCGTGTCTCCCCGCTGCATGTTCTCGCTCTGATTTGCCTCAGTGCCGTGCCGTCATCGGCGCATGATGCACCGGAGATCTTCTTCTCCGGGCGGCTCATGCCCGCCGAGCGCGTGCCCGTGGACGTGTCCTCAGAGACGCTCGATGTGCGGCTGACTCCCATCGACCCCGATCATTTCGACGTTCGCAGCCTGTCGATCGCCGAAGTGTCGCTCAGGTACCGGTTGCTGGCAGATGAGGACATAACGATCCCGGTCATGCTGCCGGTGTACGGGGGCGCGGCGGAGGTCGCGTTCAGACTCAACGGGCGCGAGATTAGTCCGCGGATCGTGCGTGAGGCCGACCTCTATGCGCGCTACAGCCCGATCTGGCGGGCGAGAATCGATGCGTTCATCGAGAATGATGAGCGGCTTCGCGAGATCGTGGCCGATGCACAGCCCGCGATCGAGGAGGAGAGGGCCCGCAGGGCCGAGGACGCGCGTCACAGCGAGGTTGGTCTGAGCCGGCTGCTGTGGGGGCAGTTTGAGCGGAGGCTGCGGCAACTGGGGCTTGACGAGGGACTGAGCTGGCAGTTGGCGCATTACGTGCGGGAGAGTTGGGACGGTTTCTTCGGCGGGCCGGAGCGCGGCTGGACGGCCTACGCGGGAGCGCGGATGCGGATGACGGCGGAGCGGCACCTGTCGCTCGCGCTCGATCAGAACGCGCCCGACCCACTGGCCCTGTGGGGGATTCGGACGCGACCGTCGGGTCACGGGGTGATGTTCTTTTGCGTGGCCGAACTGCCGCTGCACGCCGGGGAGAATGAGGTGCAGGTCGCGTATCGCCAACCGACGGGTTTCGTGAACCGCGATCCGGTTGGCGAGCCCGTGCGGTTGGGCTGCGGGAACCTGGTGGTGGGGCAGTTCGACTTCGTCCTCCGGACCGCCGAGCACTGGCGCCGGGTGGGAGAGATCGAGGCCGTGGTCACGCTTCCGGAGTCGATGGAGTACGTGGAGTGCGGCCTGCCTGGGGCGGAGATTGATCTCGACGGGCCGCCGCGAGTGCGGCTGTCGATGGCCGGGATGCCATCAGCGAACCTGCGTGTGCGCTTCTCCGGGCGTGAGTGGATCGAGGAGCAGCCACGGGAGCCGGGGCATTCGGATGTGCGGAGGGTGGGACTTGAGCCGGTGTGGGAGGCCGTCGGGGCGCAGGGGCCGCCGGTGATCGACGAGGGGCGCGTGATCCCGGCGGGCGGTGAGGTGATGCCGGTCTTCGACCTCGAGAGCGGGCGGCGTCTGGCGGAGTTTTCGCCGGGCGGACGGATCACGGACGTTGCCGTCGAGGGCGACCTGGTGCTGATGGGCACCGGCGGTCACCGGTGGGCGGAGGGCGCGGGGCTGGCGCTGGGGGAGTTCAGTTCGAGGTCGATCCGCTGGGCGGTTCGGCCCGATGACCGGCAGTGGGGCGAGATGACCGTGCTGCTGCAGGGTGAGACGGCGGTGGCGGCGGGTAGCGCGATGGTGATGGCGGTTGACGTCGGCAGTGGGGAGAAGCTCTGGGAGGTCGAGTTCCGGACGCATGCGATGGCCGCCGACGACAATCGCGTCTACCTGTGCGGGACCGCGGAACGCGGCAGCGGCGACTTCAAGGACGCAGAGCGGACCCGGGCGCGGGCGCTGGATATTCGCGGCGGCGATCAACTGTGGGAGACGGCGGTGGGCTACTTGGTGGACACCGTGGCGCTCGATGGCCCGCGACTGCTGGCGATGGCGCGCCCGGAGCGGCTGGCCGCCCCCCAGTTGATCGAACTGCGGCCGGATGACGGGGCGATCCGCTCGCGACGGCAGTTTCCACCGCTCAGCGTGGGGATGATCATCCCGCAGGGAGACACGCTGACGGTCATCGGAGATCGCGGCGTCAGCAACTACACGGTCGGAGCGACGCCGCGGGAGAACTGGACGGTGCGTTCGAAGTACCAGATGCTGCGATGGGTGGAGCCTCGCGATGGGATCATGTACATGCTGATTGAGGATGGACTCGGGCGGGTCGACGTGCGGACCGGCGAGGTGGAGTGGATCGCCCCACAGGTGGAGCGGCGGGGCGACTACTTCGCGGCGGCCGGTGATGTCTTCGTGAAGGTGGAGGGTCTGGGTGGGGGGATCGCCTGCCTCACCACCTCCGAGCTGTCCGAGCCGGGGACGGTGCCTCTGACGGGGCGCGTCCCGGCGGATCTCGGCGAGACGGCCACATCCGTTCCGGCTGCGGGCTGGGCGCGCCCGTCGTACACGGTCTACGGTGAGGAGGCCTTTACGCCCTCCGGTGGGGTGGCCCCGGATGAGCCGGAGTACATCGTGTTCGGCCGGGACGTTCCGAAGCACGAGGGGCACCCCGGTGAGGACGAGGTGGGACCGCCTCGGGAGATCGAGGCTGAGGCCATCGATGAGGCGGCGGCGCCCACCGGCAGGATCGTCGCGGCCGGTGCCGTTGCCGCTTTGCTGACCCTGACGCTGCTGCTGGGCCTGGTGATGCGCCGCCACGCGGAGGCGCGCTGAGCCGCTACAGAGGCTGCGGCGCCGGGTCGTGTGAGGGCTTCGGGGGCTCCTGCATGATGCACCGGCGCAGGAACTCCGCGTCGGACTTCATCCCGACCTCGGTGGCCGGATAGCGCTCCGGATGCCAGAACTTCTCGTATTCGTCGGAGACATACCCCTCATATCCCAGGGTCTTGAGGTGGTTGATGATCAGGCACCAGTCAAGCTCGCCGTCGGCCGCGACCATCGCCGCGCGCGGGTTGCCGTCCTCGTCGCGCTCGAGGTTCTTGGCGTGGACGTGCAGCAGCCACGGTGTGAGCAGGGCCAACTGCTCATCAAGCGTCTCCTCGCCGCGCACCGTCACCCAGTAGTGATCCCAGAGCACGCCGACCGACTCCATGTCCACCGCGCCGACGAACTCCGCGGTTTCCTGCGCGCTCCACGTCAGGTAGCCGCGATGTGTCTCGCAGGCGAGTTTCACGCCGTTGTCCATGGCGATGAGCGCAGCCTCCTTCATCCCCGAGACGGTGCGGGCGAAGACCTCCTCACGCTCGCAGCCCTCCAGCGGCCACTGGCCCGCGATGGCGCGGACGGTGGGGCACTGCAGCTCACGGGCGATCCCGCAGGCGAGGCGGATGCCGTCGAGCGTGGCCTGCTTCGCGGCTTCGGTCATGAAGTCGCGGTAGTAGGGCGTGAGGCAGGCGAATTCCACGCGCTGCTGGTGCGCGTGGTCGCGGATCCGGCTGATGTCATCAGGTCGGAGGGCTTCAAGGTGCATCTGCCCGTTCTCGGCACAGCGCACTTCGATCCCGTCGAAGCCGACCTCCGCGCAGAATGAGATCGCTTCGAAGATGTCCATCTCGGGCATGCCCATTGTGTGTCCGGCAGTCTTCATGGTCAGGTCTCCTCAAGGGACGAGCGAACGGCGGTCACGAGCGATCAGCGAGGCTCTGACGAATGCTTCGGGGGCGGCGCCGCGGGCGCGCCCCCGACGGAAAAAGGTTTCGCCGGATGGAGGGAATTGACCTTGCGGCTTGGAACCTGTGCTGGAGTCTCCTTTACCCCTGATCTTTGTCGAGGAGGACACATTTTGAAGAAGGCGATGACGCTGGGCTCGCTGCCTCAGGAGATGTCGCTGCAGGAGAAGTTTCAGCTTGCGGCCGATGCGGGCCTCGACGGACTTGAGCTGACCGGGGTTGGGACGCAGGCGGAAGCCGAGGACGCCCGTGCGGCGGCCGAGGCGGCAGGGATCGAGATCGCGTCGGTGATGGCGGTCAGCCACTGGAAGCTGCCGCTCTCGAGCACCGACGAGGCCGTCCGGGTCGAGGCCGTGAAGGGCATCGAGGAGTCGCTGAAGGTCGCCGACTGGGCGGGGACGGACACCGTGCTGGTCGTTCCGGGGGTGGTCGATGAGGACAATCAGTACCACGCGGCACTTGACCTGGCGCGCAAGAGCATCAAAGAGCTGGTGCCGATGGCCGAGGAACTGGGCGTCACGATGGCCCTTGAGAACGTCTGGAACAAGTTCCTGCTCAGCCCGGTGGAGATGCGCGACTTCATCGATCAGTTCGAGAGCGAGCACGTTGCGGCGTACTTCGACGTGGGGAACATCCTGCTCTACGGCTATCCGGTGCACTGGATCGAGGTCCTCGGCGAGCGGATCGTTCGGGTTCACGTCAAGGACTTCAACACCACGACGCGGCAGTTCGTGGCGCTGCTGACCGGCGACGTGGATTACCCGCGCGTGGTCAATGCGCTGCGAGGTGTGGGCTACGACGGCTGGCTCACCGCGGAGCTGTCACGCTACTCCCAGTATCCCGAGGGGTTCGTGTGCGACACCGCGCGACACTTGCAGTGGATCGTCGAGAGCTGAGTAGCGGCGAGCAATCGCCGGGCGAATCTGAGCGCGACGCGCCCTGACACTGATGGGCGCGTCGCGCATTTGTGTTGACCGCGACCGTGGCGATCTCCGGCGTTGTTCCTCGCTCAAGATTCGTGGCCTTCGGTCGAAGTACGCGGCGATGCTTCGACACAACGCCGCCCGTGGATGCGGGTGAACGGAGGCCTGAGAGGAATGCACACACGGATCGTCATGTCGGTGATGGTGGTTGCGGGAGTCGTGATGATGGCGGGGTGCGGTGGAGGCGCAGGTGACGGCGGTCTCACTGAGCGGAGCGCGATCGGCGGCGACGAGTTGATCGGCGCCTGGCAGCTTCATTCGTACGTTACGCCGGTGATGACGGAGATCGTGCTGGAGGCGGAGACGGCGGACTCGCTGGTGCTCAGCTTCAACGCCGACAGGACCCTGGAGTTGATGGAACTGAGCGGGCAGGAGTGCGTCGCGACGAGCCGGGGCAGTTGGAGTCGCGAGGGCGGCCGCGTGGAGGTGGGCTGGTCATCCTCGGACGTGATCTTCGCGGGTGTCATTCGCGGGGGCACGCTCATCCTGTCGGCGAACGAGGGCACCGCGGATCGCGTGGAGATGCACTTCATGCCGATCGACCTCTCAGAGACAGTCTTCTGAGACGGCCGAGAGAGCGGTCGAATGTGCACGGGCGCCGGTCTTTCGGCGATGACCGGCGGCGGGTGCGGGCCGGCGCCGGTGCCGCCGCGCAGACGCCCTCATCGTCCCCCGATGGGGCCATCCTCCGCGCCCGCGGGCGCCTTGTCAGTCCCCTCGTTTGCTGATATACTCGCAGATGGGCCGGAGACCACGATCCGGTCGAGATTCGCGTTTGTACCGAGGACTGTGGTCGGGCCCGGCTGGCTGCCGCAGCGGCGGTGGGCGGGGGCCCGAGCACGGCGAATAAGCGGCGGGAGGATCGGCCGATGCAGTTGCAAGCCGAGGCCTATCACACGTTTTCCCTGACGGTGGCGGAGGGCAAGCGACTGATCGCGAAGGGCGTCGCGGCGCTTCCGCAGATGATGCGCGCGATGGATGACGGGATCGTCGTGGTGACCCGCAGCACAACGGCGGGGTACGTCCTCGAGGAGTTGCTGGGCGAGAAGGTCGATCGTCGCAGTTTCGTGACGGGCAAGACGCTTCCGGGCGCCCACCCGGAGCGTGGCAGCATGCTCAGCGCGGACACACCCGAGGTCGTCTTCCGCAACGGGGAGCGGGGGGAGGGTGGTGACGACCTGCTCGATGAGCTGTCGGCGGGGGACGTCATCATCAAGTCGCCCAATGCGCTGCAGTACGATGCCGGCCTGGTGGGCTATCTGATCGGGGCCTCGACGGGCGGCACGGTCGGGAAGTACCTCGGGCCGACCTACGGCAAGCACCTGCATTTCGTGGCTCCGTGCGGGCTGGAGAAGCAGGTTGCCGACGACCTGGTGGCGGCGTCGGAGGTGCTGATGGCGGCGGGCCAGCGGCTTCGGGGGCCGTCGCTGTGGGTGACCCCGGCGGAGATCGTGACGGAACTTGACGCGATCGAGGCCCTGACCGGCGCCTGCGCGATGCAGATTGCAGCGGGCGGGATCATGGGCGCGGAGGGTGCGGCGTGGATCACGGCGTTCGGCACGGTCGAGCAGGTTGAGCGGGTGCAGGAGTTGATCGAGAGCGTTCGGGGCGAGCCTGAGATGCTCGAGTACGCGTCGGAAGAGTGAGGCGCGTGGTGTGAGGGGTTGTGCAGGGGATGCGAGCCGACGAGGATGTCGGGACGTACCGGGAGGCCGCGTACTGGGAGCCTGCGGGTGAGCGGGTTCACTGTCTGCTGTGCCCGCAGGACTGCCGGATCGGGGACGGCGGGGCGGGCATATGCCGCGTGCGGGTGAACGTGGGGGGGACGCTGCGCACGGCGAACTACGCGCAGGTGACGTCGGCGGCGATGGATCCGATCGAGAAGAAGCCGCTGTATCACTTCCACCCGGGTTCGCAGATACTCTCGCTCGGCACGTTCGGCTGCAACCTCGGGTGCATGTTCTGTCAGAACTACACGATCTCACAGGGCCGTCCGGCGACGAGGACCATGAGCCCGGAAGAGGCGGTCGGGCTGGCGGCGGATGCCCGGTCGCGGGGGAACATTGGGATCGCGTACACGTACTCGGAGCCGATCGTGTGGTTCGAGTACGTGCGGGACACCGCGAAGCTGGCGCGAGAGGCCGGGCTGAAGAACGTGCTGGTCACCAACGGGCTGATCCGGGAGGAGCCGCTGGAGGAACTGCTGCCGGTCATTGACGCGATGAACGTTGACATCAAGGCGATGGATGACGGGTTCTACCGCTCGCTGTGCGGGATCCGGTCGGGGGAGGTGGCGCGGAGGACGGTGGAGCGCGCGTGGGGCCGGTGTTCGGTGGAGATAACGAATCTTCTGGTGACCGACGAGAATGACAGCGAGGAGCAGGTCCGCGAGCTGGTGGAGTGGGCGGCGAGCGTGTCGCGCGACCTGCCGCTGCATCTGTCGCGCTACCATCCGACGTACAGGATGAGCGCGCCGTCCACGCCTGTGGATCGGATCCAGCGTGCGGCGGAGATCGCGCGCGAGTCGCTCAACTACGTTTACGTTGGGAATGTGATGGTTGATG
>JBMNNW010000035.1:0-40938 GCA_050942735.1 Armatimonadota bacterium
ACCGGACTGCGATGAGGTCGTGGTCCGCCGGACGGGCTACGCGACGACCAATCGCCTGACCGAAGAGGGTACATGTCCTGAGTGCGGGAGAAGTCTGAATGTCACCGTCTGATTTCGGTCTGTTCAGCCTGCATCAGCGCGCGGGCAACTGGGTACGACGGGTGCGACAGGTCAGCGGGGTGCTGGCTCGCTTCGGGTTCGGCTCGATGATACAACTGGTGGGCCTCGGGCGCTTCCTGCCGGCGCGCTGGCGGGGGCTCGAGGAAGAGGACAAGGCGGGCATTGACACGCCGGTGCGCGTGCGGATGGCCTTCGAGGAGCTGGGGGCGACCGCGATCAAGCTGGGCCAGGCGCTGAGCGCGCGGACGGACATTCTCCCGCTGGAGTATGCCCGGGAGCTGCGGAAGCTTCAGGAGGGCGTGCCGCCGGTCGGCTTCGATGCGGCCCGCGAGATGGTTGAGACTGAGCTTGGGGAGCCGCTGGACGAGCTTTTCCTCGAGTTTGACCCAAAGCCCGTGGCATCGGCGTCGCTGAGCCAGGTGCATCGCGCGGTGACGCGGACCGGCGAGCAGGTCGCGGTGAAGGTGCAGAAGCCCGGGATCGAGACGCAGGTTGAGACGGACCTTGACATTCTGGTTCGCGGGGCGCGTTACGTCGAGCAGCGTGTCGAGTGGGCGCGGGCGCACAATGTCGCGGACACCGCGGCCGAGTTCGCGCACTCGCTGCGTGACGAGCTGAACTTCCTCACCGAGGGCCGCTCGACGGAGCAGCTTCGAGAGAACCTCGCGGACGATGACCGGACGATGGTGCCGCGCATCCAGTGGTCGTTGAGCCGCCGCCGGGTCCTGACGATGGAGTGGGTTGAGGGCCTTCGGCTGGATGACACCGAGGCGCTGGACGAGGCCGGAGTGAACCGGCGGGAGCTGGCGGACGACTTTGCGGAGATCATGCTCAAGCAGATCTTCCACGACGGGTACTTTCATGCGGACCCGCACCCGGGGAATCTGCGCTACACCGCGGGCGAGAAGATCGCGTTCATGGACTGCGGGAACGTCGGGATGATGGGCCGGCGGATGCGCGATGCGTTCATCCGCCTGCTGATGGCGGTGCTCGATCACGACGCGCAGGGGGTCTTCGATCAGATCGTCGTGATCGGCACGATCAGCGAGGACACGAACCTTCAGGACCTCGAGGCGGACATGGAGAAGCTGATCAGTCACTACGGTCAGAGGCTCAGCTCCAGTGGCCAGCTCGGGGAGATGCTCGAGGAGATCATGGGGATCATCTTCGAGCATCGGATTCGGATGCCGGCGATCTTTCCGCAGCTCACGCGCGCGCTGACGGTCACTGAGGGCGTGTGCATGGAGCTGAACCCGGACTTCGACTTTGAGTCGGCGGCGAGCAAGACGGCGGAGATTGTCTACCGGGACTGGTTCACGCCACGGCACCTGCTGGACGAGTTCATGGACGCGCTGCGGCTCGTGCGGCGCTACTCGCTGCGCCTGCCACGGCAGGTGAGCAATGTGCTCGCGCAGGGCCTCGCGGGCGGTCTGACGCTTCGTGTGAAGCCGATCGGGATCGAGAGGATCATGCATCGCTTCGATGCGATGATCAACCGCCTGTCGTTCGCGGTGGTTGTCGCGGCGATCATCCTCTCGTCGGCGATCATCTTCACGAGTGAACTGGTTCTGCTCACGGAGACCGGTCCGGGGCGTTACCTGTCGATCGCCTACGTGGTGGCGGGAGTGATCATGGGCGCGTGGTTGTTGTACTCAATTGTGAGATCGGGTCGGCTCTGACGTTTCGGCGGGCGGACAGGCAGGGCGGTGGTCGGTGGTTTGTCATCGGCCGGCGCCCGCTCAGTGTCAGGAGGAAGGCGGGCAGTGCGACGGTGAATGAGGGTGTGATCGAACTCGAGCGGATCGGCGCGGAGCTCCGCGAGGTGCTGCGAGGGGCCCTTGAGAGGTCGCTGGTGCTCGCCTCGGCCTCCCCGCGGCGAGCCGACCTGCTGACGCAGGTGGGCATTGCGTATGAGGTACGCGTCTCGGAGGTGGCGGAGGAGGAGGATGTGCCGGGCGCGGACCCGGTGGATGTCGCCGAGGCACACGCGCGGCAGAAGGCGCTCGACGTGGCGCTCGGAGTGCCCGAGCGGGTGGTGCTCGGCGCCGACACGGTGGTCGTGCTCGGCGGGAGGTCGCTCGGCAAGCCGGGCAGTGCCGCTGAGGCGCGCGAGATGCTCGCGGCGCTGTCGGGGCGCACGCACGAGGTGATTACCGGCGTGGCTCTCGCGCTGGGCCACCCGGGGGATGGTGAGGTGCGGGCCTGCCTGTTGCAGTTGGGGCATGTCCGGACGGCGGTGCGCTTTCGCGACCTGAGCAGCGAGGAGATCGAGGCGTACGTGGCATGCGGGGAGCCGATGGACAAGGCGGGAGCGTACGGGATTCAGGGGCGAGGAGCGCTGCTGGTGCGTGAGATCAGCGGGTGTTATTTCAACGTGGTCGGTCTGCCGCTCAGTCGCACGTGGGAGATGCTGGCGTCAGTTGGGTATGAGATACCCTGGACCACGGCCGCAAAGCACAGGGGGCGTCGATCGTAGAAGAGTACAGCATGCAGGGAGAGATCGAGGAGCAGGCGCGTCCGGGTGGCTCGACGACCACATGGGCGCGACCGCGGCGGAAGATGCTTCCTCAGCGAGCTTTCACGAGCATAACCCGGCGGCTCGGTCAGATTTTTGGCCGGTTCTCCCGTGACCTCGGGATCGACCTTGGCACGGCGAACACGCTGGTGCATGTGAAGGGCCGCGGGATCATGCTCCGCGAACCGTCGGTCGTGGCCGTTGACAGCCGCACCGGCCAGGTGCTGGCTGTGGGCGAGGATGCGAAGCGGATGGTGGGGCGGACTCCGGCGCAGATCAAGGCCGTCAGGCCGCTGCGCGACGGGGTGATAGCGGACTTCGACACCACTGAGGCGATGCTGCACCACTTCATCGAGAAAGTGCTCACGCGGCGGTTTCTCGAGCACCCGCGGGTGGTGATCGGTGTGCCTTCGGGGATCACCGAGGTGGAGCGCCGCGCGGTGGAGGAGGCGGCGCGAAGGGCGGGTGCGTGGTCGGCGCTGGTGATCGACGAGCCGATGGCGGCCGCGATCGGAGCGGGAATGCCGGTGGGTGAGCCGATCGGGAGCATGGTGGTGGACATCGGCGGCGGCACCACGGAGGTGGCCGTGATCTCGCTGGGCGGGATGTGCACGGAGCGTTCGGTTCGTGTGGCGGGCGAGGAGATGGATGAGGCGATCGTCACGTATGTGCGGCATGAGCTGAACCTCTACATCGGCGAGAGCACCGCCGAGGAGATCAAGATTCGCATCGGCTCGGCCTTTCCGCTGGCGCAGGAGATGGAGATGACGATCAGGGGCAAGGACCTCGTCTCGGGCCTGCCCAAGAGCGTGACACTGACATCGCGGCAGGTGCGTGAGGCGATTCGCGAGCCGCTGGCGATCATCGTGGAGCTGGTGAAGGAGACGCTGGACGAGACGCCGCCGGAGCTGGCGGCGGACGTGATGAACCGGGGGATCATGCTGGCGGGCGGCGTGGCGCTGCTGCGCGGGCTCGACCAGCTCATCAGCGCGGAGACGGATGTGCCGGTGTATGTGGCGGAGGATCCGCTGACGGCGGTTGTGATGGGCGCTGCGAGGTACCTCGAGGAACTCGACGGATTCCCGATGTCAAGGTGAACGGCTGATGCGCGCGATGCGCGGTCCAACAGTTCGCTGGGAGCCGATCCTGGTCATGATCGTCGTGGCCGGGCTGCTGACGTGGGCGCAGCACCGGGCGCGCGATGCCGGGGAGAGCAGCCTTCCGGAGCGTGCCGCGCGTGCCGCGGTCTGGCCGCTACAGTCGGCCCTGGTGAGGGGTGGAACGTACTCTCGGAACATCGCGGTCGCGGCCTACCGGGGCCGGCACCTGGTTGAGGAGAACGAGGAGTTGCGGCGCAGGGTTCAGCACCTTGAGGCCGAGAAGCTGCGGATGGTCAGTTACTACCACGACAACCTCGCGATGCGCAAGAAGCTCGGTTGGCCGCCGCTGGAGGCTCCTCCGGGGATTGCGGCGCGTGTGATCGACTGGTCATCGGGTCTGCGGCGCAAGCGGATCACGGTCGAGGCGAACCGCGAGCTTGAGCGGGGCAACATCGTGCGGACGAGCGCCGGGCTGGTGGGGCGCGTGATTGAGGCGCAGGGGCAGCGGGGCACGGTGATGCTTCTGACGGACGCGGAGAGCGCGGTGGCCGCCCGTGTTGAGCGCGAGAACGGCGACCTTGGGATGGTCTATGCGGCGCCGGAGGCCAGCCGGGACGGCGTGATGCTCAAGCTGGTGCCGCACTCGCACAACGCCGATCTGCGTGTGGGTGACATGATCGTAAGCTCCGGCGACGGCGGGGTATACCCGAAGGACCTGCCGGTGGGTGTGATCGAGCGTGTTGAGACGTCCGCGGTGAACGTGGCGTCGATCACGGCGTACGTGCGTCCGTTCGCCGATTTCGAGCACCTCGACTACGTGCTGGTTGAGCGCCGCGGGGAGTAGGACACGACTGCCGGGGGATCGGGGAGTTGCAGTTGATCTATCTCGCCTATCCGATTCTGCTCGCACTGCTGACCGCCATCGAACGCACGTGGCCCGGCTGGTTGTTGATATACGACCAGGGCCCGCATCTGGTGGTTGCGTCGGTGGTGGGGGTGGCGCTTTGCGCGGGGCCGGTGGCGGGGTGCTACGGCGGCCTGCTTGGCGCTCTGCTGCTGGGCAGTGTGAACAGCTCGTGGCTTGGCGGAAACTTCTTCGCGCTGATGCTGCTGGGCACGGTGGTAGGGGTTCTGCGCGGCGCGCTGCTTGCCGAGCGGGCGCCGATGGCGGCGCTGGTGACGCTGGCGGCGGTGCCGATCGTGGAGGTCATCCGCCTGATCTTCGCCGCGCCGCCCAGTCCCGGGCCGTGGCTGCTGCAGACGGCGGTGGCCGCTCCTTACAGCGCGCTGGTGGCGGTGCCGGTCTTCGCCATCTTCCAGTTGGTCACACGGTTACTCTCGCCCGAGCCCTGATGCCGGAGGTGTCACGATGCCGCGCCCCTCAGTGGTGGGGATGATCCCCGCCCGCTACGCTTCAACCCGACTGCCGGGTAAGGTGCTGCTCGACCTTGCCGGGAAGCCGATGATTCAGCACGTCTACGAGCGCTGCAGGCGGGCCGAGTTGCTCGACGAGGTGCTGGTGGCGACCGATGACGAGCGGGTGCGCGAGGCCGTCGAGGCATTCGGCGGACGTGTAGAGATGACGGGCTGCGAGCACTGCTCGGGCACCGACCGGCTGGCCGAGGTCGCCGAGCGCGTGGGCTGCGAGGTGGTCGTCAACGTGCAGGGCGATGAGCCGATGATCGAGCCCGCGGCGATCGACGCGGCGGTGCGGCCGCTGCTTGGCGATGAGACGCTGCAGATGGCGACGATCGCGACGCCGATCAACGATCTCGAGGAGCATCTCGACCCCGCGGCTGTGAAGGTGGTTGTTGACGCGCAGGGCTGGGCGTTGTACTTTTCACGCGCGCCGATCCCGCACTTCCGGCTGGGTGCCGGCGAGGCACAGCCGGACGCGCCGCGGCGGCACCCCGTGTCCGGGATGGCACCCCTCAAGCACATCGGGCTCTACGTGTACCGGCGGGAGATGCTGCTGTGGTACGCCGGGCTCGAGCCGTCGGCGCTGGAGCAGACCGAGTGTCTCGAGCAGCTTCGGGTGCTGGAGGCAGGGCGGCGGATACACGTGGAGGTCGTTGACTACTCGCCGATCGGCGTTGACACCCCTGAGGACCTGCAGCGCGTTCGTGAGTTGCTTGAGGCGGAGGCTGACTGACGTGGCGAAGCTCAGACGGATCAATGTGGGGGAAAGTTGCGTGATCGGCGGGGACGACCTCGCGATCATCGCCGGGCCCTGCCTGGTGGAGGACTTCGACGCGACGGCGGCGATGGCGGAGGACCTTGCCGGGATATGCGACGGGCTGAGGGTGCCCTTCGTGTTCAAGGCCTCGTTTGACAAGGCGAACCGGACTTCGGTTGCCTCCGAGCGCGGTCCGGGCTGGCAGGCCGGGCTTGAGACGCTCGCGCGGGTGCGGGAGAAGGTCGGCGTGCCGGTGATCTCGGATGTGCACGACCCGATGCAGGTGCCGATGGCGATGCAGGCGCTCGACGCGCTGCAGATTCCGGCGTTCCTGTGCCGGCAGACCGATCTGCTGGTGGCCGCGGGGGAGACGGGGCTGCCGGTGAACGTGAAGAAGGGGCAGTTTCTCGCGCCGGATGACATGGAGCATGTGATCGGCAAGGTCACCTCGACGGGCAACAATGACGTGATGTGCACCGAGCGTGGCGCGACGTTCGGGTATCACAACCTCGTGGTGGATATGCGGGGCCTGGCGATCATGCGCGGGTTCGGGTACCCGGTGGTCTTCGACGCCACGCACTCGGTCCAGCTTCCGGGCGGCGCGTGCGGGGCCTCGGGTGGCCAGCGGGAGTTTGCGCCGCTGCTGGCGCGCGCGGCGGTCGCGGCGGGAGTCGATGCGGTGTTCATGGAGGTCCATCCCGACCCTGAGAACGCGCCCTGCGACGGGCCGAACATGATCCCTCTGCACGAGGTTGAGGCGCTGATTACGAGGCTGCTCGCGATCCGGCGGGCTTCGCATTGAGGTTTGACAGATGAGTGAAGTGACACGGGGCGAGACGGCAGGACCGCGGAAGCGCGTGATGGTGGACGCCGCGAGGGTGCTTCAGCACGCGCAGGAGGCGCTGGAGCTTGAGCGCCGGGCGATCGAGTGCGTGGCCGCTCGGCTCGACCATCGGCTCGTGCGGGCGGTGGAGATGCTGCTGGCGATGCGCGGTCGGGTGATCGTCTGCGGGATCGGCAAGTCGGGGGCGATCGGTCGGAAGCTCGCGGCGACGTTCGCGAGCACCGGCACGCCCGCGTACTTCATGCACGCGGCGGAAGCGGTGCACGGGGACCTCGGGATGATTGACGCCGAGGACATCGCGGTGCTGATCACCAACAGCGGTGAGACCGACGAGATCGTGCGCATCCTGCCGATCATCAAGCGGCGCGGGGCCGGCACGATCGCGATCTGCGGGAACGAGAACTCGACGGTGGCGCGGGCGGCGGATGTGCTGCTGGACGCCTCGGTTGAGCGGGAGGCGTGCCCGCTGAATCTCGCGCCGACCTCCTCGGCGATCGCGGAGCTGGCGCTGGGCGATGCGCTGGCGATGGCGCTGATGGCCGCGCGAGGGTTCTCGGCCGAGGACTTCGGCGCGACGCATCCGGGCGGTCAACTCGGCAAGCGGGTGCTGCTGACGGTCGAGGACGTGATGCACGGCGGCGAGTCGAATCCGGCGGTGGGGCTCGACGCGACGGTCGAGGAGGCGCTGCTTGCGATGACGAACGCCGCGGTGCGCGGGGCGGTGTGCATCGTCGATGACGACGGGATGCTGCGGGGGCTCTTCACCGACGGCGACTTCCGGCGTGTGGTGCAGGAGGAGAGCGACCGCAATGCGCTGATGGCCCGGTCGATCGCAGAGGTGATGACCGACGAGCCGACCACGGTGAGGGTGGGTACGCTGGCGTACGAGGCCCTCAACGTGATGGATGAGCGTGAGTTTGACAACCTCCCGGTGGTGGACGATGACGGCCGGGCGGTGGGGATGCTTGACATTCAGGACCTCATGAAGGCGGGCCTGGTCTGAGCGGACCATCATGACGCTGACGATCATACACACCGCGGACCTGCACAACCGGCTCGACGACGAGCGCGCGGAGGCACTGGGTTTTCTGCGCGAGAAATCCGGCGCGCTGCTGCTCGACAGCGGAGACGCGATCGGTGCGGGGAACGTCTACGTGCGGCCGTCCGAGCCGGTGTTGGGACGGATGAACGCCGCCGGCTATCATGCGATGGCGGTGGGCAATCGCGAGTTCTTCTTCCGCAGACGCGGGATGGCGCATAAGACGCGGCGAGCGGGCTTTCCGGTGTTGACGACGAACCTGCTGCCGCTGGACGGACAGTTCGGGCATATCCGCCGATGGGTGGAGCTCGAGCACGGCGGGGCGCGAGTGGGCGTCTTCGCGCTGACACCGACGATGATCGAGCCGGGCCACATCTTCGAGCGCGTCTCAGACGTGCGCTTCCTCGCGTGGGAAGCGGCGGCGCGGGAGGCAGTGCAGCAGCTCCGCGGGCGCGTTGACTGGCTGATCGCGCTGAGTCACCGTGGTGTTGAGGACGATCGAACGCTGGCGGAGATCTGCCCGGAGATAGACGTGGTGCTGGGGGGGCACAGTCACGCTGAGCAGTTCGTCGAGCTGGGCCCGCGCCCGACGCTGATCTCACACGCGGGAGATCACGCGCGACGAGCGGCATTCATCAGGGCCGAGCGTGGCACCGATGGGCGCAACTGCTATCAGACGCAACTGGTGGAGATCGGGCGATGAGCGGATGGCGCCTCTACGCGGACGCGGGGAACACGGCGCTGAAGTGGGCGGTGCGCAGCGAGGGGCGCTGGGCGGCCGAGGGGCGGATCGAGGTCGGCGCGCTTCCGACGGCGGGGCGGGAGCTTGCCGGTGTGCTGGCGCTGGCCGGGTTCGACGCGGCGGAGTGTGACGGTGCGGCGCTGGTGAGCAGCCGGCCCGGGCAGTCGAGCGAGGCCGAGCAGGTTCTCGCGGCGGCGACCGGGCAGGAGGTGCGGCTGCTGGGGCGCGATCTGAGGGCGGACGTCGCCGTCGGCTATCACGAGCCATCGGAGCTGGGGCAGGACCGGCTGGCGCTGGCCGAGGGAGCGCTGGCGCTTGCGGGAGCGCCGGTGATCGTGGTGGCGATGGGCACATGTATCACGGCGCAGGCGCTGGATGCGCGCGGGATCCTCGCCGGGGGCGCGATCGCGGCGGGGCTTGAGGCACAGGCGGTGGGGATCGCCGCCGCCGTCCCGCATCTGCGCGCGCCCGTGCTGGCGGCGCTGGATCTGCTGAGGGCGGGCGAACCGCTGCCGCGGATCGGGCGCTCGACGGTGGAGAACCTGGCGCTGGGGCTGGGGGGCTCCGTGCTTGGGACGGTGGAGTATCTGACGGCCGCTATGCGCGAGGGGATCGGTGAGGCGCCGGTGATCGTGACCGGCGGAGACGCGGCACTGGTGGAGCGATTCGGCGGGCGGCGGGATCATGTCGAGCCGCGGCTTGTTCTTGAGGGATTGAGAGTTATTGACGAGCGGACGTGCGGCGACTGAGAGCCTGGCCACGCCGATCTCGATCGGCGGCGTGATCGTGGATCCACCGCTGGTCCTCGGGCCGATGGCCGGCACGACGAACCGAGTCTTCCGGCTGCTCTGCCGACGAGGCGGCGCGGGGCTGGTCTGCAGTGAGATGGTCTCGATCAACGCCATCGTGCAGGCGAACCCGCGCACGCACGAGATGCTGGCGACGTTCAGGGACGAGCACCCGGTCTCCATCCAGCTCTTCGGGTCGGATCCGGCGATCATGCGTGACGCGGTTCCTGTCGTGGTGGAGGCGGGTGCGGACCTGATTGACATCAACATGGGCTGCTCCGTGCAGAAGGTTCGCCGGAACGGCGCGGGCGTGGCGCTGATGGGTGAGCCCGAGCTGGCGGCGGAGTTGACGGCCGCCGCGGTGGAGGCGTCCGCGGTGCCGGTGACGGTGAAGATCCGCGCGGGGCTTACGATGCACGACGACGGCTACGTGGACTACGCGCGCCGGATGCAGGATGCCGGCGCCGCGGCGGTGGCCGTCCACTGGCGCGCGGCGTCGCAGGGATTCGGCGGGACGCCGGGGTGGCAGCCGATCGCGAGGGTGGCGCGCGCGCTTGAGGTGCCGGTGATCGGCAACGGCGATGTTCAGCAGCCCGAGGAAGCACCGATGCTCATGCGGCACACCGGCTGCCAGGCGGTGATGATCGCGCGCGGGGCCTGGGGGAGCCCGTGGATCTTCGACAGGGCCGCGGCCGCGCTGCGCGGAGAGCGTGTCCCGCCGGACCTGGGCCTCGAGGCCCGGCTGGGCGTGGCGCTGCTTCATGCGCAGATGCTGGTGCTCGACACAGGCGAGCGGCTCGCGATGCATCAGATGCGCGCCCAGATGCATCACTACGTGAAGGGTCTGCCGAGCGCGAGTCATCTCAGGCGCGAGGCGAACCAGCTCGAGACGCTGCGGGAGCTGCGCGAGTTGCTCACCCGCTATGCGAGGAGTGTCCGTGCGGAGCATGGGCGGGTCACCGCCGGCGCGCAGTAGCGAGGACGCCATGAAGCACGTGCTGAGCATCAGCCTTGGGTCTTCCGCCCGCGACAGTTGCGCCGAGGTCGAGATGCTCGGGCAGCGGCTGCTGCTGGAGCGGCGTGGCACCGATGGATCGCTCGAGCGCTTCGAGCGGATGCTGGTGGCGAACGACGGGGTCGTGGACTGCCTCACGATCGGCGGGACGAACCTTGGGCTCTACTGCGCGGGGCGTTACTATCCTTTCCGCGAGATCAGCAGGATCGCGGGCCACGTGACCCGGACGCCCGTGGTGGACGGTGCGGGCCTCAAGGACGCGCTTGAGCGCAACACCGTGCACTGGCTGCAGGAGCGGGGGATAGTGGACTTCGCCACCGCGAAGGTTCTCGTCACCTGCGGCATCGATCGCTTCGGGCTGGCGGAGACGCTGGATGAGATGGGCGCGAACGTGGTGTTCGGGGACACGATGTTCATCCTCGGGTTGCCGTGGCCGCTGCGGTCGTTGCGCGCACTGCAGATGCTGGGGAGAGTGGCGTTGCCGATCGTGACGCGCCTGCCCTTCCGCTGGGTCTACCCGACCGGCGGGAAGCAGGATGCGATCGTGCCGAAGCATGAGCGGCAGTACCACCGGGCCGATCTGATCGCCGGAGATTTTCACTACATCCGCCGGCACATGCCCGACGATCTGAGCGGGAAGATCATCCTGACCAACACGATCACGAGCGACGACATCGCTGAACTGCGAAGACGCCGGGTCGCGCTGCTGATCACCAGCACACCGGCGATCGGCTCCAGGACGTTCGCCACCAACGTGTTGCAGGGCGCATTCGTCTGCCTGCTCGGCCGGCGCCCCGAGGAGATCAGCGCTGAGGACTACGAGCGGCTGGCCGGGGAGATTGGCTGGGAGCCGACGGTTCGCGACCTGACGGAGCCTGACGAAGAGGAGCGCACTGAGTGACAAAGTTCGCCTTCATCCTCCACCCGATCAAGGTCAGGGACATAGCGCGCAAGTATGCCGTGACGCGTTTTCTTCCCGATCGCGTCGTTGAGGCGATCATGGCGCACGTTCCGGCGAAGACGGTCAGCCGGATCACCGGACTGCAGTCGCCGACGGGTGCGAAGACAGAGGGCTGGTTCGTTGGCTGCACCCTGACGACGCGGCAGTTCATCAACGGGAACGAGCAGCGGGCACTCGCCAAAGTCATCGAGTCGGTGCGGCTGGCCGAGGAGCTTGGCGCGGAGATTGTCGGGCTGGGCGCCTTCACCGCCATCGTCGGCAACGGGGGGCAGCAGGTGGCGGATGCGGTGGACGTCGGCGTGACGACCGGCAACTCGTACACGGTCGCGACGGCGGTCGAGGGGACGTTGCGCGGCGCCGGGGTGATGGGCATCGAACCCGAGGAGGCGACCGTCGCGATCATGGGCGCGACCGGATCGATCGGTCGCGTCTGCGCGCATCTGCTTGCCGAGCACGTGGGGCGCGTCGTGCTGATCGGCAGGCGCAAGGAGCCGCTGGAGGAGGTCGCCGGTGAAGTTGCGGGCATTCTCCCGAATGTGGAGGTCTCCCTCAGCCCCGAGGAATCTCTCCCGCAGGCGCAGCTTGTGGTCACCGTGACCAGCGCGCTTGATGCGGTCATCGAGCCGCAGATGCTGCGCCCCGGCGCTGTCGTCTGCGACGTGGCGCGACCGCGCGATGTCTCGGTGCGTGTTGCGCGGGAACGCGACGATGTGCTCGTCATCGAGGGAGGCTCGGTCTCGGTGCCGGGAGAGGACGTCAGGTTCAACTTCGACTTCGGCTTCCCGCCGGGCACCGCCTACGCCTGCATGGCAGAGACGATGATCCTTGCGCTGGAGGGGCGAGTGGAGGATTACTCCCTCGGCAAGCGTCTGACGGTCGAGCGGGTGCGGGAGATCTCATCACTGGCGGACAAGCACGGCTTCAGGCTCGCAGGCTTCCGAAGTTTCGAGCGGGCTGTGACCGAGGAGACCATCGACAGAATCAGGGCGCGGGCGATCGAGCGAGGCGCTTCGCTCAATGACGCGCGCGCCATCGACGGAAGGGTGTAAGTCAGATGAGCGAGCAGACCGATCAGCGGCAGGTGAGGCTGGACAAGCTGGAGGCGATGCGCGAGGGTGGCGTCGATCCTTTCGCGCGGACGGGCTACGACCGAACGCACTGCGCGAGGGAGCTTGTCGAGCAGTTCGAGGCGCATGAGGGCGAGACCGTCGCGATCGCCGGCCGGCTGATGGCGCTGCGGGAGCACGGCAAGTCTGCCTTCGCGGACCTCGCGGATGCGTCGGGCGAGGTGCAGCTTTTCATGCGGCAGAACAACCTCGGCGAGGAGGCGCTCGCGGAGTTCATCGACCTCGACATCGGTGACATCATCGGCGTCACCGGCACGCTCATGAAGACGCGCGCGGGCGAGGTGAGCGTCGAGGGGGCGGAGTTCACGCTGCTTGCGAAGTCGCTTCGGCCTCTGCCCGAGAAGTATCACGGTCTCAAGGACCCCGAGCTGCGCTACCGCCGGCGCTACGTGGATCTGATCGTGAACCCTGATTCGCGCCGGATGCTGGAGGCGCGCTCGCGGATGATCTCCCGGCTCCGGCGGACGCTTGAGGAGCGCGGGTACATGGAGTTTCAGACGCCGATCCTCCAGCCGATCTACGGGGGCGCGAACGCCCGGCCCTTCACCACCCATCACAATGCGCTGGACATGACGCTCTACATGCGGATCGCCCCGGAGCTGTATCTCAAGCGGCTTCTCGTAGGCGGCTTTGAGAAGGTCTACGAGCTTGGTCAGTGTTTCCGCAACGAGGGCGTGGACACGCGGCACAACCCGGAGTTCATGTTGCTGGAGGCGTACATGGCGTTCGGTGACTGGGAGGACATGATGGAGTTGATGGAGGCGATCGTGGTGGAACTCGCCGACGAGGTCTGCGGCGGGCCGACGTTCACCTACCGCGGCCATGAGATCGATGTCACGCCTCCCTTCGATCGCATCAAGCTCGTCGAGGCCGTGACCGAGACTACCGGCGTGGACTTCTCCGAGCTTGTCGATGACGAGGACGCTCGGGCGGCCTGCGGGGAGCTTGATCTCGGCAACACCGAGGCCGACTCGTGGGGCTCGCTGCTGGAGAAATGCTTCGATCGCTACGTCCAGCCCGACCTGATCAGGCCGACCTTCGTCACGGAGTATCCGACCCGCATCTCGCCGCTGGCGAAGGCGATGCCGGACAGGCCGGACACGACCTTCCGCTTTGAGTTGTTCATCGGAACCGAGGAGTGCGGGAACGCGTTCAGCGAGCTGAACGACCCGCTGGACCAGCGCGCCCGGCTGCAGGAGCAGGCGGCCGCGCGCGAGGCCGGCGATGAGGAGGCGCACCCGCTCGACGAGGACTTCCTGACGGCGCTCGAACACGGCATGCCGCCGGCGGGCGGGATGGGGATGGGCGTGGGGCGGCTGGCGATGCTGCTGCTCGACGCGCCGAATCTGAGGGAGGTCCTCGCCTTCCCGCTGCTCAAGTCCCGGGAGGACTGATGAGGCGGGGCCGTGCGCGACGCCATCCAGACGCTCACCTCGCGCTCTGACGCTGGAGGCTGATGATGAGCACACTCGCGGCGCTGGTCCGCTGCATGAGGCCGTGGCAGTACACCAAGAACCTGCTGGTCTTCGCCGCGGTCATCTTCGCGCATAGACTCGGCGATCCGGCCGCGGTCATCAGCAGCGTGCTCGCCTTCGTGCTCTTCTGCATGGTCTCCAGCGCCGTCTACCTCATCAACGATGTTCGCGATTGTGAAGAGGACCGCCGTCATCCTGAGAAGTGCCTTCGGCCGATCGCGTGCGGGGCGCTCTCACCTCGGCTGGCGAGCGCCGTGGCGGTTGCCCTGGTGATCGTGGGGGTGGGCGGCTCATTCGTCGTCAACGTCGGGCTGGGCGCAGTGACTCTCGGGTACTTCGGCCTGCAGATGCTCTATCAACTCATCCTCAAGCAGCTCGTGCTCCTCGACGTCTTCGCGATCGCCGCCGGCTTCGTGTTGCGCGCGGTCGCGGGGGCGGAGGCCATCGAGGTCGTGATCTCCCCGTGGCTGCTGATCTGCACGCTGCTGCTGGCGCTCTTCCTCGGGCTCGCGAAACGCCGTGGGGAGCTGGTGCTGCTCGAAGAGGGCGCGGAGGGCCACCGAAGGACGCTCGACCGCTACTCCATCGAGATGCTCGATCAGCTCATCCCCGTGATGGCCGCGTGCGCGATCATGGCGTACTGCCTTTACACGATCTCCGATCGCACCGTGGCTGAGCTGGGAAGCACCCGGCTGATGTACACGATCCCCTTCGTGATCTACGGGCTCTTCCGCTACGTCTACCTCATGCACCGCGAGGGCCACGGCGGGGCTCCGGACAGGACGCTCCTGCAGGACAGGCCGCTGCTGATCACCGTCGCGCTCTACGCTGCCACCGCCGCGGCGATCATCTACTACGCGCCCGATGGCGGATGAGGCCCGCACCGTCGCGGCAGCTCCGATCACACTGACAGCCGCCTGCCGGGGCCCGTGACTGAGCTTAGCGGAGGGGATGGGGGGTATATTAACACCAGTCCCTGTCAGGGCGGTGGATACCAGTGGCCGGCGACCCCACGCTCTCGCGCCGCCGTGAAGAGATCCGGCATCGCGGCATCATGACCGCGGCGCTCATCGCCATCCTCGTGGTGGTGCTGCGTTACGTGCCTCTGACCTCCGAGATCGCCGTCTTCCGCATCATCGAGGAGTTCGCCTACGACCTCGCGTACGAGTACTCCGCCCCGCGCCCGCCCGATGACATCCTGATCGTGGCGATCGATGATATCTCCCTCCAGCCGCAGCACCAGGGCCGCTGGCCGTGGTCGCGTCGCACCCACGCGCAGCTTGTGCGCAGCCTCGCCGGCGCGCGCGTGATCGCGTTCGATGTGATCTTCTCTGAGCCGGAGGTCGGGCCGGAGGTCGGGCCGGAGGTCGGGCCGGCCGAGGCGGCCGAGGCGGCCGGCGGGACGGCCGATGAGGAGTTCGCCCGTGCCATCGCGGAGGCAGGCGGCGTCGTGCTGGCGGCCCATCGCGCGGTCAAGATGGAGTACACCGGGCGGCGGAGCGGGGTTCGGTGGTGCTACGACGCGCCCGCCGAGGGGCTCTCAGCGCCGATCGTGCAGGTGGAGAACCTGCTGCCCCCGACAGGGCCGCTCGCCGAGTCCGCCGCGGCGATCGGATACGTGGATCTCGTGCCCGACAGCGACGGAGTCTACCGTCGCGTCGAGCCGCTCAGAATCGGCAGCGACGGCGCCGTCTACCCGCACATTGCGACGGCCGTCGCGCAGGTTGCGTCCGGCGTTGAGGGCGGGAGCATCGTCACGAGTGCCGCCGGCGGTGCGATCACGATCGGCGTGGAGGCGTGTCCGCTTGACGAGCGTGGCCGCATGCTCATCGACTACTGCGGCCCGACCGGCACCATCGACCGGGTGGCCGCCTGGGAGGTGCTCGAGGGCCGCGTTGACCCGTCGCGCTTCCGAGACCGCATCGTGCTCGTCGGCGCCAGTGCGCCCGGCCTCTACGACATCCGCCCATCGCCCTACCGCTCAACCGGGAGGGAGTTTCTCGGGGTGGAGACGACGGCGAACGTCGTCAACAGCCTGCTGCACACCGGCTCGCGCGCGCAGGCGACCCGAAGCCTTGCGTGGGCGATCTTCGCGCTCATGGTGGGGCTCGTCATCGGGTGGGTGGCGTGGAGCAGCGGGGAGACCCTCGGTCCGCTGCTGGCGGCGCTGATCTTCGTGGCGGTCGCGCTCCCGTCGTTCTTCTTCGCATTCGCGTTCATGCGCGCCATCATCCCCTACGGCGCGATCATCCTCGCGGGGGCCATCCCCCTCGCGGTGGCGATTCCCGAGCGCATCGGCCGCGACAGGCGGCTGATCCGGGGGCAGTTCTCCGCATACGTCTCTCCCGACGTCCTCAGGCAGCTTTCCGAGGAGCCCGAGCTGGTGGCCCGTGGAGTTCGGCGTGAGGTGACACTGCTGTTCGCTGATGTCCGCGGCTCGACGTCGCTTTCGGAGAATATCGCCCCGGAGGTCTGGGTCGCGCAGCTCAACGAGTACCTCTCGCAGATGAGTGCCGCGATCTTCGAGTACGACGGCTACCTCGACAAGTTCATGGGTGACGGCATCATGGCGCTGTGGAACGCGTTCGGGAACCAGCCCGATCACGCCGACCTGGCCATGCGGGCGTCGCTGGAGATGCTCCGGCGGCTGGAGGTGCTCAACGACTACTGGCAGGGTCGCGAGGATCGCACCCCCTTCCGGATCGGGATCGCGATCCACTCCGGCGAGGCGATCGTGGGGAATGTGGGAAGCGACCGGCGGATGCAGTACACCGCGATCGGTGACAGCGTCAACACCGCGGCGCGGATCGAGGGGATGACGAAGCTCCACGGCGTGCAGTTCCTCGCCAGCGAGACGGCCGCGGCGCGAATTCCCGAGCAGGTGGCGCGCCTGGTGGAGATGGGCGAGGCACAGGTGCGCGGGCGCACGCGGCCGATCTCCATCTTCGGACTCGCCGGTGAGGAACCTGTGAGCGAATCCGCGGAGGGGACGGCGAAGGTGGACTCGGAGGAGTGAGTCGCCATGCTGCCCTTTCTCCGGAGAGAGAGGAAGACGCCGCGGACGGACGCCGAGATACTCGCGGAGGCATTCGACGAGGTCGGCGGCAAGCAGAAGAAGCGCGTCCGGCGCAGACGCCGGGCTCTTCTGTGGCGGAAGTACGCCGACCCGCGGTTGCTCGTCGCGCTGGCGGCGGTCGCGGTGCTGCTGATCGCGGACGGGGTCCGGCGGGAGAACATGGAGTTCTACGCCACCGTGGCGGAGCTGAGTGGTGCGGGGATGGTGGCGCTCTCAGAGTCCGGGGCCCCGCAGGCGCTCGCGCTCGATCAGCGGATCGAGGACGGGGGGCGGGTCATCACCGGCGCGAACTGCTGGGTCTCGCTCGACTTCCCCGACGGCAGCGTCATCGCCCTCGGCCCGTCCTCGGAGCTTGTCGTGCGACTGCTGGAGTATCACCGTGGCGGGATGTGGCGAGGCAGGGCGTTCACGCTCAACGGCGGGCATCTGTGGGCGCGCGTCTCCCCGAAGTTCGGCCCGCAATCACGCTGTCGGATACACACGCCATCGTCAGTGGCGGCGGTGCGCGGGACGCGATTCTACATGTTCTACGACCCCAACCGCTCGGAGACCTCGATCTCGTGCAATGACGGGCTGCTTCGCGTGGACGGCTTTCAGGGCGCGGGCGCGATGATGGGCGGCGGCGCGAGCACCTCGGTGACCTACGGCGCGCCTCCTTCGGGCGTCGGAGCGATGGACCTGCAGACGCAGCAGGCATTCGCCCACCCGGCTCTCAACCGGCAGATCGAGCCGGATTCGTGGCTCAAGCGCACGACGATGAAGCTCACCAGCGCCCTTGACCTGCCGCTGTCGATCCTCGGGATTGGGAAGTCGAGCTGGGCGATCGGTGCCGCGGACTTCGCGCGGCGCAACGCCGCGATGGAGGCCATGCGCCGTCTGCACACCGCCATCGAGGGCTACCCGGATTACCCGGAGTTTGTCGATCCGTTCACTCTCGCGGAGCTTGACTTCCGCCCCGAGGATGCCAGGCTGATACTGAGGAACTTCGACGGGCGTTCGCTGGTCAAGTATCAGCGCCTCGGGCAGAACAACTTCGTCATCTACGCCCGCGCCCGCGACAGGGACCGCACGCCATTCATGATAACCGCCTACGGAGTCGAGCCGGTGCCGGAGGAGCAGGTGCCGGGATGGTGATGACGGCGGGGTAACGGGAGGCGATGAGCGACGGGCGGCTGTGACGGCGATGGTGCCGGTGGCATGAGTCGCCGCGCTGCAGCAGCGTTTCTCAGACTCGACCCTGTACATCGCGAGGGGCGCGAGCCGAGACTCGCGCCCCTCGTCAGGACCTCCGCGTGGCGCAAGCGCGCGGCGCACGCGTCGTCCCTGCAGCGGCGGGATCCGCCGGATGCCGTGGAGCGGGCATCGCATCCGCCAACGGTGTCGCCCCCGCCGCCGCTTTCGGTCGCCCTCGCCGGTGATTATGGCCGACGGACCCCAGGGGCGACCTGCGATCGAGACCAATCCTCTATCTCCGCCGGCGAGGCCCGTGCCCTCAGTACCGGTCCGTCCGGCCTTACCACTCAGGGAATCGGGATGATGCGCCGTTAACTTGAGAGTCGGAGCTGGCGCAGCGAAGGCTTTTACACGAAGGTGAAGTCGTCAGGTGGTCGAAGACACACGAGCAAGCCGGTCGCAGTTGGTCTCCGGGAGGTCGCAATCATGCGCTTCGCGTCGCTGGTGTTTCTGATCGCGCTCACATCAACCGCAGGTGCCTCGCCTGCTGCCACCGAGCGCCCGCCGCTGCTGGCTGAGAGCTTCGAGGGCGGGCTCGATGGCTGGCAGGTCGTCCTCAACCGCGGGGCGGAGGGGAGCATGACCACGCTCTCCGACGGCGTGCTCGGCTCGCGATGCCTGCAGGTGACGCCCACCCGCCTGATGGCACCCGATGACAGCCTGCTGAACTCCAACGTGCATCTGCGCTACGAGACCGTCCCGCTGGCGGCCGGCACGCCCTACCGCCTCTCGGTCTGGATGCGCGCTCCCTCGCCGAAGTTCGTACAGATCAAGGTTCGGCGACGCGATGTCGAGGAGTCGGTGTCCGGCCGGCCGATCCAGGTGGGGCCGTCGTGGCAACGGTATACGTTCGACTTCACCCTGCCGGTGGACTACCCCGACGGCACTCCGCAGTTCCTGCTCGCCGCGGATCTGACCCCGGTCGCCCTCGACGCGGTCATGCTCACCGAGATCGACGACGCCCGTCTCGCCCCCGCGGATTACATCACCTTCAACAGCGACCTGACCGGCCCGTCGGCCTCGCTGGTTCGTTTCATGGCCGACTTCGACGACGAGGCCCACGGGTGGGCGCTGCAGCTCAATCGCGGGGCGCAGGCCGACGTGACACACGACGCCGCGGAGGGCGCGGTGTGTGTCAGACCACTGGCCCTCTGCTCTCCGGACAACCAGTCGCTCGCCACGAACATTCACCTCAAGTATGAGGGTCTGCCGCTGAAAGCGGGCGTGGAGTACGTCTACTCCGCGCGTCTGCGCAGCGAGGCTCCGCGCGAGATCGGTCTGCGGCTGCGCAGCGGCGACGGGAGGAGTTCGCACGGAGTCGCCTCGGTCGCGACGGGCCCGCAGTGGCAGACGTTCGAGGAGCCCTTCGTCCTCGAGGAGGACATGCCCGCCGCAGTCGCGCAGGTGCTGATCGGTGGTGAGACGCCGGCTGTCTGGATCGACCGGGTGGTCATCCGTGAGGCCACCTGCGGCGACACGCTCCCCGAGGGGGCCATCAGCCGGGGCGGCATGTGGCTGCGACCCGAAGTCGTGACGGGCGAGGCGGGGGAGGGGCCGCTGGCGGGGATGACCGAACTTGCCGGAGATCTGCCCGAGAGCTTCCGGATGAGGCTCGCCGTGGATATGTTCGGCGCCCGCGCGCTGCGACTGGCGCTGGTTGGTGACGGCGGCTCCACGATCGTGGCGATCGGCGAGGAGCTGGTGGTCAGCGGTCTGGCCGGCGAAGAACTGCTGCGCCATGCGATTGCCAGTGAGCTCTGGTCGCCCGGAGAGGCCGTGACAGTGGTGCTCGAGCGGCATGACGGTACGCCGGGGACCCGGCTGACGATCGGGGAGACGCTTGAGGTCGCGCTTGATGAGACGCGCTTTGACCGCGTGCTGCTCGGAGCGCCGGGGGACGCGGGTATCAGCATAGTCAGTGCGGAGGGAGCAGAGATGCTGCCGCTGGATCGCCCGGACGGTTCCACCGAGAAGGAGGAGTACCTCGACCCCGTCACCGGCCGCCGGATCGTGCGACTGACGCACTCGGCCTATGTTGACAAACACTCGTACTACGACATCAGCCCGTGGAGTCCGGACGGCTCGAAGATCTTCTTCACCTCGGCGCTGCCGAATGAACGAGACGCGACGGTCTACGTGATGGACGCCGACGGCACGAACATCCGCAAGGTCGGCGAAGGCGACAGCTTCAGCATGCACACCGGCGCGTTCCCGATGTGGGGGCCGGACGGGTCGCTCTACTTCCACACGGGCTACATCGGCGAGGACGGCGGGCGCATGAGCGGCATGAAGCGCGTCTGGATCGACGAGGGGCGGACGGAGACGATCCCGATCCGCGCGCGCCAGGTCTCGCTGGCGACCGGCGATCTGCTCTGGATGGAGAATCGCCGCGGCGAGGACGCGCCGGTGCGGGGGCTCTACGCCGCCGCGCATGACGGCAGCGCCCGGCGGATGCTCATCGCGACCGCGGACATCGAGGCGCTCTCGCCCACCCGCGACCGCCACCACGAGTGCACGAGCCTCGGGCTGACGAACTGCAAGTGGTCGCCGGACGGCACGAAGGTGATGGTCGTGCTCGTCGGTTCGAGTGAGACCGACTCGCGGCTGGTGAAGGAGATCTACATCGCGAACGCGGACGGGAGCGACCTGAAGTTCGTGATGACCTTCGCGCACCATCACATGTGGCACCCGAACTCGCAGCAGGTCATCGGCAACTGCAGTGACGGCCTCTACATCGTCAACTACGACGGCTCCGGCAGGCGAAAGATCTCGGACCTCGCGCAGGGCCACCCGTCCTTCAGTCCGGACGGAAGCATGATTGTGACCGACGCATTCGGCCAGGGCTTCGCGGATATGATCGTGCTGATCGATCCGGAGACGGGCGAGGTCGAGCCGCTGGCGAGCTGCCCGACGGTGCACGGCCGCTCGCACGAGGTCGGCACGCATCCGCACCCGTCGTGGGCGCCTGACGGCAGGTCCGTCATCTACGACTCCGACCAGGAGGGCCACTGCCAGGTCTACCAGGCGTTCGTGGAGTAGGGGGCAACCGACGCCCGGATGTGCGTGGCACGGATGACGTACGGAGATCGGGCGCGGAAGCGCCGCTTGCCAACACGCCCCGAACCGCGTACACTTGGGCCAACTATGAAACTCTTCTACGACGTCTCCTTCAAAGAACTCAAGCGCTGGCTCGAGGAGCGCGGTGAGCCGACCTACCGCGCCGAGCAGATCTTCGAGTGGGCCTACCGGCACGCCGTCGGCTCCTTCGAGGACATGTCCAATCTGCCGAAGCCACTCCGTGGCGCGCTCGCCGAGGACTTCACAATCGGCCCGTTCGAGCCGATCAGTGTCTCCGAAGACCCCGACGCCCACAAGATCCTGCTGGCAATGCCGGGCGGCGGGGAGGTCGAGTGTGTGGCGATGCGCATGGACGGCTACACCTCCGCGTGTCTCTCCAGCCAGGTCGGCTGCGCGGTTGGCTGCGACTTCTGCGCCTCCACCATCGGCGGCTGCGAGCGGAGCCTCACCGCGGGGGAGATCCTCCTGCAGTTGATCTCGCTGCGCGCCACCGAGGGGCCGATCCGCAACGCGGTCTTCATGGGCATGGGGGAGGCGTTCTTCAACTACGAGGCGGTCTGCGAGTCGATCCAGCGCATGACCGATGAGCGCGCGATGGACATGTCGCCGGGGCACATCACCGTCTCGACCTGTGGCGTGGTGCCGGCGATCCACCGGTACGCGCACGAGGGCCCGCCGACCGAACTTGCGGTCTCGCTGGGCTCGGCGGATCAGGCCACGCGCGACCGGCTGATGCCTGGGATGGCGCGCTGGGACCTCGGCGACGTGATGGCCGCCTGCTACGATTTCTCACAGGCGCGCAAGGGCCAGCCGGTGACTTTCGCCTACGTGATGCTCGCGGGGGTGAACGACCAGTATCACGACGTGGACCGCGTGGTGCGCCTGCTGCAGGCGCAGCCGCACCATCTGAACCTGATCCCCTATAACGCGGTCCCCGAGTGCCCGTACATCCCGCCGAACCGGGAGACGATCAGCACGTTCTACCGGCGCTGTGTGGCCGCGGGGCTGAACGTCTCGATCCGCCGCTCGAAGGGCCAGGCGATCGACGCGGCCTGCGGGCAGCTGCGCAGGAGCAGCGGCGGGTAGGCGTACAAGACAACAGACGGGCGCTCAGCCCGCCTGCCTTTGCCCGACTCTTCACCCCACCGGCTGCCGCTCCTGCCGTTGTCTTCGACTTGCGGCTGATGACTTGCGTTAAACGAAAATGGCTGGCGGGGCAGGAGTCGAACCTGCACTTAACCGGTCCAGAGCCGGTCGTGTTACCGTTACACCACCCGCCAGCGATGTGAATATACTATATCGTACGCTCCGCGGGGCTGTCAAGGCGCTGTCGGGCAGAATCGCGGCGAAGCGCAGCTTGACAGTCGGGCCCCGCTGGTTGTATATTGATAGTCCAACGGGCGGATAGCTCAGCTGGGAGAGCGCCTCCCTCGCACGGAGGAGGCCGTGGGTTCGAATCCCATTCCGTCCACCAGATGACTTCAGGCGCCGGGAGCCGACAGGTTTCCGGCGCTTTTGCGTTGGTGTGCGTGTCCGGGCGGCGCGACGGTGACGGCCGATGGGCGAGACGCCCGTCGCGCGGAAAGGCCGATGCGCGGTACCCCACCGGCCCTGCGTTCAGGTGCTCAGGTAGCGGGCCAGCGAGGTCAGGCAGACCACGAGGAAGATCGCGCCCTCATCGGGCAGAATCTCGGGAGTGGCGTGGTCGAGGTAGGCGATGATCGCGCTGGCGGCCGCACGGCTGGTCTCCGGCATTCTCGGATCGGCACGCACAACCGTCGCGAGCTTTCGGGCGTGCTCGCTCGCCGCCGCGTAGTCATCGCGCGCCAGCGCATCGCGGAAGAGCCGCCCCAACCGCACCATCGGCAGCTCAAGCCTCGGGGGGATCTGCGCCTGCTCAAGCAGCCGCACGACGCGACCGGTCATCCCCTCGAAAAGCCCCGCGCGGGTAAGACGGTCGGCCATGAGCAGTCGGTAGAAGTGCCGCGGCTCACCCAGCACCCGGCAGACCGCGTTGATGATCTGCATCCGCAGCACCGGGGTGCGGAACTTCGGCAGGTGGGCCAGCGCCGGCTCGATGATGCGCCGATCGCCGAGACGACTTGCGGCGTCGATGAGCGTGGCGAATGTGGACTTGTGGAAGCCGGTGGTGATGCGCTCCCAGAGCGCGTTCTCGGCCCTCTCGCCGCCGATCTCCCCCAGCGCCAGCGCCGCCGAGTTCCGAACACGCGGGTCTTCGTCGTCGAGCGCGGCGATGAGCGCATCGACCGAGTCAGAGGTGCCGATCTTTCCGAGAGCGGCGGCGGCCTCCGGCCGGATGTCCGACTCGTCGTCATGCAGAGCCCCCACCAGCGGCTCCACGGCCTCCTCCCGGCGGGTCTCGCCGAGGCTGCGCGCCGCCTCGCTGCGCACCCGCGGGCTGAGGTCCTCGAGGGCGTCAACAAGCTTGTCCACCGCAAGCGGCGTGTGCGAGCGCCCCATCCCGCGAGCGGCCTCCACCCGCCGTTCCTCGCTCAGGCCGCCGACATGGTAGAGGGCGTAGTTGAACGCGTAGCCGAGGATGTTGCCGCGGAACTGGCCCAGCAGATAGCGCGGTGAGGTCGCCTCCGTCTCCTGCAGTCGCAGAGACAACAGGGCGGGTATCAGCGTCAGCAGCGACGAGAGCCCGAAGACCACCTGCAGAGGCGCCAGTTGCATCCCGGCGATGACCACGCCCGTCTCGGGGAGCGCGTTGCGCAGCATCCCGCCGACGAACGGACCGCCCGCCGCCCCCAGCGCCACGAAGCCCATCCAGTTGGCGAAGTAAGAGCTGTTCTCCTTGCCCGATGGGACGAGCTTGTACAGCAGCGTGGAGTTGGCGATCTCCGTGCCCGACCAGCAGAGCCCGGCGAGCGCCCTCTGAATGGGGATAAGCCAGATGGCGGTGCGCGGGTTGATGAACAGCCAGAGACCGATCACGGCGACGTAGGGCCAGATGGTGAGCTGGGAGACCGGGCGCGATCCGTAGCGCTGCACGAAGATTCCCCACAGCGGGTAGGACAGCACCATCGCGGCGAGTGTGATGTTCGTGTAGATGGCGACCTGTGAGTAGGACAGGCCGAGGTCATCGAGCATGTAGACGGAGTAGAACGCTCCCGACATCATCCCGGCGCCCAGCCATGTGCACATGAACAACGCCAGCGATCGGTAGCCACGGTCTCGCAGCGGCTCGGTCAGCGCCCCGCCCATGCTCTGCGGCTCGGCCGGCTCGGTCTTCGGGTAGGGCGTAAGTCCCATCATCACGTAGCCGAGGATGCCGGCGACCCAGCCGATCGCGAAGACGACGAGAAAGCCGGTCATGTCCGGTCGCCAGTCGAGCCATCGGCTGGCCGCGTAGAGGTAGACGATGGCGGCGATCGAGATGAATGCCATGCGACGGCCGGTGTAGCTGCCGCGGATGTCGGCGGGGAGCACATTCGCCAGCCAGGAGTTGAAATTCGGGTTGACGGTGTGGCCGAGCAGGTAGGCAATCGTCAGGAGGCCTGCCATCGCGTAGAACCGCACGCCCTCCGGAAGCAGGACGGTGGAGATGACGAGGCTCGCCGCCGTGATCTCGAGCACCCCGAGCGCGACGCACAGTCGGCGCTTGTTGCGGACAGGGCGGGTGAGTTGGGAGCTGACGAGCTGCCAGAGGCCGAAGAGGCCGACGAAGCTGGCGAGAAAGCCGATCTGCGCCTGGCTGAGACCGATCTTGAGGGCATAGCCCGAGAGGATCGGGCCCGAGATGACGGCGTTGGGCCCGTACACGGCCCAGAGCACGCCCATGATGATGAAGTGGCGCAGGGCGTGGGCGGTCTGCTGGCGGCTCAGTGATGAGCCGCCGCCGGAGTTTGCTCTGTCTCGCTCGGACACAGGGGATCCTGTCCCACCCTGCAGACTGGTAGTTCGTCGGAGGGGATATTACCGGGTTCGCCGCGCGGATGCAATCAGCGAGGCGCCGCCGCGCGCGCAGGCCGCCGCCACCCCGTGGGCGTAACGCCCGTGCGGCGGCCGGACCGGAGCCGTGCCGCCGGGTGCGATCGGGCTCGGGTGAGAGGAGTGAGCAGGAGCTGAGGTGTCACCCCGGCTCGCGCCGCTCACCGGCGCGGGCGTGGTTTGACGTAGCGGTGATTGACCCCGAGCGAGATGTATGACCGCGGGCTGGCGGAGGCGTTGTCGTTGAAGTAGCGGGCGTAGAGGCTCCAGCCCTTCACGACCTCATAGCTGACCGTGCCATCGACGACGAAGATCGTGTCGGGATAGCCGTCGCTGTCATCCGCGGCAGCGCGGTTCTCGTTCCACATGATGTCCGCTCGCGTTCGCAGCCGCCACTGGTTGCCGAGGCGCTGATTGTGTGTCCAGGCGAGGTCTGCGAGCGGCGACCAGCTGTCGGAATAGCCGAGGTTGCGGCCGACCCCGGCCATCGCGCGGAGATTGCCCCCGTCGTAGTTGTACAGGCAGCCGTAGCCAAAGCCCGCGTTGACGTCGTCGAACATGTTATCGCTGAAGAACGAGGCGCCGATCACCCGGTTGAAGCCGTAGGTCTCCTTGTCCACGCCGTCGATGACGTAGGTGAGGTTGCTGTTGAAGATGTTCCGGATCGGCTCGTCGCTGTAGCGTGGATCGTCATAGGAGCGGTCGAGGCGGTTGATCAGCAGATACCAGTCGAGATAGTCGTCACCCTTGAAGGCGTAGTGCGCCCCGCCGTCCAGGTAGATGCGCAGGTCGTCGTAATCGTAGCGCTCGGTGCTTCCTCTGGTGAAGCTCAGCGCGATCCGAACCTCGTCCACGATGAACCCGCGCTCATCGTAGGGCTCTTCCTCGGTCTCTTCGTCCTGTGCGACGGCCGTCGCGGCAAGGCAGATCAGAAGCAGCGGTACGAGGATGAAGACAGGCAGTTTCACGATGCGGTGTCCTCCAGATCCGGCGTCTGGTCACTCAAGCCAGAAGGTCATTTGTCCGACTCGCTTTATCCACGCCATCCCGTTCGTCCACCGCACGCAGATCTTCCGTCCCCCCGGACGCGGATGCTACCCGCCTCCCGGCTTCAGTATATGACAACTGAACCGGCGGGCGGTTCCGTCAAAAAAGCGGGCGATCCTGCGCGGGAGTGAACACGCTGACGCGAGATGCCGAACTCGCGAGGCGCGGTCAGGTCAAGCGCGCCGCAAAGAGCACCCAGAGCAGCCACGGCATGTAGAGCGCCATGGCAAGCACCAGGGCGATACGAGGCTGGTTGCGGAAGTGTTCCTGGAACTGCTGCTCGAGCCACCTGCCCGAGTCGAGCAGCCTGGTGCTGGATGCCAGCCACTGGACCAACGTGAATGGCAACAGGACGAAGACGAGGCCCCACTCCCAGAAGATGATGTAGACGAGTGGCAGGCCGGCAATAGCCTGGATGAAGTCGAGAGTGAGGTTCTCGCTGTGCGCGCCGCCCATCATCGCGGCGACCATGATCGCCCACGGCGCGGCCATCCACAGGGCGGCGCGCGAGACCTCGCGGTAGTGCGGGAGCTTGCGCATCGGCCACACCAGCAGCAGCAGGCAGAGCAGGTACCAGCCGCCAAGCACCGCGCCCGATGTCATGCTCCCCTCCAAAGGGCCATTCCTGAAGCAGAGACGTCACCATGTGCCACGCGAAGTATGCCCACCCTGCAGAGAACATCGCGATGACTACCAGTGCAGTCGTCCACGCGACGACCAACGGCCACGGCCTTCGACGCCGTATCGCGAGGCGGAGGTTGCGCGCAATCCAGTACGCCATCCACCCGGTGAGCACCGCCCCGGTGAGCGGCGCCAGCACCATGATCAGCACCAGAGCGTACATCGGACCCCCGTCTCCGCTTAGCCTTTGAGCCGCTTTGTCCGCCCGGCGTAGATGTAGCCCTGGCCCTTACCCGGGGTGGGGGGGAGGGGCCGGCCTTTCAATCCCCTGCGGTAGATTCCGGTGTGCTCTCCGTTCCGCGCGATCACTTCGTACTGCCCGGCCTCAGGGGCCGGTTGTCCTGCTCGCAGCCTCTCCTGCACGATCCTGCGCCTCCCCGGTTCGCGTCCGTGGGCTCGGTCGGCATCCGACCGCGCGCATCGGTCGTTGCGTCATCTCTGGAGCAGAGCAGGCTGCGGTATGGCGGCAACGAAAGCAGCGAATGCAACGGCATGGCGGGGTACAGGCCCCCGCCCTACAGCCAGCGATCGTACGCCTCCGGCTTCCCGTCGAGTTCCAGCTTCACTACTGTGCTCAGCGCGTCATGGTAGGCCATCGGCGGCAGGCCACGGATGACGAGGCGATCCTCCAGCTGCTCGAAATCGAGCGACTCGCCCGTGGCGAGCAGTGTCGCGGAGAGCACCGGGCTCTTCACCATCCCGACCGTCAGTTCCTCCCCGATCGGCTTCGTGATCTGCAGGTATGCGGTGCTGCCCTTCACGGTGGTGAAGCCGAAGCATCCCCACTCGAACGGGCTGCGCCGTGTGCCGTAGATGGACTCTCCGTGCAGGTCCATCCACTCGCCGATCTCGCGGAGGCGCCGGACGGACTCGGCGGGGAAGGTGCCGTCGCTCTTCGGGCCGACGTTGAGCAGCAGGTTGCCGCCGAGGGAGTTGATGCGAGCGAGTGTCGAGATCAGCTCTCCGGTGGACTTCCACTGCCTGTCGCCGGCATGCCAGCCCCACGAGCCGTTCATCGTCATGCAGGTCTCCCACGCCCGGTCCGGCGCGGATGCGCGGACGTGCTGCTCGGGGGTGTCATGGTCCTCCGGCACACGCGAGCGGTCGTTGATGATGATCCCCGGCTGAAGCTCGCGGACCATCGCGTTCATCTCATCGGCATGCCAGCCCTCGCCATCGTAGAGGCCGCCGCCGTCGTACCAGAGGATCGCGAGGTCGCCGTAGTTGGTGCACAGTTCGCGCACAAGGCCCTGGGTGTAGTCGATGAAGCGCCGATGGCCGGCCTCGTCGCCGTGGTGACCGGCCTCGTAGTCGGGGTGGTGCCAATCCTTGAGCGAGTAGTAGAAGCCGAGCTTGAGGCCGGCGTCATGGCAGGCCTCGGCAAGCTCTGCCATCAGGTCGCGGCCGATCGTCGCGACGGTGTTGTAGTTATTGTGCTCGCTGCCGAAGAGGCAGAAGCCGTCATGGTGCTTTGTAGTGCAGACGAGGTAGCGCATCCCCGCGTCCTGCGCCATGCGGACCCACTCGCGCGGATCGTAGCGCTCGGGGTTCCACGCGCGGGCGACCTTCTCGTACTCATCGATCGGCCAGCGCTCGCGGTTCATCACCCACTCGCCGCGGGCAAGCTCGGAGTACGCTCCCCAGTGGATGAACATGCCGAACTTCGCATCCAGCCACCACTGCATGTGGGGGCTGGTCATGTCGCCGACGCGGGTCTCCATGTGCGGCACCTCCCGAACGCAACGGCAACGGCGGCCCCTCCCCCTCAATCCCTCTCCCCCTGACCCCGCCTGAATGTCAGGCGGGACAGCGGGAGAGGGGAGGAAGATCCACCGGCATGGCGGGCCCAGGTCCCCGCCCCGCAGACCGGCAACGACACTTCGCAGCGTCGCTGGCTCGTCGCCCGCAGCTCGTCACTCGTCGCTTACTCGATCCCCATCGCGCGCATGTTATCGTAGCTGATCTTCAGCGACTCGAAGGGATCGCGCTGGCACTGGTCCTGCTCGACGATGTAGTACTCCGCGCCGATCTCCTCGCAGGCCGCCACGATGCCCTCCCAGTCGAGGTTACCCTCGCCGATCTCGGCGAAGATCTGCTCGCGGCCGATCATGGTCATGTCCTTGAAGTGCACCACCGGCGCGCGCTTGCCCATCATCTTGAGCCACGCGACGGGGCTCGCGCCACCGTGCTGGAGCCAGTAGACGTCGGGCTCGAACATGAAGTACTCCGGGTCGCCGTCCTCCATGAGGATCTGCAGGGCGGTGCGGCCGTCCTCGTACTTCTGCAGCTCGTGGCTGTGGTTGTGGTAGACGAAGACGAGGCCGTGCTCGGCCATCGCGGCCGCGACCTCGGAGGCCTCCTTCGCGAACGCCGACCACGTCTCGGCGCTCTCCTGCGCCTCCTTCGGCGCGCCGCCGATGCCCGCGTAGACGCAGTCGTAGAGCTTGTGCATCGCGACGGTCTCCTCGAGGTTGTCGCGCATCATGTCGAAGGGGACGTGGGTCGCGCAGATCTTCAGGCCCGCGGCGTCGCAGGCGTCCTTGATCTGCTCGGGCGTGATCTCCTTGCCGTGGCCGGAGAGCTGCGCCGACTCGTAGCCGATCTCGGCGACTCTCGTGACGGCGTCGGCGAAGTCCTCGGATGTCTGGCAGGCGGCTCGGACGGTGTAAAGCTGCGCGGCGATCTTCGAAGCCATCGGTGAACCCTCCCGGGTAAGGAACTGAACGTGGCGGGGTATTCGCGGCGGGTGTGTCCGGGACCTGCCCGGTCGGGGCAGGCATCTGTCGCCGTGTGCCGGGCCTCAGCTTCGCAGCATGATGACGATGGCGGCGGCCATCGCGGCCCACGCCAGCGCGAGAAAGAACTGGGTGAAGAAGACAAAGACGGTGAACCACTCGGTCTCGTCCTTCTTCTCCTCAGTGAGCCGGTTGCGGAGACGGGAGTTCACGAGGGTGGACGCGAGGACCATCAGCGTAACGAAGATCAGCGCCCTCAAGGCAGCGGCCGGGATCGCTTGCACAAGGACCGCGAAGAGTACGGCTGCGGCGGCCGCGCCCGCACACATGAGGATAGCCCCGACGATCAGTACTGAGTCCATCGAACACTCCCGTGATCGAGCAGGCTGTCTCAGGTCGCCTGACGGATCCCTACGTACCCAAGCAGTGCGATCGCGACGACCCACGCGAGCACAAGCAACCCGCGGCTCACAGTCATCGCGCGCGTACAGCAGGGCGGGCTGTGGTCGGTATCATCGACGAGAACATGCGTGCGTATCCGCTCACTGGCAAATGTCGCGAGCAGCAGCACGCCCGCGTAGACCGACCCTGAGCGGGCGGCCATCGCCGGCGCCATCCCGAGCGCGACGCCGAACATGGTAACCACGCAGACGCCTGCCGCGTTCATGACAACCGTCGCCAGTGACATGACCCTGTGCATGGCGGCCCTCCCTCGGGGAACCGGCGCATTGACGCGCAATCCGTCTCCCGCCGTGAAGCGACGTTTCCACACGCGCGACCTGATGCCCTTCCTCAAACGCGGTCGATCCGCCGTGGAGTTGAGCGCTGACGCGTTCTGCGGTGAACAGGAGGAGGTGACTTCTGTATGCGCTGGAACACGTAAGGCAACGGACGGGCGTCTGCCATCGAAGGAGGGTGTCTGAGGCAATGCTCTCAAGAAGGGTCCTTCGCAGTGCACTGAGTCGGGTGATGGGACCGGTCGTTTTCGTGATGGTGGGGCTGGTGCTGCTCTCGCCTGCGATCGCGCAGGCGCCGGAGCCGGCGCGCGGCGATGAGGCGGTGCCGCAGATGCTCCGGGACGCGGCGCTTCGCGGCGACGAGACGTTCAAGTACCGTATCATGGTTGACAAGGTGTACATCACGCTCGACGGGCTCACTGAGGAGGCGGACTACCGCCGACACGCGGAGATGGGCTTCAATGTGCTCTGTCCCCGCTGGATCGACAAAGACCTCGACGTCTTCGAGCAGGCGGCGGCGCTCGCCGCGCGGCACGGGATGTACTCGATGTTCTGGCTGCGCGGGAGTCTCAGCAGTGGCTGGGGCAGCCCGCAGTTCGTGCACCGCAACGGTGTCAGCTACGACATCCTCAGCCCCAACTCCGAGGAACTCTGGCAGGTGCTTGAGGATCGCATCCTCGCGGCGGCGCGTCTGTCGCAGAGCCTGCCTGTGCTCGGCGTGTTTCTCGACTTTGAGAAGTACGCCCGGCAGCCCGGCGGCTTTGTCGGGCACTGCTACCCGCTGTCGTACGATGCGAAGATACTCGGCGAGTTCGCGGAGGCGCGGAATCTGACGCTCCCCGAACTGCAACCCGACGAACGCGCTCCGTGGCTGGAGGCGAACGATCTGCACGATGCCTTCCGAGAGTTTCAGATCGACTCGTGGCGAACGCGGGTGAGGGCGATCAGAGAGCAGGTTGACCGGCTCAACCCGCGCTTTCAGTTCGCGATCTACCCCTCGTCCTTCACGCTCTTCGTCAACGAGGTGGTCTGGACAGAACTGGGCACCGAGCAGGCGCCGCTGATCGCCGCCGAGCATTACACCTACGGCCGCGGCACTCCGCTCAAGGACATCTGGCCGGACTACTGGCGCGTCTCCGACGACGAGGGCGTGGCGCTCGATGTGGCGTACATCCGGAAGATGCAGCGCAAGTATGCCGGGCGCGTGCCGCACGCGGTCATCGGCGGGATCGATCCGGTGGTGCCGGGCGGGGAGGACCCGCAGTTCGTCGCCCGCGACGTTGCGGCGATGTCGAAGGTCGGTGACGGCTTCTGGGTGTTCTACGAGGGCGTGCAGGCCGACAGCAGGCACGGGCAGCGCTTCGAGGCGTGGTGGAAGGTCGCCAACGAGGCGATCGAGACGGGCACATTCGAGGTGCTCACGAGCGTGCGCACGTGGAATCCGCACGTGGCGGAGGAGTTCCTGCCGCACGGTGAGTGAGCCGATGTGCGCCGCTACTGCCGGCCGACGGTGAAGGTCACCTTCGCCTCCGAGGTCGCGCCGCCGACGGAGACGGCCACCGCCCGCAGTGTGTACTCGCCGGGGGCGAGCTTCGAGGTGTCGAAGCCGTGAGGATCGCCGTCGGTGTCGCCGCCGAGGTAGTAGGGGAAGCGGCGCTCGGTGTTGACGAACTCGTCGTCGATGTAGAACCGCACCTCGCGGACGCCGTGGCGATCGTCGATCAGGGCGCTCACCGCAATCGTCCCGGTGACCGGGCCGTCATCGGGCAGGCCCTCGAAGCCGCGGATCTGCAGGGGCGAATCGGGCCACTCAGCTTCATCGCCGCTGGTGATATGCCGCACGAGGTCAAAGAAGCGGCGCTTGGCGTCGGTGTTGATTGTCCAGCGGACCGGCGGAGTCTGGTAGCCGTCGCGGTAGTTGTTCGTGCCCTGGTCGTAGTATCCCCACGAGGCGTGGTTCTCCGCGCAGGCCCACAGGCAGCTCACCTCGGTGTGCGCCTCGTTGAAGACGATCGGTGTGGGCCGCTCCCGCCACGCGTCGCTGTCGCGGATCTCCCGGATCATCTGCACATGTCGCTCGGGGCTCTGCCCGTTGCCGTGCACGAGCACGTAGTCCATCGCGCGGAGGTGCTCCTCGTTGTGCATTCCACCGCCGCCGAGGCTTGTGGAGCACAGCAGCGTGAAGCCGTCGGGGTAGGCCGCCGCGCTGCGTTCGCGGATGCGCTCCATCAGCTCCAGCGCCTCCACGTTCCCCGCCCGCGAGCGAATATGCGTCCGCTCGTTGGCGACCTCGATCAGCACGTGCCGGTAGTCGCGCTCGGCGAGCCAGTCCACGACGGCGTCGGCCATCGCGCGGACGGCGTCGGGGCTCTCGATGTACCGATGGTCCACGCCGAAGTAGCTCAGCCCGAGGATCACCGCCATCTCAAGCTCGGCCGCCCGATCGAGGATGCGTTCGAGGCGGTCCATGTAAGCGGGCTTGAGGCTCCCCTGCGGGTCGTACGCGGAGTTGATGTACTCGTTGTACGGAGACGGGCGCGTGTAGATGGCGCCGCCTCCCTGCAGGCAGAGCGTCACCGCCAGCAGTCCGGCCTCGCGCCACGAGGGCATCGCGGCGATGAACTCCGCCGTGTTCCGGTCGGCGTCGTACTCACCGGTGTCGGGGTAGGCCCACAGTTCGCGCGTCGCGGGGTTCTCGTCGTCGAACGTTCCCTGGACCATCCGCGAGTTGAAGAGCAGCCCCTCGATCCGGTGGCCGCGCCAGCTTCTGCCCTCGTAGGTGGGCGCGCCGTCGATGAGAAAGTCCTCGCCCTCGATGCTGACGACGGGACGCGGCGGCGTGTCGGCGGGCGCGGCGAAGCTCAGCCCCAGCGCGACCGCCGTGGTGGGCAGGATGCACAGTGAACGCATTCGGATCAGTCCTCCCTGAGTCCGGCAAGTGTGGCGCGAACCAGCATTGTCTCGCGGGCGGTCAGGAGATAGCGGCCATCGTCCGAGAGGCTCGGCGTCGTCTGCGGGCCGGCCCCCTGGTCGATCAGCACGGGATCGCGCGAGCCGTCGGTGGGGAGCGCCCAGGTGCTCACGAGGCGGCTCTCCGGGTCGAGGCGCGCGAAGATGATGGCGGAGGCGTCCGGCGTGAAGACCGTCCCGCGCGGGAGCTGGTCACAGCGGTGGATGATCCGCGCGCTGCCGAAATCTCCGCCCGGTCCGACCAGCAGGTCGTAGGCGAATGAGCCGTCGGGAAGCTGCTCTGAACGCCGGGCCGTGAGCATCAGCGAGCCATCGGGGCTCCACGCCGGAGCGTAGTGCGGGGTCCTCGGAGCCAGCCCCTCGATGGCCCGGCTCTCGCCGGTCGCGGGGTCGATCTCAACGAGTGTCTGGCCCTGTCGGCGGACGGACATGCGCGCGCCGAGGTTGCCGCTGGCCGGGTTCCACGCTATCTCCCCGAGTGTGTTCTCCTCCAGCACAAGCGTCGGCTCGCCGGGGCCGTCCGCGGGCACCAGCAGCAGTCTGCGGGTCCACTGCTGTGCGGCGGCCTCGGTCTCGGCCCTCTCGGTGACAAGCGCGGCGATCCGCGAGCCGTCGGGGCTCCACGCGAGCGACTGAAGGTTCGACTCCGTCGCCCACAGTCGCGTCTCAACCGGCTCGCCCTCGGCCGGGATCACGTAGATCCCCCAGCCGCCGTCGCCGCGGGCGCGGTAGGCGATGCGCGTTCCGTCCGGGGAGTACTGCGCGTCGAAGCCGCGGTCGATGATCTCGGTCAGTTCCACGATCACCAGGCGGTTGCGCAGCAGCCACGCCTCGGCTGAGAAGGGTGCGTGCTCGATGACACGCGCCCACGCCTCGCTCGAACGCTCCGCCTCGCCCAGCAGCGACCACGTCAGGCCAAGCTCGAACGCCGCGGGCGCCGAGGCAGGCTCGATCTCACACGCCCGCTCAAGCGCGGCGAGGGCCTCATCGAGGCGCCCGACCCTGCGCAGAGCGGCGCCGAGTGAGGCGTGGGCAGGGGCGTGCTCGGGAGCGATCGCCACCGCGACCTCCGCGGCGGCGAGTGCGTCTCCGGGGCTGTCGGACTCGCGGAGCGTCGCCCGGGCGAGACCGGCGTAGGCCGGACCGGACTCCGGAGCGAGGGTCACGGCCGCCTCGAACTGCTCCCGGGCCTGTGTGAAGAGCCCTCGACCGAGCAGCACCTCCCCGAGCATCACGAGCACGTCGGGGTCGGTCGGCGCGTAGAACAGCAGCGAGCGCAGCGCCTCCTCGGCCTGCGCGTACCGGCCCACGGTGAACGCAAGCTCCGCGCACGCCCGCAGAGCGTCAACGCTGCCCGGCTCCTCACTCGCCCACTCGCAGGCCAGCGCCGCCGCCTCCGGCAGTTGACCGGCCGCGCGGAGGTCGGCGACACGCGGCGCGTAGTCGTCGCCGACAGCCGAGAGCGCGCAGAGCAGAAGCGCGGCGGAGACCGCTGCCGCCCTTACCCGACCGACACGGACGCTTGCTGCCTTCCCCATCTTCGCCTCACCAATCCGCGACAGGTTCAGTCGGCGCGGAACACCTTCACCTGTGTCTCAGGAGATTCCTCGTCGCGGGTGACCCACTTCGCCTTGATGATGTAGTACAACGGGACCGCGACGTTGTCGGGCAGTGTGGGCGCGGCCACCCAGACCTGCCACGTGCCGTCGTCCTCGATCCTGTGCCGGGAGCCCGGCACATCGCGCAGCAACTCGTCGGTGGCCTGGGACCGGGCCTCGCTGCTCACGACGATCAGCGCGCCGGGCCTGCCCGTGCCTGCAACCTCCACCCGGCCCGCGACGCGGTCGCCGTCGCGCGGCGTGGTGATGGCTACGCCCGCCGTGGGCATCGCGATGGTCTGTCCCGCGGCGGCCGCGCCGAGCGCCTCGGTGAGCTGGCCGCCGTCGGTGGCGAAGAAGTAGCCGCCGCCCCCGATCGATGCGGTCTCCTGGAGATAACGCTCGGCCTCCGAGCCGGGGCGGATGTCAAAGCCGACTGTACTGATGGTCAGCGGAACCGGGCTCTGACGCACGGCCTCGACGGCCTCCTGCCGCGCGCTTTCGACCGTCTCGCCCGGCGCGCTGAGTTCCCTCTGCGCGTGGGCCGGGGCGAGCATCGTGCTGAATGCGACGACCAGCGAGAGCACAACTGCCGCGTGCCTCATGGCCTGATACCTCCTGCCGCGGGGACGGGGATCTCCCGGATGATCGTTCGCAGCCCCTCCATCGCTTCTTCCTGCGTGACCGAGTTGCGCTCGCTGCAGTTGTCCTGCCCGTCGCACAGCACGATCATCCGTCGGCTGCGGGTGCCCCGGCCCTCCTTCGCGACGTACGCGGCGGCCTTGTACATGGCGTAGGTCATCGGCGTGTCGCCGTTGGCGGACAGGCCCGCCACCGCGTCAGTGATCGCGGTGGCCGACTGCGTGAACCCGATCACCTCGTGCACCCGGCAGCCTCCGAATGCCACCAGCGCCCACTCGGTCTTCCCGTCGTCGGTCCGCGCGACTGAGGCGCGCACCGCTTCGCGCGCATCGGCCAGCTTGCGCCCGGCCATGCTGCCGCTGACATCCACGAGGAAGCAGATCGACACCTCCGGCGCCTGCTGCGCCTGAACGGGCGGGGCGTCTCCGACGATCACAAAGGGATACTTCGCGATCACCGAGTCGAACGCATTCTCCAGTTCAGTGACCCGGGGCTGCTCGGCATCGATCTCCGCGATGATCTCATGCGCCCGGTCGAGGACCTCGCGCTGCCTTTGCCGCAGGATGTCGCGCAACTGGCTCAGGTTGTTGATCGTCTGCACGTTTTCGGTGAGGATCTGGCCGGCCTGCTCGGCCTCTTTGTACCAGTTCCAGAATTCGGTCGGGATCTCATATACCTTCGGCAGGCCGATCGCGGGCTTGAGCTGGCCGAAGAGTGCCTTGAGCCAGTTGAGCTGGAACGTGCGTACACCCGAGGCAAGTTGCCTGTCGAGCTCCGCGATGGCGTTGTTGTACTGGACGCCGGTGGCGACCAGTGCGTCCCTCTCCGTCTGCTTCTGATCGAGCGCCGCCCGTGCGGCCGCCGCCGGCGAGTGGGAGATGACCACTCGGACCTGATCGCCGTCGGGGAGCTGCGCGAGGCGGTTCCTGATCGTGAAGAGCGAGTCGTCCATGTGGCGGCAGTTCGACATGAAGAGCAGGTCCTGCCCGGCGGTCGCCTGCTGCTCCATCAGGCGCAGCCTGTCGGCCAGGTTCCCCACGCGCCACTGTGTGTCGTGGTCGTCGGTGCCCTGAAGCGTTGCCGTGGGGGCGGCGAGCGCCGCCTGCGACAGCGCACAGAGCGCGAGAGCTGCGGCGACGATCAGTACTGACCGCGCTCGACGCGCTCCCTCCCCTCCCTGGCGGTCCAGTCTCGTGATCTTCACGTTTCCCGTCCTTTCCCCAGTTCGTCCGTGCTGCAATGTGATGGGGCAGGAGCCGCTCGCCACGGTTCCTGCCCCCGCCTGCTTCGCGTGTTTTCGCGCGGTCTCAGCATCCCCGCGTCCCCGTCAGTCCGCGCGGTAGACCTTCACCGTCGCGGGCGCTGAGGTATGCCCGTTTGACGTGTACGCCCGGATGACGTAGTAAAGCGGCTCCGCAACATTATCCGGGAGTGTCGGGGCGGCGATGGCGAAGTGCCAGTTGCCGCTTGCGGGCACCGTGTGCCGGATTCCCGGGACGACCCGGAGCAGCTCGTCATCATCCTGCGCCCGCACCTCAGTCTCAATCACTATGAACGCGCCGCCCGGTGCGGTGCCCCTGACCTCGACCCGTGGGCCGACCCTCGAGCCCTGCGTCGGCTGTGTGATGCGCACCGCTCCGACAGGCTGGGGGGCGGTGTCGGGGCCGGCCGCCTCGCCGCGGATCAGCAGCGTCAGGCCCACCGTCGGCAGCTCGACGCGGTCGCCTTTGTACTGGACCTTCTCGCCCAGCGCCTCTGCGGCGAAGCGCAGCGGGATGTACGTCCGGCCGTTGATCACCCGCGGCGGGGCATCGAGCATCCGCGTCTGACCGTTGTGCATGGCCGAGCGCGAGTCGATCTGCATCCGTACATTGAGCGCCGGTGCCTCGATCGTTACAGTCCGGGTAGCGTTCTCCCACCCTACCTGTGCGCCGTAAGCCTCGAAGATACCCCGCAGCGGCACGAGCATCCGGCCGCCTTCCTCCACGCGGTCGATCCACATGTAACTCTGTGCCCCGCACACAGCCACGGTGGCGACCAACAGCAAGCCCACGATCAGCAACCTCGTCATCACATCCACCTCTCTCCTCGCTGGGTGCTCCCGTCGCAGGAGCGTTCGTCGCCGGCGGGGAGATTCCTGCCCGCATTGAGGGCAGGTTCGCCGCCGGTGCCGTCGAAATGACGCTCGCCCGGCTACCTGTGTCGGATGGGGAGTGCGTACGATGCCCGAGGCCCTGATCTGGGAGCACATGACCGTCAAAGAGGTGCGCGACGCGATGGAGGCGGGAATGCGCACCGTGCTGGTGCCGCTTGGAGTCACCGAGCAGCACGGCTACCACCTGCCTCTGCGGACGGACTGCTACAACTGCGAGGAGATCAGCCGGCGCGCCGCCGAGCAGACCGGCTGCTTCGTCGCGCCGACGCTTGCATACACCTATTCAGGCGGCGAGTTGCCCGGAACCATCAACATCAGCCCGCACGTCGTGACGCAGATCGTTGTCGAGATACTCCACTCGCTCTGTCTGCAGGGGCTGGAGAACATCATCCTCGTCCTCGGGCATGGCGGCTCGGAAAACGACCGCGCGACCCAGGAGGCCGCGGAGATATTCCTGCGCAACAACCCGCAGTTCCACGACCGCAACATCGCGGTCTACCGCTTCTGGGTCAACTCAGAGACCTGTCGCCGCGCCTTCGAGGAGGGCGACTTTCACTCCGGCTGGTTCGAGACGTCGCTGTTGCTCCACTGGGCGCCGGACGAGGTGCGCGACGAGATCGTGCTCGATGAGCCCGACGTGATGCGGATGATGCGGGAGGACCAGGACGCCTACCAGCTTCGCGAGAAGAACGTCGATCACGAGCTGGTGGTGCCGGCGGTCAGTCAGAACCCGGCCATCCGGGTCGGCGTGATGGGCGAGCCGGGGAAGGCGACCGCCGAGATCGGTCGGCAGATCACCGAGGAGACGGTGGGGCCGCTGGTTGAGCTGATCGAGGCGATGCACGGCGCGTAGCGGGGCAGGGGAGAGATGCAAACGGCGCGGCCCGCCGAGGGCCGCGCCGTCGAACCAACTGTGGTGTCGAGATCACTCGACACTGATCTTCCTGCCGGTCTCGTCGGTTTCCTCGACCTTCTTCGCGCGGACCTCGAGCACGCCGTCGGTCATCTTCGCCGCGACCTGCTCCTCATCCACCGCCGCCGGCAGTGGCAGCCTCCGCGCGAAGGTGCCGTAGCGCAACTCTCGCCGGAAGTAGCCCTCCTCCTCGACTTCCTCCTCGCGGCGGGTCTCGGCGCGAATGGTGAGCGTGTTCTCCTGGATGCTCACATCAACGTCTTCCTTCTTCACGCCGGGAAGCTGCGCCTTGACGACGACTTCGTCGTCGGTCTGGTAGACGTCCACCGCAGGACCGTAGTCCGCCTCCTCACCCATCTCCGTGATCTGCGTGCTGAACATTCGGTCCAGCTCGTCGAAGAGATCGTGTGCGCGCATCATCGGGCGCGCAAGCATCTGCGGCCTTCGCTGCCATCGGATCAGAGACATCAAACATCCCCTCCTGCACAACACCTTTGGATATTGTGTCATGCGTCCTCATGCGTCACTGTGGATGATAGCACGTTAGTCCGTTCGTGTCAAGTACCCTTCATCATTATTATCAACCAATGTGCGCTCGGGACTATCCCGGAGCCGGTGCCCGTCGGAATGTGGCGCGCGGGAAGGTCCACCGGGTCCACCGCCGAACTGCCAGCCATCGCGCGGCAACATGCTCGACGACGGGAGACCTCGCAGATGACAGCTCGCGAACTGATGAACGCAGTCACCACCTCACTTGACCGGCTCATCGATGCGGCCGAACCGTGGCAGGGGCTCTTTCCCTCCATGCTCGATCGGCAGACCGGCGAGATCCTGCGGGAGATGCCGGCGGCCATCAGCGGCCAGCGCGACGGCGATCGCGCTCCGCGTGGCAGCAACCTGATGCACGATCATCCGGCGCTGGGGCTGATGTATGAACTCGATGCGGCGGGCGTGGGGGAGGGCTATGCGCAGGCCGCCGACCGCTACCTGCGACGGTTTGCGACCCACTGCACGGACACGGTCTCGGGGCTCTTCCCGTGGGGTGAGCACTCATACTGGCAGCTTGAGGCCGACCGGCTCGGATCCGGCCACTGGCCCGAAGAGCCGGAGCGCGCGATTCACGATCATCTCCACCAGGCGCCGGTGTGGTTGTGGGAGCGACTGTGGGGCTTCGCCCCCGCCTGCGTTGAGCGTTTCGCCGAGGGGCTCGACAACCACTGGACCGAGGGCGAGCCGCTCGAGTACATCCGCCACGCGTCCATCTGCAGCCGGTCGCGGCACCCGCGAGGAGCCCGCGCGTGCGATTTCCCGCGTCACAGCGGCTTTTACATCCTCGACTGGAGCTTCGCCTGGCTGCGCGGCGGTCGTGAGGATTTCCGCGCACAGGCGGGCGCGATGCTCGACTACTGGTGGGAGAAGCGCTGCGAGACGGGGCTGCTCGCGGTCGAGAGTCGCACGGCCGCGGATGGTGAGCGCGGCAACGGATCGACCTTTCAGACGCTCTCGCTGGCCGCGAGCCTGCTCGACAGCGCCGATCTTCTGGCCGACGATGACCCGGATCGTGCAGGAACGATGCGGGAGCGGGCCGAAGTCTACATTGAGGGGTTTTTGAGCGCGCCCCACCGTCCTTCCGAGAGGGTATTCATCAACACCTGCGACGTCGCCGAGGGGGAGCACGGTGGGCGCGCCGCATGCTGGGGAAGCGTTTACGGAAGCTCGGCCGCCGGCGGGCCAGCGGTGTTGTGCCTGCGGGCCTATCAGGCGACGGGCGACGGGCGGCTGCTCGACTGGGCCCGTGCGGTTGCCGAGTGGTACTGCGAGACGCCGTTCCCCGGCGAGATAGCGGTGCCGGCCGCCGACGCGGGGATGGCACTGGAGTTGCTGGGCGGGCTGTGTGAGATCGACGGGTCGGAGGCGTGGCTGGAGCGTGGCCTGAAGCTGGCGGCCGATCTGGCCGATCTGTACTGTGACGGTCCGCTGCCGCGGGGCGCCGCGGGGATCGACTGGTATGAGTCGCAGATGCTCCCGGGCTATCTGCTGCACGGACTGGCGCGGATCGCCCTGCTTGCGGAGGGCGGCGGTCGCAGTCCCGTCAGAATCGATTGCCAGCAGCATCGGTTTTAGTTTGGTGAGCGATTGAGTTGTCGGTTAGGTGTGTTCGGGTGAATGGTCAGTGTGCGGGGTCTACGGTGGTGGTCGGCCCTCGCAGTGGCGCAT
>JBMNNW010000112.1:0-16387 GCA_050942735.1 Armatimonadota bacterium
GAATCCGCCGGCTTCACGCCCGACGGGGTCTGCCTGCTGCTCACCTCGGTGGACTTCGTTCTCTCACACGATGGCTTCGATCCGGACCGAGTGCTGCCGCCTGACGTGTGCTCGCGCGACGGGCATGATCGCAACCCGCACCGCGAGCGGCAGGAGTGGACGAGCGGGCAGCTCCGGGAGCTGATCGCGCAGCTTCACGCGCGCAGGATCGAGGCCTATCTGACGGTCCTCACGCGCTTTTACGCGAACAAGTTCCACCACGAGTGGCTCAGCGACCACCCCGAGGCGCTGATGGTCTTCCGCGGGCTTGGGCGGGCGAACGCGGTCAACTGCCTGTCACGGCTCGCCGATGGCTCATACTTCGAGGATTACTTCACTCGGAAGCTCGTGGAGGTGCTGGGCGACTACGGCTTCGACGGCTGGCACGGGGCGGACGGCTGGGGGCCGCTGAGCGGGCCGATCTACCGCGTGAGCATCGGAGACGACATGGTCGGGCAGTTCGTCGAGCGCGCCGGCCTGTCGCTCCCCGAGGAGATTACGCGCCCGTGCGATGAGGACGTGGAGGCGCTGGAGGCTCGAATCCAGTGGCTCTGGCGGAACGCGCGGCATGAGTGGATCGACTTCTGGTCGGAGCGCTGGGCGCAGTTCTGGACGAAGGCGCTCGACGCGCTCCACGCCGCCGGGAAGATGGCCTTCATCAACTCCGCGTGGGGGCGCGCCCCGTGGGAGTCGCTCTACCGCTACGGCGTGGATCACCGGCTGATCGCGGCGGCGGGCGTAGACGGCGTCGTCGTGGAGACCGTCGCGGCGGGCCTGAGCATGGACCCGCGGCCCTACGCGGCGGATGTGACGCGCCACGCGGACTTCCTCTCAATGCTGATGCTGATGCGCGCGGCGCTGCCGGACTCGCGGCTGATCTTCCTGCACAACACGCACGACACGGTCGAGGAGTGGGACGCGATCCGGCACAAGCCCACGCTGCTGGAGAAGGAGATCTACTCGCTGAGCAACGTCCACCAGCTTCGGCGAGACGGGAGCCTGCGCCCGTGTGCGGACGGCTTCCTCGTCTGCCTCGGCGACGGACTCGACGAGTGGCACTGGCGCTGGCTGCGCGATCGCTGGGAGCTGGCGTGGTCGGGCGAGCCGCGGCGGACGCTGGGAGCGACGCTGGTGTGGTCGAACGCGCTGATCGACGCGCAGGTCGAGGACTTCACGGCGACGCGCGGGACGGTCGTGCACCGCCTCGCGTTCGAGCTGATGACCGAGGGCGCTCCGGTGCAGAGCACCGTTGACGTCGCGGACCTCGCGGGCGTGAGAGGGGCGATCCTCGCGCTCAACCACCACCTGCTCCCCCAGGAGGAACTGGCGAGCCTGCTTGCGTATGAGGGCGGGCCGGTGGTGCTGATCGGCCGCGAGATGCCGGGGCTGCCGGAGCCGGATCTGCGGATCGACGACCCGTCGGGACCCGGGAGCCTGAACTGCGCGGTCTACGGGGCGGATGTCGATGTGCCGGAGATCGAAGCATGGGATGCGCCCGAACTGCCGGACGACCTGATGGCGCTCGATGAGCCGATGGGCTACTGGGATCACTTCGAGTTCGCGCCGGTCTCGCCGGGGTTCGTCCGCGCGTGCGCGGCGGTGATCGCGGAGGTGTCCGACGCGCCGAGAGTGGTGGAGCAGGCGGGGGACGTGCTGGTGATGGCGACGGAGGAGGCGGGCGGGCGAGTGCGGGTGGCGCTCAAGAACAATACCCGCTTCTACGCCCGCCCCCGGGTGGAGATGCGCCGGGAGATCGCCTCGGTGGAGATCGTGACGGAGTACCCGTCTCTGCTGGTGACGCCGCAGGGGAGCGAGTTCTCCGTCCGCGTTCCGCCCGAGGGGCTCACGGTGGTGGATGTCGCGATGAGCGATCAGCGGCCCTGACGATCACCACCGCAGGGCGCAGTCGTCAGCGCTCACAGCTGCCGGCGCGTCGTGTCGCGGGCGGGCGGCGGCGCTGGTCTGCAGGTTGTGGTAGTACACGCGGAACTCGTTCTGCGCCGACCACCACGGCCCGTTGTGCGTGATCTCGCCCGAGCGGATGTGAATCAGCTCGTGCAGGAAGATCGTGGCCCGGTCGAGCACCTCCGGGTAGCGGTCGAACATCGGCGTGTTGATCCAGATCTCGCGCGTGTTGATGTGCGCGAAGGCGTTGAAGCCTGCATCAAGCGCCGGGGGCGAGACTATCCGCACCCTGCCCTGCGCGAGAAGCTCGCGTCCGAGTTGCGCGTACTCGGTCATCCCCGCCGTCTCGATCATCTCGATCCACTCGTTGACCATCACCGCCGTCGGGGTCATCGCGTCAGGCGTCGCCGCCTCGATGGGCCGCCCCTCCGCCGGATGGATCGCGCCCCCGCATCCTGTCAGGCCGGTTGCCGTCAGAAGCAGCGCGCACACCGCGACCTCCGTGGAGATATGCGGCCTGCGATCTTTGATTGTCCGCATTGATCCTGGTCTCCCAATCTTCGGGTGGGTACTCACCGATGACATCGGGAGACCGACGGGGCCGCTGAACGCATTCGCGCAACGATGCGGTCACCGGAGGGCAACAATGACCCGGGGGCACTGCGGACTCAAGTTCAGGTGTATTGCGCCGATGATGAGGTGAGGGATGGAGCAAGCGACCGTGGCGCGGAAGGGGATCCGATGGCAACAACGCAGACGGGAGCGCGATCAGAGTACGCCGATGCGTTCGAGGCGTGCGTGGCGGAGTACCGGGCGGCGGTGGCGGAGCTTCGCGAGATCGAGGACCGGATGACGCGATGCGTCGAGGCGATGCGGGCGGAGGGGGCGCCGCGGGAGCGGCTGATCGCGGCGAGCGTGATGGTGGGGACCGTCCGTGACGCGCTGAGGGCAAGCAGGCTGGCACCTCAGGCCGCGCGGCGAAAACACCGGGCGGCTTGAGGGATCGCCGTGCGAGCGCGGGCTATCAGGCGAGCACGCGGTCGATCTGCGTGAGGACCTTCCCGAACGCCTCCGCGTAGCGCTCCATCAGGTCCATCCCGTTGGGCGGGTGCAGGCCGCGCACGTACGCGTGTGAGGCGACGAACCTCTGCGCCTGGGGGTAGTCGTTCGCATCGTAGCTGACCGTGCAGCGGCCGAAGCGCCACGGCGGCGTGGCCGCGTAGCCGCGCCGGTCCTGGAAGAAGTCCATCGCCGGGATGATCTGCGGCTGCCACTGGCAGATCGGCACTCCCTCGGCCTCCAGCGCCGCCCAGACTTTCGCCTTATAGTCAGCGAGGGGGATGTCGAGGCCCAGTCGATCGGGCTCGAACGCGATGATGTACATGAAGTAGACAGGCTCCGCATACGCCGGCGCCCCGGAGCTGAATATGCCACGATAGTTCATGAGCGCGTCGGTCAGGTAGTAGGCCATCTCGCGGCGCTGCGCGTTGTACTGGTCGAGGCGATCGAGCTGACTGAGCGCCAGCGCAGCGGTCAGTTCCTGCGGGCGGTAGTTGTAGCCGTGGCCGAAGAACGTGCGCTCGCGCTCGTCGTCCTTCACCGTCACGCCGCCCATCCCGCCCGTCGCCGCCGCACGCTCATAGATGGCGTCACTGTCGGTCGTGAGCAGACCGCCCTCGGCACCGGTGAGGTTCTTGAGGCGGTTCAGGCTGAAGGCGGTCGCATCGGTCAGACCTCCGAGTGTCCTTCCCCGGTAGCGCGCCCCGTGCGCCTGACAGGCGTCATCCACCACGGGCAGGCCGTGGTGCCCGGCGATGTCCATGATCGCGTCGACATCCGCGGGCATTCCGTGGATATGCACCGGCATGACCGCGGCGGTGCGCTTCGTGATTGCCTGCTCGATGAGGTCGGGATCGATGCAGAAGGTGTGGGGCTCGATGTCCACGAAGATCGGGACTGCATTCGCCTGGATGATCGCGGCCGCCGAGGACCAGTAGCTGAAGGCCGGGACGATGACCTCATCACCCGGCTCGACCCCGACGGCCAGCAGCGCCATGTGCAGCGACTGGGTGCCGCCGTTGGTCAGGATGCAGTGCTTCGCGCCACAGTACTCCGCCCAGCGCCGCTCAAGCTCGGCGGCCATCGGCGCCCAGCGCGTGTGCAGGGGGTCGGTGTCGAAGACGCTCGCCACCGCATCCCGGTCGTCCTGCGTGATGGGCGGCCACGACTTGACCATGCCCTCGGGCACGGCGGGCGTTCCTCCGTCGATTGCGAGCGTTTCAGGCATGCTGGCTCCTCCTGACAGTCACGGGCCGATGGCGGCGGGGCTCAGGATCAGACCGGTCGGGTGCGGATCACACGCGCCGGGACGCCCACGACCACCGCGCCCGGCGGCACGTCGTCGACTACCACGGCTCCCGCACCGACGATTGCGCCCGCGCCGATGGTGACGCCCGGGAGGACCGACGCGCCGATGCCTATGAACGCCGAGACTCCGACGTGGACGTCGCCGCCGAGGTGCGCGCCCGGCGCGAGGAATGCGTGGTCGCCGACGATGTTGTCATGATCCACGGTGCAGCCGGTGTTGAGAATCACGTCTGCGCCGACGGTCGCGTGCGGGTTGACGACAACCCCGGCGACCACCTGCGCGCCCTCCCCAAGAATCGCGCTTTCGGCGACCGTCGCGTGTGGATGGACCGCTCGCCACGGACTCATCCCCGCCTCAACGCAGCGCTCGTAGAGCATCTTGCGGATGCGGTTGCTGCCGATCGCCACGACGAAGGCGCCCGCGTCGCATGTGCGGAGGCTCTCAGCGTCGGTGCGACCGATCACCTCGAGTCCGCCGCGGGTGCGCGTTCCCTGCAACTCCTCGGCGTCATCGAGGAAGCCGACGATCTCGGCGCCACCCTGGCGGCGCAACACATCGAGCATCACCTGCGCGTGCCCGCCGGCTCCTATGATCACCACCCGAGGCAGGTCGCTCATCGCTCAGTCGTCTCCGTGGTGCTCGTCGAGGTGGGGGCCTCACCGGTGAACTCCCGCACGCCGCCCTCCTCGGTCTCGATGCCGCTGCGCCTGACGGTCTTGAGCAGTGTGGTCAGGAAGATCCGGGTGTCGAAAACAAGCGACCAGTTCTCCAGGTACTCCACGTCCTTCTCGAGTCGCTCGGGCCACGGGCCGTCGTTGCGCATCGTCACCTGCGACCAGCCCGTGATCCCCTGCGGCATCACCAGCCGAAGGCGCTGGCGCTCATCCCAGCGTTCGAGATAGGCGACGGGCAGCGGCCGGGGGCCCACGAAGCTCATGTCCCCGCGCAGCACGTTGATAAGCTGCGGCACCTCGTCGAGGCTGGTCTTGCGCAGGACAGCCCCGACGCGCGTGATGCGCGCGTCGTTTTTCTCGATCGCAAGGCCGGGACCCTTCTCCTCGGCGTCCTTTACCATCGTGCGCAGCTTGTAGAGGGTGAACGGTCGGCCCCAGCGCCCGAGCCGCCGCTGGGTGAACATCGCCGGACCGTGCGAGTCCAGCCGCACCGCGATCGCGAGAATCAGCAGCAGCGGCCAGAGCAGCAGCAGGCCCAGCACCGCGCCGAACAGGTCGATCGCGCGCTTGACCGCGAGCGCGAGGCGTGAGGGCTCCGCGTCCAACGCACGCGCCCGGCCGGTCAGCTCATCGCGCAGCCGGCTGAGATCACGATCGTCCATCGCTGCAGACCTCCCATCGACTCATGACGAGACCGCGCTCGGTGGCGCGACGACCTCGCCGTTGCACCGGACCGCCACTCGCGGCAGCTCCCTGCTTGCCCTCAGTTGATCGACCACATCGCGCATCGGCGCCCAGTCGAAACGGTCTCCAAGTTCGCCGAGGGCGCGGCTCATCCGGCCCATCCCAAGCTCGAATGCCCTCGCGGAGAAAAAGAGCTTCGCGCGGTCGAGCAGCGACAGGCCGCCGGGGAGGTATTCCATCAGTCGGTCGGGTGTCACCTCGTAGCTGTGCACGTAGAGCATCGCGGGGAGGTCGTGGGCCTCGCGCTCCCGCATGTGCGACCGTGTGATGCTTCGCGGCAGCACGCGGAGCGTCCGCCCGCCGATGAGGCGCCCGGTGATCGGGCCGACCTTCCGCGCGAGCGCCGGGACCTCGATGATCTCGCGTTCGCTGGGCAGATCGCACAGGAACGGCCCATCGGGCACCGCCACTCCCTCCGCCTGCCACAGCAGCGTGGTGAGGCTGCTGTCGTAGTCGAGGCCGCAGTCGAGCATAACCTCCCACGCCCAGCACTGCTCGGGCATCATGGAGAAGAACGGCGCGCGGTATCCGCGGATCTTCTCGCCGGTGATCTCCTCGAGGGTGTCGATGCTGCGGCGCAGGTCGTCGCGGAACTTCTGCGGTGAGAATGTGTGGACCTTCGCGTGTGTGGCGCCGTGACTTGCGGCCTCATGGCCGCGAGCGACGATCTCGCGGACGACTTCGGGGCGCTGAGCCGCGTGCGGCGCGACGACGAAGAACGTAGCGCGCGTTCGGTGCGCGTCGAGCAGATCGAGTGTCCGCTGGATGGAGCCGACGAACTGCTCGCTGACGGGCGTCTCATGGCCGAGATACGAGCACATCAGTTGCGGCCAGTCTTCGGCATCGACCGTGAACGCGTGTCTCATCGAGGATACTATCTCCCTCGCGTCAGATCAGGTTCGAAGTCACCAAATGCGTTACGGAGAATGCATGCGTCCATCCGCCCATAAGCCCGCGGTGTGTGACGGTTCGTGATCACCGGCGGGTGCACCTTCCCATCAGGGGCGGCACCGTCATGTGTCACCAAACTTTAATAACCTCACGGAGCCGCATGGGAGGGTTGACGCCACACCATCTGGAATGTATGCTGGTCACCAATAGTACTGTAGCAGGCGGGGACTTCGGGTTCCACGCAGCGTCTGGTCCTCACCCGTCCGAATCCTCTGCCGAACAGGACACGGGCTCCATCGATCGATCCGGATGAGAGAGAAAGGGCGGAGAACGGTGCGTCATACAGCCTCCATCACACTCGGCGTCGTTCTGTTCAGCGCTTCTGTCCTCGTAGCGGTTGCCGATGCGCAGACCGCGCGGGTCAGCGAGACGGTTCCGTTTGAGCACTGGGCCTACGATGCGGTCCAGATGCTCGCAGACCAGGGCATCCTCATCGGCTACCCCGATGGCACATTCAGGGGCGATCGGGCGATGACCCGCTATGAGTTTGCCCAGGCGGTCTCCCGCGTACTCCAGGCGATCTCCGACGGTGGCGCCGCCGGCGTCGCTGGTCCTGTCGGTCCCCAGGGACCTGAGGGCCCGGTGGGACCGCCCGGACCTCAGGGTGAAACAGGTCCCGCCGGGCCTGTCGGTCCCACAGGACCACCCGGCCCTGCTGGACAAGCCCCCTCCGAGGCCGACATCGCGGAAGTGATCACCGGGTTGACCCGAGAGTTTGCGGACGAACTCGCGGCATTGCAGGAGCAGGTCGCCCATCTGCTGACGGATGTGTCCGAACTCGACGAGAGGGTCACTGCGATCGAAACACGGCCGGTGTTCCCCGAAGTCACCGGCTATCTCGACTATAGAATCGGCTTCCTCGGGAAGCTCGACTTCGACGACGAGTTCGACGCCCTTACCATGAAGTTCGGCCTTGAGGGCTCGGTTGCGGATGATGCGTACGCGCGCATCACGGTCAAGCACACGACGAAGTCACAGCCTCTTTCCGTGCTGGGCAGAGAGGTTACACAGGGGCCGCCGCTGGTCGCACCCATAGGTCCTCCCGATCCCGCCAGTGGCTACGGCTTCCGTGACGTCTACCTCGACGAAGCGTGGCTGTCTTTCGAGACGACGCGCGTTACGCCTGCGAAGTGGACCGTTGGTCGCCAGTACCAGCGATACGGGCTCGGACTTGTCGCAGACAATGACAGGCTGTCGCAGCAGGGCTTCCGCGGGCAGTTCGAGGGGCTGTTTGGAAGCAACCTGTACGGAGAGGTGTTCCTCGGTGGCGCAAGCTACGGCACGCTTCCCGCTCCGTACCTCGGCTACGGTGACGGCTATGCGTCGGCCTACCTGCAGTATGGGCAGGACAACTGGTCGATCGGAATTCCATTCCTCATCAACGGCTACTCCGCGGACACCGGTCCCGGCGATCAGTTTGATGAGAGGGCCTGGGGCGTTGACCTGTGGTGGCGCTTCCTCGGTGACCGTGAACTGCGCGCCGAATGGGCGCGCCTCGAGGAGCACGCCAATCGCTCCACGGCCAGTCACCCCGAGAACACGGACCCTACAGCGCTCATGGTGCTCGCGGACATCTGGAACGATGACACCATTCGGGTGACCGGAGTCTACACGGATGTCGATCCCGAGTATGACGTCGTCTACTCGTCGATCCACCCCTACTACGAGAAGCTGTTCCCGGGGACGGGCACATCGTTCGTGCCCTGGGAGCGCTGGATGTACCGCACACTCGCCCTGCCGAACTTCGAGATCTGGGGAGCGGACGCCGCGTGGCAGATAAGCGGTCGAGACACCGTGGAGTTCACCTACTACGACCTCGCGCGCAAGACGAACCGCTGGGCCGCGGCCCCCTTCCGACACTACTCCTACAACCAGCTCTACAAGCTGACGCTGAGTCGACAGATGGGATCGAATCTGACAACAAGCCTCACGTGGGCACGACAGGAGCCAGCACCACAGTGCTGGATGTGCCCCGCACAGTCGATCACGGTGGGTTGCGATGAGCTGGAGTTGCTCATGGTCCGCGCAGAACTCCAGTTCTGAGCCTGGGGTAAGCCGCCACAGCCTGATTGTACAGAGCGCCAACTGACGACTACAACGAGCGGACAACGACGCAGTTGACACAACTGAGGGGTGCTTGAGATGCTCCACAGGATGTCGCACTATGCGCTTCAGGTCAGCATACTCACAGGTGCGCTCATGGTCATCGCACTGGTCGGCTGTGACGGGGGCGAGGGGGTAAGGACCGGCGCCGTGGAGGGCTGGGTCTATGCCGACTCGGAAGGGCGCGTCATCATCAGCGCCGACCGCGTTCCCCCGGAGGGTTACCAGCCGGTGGAGGGCGCGCGCGTTGAGATCGAGGGATATCCCGAACTCAGTACCACCACCGATGCGAACGGTCGCTACGTCATCGCCTGCGTCCCGCCCGGGACCCGGACCATCGTCATCACCGTGGACGGCCGCGTAACGCGCTTCATCGTGATTGTCTCAGCCGGCGAGGTCACCGTAGGTGGCGGCCACATTGAAGGTGGCGGGAGCCTCTAACTGGCGGCTCAACGGGGACAGGGCTGCAGCGGCGCAGAGTCGTGCACCGCTCCATCTACGCAGGCCCACCAGGAGCAACAGCAGAGTGCGCTGGGGGAACTAACGCTTTTCTCCCTACCCGCACCGCCTCGCTTCTGTCATGTATTTCGCCTGAGCATTTGATTTCGGTGACACCGCAGCCTCACTCGCGTTCCAAGATGCGGCAGCTACGTGACGACACTCCCGCGCGCGAACGGGCCCGGCGTCACCGTCGCCCTGAGGGCGGATGACGGGCGGGGCTCACGGTTGTTTTCGAGGGAGGGACGATCTTCTCGTGTCAGATAGCCAATTGGGTGTCCGGTGGCATCGGGGTCTGTTGCTCGTTGCAGACGCCGCGCTGCTCAACATCGCCCTTGTCATGGCCATGTGGCTTCGCTTCGACGGTGACATCCCGGCGATGTGGTGGGATTTTTATCGTGTCTCTGCGCTGTGGATCACTCCGTCGCTGCTGATCTTCGGATTCGCGTTCGGCCTCTACAACCGCGTCTGGCAGTACGCCCGCTCCGAGGCTGCGATCGCGATCTTCTTCGCAGTAACGGCCGCGATGATCATCGGCGCTGCGGGGATTATCTACTCCGAGCCTGAGCCCTTTTCGAAGGGCATTCTGGTGATGACGTGGCTCGTCACGATCCTCCTGATCGGCGCCTCGCGGTTTGGCTGGCGTCAGATCCGGCGGGACTTCCACCGTGAAGCCAATGGGAACGGCGAAGACCAGATACCGGTCCTCATATATGGCGCCGGACACACCGGCGCGACCTTCGTGCATCACGCCGAGACCTCGCACGATACCCCATACCGCATCCTCGGTTTCGTCGATGACAATCTCTCGCTTACGGGCATGATCGTCGGCGGCTATCACGTGCTTGGTCGCGGCACCGATTTGCCTGAGCTTGTCGAAAAGCTGAAGGTCAAGGAGGTCATCCTCGCGGCCCCCTCTGCGTCGGGGAAGCGCATCCGGCGCATGCTTGAGAACGTGCGCGCGGCGGGCGTGCGACCACGCACTCTGCCGCGGCTGCTGGAGACCGTTGATGGCTCCGCGGCCGTTGACGACGTCCGCGACATCTGCTACGAGGACCTGCTCGGCCGCGACATGGCGGACATCGATCTCGAACTCGACCCCGACTACATCGGCGGGCGCACCGTGCTGGTCACCGGCGCGGGTGGTTCGATCGGTTCGGAGATATGCCGCCAGCTCTGCCGGTACGGTCCCGCGGAGATCATCCTCCTGGGCCGCGGAGAGAACCGGATTCATGCGATCTACCGCGAGTTGGAGGTCGAGTTCCCGGAGATCAAAACGACGCCCTGCATCTGCAATTTCACCAACGAGGATTACGTGCGGCGAGTGTTCCAGAAACATCAGCCCGAGGTGGTCTTCCACGCGGGCGCGCATAAGCATGTGTATCTGATGGAGGATCATCCGACCGAGGCGGTGCGCAACAATGTCGTGGGGACGGGCAATGTGGCGCTGGCGGCCGCCGAGGTGGGCGTCGAGCACTTCGTGGCTATCTCCACCGACAAGGCCGTTGAGCCCTGCAACGCGATGGGTGCAAGCAAGCGGCTTTCTGAGATCCTGCTCATGAATCTCGACTCCGAATACCACACGAAGTTTAGCGCCGTTCGTTTCGGGAATGTCATCGGCAGCAGTGGAAGTGTGCTGACGATTTTCCAGCGCCAGGCTTCGGAGGGGCGGCCGCTCACGGTGACGCACCCGGAGGCGACCCGGTTCTTCATGACGGTGGAGGAGGCGGCGTTCCTGGTGCTGCACGCCGGGGCGCTGGGAGAGGGCGGGGACATCTACGTGCTGGAGATGGGCGAGCCGGTGTGCATCTACCAGATGGCGCGCGAGTTCCTGCAGATTAACGGACGCGATCCCGATGAGCCGGGTGCGATTCGCATCACGAACTTGTGCCGGGGTGAAAAGGTGCATGAGCGCTTGCACAGTTCGGTTGAGGAGCTTGAGGCGACCCGATGCCGGCGAGTGCAGCGTGTGGTGATGCATGGGGCGATGGAGCTGGACCTGTCGCCGTCGGAGTTGCTGTCTCGCGCTCGCGACGCAGTAACCTCCCGCCCCGCAGCCGAGGCGCTGCTGGATGCGGTCTGCAATCCCACCGAGACACCCACGCCTCGGGAACTGGCGCTGGAGTCGGCAGGTGGGTGCGGGGGCGTCGCGGGGCCCGCGCCAGGCTGACTCACTTCCTGACACGGGCAATATGGTCAGGATCGCCGGGATGTGGTCGGTGTATTCCGACTGCGGTCAGGCTACGCCCAGAAAGCTGTCGATGCCGGTCAGGCCAGCAGGAACCCGCGTGGCCGGAGTGACGATAACGCCCTCTCTCGGTCCATTGACGAAGGGTGCGCACGAATTCTCGACGCTCTTCGCCATTGCCCCCTTTGTGGTCACCGGGCATCCTGGAGCAGCCCCTCATAAACCTCCATGTACCGCTCCACCATCGCCTCGGCGGAGAAGCGCTCAAATGCCGTCTTCCTGGCAGTCTCTCCCAGCATCCGCGCCTGGTCGGGGTCGTCCAGCAGTTTCTGGATGGCCGCCGCCAGCGCGTTCGGATCACCCGGCGGGACGAGTAACCCGTCGCGCCCGTGCGTGATGATCTCCGGTATCCCCCCGACCTCGCTCGCCACGATCGGCAGACCGGCCGCCGCCGCCTCTACCACCGCCAGCGGCAGGCCCTCCGTCAGAGATGGCTGAACATAGAGATCAAGCGCCCGCAGTATGCGCGGCACATCATCCCGCCACCCGAGGAACCGCACTTTCTCCGCGACACCGTGTTCTTTAGCAAGTGCACACAATCGATCTTCGTAAGCGCCGCTGCCCACGAGCAGCACCGTCACCGCACCTTCCGTGTATAGTTCAGCGAGCGCGCGGATCAGATACTCCTGCCCCTTCGCCTCCCACAGCAAGCCCACGCAGCCAGCCGCGATCGTATCGGTGTCGAGGCCCAACTCCTCCCGCACCTCTGCGCGCTCATCGGCGTCGAGGGCCGTCCGGTAGGGTGACAGGTCGATCCCGTTGTGGATGACCGAGGCGCGATCGGCGATGCGACCGAGCGGCCCCTCCTCGACCGCCCGCAGAAAGCTCCGCTCCGACACGAAGACCGTCCCGTGCGGCAGCTCCGCGGTCATCTCCCGGGAACGCTGCAGCCATCGGGCATGCTTCGAGTGCTCCAGGTGTTCGGTGTAGACGATCGCGGGCACGCGCGCCACGCGCCCCACGATGCCGCCGATCACGCCGATGCTTGCCCCGTGTAGGTGCAGCACATCCGGGCGCACCCGGCGGATCACCCGCGCCAGCCGCACCGGGTAGCGTGGCGACAGGAAGGGCCGCGGAATGCGATGCAGGGTCACACCCGCCGCCGCAAGCTCTCGCAGGGCCGCCTCCGGCGGCTCCGGATGACTGGCCGGGCACCAGCAGATTCCGACCTCATTGGCGGGCGTGTGACTGGCGAGCGTCACCATCATCCGCTCAATCCCCCCGCCGACGAGGTCGGTGTGGATGTGGAGTACGTTCAATTGTCCGCCGCCCGTCTCCGACGGAGCAAACGCACAAAACCCTGGGAGACGACGCGCCTCCTCACGCCCCACCGAGACTGGCGAAACCTGGCATAGGCCCGTAGCACCTGTGTCGGGAGGAGAGAACCGAGGAGAGTGCCTACGCGCCGCAGCCGGTATCCCGGTTCCGCTAGTACCAGAGGGTGGCGGAGCGCTTTGATGGCCTCAGACCTCTTTGAGTGCAGAAGGCACCACCAGGCATGCGCCACCATCAGTCCCGCAAGAAAGCTTTCCAACGAATTCCGCTTGCCGTCCGTCAAATCCTCGCGATCAAGCTCCCGGGACAAGGCTTCGAACATCATTAGGCTCGCGGGCGTGTCAGCGTGTCGCCTGACTGCACTCTCACCTGACCCTCCATGATAGACTGAACTCACTCGGGGATGAAAACCGAAGTCGCTGGAGAGGTACACGCGCGCGAAAAACTCGGTGTCCTCGCTCAATGGCATATCCTCGCGGTAACCGCCTACCTCGAGTGCGGTCATGCGCTTGACTGCGGTGGCCGACGTATGGGCAATCCAGAGGTGTTGCGAAACCGCGAGGAAGTCGCCTGATATTGGCTCAGCACTGGCATGCGAGAATACCGTTTCCACACTATCGTCAGGCCGGAACGCGTAGCCTGCAGACAGAAGTCCGGCTTCTGGGAAGGGTGTTGCGACCTGCACCAAGTCGGCAACATGCACCGGGGTCCACTCATCATCAGCGTCGAGAAATGCGACGAGGTCGCCCCGGGCATGGCGCAGTCCGCAGTTACGCGCTGCACCCACTCCACGATTCTCCTGCCGAATAAGCGTCACGTCGGGATGCTTCTCGCGGACGATCTCGGCGGTGTTGTCCTCCGAGCCATCATCCACGACGATGACCTCGATGATGTTGTCGTAGGTCTGCGCATAGACCGAATCGAGCGCGCGCTCGATCGTCTCGGCCGCGTTGTAGGCGGGGATCAAAGCGCTGACTGTGGGCCCCTCTGGAGACCTCTCACTTGAGGATGTCATCATCGGAGACATTCCCGTTGTTCCGGCTCGTTGACGCAATGTGAGGCGATTTCCTCACTCGCCATAACGGTCTCGTACCTCCCTATCGTGCGTCTGCTTTCGAAAGCTCGAGCCACTTGTGCTGAAGTGAACTATAGTGCCGTTGTGCTCGCGAATCCGCGGGGTGCACCAACGACTGCGACTCACACGGTAGTAGAGTCTGAGCGCGCTGATAGGAAGGCATTGGAGCGCCGTCCTGAGCATCCGCGCCTCGCGCTGCAGTGCGCTCTGCGTCAGGTATCGGTTCTCAAGCGCACGCCTGGCTAACCGCGTCCGGCCCCGTGCAATGCACCACCACGCGTAGTCCAACATCCGGTAAGCCATGTACGCCTCGACATCTTCAGCTGTTCTGGAGCAAGCTCGTCCCTCTCTCAACCCCAAGTACAACGAATTGAGAACCACATGTGTGGATGTGCATTTGCCGGTGATGGTGGCAACCGCAGAGTCTGCTACATCGAGGTGGTATATGGATGATACGTCCGGGTGGAAGGCAACGGGCCACTCAAGAGCAAGCCTGTTCCACCACTCCATGTCCTCGCCCAGAGCAGCGCTTGTTTGGAAGCCCCCACATGCCTCGAATGCATCAGTGCGAACCGCCACGCTGGACGCAGTCAGGAGACCATGCCGCTGGCTGGCCCGAAAGAGATTAACTGCGGTCGGCGTCGTTCTTTCATGGGTAACTCTGACGCGGAAATCCATGCCACGCCGTTCGTGCCCCGTCCCATAGAGTCCCGCCTCGGGAAATCTTCTGGCGAGTGTGGCGATATGTTCGAGGTGGTTGGGGAGCCACTCGTCGTCCGCATCGAGAAAGGCAATGATCTCCCCACTTGCAGACTCCATCCCACGATTGCGCGCTGCACTGACACCACAATTGTGCTGATCAATGACTCTGCCGCCGCCATGCACGAGTTCCCGTGCAATCGCGGCGCCACGATCGGACGATCCATCATTCACGACGATGATCTCGGAAGATTGCACCGTCTGCCCAAGCACAGAGTGCAGACAGCGGACGATGTAAGCTTCCTTATTGTAGAGAGGCACAACAACCGAGATATCCGGCTTAGACGAAGCCAACGCAAAGACGCCCCAGTCATCGTTGATGGCGGCAATTATCGACCTGATGCAACGACGGCTGCGACACTGCTCCCAAACACGGGCACCACGACCGCAACAGTCAGACGGTGTTTCCGCATCGCCACATCCCCGCGCTACAAAGGGAAGACCACTGGCGTGGTCTCACTTCAAGCCCCGTTCACCCGCGTCTTCTGCGCAGTGTTGCGGCAAGCAATCCTTCGGCTTCAAAAGCCTTGGCCTTCTGTTGCTGGATCGCTTCCGCTATCAGAGTTGCATTCTCGTGATAGTAATGTTGGGCCATCTCAAAAAGCGTGAGCAGCTCAGCAGCGGGTGGCAGGGTGTGCAGGGTAAGATCGTGCGCCAGTGGACGAATTCCCACTTCCGTACAGAATGCGATGCATTTTGACTGATACGACAGCGGCACGACGGGAGTTCCAAAAATGCTACTGAGCAACATCGCGTGTAGGGGCATGGCCACCACGCACGACAACCCAGCCAAGAGTTCACGTAGCGCTCCGGACTGGCGTGGTATCACAGGGACCGAGACGCGATCGGTATCGTCGATCCGCCCGGCGATGGCCTCACAGATGCTCATGTCCCACCTATCTCCAAATGAGAGAAGCGACACTCGGTGGCCAGCATCCAGCAACATTTGGCTCAGATCAGAGAAAGTGTCGATAAGCTGTTCGTTAGTCCCTCTCCAGTAAAGCGAACCGCGAGGCGCCAATCCTACAGCCGGCCTGGAGACCGCCGTGCTGTAACTCGTCACCAACACATTCTGATCGAGAGCCAATGGGTACAGCGGATCAGAAGCGAGTAAGACATTGGCGTCCTCCCCGACAGACTCCACTGCGATATCGTATGAGATTCTATCGCGGAAGACCGTGAGGTCAACGAGCTGCAGGAGCTGCCCGAGCTGCTCCCGCTGTCGCCTACCCGTCGGCTCGCCCACTACTCCAATTCCGAAAAGCACCACTTGCTTGCCTCGCGCCTTTGCATAGCCAAGCTGATCGAGGAATGACGGAAGCCAATTCTTCTCAACATGGAGTAGACTCCCGCCGCCCAGTATCATTGTCTGGACCTCGCTGAGTGCTCTTATGTACCGGACCCGGGAAGGCCAGCAACGGAACCAATTGGCTATGCCCAGTGTGCGCGACCCCCATTCGAGTCGAGGTAACCAGTGCCAATACGAGCGAATGGCGTACGAGCGAAGATTCTCAACGTCTCCACGGGGACCCGTGAACACAACCGGTGATTCCCCAGTAGCCGCGGCGATGATCTCAGTCAGTCGTGACAGCATGAGATCGTCACCCAGATTGCTGTGACCGTAGAAGCCCCATAGCACAGTGGAGCCAACCCGGTCTCGTTCTGAAGAGCATGTCATTTCTGCGTCACCCACTGGCCCGGATCTGCTCGATCACCACCGGTAGCACACGGAGGCAGTTTCAGCGATA
>JBMNNW010000113.1:0-16375 GCA_050942735.1 Armatimonadota bacterium
CGTTTGCTCGAGGCAATGCGCCACTGCGAGGGCCGACCACCACCGTAGACCCCGCACACTGACCATTCACCCGAACACACCTAACCGACAACTCAATCGCTCACCAAACTAAAACCGATGCTGCTGCTCTGCCACACCGGTCGGGCCTGGTCACCAGGCGCAGGCGGAGGTTGGCCGGGCTCCCGCCTCACCGGGGGCGCGCGCTCGTTGACTCACGCTCACCGCGTATGCTATTGTCGGGCGGCCAGATCCTGTCGCTCATTCGCGCTGCCGCAGGCCGTCTGTGGGGCGGGGCCGGCGGCAATCGACCTCCTCTCCATCCACGGCGGAATCGTCCGCACCCGGCCACCACGGCGATTCGCCTCACGGTGGCACTGTGGTCGCCGGCGGGTGGATGCGGGCGAGCAGCCCCATCGCCGACCGGAGCGGCGGTGGTCACCAGGCCGGATCGCCGGCATCGAAGGCGCTGAGTGCAGCCAGATGCGTCAGACCACACTGAACCTCACAAACCGGGTCATAAGTGGCACGCTGCTGGTAGTAGGCGCGGTGGCGGCGGGGCTGCTTGTGTGGCTCGGTCAGACCGGAGGCTTCCCGACGGCGGTCTTCGTCGGCATGACCGCGGTCGTGACGATCGCGGCGCTGCACTCGATCGAATTCGGCCTGATGGCGCTGATCCTGGTCGCCTCCACCGACGGCTTCCTCAAGGCCCTCAGTCCCGGCTGGCACACACAGCTTCTGAAGGACTACATCATCGCCATCTGCCTTCTGCGCTGGGCGTGGCTCAGCGTCATGGGCCACCGGCGCGATTCCATGCGCACTCCGGTCACGCTCCCGATCGTCGTCTTCGGCTGCTGGGTCCTCGTCCAGTTGCTCAACGTCCGCTCCGAGAGCCTCCGCATCAGCCTCGCCGGAGTCAGAATGTGGACGATCTGGCTACCGGTCTTCTTCCTTGCCTACGACACGTTCGACACACGCGCGAAGATCGAGCGGATGGTCCTCTACCTCATCGCCCTCATGGTCCCGCTGTCATTATACGCGATCATTCAGTATCAGATCGGTCTCGACCACCTGTATGCGCTGGGCTCGGGCTTTGAGATCTACCGGTGGGAGAGCTACACAGGCTCGGCCGGCGAGGAACTCCGCCCGCCCGCGACGATGATCTCGCCCCACGCGCTCGCGGACACCCTGGTGATGGTGGCGCTCATGGGCGTCGGTGCGGCGGGCCATTTCAGGCGGAACCGCGTCGCTCAGGCCGGGATCCTCGGCTCCATACCGGTGATGGCGATCGCGATGCTCCTCACGGCAGTTCGCAACGCCGCGGGCTCAGCGGTGCTCGGAGTCGTCGCTCTGCTCGCGATCAGGCGCCGGCTCGACCTCGCGGTGCTCGCCGGGATCATCGGCATCCTCGCGGTCCTCCAGGTGGACGCGCTCACCGGTGGGGAGGCCGTCGCCCGTGCACGGTCGATCATCGAGAATCCCAGCTACACGCAGCGGCGGATTCTCGGGCCGTGGCGGACCTCCGTGTCGTGGGCGCTGAGCCATCCGCTCGGCGGTGGTGTCGCAACCGGTGTCGGCCTTGGCAGGATGTCGTCGCCTGAACTCACACAGAGGACGTTCAGCCCGGAGAATCGGCTACCCTTCATCGAGAACGAGTACGGGCGCGCTCTGCTTGAACTGGGCTTCCCCGGGCTCTTCTTCTACCTCTGGATGCTCTTCGCGGTGTTCCGGCAGATGTACAGAGCATACTACCAGCTCAGCGACCAGAGGCATCGGTGGCTCGTTGCGGGCATCTTCGGGGCCTGTGCGAGCATCCTCGCGCGCCTGCTGGTGGGCCCCGCGCTCTACGGATGGCCGGAGGCTCCGGTGTTCTGGATCTTCGTGGCCTTCGCCGTCCGCCTGCCGGAGATCGAGCGGGAGGAGCTTCTGCGGCGTCAGGCTCCAAGCTCCGAGATGCGCGCGACCGTGCTCGGGGCCGAGACGCTGCCGTGGGCGCGCGGCGCCGATGAGCACCGACGATGACACCGGGGCGCGCGACAGGCGTGGGCACGGCGCGATCGGGTCGCCTCGTGCTGGTGCTGCTGCTGGCCGCGACGCTGCTCGCCGCCGGACTGCGGACGTACAGCCTCGCCGATGACAACCTCTGGCGCGACGAGGGCGCGAGCCTGCTGCTCAGCGGAGGTGCAACGCCGCAGGAGGTCATCCGGCAGACGGCCGTGCGTGACCCCCACCCGCCGGGGTACTACCTCGCGCTGCACTTCTGGCGCCGGGCATTCGGCTCCTCCGACGCGGCGCTCAGGGCGATGTCCGTCCTTCTCGGCACTCTCGCAGTGCCTGCGATCTTCCTCCTCGGCAGGATTCTCTTCGGAACGCGCGTCGCCCTCGGAGCGGCCGCGCTTATGGCCGTCATGCCCACGAGCCTGCGATTCTCGCAGGAGGCGCGCAGCTACGCGATGCTCAGTCTGCTGATGATTCTCGCGTGGTACTTTGCCGTGCGTATCACGCGTGGCCGCGATCGCCCGGCGACTCTGGGCTTCGCGCTCACCGCCGTCCTGCTGCCCTACACACACTACTGGGGAGGCCCCATCCTTCTCGCTGTCGTGGTCATTCCCGTGATGCTGCTGTGGGGCGATCGGGAGCGCCGGCGGCATCTCTGGCAACTTCTGCCGGGTGTTACATTGACCGCTTTGATGCTGCTGCCGTGGCTGGGCATCATCGTCAGGCATCAGATGGACGCGGCGTCGCTCGGAGAGGGAACGGTCTTCTTCGGGGTGAAGCCGTCCTCATTCATCGGCGCTTTCGGCCGCCCGTTCGGATATGACCTGCTCTTTGGCCCGATGGGCGCGCTGGCGGTGCTTACCGGCATCGGCTGCGCCGCGCTGGTGCCGTGGTTGTGGCGGCAGGATACCCCGGACGCTCCCGGTCCGTGCACGCCCGGCGCTGCCTGGTGGTGCGTCGGGATGCTGGTGGTTCCGATTGTGGTGATCGCGGCGATCGGGCAGGTGACGACGTTCTGGATCGGAGTGCGGGTGCCAAACATCACGATGGTTCCCACCGCGATCATCTGCGGTGCGGTCGTCGTGGGGTTGTGGAGGCGCGGGAGAGCGGCCTCAGTCGCGCTGTCGCTGGTGCTCGTGGTCCTGTGCGCGCACGGCGCGTGGTGCTGGTATACCGCGCCGAAGCGGCCTGACTGGGAGGGGATCGCCGCCGTGGTGGAGGCCGGGGAGCGGCCCGGTGATGTCGTGGTCACCATCGACTCGAACTTCATCCCCGGGATATTCGATCACTACTACTCCGGCTCGCTGCCGGTCCTTGGGTTCTCGCGCTGGATCATGGAGCGCGACGAGATCGTCCGGCGCGCGCGGGAACTGTGGCCCGAGGGCGGGCGGATGTGGCTGATCGTGGTCAATCCGCATGACAGCCCCGCCGTGGGCATTCTGCGCGAGCTTGCGTCGGATGAGGAGCACTGGCGCATTCGCGATCGCTCGTTCTACCGCCTCGGCCATCCGAGCGAGGGCCGCTGGGAGGCGGTGGCGGCGGGCCGGGGTGGAACCTGAGGCGGCTGGCGCGCCTCACTCCAGGGTCAACGGCAGTGCGCCTCCGGCGCACCCCCGGCGAGGGCGCCGGGGCCACAACGACAACGGCTGGCGGGGCGCAGATCCCCGCGGCACAACAACCCGCAGCCCCGCCATCAACAGTGGACGGCCCGCCGGGCGCAAACCGTCCCACCGACGACGGCCCGCCGGGCGCAAACCGTCCCACCGAGGACGGCCCGCCGCGCGCAAACCGCTCCCCACCGAGGACGGCCCGCCGCGCGAAGCGCGGTCAGGTGCCGCGAGCGAAGCGGGCGGGACCTGAGGTCCCACCCCGGCCCACCCCACCACATGAACGCGACCTCCCCAACGGCGGGCCGGGCACCTCCCCGGAATCGGGCGTGATGCACGGACCTGCAGGGGTGTATGGGTCGCATGGGGAATGAGGAGCGTAACGAGCGACCAGATGCCTGCCAGGGCGACACCTGCGCCCGGAAGGGACCGGTGACGATGATGACGCGCGTGACAGCGATATTGACGGCGGCGCTTCTCGTCTGCGCGCCGTGCCTCGCCGACGTCCACGAGGTCGCGACGGCCGAGGGGCTCGCCGCGGCCGTGGAAGCCGCTGTGCCTGGCGATGAGATCGTTCTCGCCGACGGCGAGTGGCTCGATGCCGAACTTGATCTGACCTGCTCGGGCACCGCCGAGGCCCCGATCACCATCCGCCCGCGGACTCCGGGCGGCCTGACGCTCACAGGCGCATCGTGGGTCCGGCTGAGCGGCTCGCACCTGGTGCTATTGGGCCTGCGGATGTACGGCGGAGCGCGCGAGGTGGCCGATGACGGCGTCGAACGGCAGCAGTCCGCCGCGCCGATCGACATCCACGGCGATCACTGCCGCGTCACCGAGTGCGCGATCATCGACTACAACCCGGTCGGGCGCGAGCATCGCTACATGTGGGTGGTCATCCGCGGTGTGGGTAACCGCGTCGATCACTGCTACTTCCGCGGGCAGGATCACTCGGGCGTGACGCTGGTGGTGAACGTCGAGCGCGGGCAACCGAACGAGGCGCTCGTCGATCACAACCATTTCGCGGGCAAGCCGCCGCTGGGGGCCAACGGCGGAGAGACGATACGCATCGGCAGCAGCTACTCCTCCGTCTACAACTCGCACACCACCGTCGCGTCGAACCTTTTCGAGAACTGCGACGGAGAGATCGAGATCATCTCCAACAAGTCGTGCGAAAACACCTACCGCCACAACACCTTCCGCGAGTCGGCGGGCGAACTGACGCTCCGCCACGGTGACCGCTGCGTGGTTGACGGCAACTTCTTCATGTGCAACAACTACCCGGGGGCGCGGGGCGTGCGCATCATCGGCCGCGACCACCGCGTGGTGAACAACTACATCCATGAGCCCGCCTCCTACGGAATCGTCTTCCAGGAGGGCATCGTGGACACGGCGCTGTCGGGCTACACGCAGGTGCGTCGCGCGCTGATCGCGTTCAACACGATCGTCGCGGCTCAGGGCGATCCGGTCTGGATGGGCCGCAGCAGCCAGTACAGTGAGGACAGGCCGCTGCTGCCGACCGAGAGCTTCTTCGCCAATAATCTCCTCGTCGCGCCCGGCGGCTCGGTCTTCGCGCGCGTACATGGGCCCGGCGAGATCGAGTGGGCGGGCAACATCGCGTGGGGCGAGGAACTCGGTATGGACGAGCGCGACGGCATCGCCTGGACCGATCCGATGCTGGTTGAGGGCGAGGGCGGGGTGCTCCAGCCCGGCCCCGACAGCCCCGCGGTCGGGGCCGCCGCGGGCGGCTACGAATACGACAGCCCGAGCGAACTGAACTGGATGCTGGCGAACGTCACCCACGACATCCACGGCCGCCCCCGCGATGCGGAGAACGCCGACGTCGGCTGCGTCGAAGTCTCGTCCGAGGAGCCGATCATCCACCGGCCGCTGAGCGCCGCCGACGTCGGGCCGCGATGGATGCGCTGAAGACTGGAAGGGAGATTCGCATGAAGAGAGCATCACGCATAATCTGCGTCCTCGCCGCGATCGCGCTACCACTCATCGCCGGGGCTGAGGCATCCGGGCCGAACCTGCTGGAGAACCCGGGCTTCGAGCAGCTTGATGATAGCGGCTGGCCGGTCGGGTGGTCCGAGCGGCGGCCGGTCTTCTCGGTCAGCGAGGACGTCGCGCGGACGGGCGAACGCTCTCTTCGCTGGGACAACGACGACCCGGAGCGTTACATCCTGTGCGGCCATGCGGTTGAGCTCGAGCGCGGCTACCGCTACGAGTTCGAGACGTGGGTCCGCACCGAAGACCTCGGCGGTTCGGGACACGGTGCGACCGTCTGCATGGAGTGGTGGGATGACGAGGGCACCTACATCGGCGGCAGCTACCCGACCGGCCGTAAGGGCGACACGCCGGAGTGGACGCTGATACGGGGGATCACTCCGCCGATCCCCCAGCACGCGGCCTCGATCAACCTGACGGTCTACGTGCGCAGGGGCGGCGTGGGGACCGCGTGGTTCGATGACTGCTCGGTGCGCCGCTACCGGCCGCCGTTGACCGACGCGATCACGACCGACCTCTACCGCGGCATCACCTCCGGCGGGACGGTCCGCGCGCATGTGGGCATGAGCCCGCGCGACTGGGAGCTTGAGCCCGGCGACATCGAGGCGACGCTGGAGGTCCGCGACGCCGCTGGCGCCAGCCTCAGAACCGTCCGGCCGCACGGCAGGACCGAGACCACGCTGCTCTTCGAGTTCAGCTCCCGCGACCTGCGGCCGGGCGACTACGAGCTTGTGGCGACGGTCGGCACCGCCGACGGCGAGGTCGAGGAGAGCCTTTCGACGACCATGACGCGCACCGACGGCCCGCCCGAGCGCCGCGCCTGGATCGATGAGCACCAGCGGCTGATCGTCGATGGCAAGCCGTTCTTCCCGCTCGGCACCTACTGGAACCGCGTCTCGCCCCACCCGACCAGCCTCGTCGATGAGCACCTCGACATCTACGCCGAGTCGGCCTTCAACTGCATCATGCCCTATGACTCGACGACGATCGATGAAGCGCGGCTCGATGCCTGCCACGAGCGCGGCATCAGCGTGATCTTCTCGGTCAAGGACTTCTACGCCGGCCGTCGGGGCCTTGAGACGGAGGAGGACGCCCGCAGGCTGATAGAGCAGTATGTCGATCGCTTCGCGTACCATCCGGCGATCATCGCGTGGTACACCAACGACGAGATGCCCGCAACGATGTACCCGCAGCTCCGCGCCCATCAGCTCTGGATGGAGGAGCTTGACCCGGAGCGTCCGACGTGGATCGTGCTCTACCAGGTGGACGAGGTGGGCGACTACCTCGGCACCTTCGACGTCATCGGCACCGACCCATACCCGATCCCGACGCATCCGCCCTACAGGGCGCTCTCGTATACAGAGCGCACCATCGAGGGGACGCTCGGCCTCAAGCCCGTCTGGATGGTCCCGCAGATCTTCAACTGGGCGTCATACCGCGACGACAGCGACGACTACCGCCCGCCGACTCTCGAGGAGATGCGCTCGATGGCGTGGCAGTGCATCGCGGGCGGGGCCAACGGGCTGGTCTTCTACTCGTGGATGGACCTCTGGCGAGTGGAGCAGAAGGGCATGGAGACCTTTGAGTCACGGTGGCCGGATGTGAAGCAGATGGCCGCGGAGATCAGTCAGTTCGAGCAGATGTTGCTGTCGGTGGAGCCTGCGATGCAGCCGCGGGTGGAGAAGCCCCTCACTGTCGGCTGGCGCGTCTACGGGATGGGCGGGCGGACCTATCTCGTCGCGGTGAACGCCGACCGGCGACCGGTTGATCTGAGCTTCGAGTTCCCGCGGGAGATCGCCACACATGAGGTGCTCTTCCGCAACCCGCGCGTGCGCGTCGAGGGCGACACTGTCCACCTGCGCCTGGGCGGCCTGGAGCCGACGGTGATCGCGCTGACGCCCGGGGGCGATGCGAGGCGGCCGTGGGACGGCTGGCGCGAGCGCTGGCGCGCCCGTGCGCAGGTCCCCGCCCTGCAATGACAGCGAGCGACGCCAACGGCAGTGCGCCTCCGGCGCACCCCCGGCGAGGGCGCCGGGGCCACAACGACAACGGCTGTTGCGAGGGCGCCGGGGCCACAACGACAACGGCTGTTGCGAGGGCGCCGGGGCCACAACGACAACGGCTGTTGCGAGGGCGCCGGGGCCACAACGGCAACGGCTGTTGCGAGGGCGCAGGCCTGAGCGCGCAGCGACACTGGCGATGGTGGAGGGCCGGCTGCGCGCAACGCTCCCCACGTGGAGGGGCGTCGCGCACAGCGCGGTCAGGTCCCGCGAGCGGAGCGAGCGGAACCTGAGGTCCCACCCCGGCTCAGCCTGCCTCAGTGATGCACTCGTCCCGTTGACTGCGAGCGCTCATCGCCTCAGACGTGGCAGGTCCAGCCGCCGTCGATGTCGATGATCGTGCCCGTCATGTAGCTGGAGGCGTCGGAGGCGAGGTAGACCGCAAGCCCCTTCAACTCCTCCGGGCGCCCGGGGCGGCCGAGCGGCACCTGTGAGCGCATCGTCTCCATGAAGTCCTCGTCCTCGAGCATGTCCGCGGTCATCTCCGTGACGAACGTGCCCGGGCAGATCGCGTTGACCCTGATCCCGCGTGCCCCGAACTCATACGCAAGGGACTTGGTGAGTTCGATAACGCCGCCCTTGGCGACGCAGTACGCCGCCGATTGCTCGAAGGCGCTGTGGCCGGCGATCGAGGCGATGTTGACGATCCGCCCGCCGTCGGGCATCAGCGGGATCGCGTGCTTCGCCATCAGGAAGTAGCCGGTGAGATCAACGTCGAGGAGATACTGCCAGTCGGCAAGGTCCGTCTCGGTCACGGGCGTCGGGTAGTAGACGCCCGCGTTGTTGATCAGGATGTCGATCGCTCCGAGGTCCTCGACGACCTCTCCCACCGCCTCCTCGATCCGCGCCTCCTCGGTGACATCAACCTCGTAGAACTTCGCCTGCACCTCGAACGTTGCCGCGATCTCCCTGCAGGTGTCGCGGCCGTCGATTACGTCGAAGATCGCCACATTTGCGCCGAACTCGGCCAGTCCGCAAGCCATCGCGGCACCCAGCCCCCGCGCCGCCCCGGTGATAATCGCGGTCTTCCCGGTCAGGTCGAACATCGCATATCAGCCCCTCGCTCAGTCGGCTGGTGCACTCTCGTTGAAGGCCTTCGCGGGGTGCGCCGACCTTCCTGCCGACCGGGCGGGCGACACGGCTTCCCAGCGGGCGCCTCGAGTCCGGGTCGGTGGCGGCGCGGGCCTCGGGGGCTCGACCTGCAAGCCGACCGGGTGGCGCGCAGGGGTGCTCGCAGAAACGCCTGGCGTCCGGCCGCCTCGCCCGCACGCCGTCTGCCGGCTCACCCGATCCCTGCGCGCTCGAACGCCTCCTCGCGGCTCAGCGAGCCCTCCATCGGGCCGCGCACGGTCGCCGCCGCCGCTCCGCAGGCGTTTGCCAGCCGCCCGCACTCCTCCAGTGTGAGGCCCTCCGTCAGCCCGACCACGAAGCCTGCGTCGAAGCAGTCGCCCGCGCCGGTCGGATCGACCGCCTGCACCGGGAAGCCCGGCACATCGACAGTGCCCCCTCGCGTTATCACCCGGCAGCCCTCCTCGCCGCGCTTGAGCGCCACGATCTCCGCGCCGCGCTCCAGCAGCCCCTCGCAGGCCGCCTCGGCGGTGTCGGTCCTCGTGAGGATCTCCGCCTCAGTGGCGCTCGGCAGCACCAGCGAGGCGCGCCGCAGAACCGGCTCGAGGACCTGGCGCACGGCCTGCTCGCCGCCGAGGAGCTCGGGGCGCAGGTTCGGATCGAGAGATATCTTCGCGCCCGCCTCCCATGCCAGTTCCACCGCGCGGTAGCAGCCGTCGCGCATGCGCTCGCCCGCGGAGAGTGACGAGCCGCAGATGTGCAGCCACCGGCAGCCCTCGAAGTACTCGCCGGGAACCTCAGGCAGGTGGCTGGCGGCGGAGTTGCCGATGTGGAAGAGGAAGCGCCGGTCGCCGTTGCTGAAGTATGTGACGAACGCGCAGCCGGTCGAGACCTCATCGACGACCGCCACGTGCGTGGTGTCCACGCCATGCTCCTGAAAGCGGCGGATGTCCATGCGGCCGAAGTCGTCATCGCCGACGGCGCCGATGAAGCCTGCGGTCCGCCCCAGCAGCGCGCACTGGTCGGTGAAGATCGCGGGCGCGCCGGACGGGAACGCTCCTGCGAATGTGCCGGGGACATCGAGCGGCTCATCGACTTCCATGCGCATGACATCGACGATCAGTTCGCCGATCGAGATGATCTCGGGCATCGCAATCCCTCCGTGGTCGCGTGCTTGAGTGGCACCTGAGGTTTCCGCGAGGGGGGCTAAGTGACCTGCGGGCGGGGGCTCCATCGCTCGGAGAGTCGCGACGTCCTCGGTGGCATCGGCAGCGCCGAGACCGGCCTTGACGGCGCAGGCGGGGTCTGATACAATCACTTCCGCGAGAACGGGTGGGGCAGTGGCGCAGTGGGAGCGCGTCTCCTTGGCATGGAGAAGGTCGCGGGTTCGACTCCCGCCTGCTCCACCATTCCGAATCTCGGGCGCGGGCAACCTTCGTTGCCGGCGCTTTTTCGTTTAAGAAGGACCATCCGGTGCGTACGCGGAAAGAGCACGTTGAACGGGTTTTGAACCGCACACTCCGGGCCTGCCCGGGGGGCAAGGGAGGCACTACGTAGTGGAAAACTGGCGAGATGTCGTGCTCGAGGCCGCTGAGATCAATGCCTCTGACGTTTTCTGGAAGGTCGGAGCCCACCCGCACCTTCGCGTTCAGGGAAAGATTCGGCGGCTCGAACACTTCCCGGTACTCACCGCCGAGAACACTGAGATGATCGCGAACGAGCTTATGACCGACCGGCAGCAGGCGCTCTTTGAGGAGGTCCCAGAGCGCGACGTGGGTCTCACTGTCGGCGATACCTGCCGGCTGCGGATCAACATCTTCAAGCAGCAGAACACAGTCGGGCTCGTCATGCGGATCATCCCGCTCGATATCCTCACCATCGAGCAGCTCGAGCTTCCGACCGTCCTCAATGACATCGCCCTGAGCCCTCAGGGCGTCGTGCTGGTCACCGGGCCGACAGGCTCGGGGAAATCGACCACTCTCGCCGCCATGATCGACCACATCAACAACGAGCGTCAGGGCAACATCGTCACGATCGAGGACCCGATCGAGTACGTGCACCCGGACAAGCAGTGCATCGTCACCCAGCGTGAGGTCGGGATCGACACGATGAGCTTCTCCGACGCGATGAAGTACGTCGTGCGGCAGAGCCCCGACGTGATCCTGATCGGTGAGATGCGCGACGTGGAGACGATGAATGTTGCGATGCAGGCGGCCGAGACGGGCCACCTCGTCTTCTCGACCGTTCACACCTCAAGCGCTCCTGAGACGATGGAGCGTATCATCAACATGTTCCCGCCGCATCAGCGCGACATCATCTGCCTGCGCATGAGCAAGTCGCTGCGCGCGGTCCTTTCGCAGGCCCTGATCCCTCGGGTCGGCACCGATGGGCGCGTCGCGGCGGTCGAGGTGCTCGTGGCGAACCCCACCGTCGCCAAGCTCATCGAGGAGGGCAAGCCCGGTGACACCTATCAGGTAATGCAGGAGGGCGGATACTGGGGCATGCAGACGCGAAACCAGGCTCTGCTGCACCTGTACCGCGAGGGGAAGATATCCGCCCGCGACGCCCTGTTCTACGCGGGCAACTACACGGAGATGCGCCAGATGCTGCGCCGCGTCAACGCCGCCGAAGCCGAGGCCGCCGCAAAGCAGCAGCCCGGGATCGGTGGCGCCCGGGGAGATGTTCCGGAGGCGCAGAGGGCGGCCGCGGAGACCACGGGCCGGGGCGGGAAGATCTCCGAGAAGGAACTGCAGGAGCAGGCGCGCCGCGCCCGTCGCAGCTCACGCCGCGGCGGCCGCCAGGAGCAGTAGCAGTCATGAAGGCCCGGTCTTCGCCGGGCCCTGCCGCGATCGGACAACCGACGGCCGTGCTACTCTCGTGCTGGAGAGGGATTGATGATGGCTGAAGATTACGTTCGACGAACGGTGAAGGCCCCGCCCGATCTTGTCGATGCCGCGGGCAGGACGATGGACGGCGATGTCGTCGAGCTGCTGCTGTACGCCTGCGAGAAGCTCGACGCTTCGGACCTGCACCTCTCATTCGGTGAGCCGCCGCTGTTCCGCATCAGCGGCAGGATGTACCGCGTGGATGGCTACAAGGACCTCGACCACGACGACTGCGTCGGCGCGACGAGTCACCTCATCGGCGAGGACGAGCCGACCAACCGCTACTGGCAGCAGTTTCATGAGACCGGTGGCGCGGACATCGCCTCCGAGATCGACACCGGCGCCCGCTTCCGCGTCAGTATCTTCCAGCAGAAGGGCCATCCCGCCATCGCGCTGCGGATGATCCCCAACGAGATCCTCACATTCGAGCAGCTCGGCCTTCCTGTCGATCATGTCAAGGAACTCCTCCACCGCCCTCGCGGCATCATCCTGCTCACCGGCCCCACCGGCTGCGGGAAGACGACCACCATCGCCTCGATGATCGACTACATCAACCGCGAGCGGGACACGCACATCATCACCATTGAGGACCCGATCGAGTACTTCCACCACGGCAAGCGCTCACTGCTCAACCAGCGCGAGGTCGGCGTGGACGTCTCCAGCTTCTCCGAATCGGTCCGCCGCAACATGCGCTCCGACCCCGACGTGATGCTCGTCGGTGAGATGCGCGACCTTGAGACCATGCGCGCCTGCCTTCAGGCCGCGGAGACCGGTCACCTTGTGCTCTCGACGCTGCACACGGTCAGCGCGCCGAAGACTGTTGACCGCCTCGTCACCGGCTTCCCGTCCAACGAGCAGGAGGAGATCCGCGCGATGACCTCCACCTCTCTGCTGGCGGTCTTCTCTGAGGAGTTGATCCCGCGCAAGTCCGGCAAGGGTCGCATCGCCGCCTACGAGATCATGATCGGTGAGCCGGGCGGATCACCCGCTATCGGCAACCTCATTCGCGAGCGCAAGTCCTCACAGATGCGCTCAACGATTCAGAGTTCACGCCATCTCGGGATGCAGCTGCTTGAGTCCAATCTCTCGAAGATGGTCAAGGACGATCTGATCTCGTTCGAGGAAGGGTACAACCGCGCCAACCAGAAGACCGACTTCTTGAGTTTCCTCGATGACTATCCGATCCCCGAGGAATACGTCGCCGCGGCGGAGCGCGCCGACACCAGTTAGCAGGGCCGCTGACATCGGCCTCAGAGATTTCCGCAAGGAGGAGCCGCATTGCGACAGGGACGAGGTGGAACCGGTCGCTCGCCGCTGAAGATAAACTTCGCCGAACAGGTGCGCGGGTTGTCCGTGACAGGCCTGAAGCTCTCCGCTCTGGCCTTCGCGATCAGCCTCGGGTACATCTTCTACGCGGTCTACGGCGGCCACCTGTCCCAGTCGGTGGGTCCGAGGGTGCTTGCGAACCTTCAGCTCATGGGCCAGATCATGGCGGTCAGCGGCTTGGTCGGCACAATCTGCCTTGTCATCGTCACCTACGAGGAGATCGCCGTCGCCGTCGTGGCCGGGCTCGTTGGTGTCAGCCTGGTGCTGGGCGTCCCGCTGATGGTCGCCGGGCAGGTCGCCACCGCCGCTCAGCAAGCGGGGGAGATCATCACGAGCTGGGCCGGGATCACCGGGCAGGCGATGGTGGCCATCGTCGGCATCCGGATCGTCCTCGAGATCGTCAGCTACATGCGCGAGGCTCCCGCGCGCCGGGCGAGGATGGCCGAGGAGCAGGGACTGAAGCCGAGAAAGGCCGCCACCACCGGCATCGGCTGGCGCCCCTCCCGCTGCTGGGAGATGCCCTACTGCCACGAGGCCATCAAGGAGATGTGCCCCGCGTTCAAGAGCCGCAAGAACTGCTGGAGGCTCAGGCAGGGCTGCAACTGTGATCCCTACCTGATTGAGTCGCTGCTCAAGCGTGGCGCCAGTACCGATGTGCTGCCCGAGCAGGGATCCGCCTACATCCGCTCAGACCTCGAGGCGGGCGCCAGGCAGGCCGGCACTCAGCGAACGCGCGAGTGCCGCAACTGCCCGATCTTCAATGAGCACCAGCGGGAGAAGTTTCGCCTTCTCAACCCGATCATCATCGCCGCCACGATCGTCGGACTGATCGCGGCGTACCCGATCGTCAGCGCGCTCTACGGACGATTCATCCGCTTCCTCGCAGTGCTCGCGCAGCGGTTCGCGCTCAGCGAGACCGTGCCGGTCGGTGACTGGATCGAGCGTTTCGACAGCCCTGCTGTCTGGACGTTCTTCTACATCATCGTCGGCCTGCTGCTCGTCTCCTACGTCCTCAAAGCGGTGGAGTGGGCGATCCTCCAGCGGAAGATCGTGTGAGACACGCGCACCCTCGACAGATCCAGACGCCCGGACCTCGCCACGGTCCGGGCGTCGGCGTGGGGGTGCCCCTGACCGTCCCGCAGCACCGGGCGCGGGGATTCCGGCAGGTGATGTTCCGCCGGCACTGAACCTTTACACCGGAGCCGCGTCATCGGTCTCGTCCGACGCTCCGCGGGGACCCGTGCGGACGTAAGCGCCGCGCAACCCCGACGGCCCTGCCGGCTATCACGCACTGCACTGAGATCACATTCCGGTGAGATGATGACATTCGAGCAGTTCTTCGTCTTCGCTGTTCTCGCGCTGACACTCGTTCTCTTCATCTGGAACCGCTGGCGCTACGACATCGTCGCGGTGATGGCGCTGCTTGTCGTGGCGCTGGCCGGGCTGGTGCCTCCCGCGGAGGTCTTCGCCGGCTTCGGCCACCCGGCCGTCATCACTGTCGCGGCGGTGCTCGTGCTCAGTCGCGGGCTCGTGAACGCCGGAATCGTGGACATCATCGCGCGGCTCCTGTGGCGGGTAGGGGGCAATATCACGGTGCAGGTCGCCGCGCTCACCGGTATCGTCGCACTCCTCTCCGCTTTCATGAACAACATCGCTGCGATGGCGTTGTTGATGCCCGTGGGGATAACGATCGCACGCCGGCGAGGGTCCCCGCCGTCGTTGCTTCTCATGCCGATGGCAACCGCGTCCCTGCTCGGAGGCATGACGACGCTGATCGGTACTCCGCCGAACATCATCATCGGCACCTACCGAGAGCAGACCGCCATGGATCCGTTCCGCATGTTTGATTTCATGCCGGTCGGCGGCGGGGTGGCGCTGGCGGGGCTGATCTTTGTCAGCCTCGTCGGCTGGCGGCTGATGCCCCATCGAACCAGGGGCGCCTCGCCTGATGAGTTCTTCGATATAAGTGACTACATCGCCGAGATACGTCTCCGGGACGAGTCGAGGTACGTCGGTCAGTCTCTGCACGAGCTTGTGTCGGCGATGGAGGAGGAGGCCGAGGTTATCATCCTCGGCCTGTTCCGCGACCGTAAGCGGCAGTCGATGCCCCCGATGCACACCATTCTCCGCTCTGATGACGTGCTGCTGGTGGAGGCTGATCCCGGTAGTCTTCGGACCCTCATGCGTATCACCGATGCGGAGCTGGTTGCGGGCGCGGGTAGTGAGGAAGAAAGCCCGAGGCAGGATGCCGACGACCTCGATCTCCGCGAGGTCATCGTCACAGCGGACTCACCACTTGCGGGCAGCACCGTCACCGCGCTGGACATGCGCAGGCGCTACGGCGTCAACGTCATAGCGGTTGCTCGTCAGGGAGGGCAGTTGCGTGAGCGCCTGAAGCGAATCCGTTTTCAGGTCGGAGACATCCTCCTCGTGCAGGGATCCGGGAGCGCCGTCACCAATGCCTGCAGACAACTTGGTTGCCTGCCGCTGGCAGATCGGGGGCTCCGGATGGGCCGACCCCGAAGGATGCCGCTCACGCTCGGTATCTTCGTGGCTGCGCTGGCTGTTGCCGCGATGGGTATTGTGCCCGCGGCGACCGCCCTGGTCGCCGGCGCCGTGGTGATGCTCCTCACGGGCATCATCTCGCCGCGCGAGGCCTACAGGAGCGTCGATCTCCCGATCATCATCCTTCTTGCGGCGATGATTCCGGTCGGTCAGTCGCTCGAAACCACAGGCGGAGCCCAACTGATCGCGGACGCGCTGTCACAGATCGGCGGGGCTACGTCAGTGACGATGATGCTGGCCATCGTGCTGGTCGCGACAATGTTCCTGTCGGATGTGATCAACAATGCAGCGGCCGCTATCCTGATCGCCCCGATCGCGATTGATGTGGCGGCGACGATAGGCGTCTCAGCGGATCCCTTCCTCATGGCCGTGGCGGTGGGCGCATCGTGCGCCTTCAACACCCCCATCGGCCACCAGTCGAACACCCTGGTTCTGGCGGCCGGCGGCTATGAGTTCGGGGACTACTGGAAGCTGGGACTCCCGATGACCATCGTGGTTGCGGCCACCGCCGTGCCGCTGATCCTGTGGGCATGGCCCCCGCTGCCGGTGTGAGCGCAGGCCGCGCGCGCGGGCGAGGAGCCGGAGATTGTGGCGGTCGATCGCGCGGGCCTCGCGCAGGCCGCGCGCGCGGGCGAGGAGCCGGAGATTGTGGCGGTCGATCGCGTGGGAGAGGGCGGCGCAGGCTGATGAGCCGCTCTGCGCCTGCTACCGATCGGCGCCTGAGCGGGTAAGCGAGATCGCCCTGACGGTCTGTCCGCCGCGGTAGTCAGTGGCCGTCACAACGATGACCCCGTCGGTCGAGCCGTCAACGGGGACCTGAGCGGCGAACCTGCTGCTGCGATCAAGCTCGACCGGGCTGCCG
>JBMNNW010000115.1:0-15914 GCA_050942735.1 Armatimonadota bacterium
GTCTCATAGCCGTGGTCCTCGATGAACTTTGCGAGGTTGATCATGGTCATCGGCATGTACATCCAGTTGAGCCCGCCGTAGCCCATCGAGGAGTAGTTGGAGAAGAAGGTGCCCTCCTCGATGCCGCGCAGGCTGCCACGCATCACGCGGAAGCCGAAAGCGATGATCGACTTCGCCTCGGGCATGATAAAGCGCGGGTCCATCTGGATCGGCGCGCCCTCCCACCGGTCGGGCGTGCCGATCCCGACCAGGTCGGCTCCCATGGCTTTCGCGGCCTGCTTGACTTTCTCTGCTGTGAGCAAGGCTCATCGCTCCTTAGGACTGATGTGGAGGAATGCTGATTCACTGCGGTGCCCAAAGGCGACGGCACAGGCCGGAACGGGGTCCGGCCTCTCCGACTGCATAACGCCCCCTACTCCGCCGACCAGTCCACGCGCCAGAGCGGCTTGCGGCGGAAGGGCGTCTGGAACTTGTTGCCCAGCTTGCCCTGCTCCTCAAGGTGAATCATGCAGGCCCGCGTGCAGCCTTTCGAGCCCGCGATCGCCTGGCCGTGCTCGTAGATCGTGTTGGGCTTCTTCGCGAAGGGCGCCCACGGCCCGGGGCCAACATCTTTCCGGTCGGGAAGATACTCGCCCGTCTCGCCCTCCTCGAGGATCTCACCGCCGCGGAAGTAGACGTTGCAGCTCTCGTGGTCGACGTCCGCCCACTCGACCTCGTTGCCCGCGAGCGTCACCTTCACCGAGCGATCGGTGGGGATGAGCTTGCCGGGACACTCCGAGGCGCACAACATGCAGCGGTCGCACAGGTAGGGCTCCATGATCGGGTCGGGCTCAAGCTCCGCCTCGGTCATCATCACCGCGAGGCGCTGGCGCGGGCCGAACTGGGGCGTGAGGAACATCTTCGACCAGCCGATCTCCCCGAGTCCGCACAGGTACGCGGCGATGCGCAGATGCACCATCACGTCGGGCGCGGGCTTGCCCGGCTCGACCGGCCGGGAGATGCCTTTGAGGTCCCCGACGTTGTCGATCGCGCGCCACGGCGAGAGGTGCCCCAGCGGAATCGCCTCGTAGCCGTAGTCCTCGATGAACTTTGCGAGGTTGATCATGGTCATCGGCATGTAGAGCCAGTTGAGGCCGCCGTAGCCCATCGAGGAGTAGTTGGAGAAGAAGGTGCCCTCCTCGATGCCGCGCAGGCTGCCGCGCATCACGCGGAAGCCGAAGGCGATGATCGACTTCGCCTCGGGCATGATGAAGCGCGGGTCCATCTGGATCGGCGCGCCCTCCCAGCGGTCGGGCGTTCCGATTCCTACGAGGTCGGCCCCCATGGCTTTCGCGGCCTGCTTGACTTTCTCGGCAGTAAGCATCAGCGTCGCTCCCTGGACGGGTTGATTGATGGTATATCGGAATGCGGCAGATGACTTTTCCACACTGCGTCCGGTATTCCTCCTCGGTGCGTGAATCCGTCGCGAACTCGGCAGGACGCGGGCGTTCGGGGGCGGAAGTGGGGTGTATGAAGCTGAGGGATCGAGCGATGAAGCTGGCGGCGTGGGGGGAGCGAGTCGCCCCGCGATGGTGGCGGATCCTGAGGATCACGTGGCTTCGACGCGGGCGGGCGGGCTCGAACATCATGGCCGCGGCGATCGGGTTCTACGCGCTGATCTGCATCGGCCCGCTGGGGTTGCTGATGGCGTGGGCGCTGCAACTGCTGATGGGCCAGGACGGGCACGGCTACGAGTGGCTCAGATACACCGTCAACCGGATCGCGGGGGAGGCGGCCGCGACGATCATGAGCGAGATCGACGCGCTCATCACGCACCCGGACGCTCACATCGCGGGGGTCGTCAGCGCTGTGGTGCTCGTCTGGGCGGGCCTCCGGCTTTTCGAGGCGCTTGAGATCAGCCTCACGCGAATCTGGCCGGGCCCGGAGGAGCGCGGTCTTGTCGCGCGCAAGCTCGTCTCGCTGGCCTCTATGATCGCCGCGGGCGCGCTGCTGATCGTGGCGATCCTGCTGACGGCGTTCGTGCCCACGCTGATCGGGTGGCTGACGACGGTGGCGACGGTGGACGTCGGCGGGATAGTCCTGCTGCAGCCCGGTCTTCGCCTGGTGGTCGAGGTCGCGGTGGCGTTCGCGGCGTTCTTTCTGCTCTTCAAGTTCATCCCCGCGCAGCATGTGACCACGCGGGTGGCGGCGGTGGGAGCGGTCTTCACCGCCCTGGCGTGGCGCGCGGTGACCCCGATCTTCACGTTGACGGTGGCCCGCTCGGCGGAGCAGTCGGCGATCTACGGCGGGCTCGCCGGGGTGGTCATGTTCCTCACATGGGCGTTCTTCGGCGCGCACGTGCTGCTGCTCGGCGCTCACCTCTCCGCCGCCTATGAGCACGTCGTCTGCCACGCTCGGCCCCGGAGCCTCGATGACAGCTTCATCCGCCTGCGCCCGGAGATCGAGGAGATGCTCGACGAAGAGGACCGGGGCAAGCACTTCCACGGCCCCACCAGCTACCCTCCGCCGGGGCACGTGTGAGCCCGGGCGTTTTCCCTCGCCCGCTCATGCTGGTATAATGAAGCGGCGTGAAATGCCACTGCAGATGAGGAAAGATGCACACCCGGGATCGCATCATGCGCCGAAGCGCGATCGTGTGTATGCTCGTGGCCGCTCTGGCGTTGGGCGGGAGCCCAGCGCGAAGCGGCGCCGAGAGCCTGCGCGAGGTCCAGAACCGCGTGGCGGGAGTGCTGGCACATCCGGCGCTGCGCGGCGCGGAGGTCGGTGCGCTGGTGGTCTCGCTTGACCGCGGCGATGAGATCTATCGCCTCGACTCCGGCAGGCCGCTGATCCCCGCCTCGAACATGAAGCTGGTGACGATCGCGACGGCGCTGGAGTTGCTCGGGCCGACCCACGACTGCTCCGCGGTCCCGGGCGCGAAGCCGGGGGAGGCGCTGGCGGCGCTGGCGCATCGGATACTCAAGCCCAGTGACAACGCGCTGTCGCAGGCGCTGCTGGAGGCGCTTCCCGAGGCGGCTGGCCGCCCGGACCTGACGCCGCGGCAACTCTGCGCGGAGGTCTGGGCTGAGCGCGGCCTCTTCCTGCACGGGGCGCGGTGGGCCGACGGCTCCGGCCTCAGCCGCAACGGCCTGATGAGCGCGGGGCTGATCGTGGATCTGCTGCGGACGATGGACCGCTCGCGCTGGCGTGAGACGTTCATCGAAGCGCAGCCGGTGGCGGGCGTGGATGGAACGCTCCGCCGCAGGATGCAGGGCGGGCGCGCCGAGGGGCGGGTTCGCGCGAAGACCGGCTCGCTGACGGGCGTGTCCGCGCTTTCGGGCTACGCGGAGACGGTGTCGGGCGAGCGACTGGTGTTCGCGATGGTGATGAACGGCTTCGAGTGCGAAGTGGCGCGGGTTCGAAGGATGCAGGATGACGTCTGCGAGGCGCTGGTGGGCCTCGAGCGGGAGGGTGCGGCTTCTGAGCGGGCAACCGGTCATTGAGACGCGCGGTCTGACGAAACGCTTCGGAAGGGTCCGGGCCGTCGAGGGGCTCGATCTGACCGTGCCGCCGGGCTCGCTCTTCGGCTTCCTCGGGCCCAACGGGGCGGGCAAGAGCACGACGATCCGCATCCTGACGGGGCTGATCCGCCCCACCTCCGGGGATGCGAGCGTGCTGGGGATCCCGGTCGGCGAGCGCCTCCGGCTGGGCAGCCGGGTTGGGGCGCTGGTGGAGGAGCCTGCGTTCTACCCGTGGCTGACCGCGCGACAGAACCTGCGGCTTCTCACATCGCTCTCCGGTGGAGTCTCGCCCGGCGAGATGGACGAGACCCTGCAGATCGTGGGGCTGAGCGAGGCGGCCGACCGCGCGGTCGGCGGCTTCTCCCACGGGATGCGCCAGCGGCTGGGCATCGCGCAGGCGCTCCTGCCGCGCCCGGAGCTGCTGATCCTCGACGAGCCCGCGTCGGGCCTCGACCCGGAGGGGCTCGCGCAGGTGCGCGAGATGCTCGTGGCGCTGCTCGCGGAGGGTATGACGATCTTCCTGTCCAGCCACCTCCTCGCCGAGGTGGAGATGACCTGCACCCACGCGGCGGTGGTGATGGGCGGGCAGGTCATCGCGCAGGGCGAGGTCGGCGGGATGCTCGACGGGCTCACGCGGGGCACGCGCGTGGTTGTGGACGACGTCGCGGCCGCGCTGCGGACGCTGGGCGAGACGTTCGAGGGCGTGCGCGCGGAGGCGGCGGGCGATCGCGCGTTGCTGGTCGCCGGCGACGTGGGAAGCGCGCAGCTCAATGAGGCGCTGGTGAGGGCCGGGGTGCGCGTCTACGAGCTTGCGCCCGTGCGCCGCACACTCGAGAGCTTCTACATGGAGACGATCGGCCACCGCAAGCCGCCCGACGAGGCCGAAGCGGGGAACACTGGGGCGGGTCAGAGCGGTCTAAGTACACGTGGGGGCGGGGGATGACGATGGCCGCGCTGCGGAGCGAACTGAGCAAGCTCTACCGGCAGCGGATCACGTGGGCGAGCTTCGGGATCGTGCTGGTGCTGGTGGGCCTGATCACGTGGGGCAGCCATCACGAGCAGGGCCGGCTGGACGTAAGCGAGCGCCTCGGCCCGCAGTTCGTCGTGGCGGGCAAGTCGGTGACGGCGTTATTCGTGGCGAACGCGGTCATGCAGGTGGCGCTCGCGGTGCTGATGCCGCTGCTGATCGCGGTGGTCGTGGGCGGGCTGGTGGCTGGCGAGCGGCAGTCGGGGACGCTGCGCTCGCTGCTGTCGAGGCCGGTCGCGCGCTGGCGGGTGCTGGCGGCCAAGCTCGCCACGAGCTGGGCGTTCACGATCGCGCTGACCCTCTTCCTCGGGCTGACCGGCCTCGGCCTGGGGCAGCTTGTATTCGGCTGGGGCGACCTGGTGGTGCTCGGCCGCGGACTGACGATCTTCGAGCCGCAGACGGGGCTGGCCCGGCTCGCGCAGTCCTACGCGCTTGCGTGCCTGGCAATGTGCAGCGTGGCGACGCTCGCGCTGATGCTCTCGACCATCTTCAACAACCCGATGACCGCAGCGGGCCTGACGGTGGCGGTGCTGCTGGTCAGCCAGATCGTCGGTGCGATGCCTTACTTCGAGGCGATCGAGCCGCATCTGATCACTGCACACCTGGACATCCACCGCGAGGTGCTGGCGGCGACCGTGGACGTCGCGTCGCTTCGGACCTCAGCGGCCTACCTCGCCGGCTACATCGCTGCGGCGGGAATCATCGCGCTGGTCGTCTTCGATCGGAGGGATGTTACGTGCTGAGGCGGCTGATGGTGGTCTGCGGTGTCGTTGCACTCGGCCTTGCATCGGTGATGTCTGCCGACGCGCTGACGGCGATGGAGATGGTGGAGAGGTCGCTGGCGACCACCGAGGTCGTGGATGATTACACGGCCACTCTGGAGGTGTCGGTCGAGGCGCCGAACGTCAATATCGCGCGACGCACAGTGAAGGTCTACTACAAGCGCCCCGACCGCGTGCACATCGAATCCGACGGCCTCGCGATCATCCCGCGGGACGCGCTACTGCTGGGGAACCTCGCGAAGCACATCAAGGACTACACCACCGCCAGCTTCGTCGGCGACGGCGAGATCAGCGGGCGGGCGGTCCGCTGCGTGAAGCTCTCCCCTCGCGAGCCCGGCCCCGGTAGCGGCCGCGTGCTGCTGTGGATCGACACCGAGCACTACCTGCTGCTCAAGAGCGAGATCTGGCGCGGGGAGCGACGCCAGCTCGCGGCCCGCTTTCATTACACGCAGGTCAGCGGCTACTGGATGCCGCGCTACATCATCACGGACGTTGCTCGGGGGGCGCTGACCAATCGCGGCGGCGGCGCTCACATCCAGCTGCAGTTCACGAACTACCGCGTCAACACCGGTCTGCCCGACAGCATCTTCGAGGGGAGTAACTGATGGCGGCGACCACCACGCGCGAGCTTCGCACCGGCTGCCGCCGGGGGAACGCTTCGGCGCTGGACGCGCTCCTTTATCACTGCGCCGACGGCGTCTACGCGATGGCGCTGACGGCGGTCGATGATGAGGCGGAGGCCCAGCAGATCGTGCGCGAGGTCTGGCGCGCGCTGCTTTCGGCGCTGAAGGCGCCGCGCTTCAACGCCGATCCGGCCGACCGCCTCTGGCGGGTCACCGAGCGAGTGCTGGCGCAGCGGGTCGGCCGGCGGGAGGCCCGAAGGGCGCGCCGGGCGGCAACCTCCGAGGACGGGACCGTCGGACTCGAGGGTGTGCGCCTGCCGCGACCGTTGCTCGACGAGCTGTCGGAGCTGTCTGCTCAGGAGGCGGGCGGCATTCGCGCCCGGTGGAAGGTGCGCCGCACGGCCTTCCGTGGCGGGCTGGTGGCGCTGGCACTGGTCGCCGTCGGGATCTGGGGCGCGGTCTTCTACCAGCACGCGCGCAGGAGCAGCGACATCGCCGAGCTCAAGTACGAATGCCTGCGGGAACGTATCATCCGCCAGGAACTGCCCGTCGCCATCCGGGAGATCGCCTTCCAGCTCGATGACCCGACCGGGGCGGACAAGGAGACGGCGGCGGACTGCGAGCGCGTGCTGCTGGTGCTGGAGGAGATCTCCAACTCCGAATCACTTCGACAGGTCAACCATCTGCGCTACGTCCGCGAGCGCGTGACACGACACAACCTCCCCGACTTCCTGCGCGCGCAGGAGGAGACGTTCCCGGAGATGTCGCTCGCGCTCGCACGGCTTGCGTTGGCGCTTGAGGAGGTGGAGAACCTCTGATGCGCCTCCACCTCGCCGTCGCGATCGTCGCCGCCGCGGCACTGATGCTCGCCGGATGCACGAGCAGATCCGAGAGACTCTACCGGCGGGCAGAGACATTCCTCGCGCAGGGCCAGCATAAGATGGCCGCCGAGGAGTACCAGCGGATCGTCTCCGAGGAGCCAGACAGCGACCTCGCCGATGACGCGCTCTACAAGCTCGCGTATGTCTACGCCGAGGAGCTTGGCCAGCCCACCGTGGGGCTTGTGAAGTATCGGGCGCTGGCGGACAGCTACCCCGACAGCCCGTGGGTGGATGACGCGCTCATGCGGGTGATGGCCATCCAGCGGCGGGTCATGGCGGACCCGGAGTCGGTCCGCCGCACATGGGTCGAGCTGTGCCAGCGCTTCGAGGGCCGCGAGGGACTGTGCGCCCGAGGGCTGCTGGAGGTTGCGCGCGCGCACTTCGACGCCGAGGACTACGCGGCGGCCGCAGCGACCTCCGACGAACTGAGCGCGAGATACGCGAATCAAACGACGACCTGTGCACAGGCCGCGCTTCTGCACGCGCGGGCGTCAGAGCGCATGGGGGCGGAGCAGGCGGAGGTCGAGAAGCTCTACGAGGCCGTCATCGAGCGCTACCCCGACACGCATGCCGCAGCGATGGCCAAGCGCAGCATCGGGTGGATGTACTACGGCAAGCGCGAGGAGCAGGAGCAGGAGCAGGCGGCGGAGGTCCGGCGTCGCTCGCGGGTGATCCAGGGCGTCCCCGCACATGCCGCCCGGGAGACTCACCTGCTGCAGGCGGTCTCCACTCTCCGCGCGGCGCTGGCCCACCGTGGTGAGCAGCGGTCGCTGGAGTGGCTGATGGCGCTCTACGGCGCTCCGTTCGCCGTCGTCTTCGACTCGCAGAGGCCGTCGGCGGGCTCCGATCCGCTGCAGGACAGTCCCTTCGAGATCGTGACCGAGGCGCTGGGCTTCGCCGGCAACGTCTTCTCCGGGGCGAGCGCCGAGGCGGGCTTTGAGACCCTTCACCAGGCGCTTCTTCAGGGCCACCCGGTGATCGTGCGCTACGGGTCTCCGGCCCACTGGGTGATCGTCACCGGATACGACCTTGGGACGCGGCGGGTGTACTTCATGCCGCCGGGGCGCAACAATTACGCCACCAGCGGTCACGAGCAGTTCCTCTCGGCGTGGCGCGCGGGAGCGGGGACGAGCGGGGCGGTGGGCGGCACACAGGCGTTCTTCCAGTTCTCACTCGGCGCCCGACTCCGCCAGCCCTCAGATGGTGAGCTGCTGCGGGCCGTCATCGAGCGCGGCGCACAGGTCATGCAGCGCCAGGCGCTCTCGGGCGCGCCCGCCGGCGCGAGAGCCTGGGAGGCCGCGGGAACGTGGCTGGAGCGCTGCGTCCCCACCGAGGGGCAGGACCCGCCTGCCGAGCTTCGTCAGACCGCTGCTCGCTGGGCTGAGGGGAGCCTGCGCCCGCACCTGATGATGGCGCAGATGGTCACGCCGATCCTGCAGAAGGCCGAGCAGTCGCTGCCGGCAATGCAGGGCGCGGCCGGACGACACACCGAACTGCTGCAGGAGGCCGACCTTCTGGCGCGCAAGGTCGATGAGGCGATCACCGCCGAAGAGGCGGATGCGGAGACCAAGTGGCGCGCCGCCGCCGCACAGGCCAGCTACGTCGCGGCCCTTCACCAGCGCCTCGCCGAGCAGCTCGATGCGGCGGGCGGCGGGAGCGGTCGCGCCCCGGACACACCCACGGGGCAGGACTGATCACCCATGCTTTCAAAGCGCCTGCGGAGGCGCCTCAGACAGATAGACGACGGCCCGCCGGAGGGCGACCGCGCCGTCGAGCGCGGCCGGTCGCGTCCCGCCGACTCCGAGCCGGTCCATCTCGGCGACCCGACCCTGTCTCGCGGGCGCCTCACGCGGCAGGCTCACGGCGCCGCCGGGCGGCCGCGTGTGGAGCGGCCGAGAGGCCTTGCCCGCGGCCCGCTTGCGGCTCTCGCGCCCGGCGAGGTCTTCGAGTGTGATGATGGCGCCTGCTGGCTGGTCGCCGGGCCCGCGCGTGAGATGCTGCCGCACGGGGCGGAGATACTGGAGCGTTTCGAGCGACTGACCGCGCTGCTCGGAGAGAGGGGCGGCGGGCCGCTGGACGCTCTGCGCGGCCTCGCGCCGAGCGATCTCGTGCTGCTCGACACCGAGACGGCGGGGCTCTCGGCGGCACCGGTCTTCCTCGTCGGCGTGATCGTCTGGGAGACCGATGCGGTCTCCGAGGCACTGTCGCTGCAGTTCTTCGCCCGCGACTACGCCGAGGAGCGCGCGGTGCTCGCGGCCTCCGCGGAACTGATGAGAGGCCGCCGAGCGCTGATGACGTACAACGGGCGGTCATTCGACCTGCCCCTGATGCGTGAGCGGATGATCTACCACGGCCTCGGGGAGTGCCCCGAGCCGGCCACGCACATCGACCTGCTGCACGCGATCCGCGCGCGCTTCAGGAGCAGATGGGAGAACTGCAGGCTGCAGACCTGCGAAAAGCGCCTCTGCGGGCGCTCCCGGTGGGGAGACATTGAGGGCGCCGCGATCCCCGACGCGTGGCATCAGTTCGTACACACGGGGGAGGCCGGGGAGATGGCGCAGGTGTTGGAGCACAACCGACTCGATCTGATCACGATGCTTGAGATCCTGCCGCACATTGGGGACCCGGGCGAGGACACATAAGGGAAGTGCCGACGTTGGACGAAGAACGCGACGATGAGATTCGACCCGACCCCGAGCGTGGCGAAGAGCCGCGCCGGAGCCCGTGGGAGCCATCGCGAGACGGGGCCGACACGACGCCGCCGACGGTGCCGACGGACGCAGGGGTCACCGATCGCACTGAGAACGCCGATGACGGGGCCGATGAGGACTTCTTCACGCGGCTGAACGCCGTCCCCGGTGATGAGCCCGCACAGCCTGAGCCGCCCTTCGTCGTCACCGAGCGCGATCTCGGAGTCGGCGAGGAGGAGCGCGCGCCGTCAAAGGCGGCGACCTTCGTCGCGTTCGGCGTCGTCGTGCTCGCGGTGCTGGGCATCCTCATGACCGTCGCCGCGGTGAGGCTCTTCACCGAGCGCAACGAGATGTCCGCGGCACTCGAGCAGTCCGTGGACAGGCTCGCGGGCGTTTACGCCGGCCCCGCGGCCAGTGACACCTCGAAGCGCCGTATCGCGTGGCTGCAGCGGACGATCGAGGACGGCGACTACGCGCAGGCGCGCAAAGCCATGCAGTCGCTGGGCACGCCGGAGGTCGATCTGCCTTCGCCACTGGACCCACCCGGACTCAGTGAGCCCGGAGAGCGCGAGGGCCCGGCGACCGGTGGTCCCGAACGGAGGCTGCCGTCGCCCGCCGAGGACACGAACCTTCCGCTGGAGGCGCAGGCGTTCTTCGAGCAGCATCCGGAGCTGTGGGAGGCGTTCTTCGGCTTCAGCGTCGCGATCAAGCAGATGGAGCGCAGGGATATGCCGGTCGAGCCCCTCCTGCAGCTTCGCTCGCAGATGGTGGATGCGGCCGCGTCGGGGCAGGCGCAGAGGCTTGAGAACCTGCTCAACGAGGCCCGCCGCACCATCGAGGGGCAGTCGGGCAACCGGCTCCCTGACTCGCTTCAGAGCCGCCTGGAGCAGTTCGGTCAGGCGATGCAGCAGGCACAGCGGCAGCAGCGCGATGTCCGCGCCGCGGTGGAGTTGGCGAGGCGGTCGGAACGGGCCGCCCAGCAGGGCGATGTGCGGCGCGCCGAGCGGCTGATGGATCAGGCCATCGCGGCGGTCAAGGACGCCCCGCGCGCCCCCCGGCGTCCCTCCGGAGCCCAGGCCGCCCCGCGCGGGCCGGGCGGCATGCCGCAGATGGGCCCGGAGATCGGCTTCATCAGGTTCGTCGCCGACCTTGCCACGAACGTCATGCAGGCCGAGGAGCGCGACCTCACGCAGATCTGGGAGTCGATCAACATCGCCGCGGGCGCGATCCGTGAGAAGAACGCCGAGCAGATCCGGGAGATACTCGATGACGCGAAGAACGCCTTCCGCGGCATCGGCGAGCGCAGAAGAAACATGACCGCCGCCATCCAGCAGGCGCAGCAGCAGGTGCGCGAGGCCCGCGAGGCCGACGCCGAGCGCGGCTCCGGGCCCGGCCCCTCCGAGGCGGAGCAGCGCGAGCGCCAGCAGATGGTCGTCGAGCGCGTGGCGGGGATCCTCGCCAGGGTCCGGGCGATGCCCGAGTCGGAGTTCGAGGCGAACCGCGCCGAGATCGCCGAGGCCGTCCTTCAGGCGATGTCCGCGCCGATGCAGGCGCCGCTTGAGGACCGCCTCAAGAACCTCAGCCCCGAGGAGCGCGTGCGGCGGAAGATGGAGCTTGCCGGGGAGATGTACCTGCAGCTCAAGGAGCGCGGCGCCGACACCGACGAGCTTGATGACACCTTCGCGGAGGTCCGCCGGCTCATCGCGCAGCATCAGTACGACCGGGCGGAGACGCTCGCCGACGAGGGCGTGGAGATGATGCGCGAGGTCGCCCGCGAGAGCGAGGGCTACGGCGAGCAGCTTCAGTTTGACGGACCGGCCGCCGGAGGTGTCCCCGCGACACCGGGCGGCGAGGTACTCGATCACGTGAATGAGGGAGCCAGGCAATGAGAGTCGCTTTCATCGGAGTAGGTCACTGGCACGCAGCCGAGTTCTATCTGCCCGCGCTGCTCAAGCGGGACGTGGAGATCGTTGCGATCTCTGATTCGGAGCAGGAGGCGGTGGATCGGATCGCGGCGGAGTTCGATCTCGACTGCCCCGTCTTCACCGACTACCGAGAGCTGCTCGACGAGGTCGAGGCGGAGATCGTGTGGTCGTCGGCGCCGCACAACGAGATGAGCGAGATCGCCGCGGAGCTGGTCGGCCGCGAGCAGCCCTTTCACATGGAGAAGCCGATGGGGCTCGATGGCGACGTGCTCGCCCCGATCGCCGAGCGCGCGCGGCAGAAGGACCTCTTCACCGCGACGGCGCTGGTGAGCCGCTACTACGGCGTGGTTCAGCGCCTGCGCGAACTGCGGGAGGCCGGTGAACTCGGCGCGCCGATTCATTATTACTACCGCCTTTTCGCCGGGAGCCCCGAGCGTTACATCGATGCGCACTGCGCGTGGATGCTCGACCCGGCGCGCTCGGGCGGCGGGCCGCTGTTCAACTTCGGCCCGCACGTGATCGACCTGTTCATCTACCTGGTGGACGACGTGGCGGAGGTCACGGCGCGATGGAACTACGGGCTGCGCGACGACCTGATCGAGGATCACGCCTCGCTGATGATGGTGGGCCGGGAGACCGGCGCGATCGGGATGGGCGAGATCTCATACACAATCCCGGAGAGCTACGAGCGTTACTTCTCGGTGACCACCGATCGCCTGCACGTGGGCGGGGACGTGGGTAACGAGGACCTGCTGATGCGCGAGGGGCAGAACGAGCACGTGGGCGGGATGAACGGGCTGGAGGTCTACGACCACTACGTCGGAGACACGCTTGATGCCTTCGCCACCGGCCGCGAGCCGATCGCGACGATTCACGATATGGTGCCGGTGCTGCAGGTGATGAACGCCGCCGCCGAATCCGCGAGCGTGCGGAACACGGTGGTGCTCTGAGGTCGGATCCCGGTCGTGGCCGGGATGTCGTCAGAGAGGCCGAGTCCCGCTGAGACCTGTGTATTGTGGCGGGGAGGGACGGCGCTCCCTCCCCGCTTTCGCCGGTTCATAGTTGCCGCAGTGAGAGGGACTGCCGCGGCATGCATTCGGAAGAGGACGCCCGCGCTCGCATCTACCGCACCGGCCCTCCGCGCGACCGGTTCCTCGGTGTCGCGCTGTTGGTCGTTGCGACGTGGTTCGCGTATCAGTTCATCCACGCAGATCATCTCCGCCCCGTGGACCGCCCGATCATGGCGGCGATCTCCGCGCTCACATTCGGCGGGATGGGCCTCTTCGCGATTCTTCGCGGCGAGATTCGCGCCCTCATCCTCGATCGTGACCGCCTCTGCATCCGCAACTGGGCGGGGCTGAGCCGGTGCTTCCCGATCAGCCGCCTCAGACGCGTGGTGTGGAGCTACCGCTACCCCGACGGCCGCTGGGGCGACTACGACCGGGGCCGCGCGTGGCTGGAGTTGGAGTTCACCGATGGGCGGGCGGGCGTGCGGACGGCCGTGGTGGACTACGCGGGCCGCGCGCGGCACGGGGAGATCGAGCAGTTCACCCGGCAGCTCGCAGTACAGGCGCGCCTGAGCACGGACCCTCGCGGCGATTCCCTCGACTCGACCGACCTGCCCGCCGCAGAGATCACCCTGCGGCGGCGGCGCGATGCCCATTCGACGCCCCTCTCCACGGCGTGAGTCGCTCTCACTGAACGCTGTGGTGCGGGCTGGGCTCGACCGTGCCCTATCACACCGGTGAACCTGTCACACCATTATCTGGTGTCCTCATCAATCAGGACCGGGATGGTCACTGACGGCAGCACTTGCGAATTGGTGGTTATCACAAGGTGGCCCTGCTTCGCGCCCCCCGTGTACTCCGGATCCAGCGACACCTGAAGCTCGTGGCGATAGACGATGGTGTTGCGCGCTTTGGCGGAGCCGCCCGCATTGGTCCGTTCGAGTGACAGGCACTCGAGGTCCGTCGCCCAGTCTTCGATCCTGAGCGTCGCGCTCCCGTCAACGACGACGGACGCGGAACCGGCGGGAGTCGCATCCGAACGCAACGACAGACGATCCGGTGAGACCGCCCACACCTCCGGCGCCAGAATGTGTGGCGACTCGACCGGATGAAGCTCCGCGAGACGCAGAAGCTCGAACTGGGCTTGCTGGCTGACCATGGGCTGGCCTTCCTCAATCGCCTGCCGCAACATGACCTCGGCAGCACGATAGCGGTCGGAGAGTTGCGCGTGGATAATCCGCTGAGCCACGCCGAGGTGGGCCCACGCGATCTGCGATGCCGGGACCGGTCGATTGTCTCTCTGTGCCTCGTCGAGCAGGTGGATAGCTCTGGCCACGCCCGCCGCCGCCTCACCCTCGATTGCGTACGTGGCTGTCAACGCACGCAGTGCCTCGCCCCACTGTGACTCTGCGCCCGGTCGCTCCAGCGCCGCTTCGATCCATGGGCGTGCCTCGTCTCTCCAGCAATCCGTGTTCCCCCGCTTACTCCACTCAAAGCATGCAAACACGATATGCCGGCAGACCCACGCCTGCTCGGCCGGACCGCGCATTGTCGCCCCGCGCTTCCAAATCCAGACGGCGAGGCCGTGCGCGGTCCTCTGATAGATAGCCAGCTCGTTTGCGATGTGGTAGATGTCGGCGCTGAGGCGCATGGGATCGTCGTCCGGGAGGCTCAGGACCAGCCTGCGAGCATCCTCGGTCCGTCCGATGATCGCGATGTAGGTCGCCATGTAGATACGCGGGGCGTATGGAAGCTCGAGGCATCGGTCCACGTCCGCATCGAGGCGAGCCCACAGCGATTCGCACAGCCCCAGATACGGTGACTTCATCGGATGGGACAGTTCGATGCTGTCCAGCGCACGGATAAGGGTCTCCTCGGGTACGCCATGTTCGGCGCAGTACCCCGCCACGCCCTGTTCGGTCAGCTCCCCCGCATCGATCAGCGTCCGGAGGATCGACACGAGCGCGGCGCCGTCCGTGCGGGCCGGTTCGACTTCGGGCAACGTGGCCGGATCTTCCCCGGGTCCGCTGAGATGCACCGGGCCCACCGTGGAGCGCACATTCTCGGGCAGATCACCCGCGTCTACGGCGCCGACGGCGCCGTTGGCGCACATCAGCAGCACCGCGACCAGCCCGGCGCGCAGCGATCGTGTCATCGCAGTTCCACCTCCGTAAGCGGGTTGAGGCCCTCACCGCTGCGCGCGTACTCGAGGAACTGGTTGGCGCGCACCAGGTTGAGGTCCACCGCCTTGAATGCCCGCGCGACATCGAGGACGGCGGCGGTCGCCTCCTCGGTCCCCGCGGTCGCGATGCGGTCAATCGCCTCAGTCAGGGCCGCGTGGTCGTCGCCGCAGTAGATGAACACGAGCAGACGCAGGGCTCTGTCATCGCCCGCCGCCTGAAGCAGTTGCTCGCGCTGCTCCTCCGAGACATCCGGCAGGGGCACGTCGCGGAGTGGGTTCGGCGCTTTGTCGTCCTCCTGCGCCTGCAGGAACTGCACTCCCCGAGCAACCTCGCCGGACCTCGCGAAGGCCTGACGGACAAGGTCTGCTGCGTCTCTGATCGCCTTCTCGTCGAAATCGCACATGGCGTAGGCGGCACGCGCGGCGGAGAGCAGTGCGGGCTGGTCGCCGCGCGCGACGTGGGCGAGGAAGAGCGCCTGATACCACTCCGGCGCGCGCAGCAGGTGAGGGTAGAGCGTCGCGTTCTCTGTCAGGGTGGCGAGCGCGGTGTCGGCCTCATCGGTGGCCACGTAGCTTCTGGCAAGCCGCTCAACGACGCGCGCCCGCTCCACGGGCCCCATCCTCGATCCGAACCGGGCGAGGTGCTCCTCGCCGACCTCGATGGCGGCGGCGTAGTCTCGGGTGAAGAGAAGATGGATCGCGGTCAGGTAGGACGCGGCATAGCCGCTGCGACATATGCCGCTGTCGGGATAGTCATCAACGACCTTCTGAATGTAGCCCAGCGCGGCGTCGATGTCGCGCTCGTTGTAGCTGAACATGCACAACCGGTACAGCGCCCACGAAGCCCGGCTCTCGTTGTCGCCGTGGTGCTCGACGATGTGGGCGTAGATGCGCCTGGCCTCGGCCATCTCGCCGTCTGCCCTGGCCTGCTCCGCCTGCGCCCAGAGGTCGTCCGCTCCGAGCCCGGCGAGCTCCGCACCTCCCTGGGCGAAGGCTCCGGTCATCGCCACAAGACCGACGGTTGCCAGGAGCGCCCCGGCAAACAGCGCGGTCCTCCGACCACTGACCTCAGACATGTCTCGACCTCCCCTGCGGCTGTCCACGGCGCCGCTCGTCAGGCAGAACGCAACGACGCCCGGTTCGATCGCCTTCCATGGCGGCCGACCCGGGCGCGTCCGATGTTCATGCTGCCTATCCCGCACACGCTCATCGCCCCCTGCGCCGTGCAGCGCTTTGCCACTGAGACAATCCGACAGTCTGAACTATACCCCCCCCCCCCGGCCGGGGGGGGCGCGGC
>JBMNNW010000204.1:0-2778 GCA_050942735.1 Armatimonadota bacterium
GACGCGTATGAGCTGCTCTACCGCCACCAGATTGCGTCGTTCTGGCGCGACTACGATGAGCAGAAGCGGCTGCTCGATGAGCTGCATCGCAAGCGTGGCATCGAGCTATATGTGGCGCCGTTCGACGCGCAGGAGGATCGCGCCACGCGCAAGCTGAGCACGGTGACCACATGGATCGAGGGCGTGGAGACGCTGCTGCCGCGCGCGGCGCACGTGGTCTTCGCGACAGGCGACCCGGCGAATCCGACGGCCCTCGGGGCCGCGCCGTGGGAGCAGGTCATGGAGTCGGCCGGGCACCTGATGGAGCCGACAGACCACTATCCGGAGCGGTGGCGCGTGGTTGCGTTTCCGACACAGGAGCAGCTTGAGGCGATGGGCCTCGGCGGGGAGGCGGGGTAGGAGGGCGCCCCACTCCGCGCGGGGGCGAGGCATGGGACACAACCAGAGCCTTTCGCAGGAAAGGCTTCCAGCCTGTCACGAGCCTTTCGTACGAAGGGTTGGTGACGACAGACAGGCTGGAAGCCTGTCCTACGAACGGCGGAACACGGCAGACGGGCTGGAAGTCCGTCCTACGAAGGGCATATGACGTAGGACGTGCGAGCGGCGGGGGTGTGTGCACGCAACCAAAGCCTTTAGTAGGAAAGGCTTCCAGCCTGTCACGAGCCTTTCCTACGAAGGGTTGGTGACGGCAGACGGGCTGGAAGCCCGTCCTACGAACGGCGGAACGGCGTATGAGGTACGAAGGGCGAGGGGCAGGCCCCCCGCTTCTCCACGAAGCAAATCAGAGGAGGATCACGCGATGCCTGACGAGATGACCCCGCGCGAGCGGATTCTCGCCGCGATCGAGTTCAGCGGCCCGGATCGCTGCCCGATCGACCACTACATCTTCCCCGGCGCACTCTGGCGGCACGGGCAGAAGCTGCTCGACCTCGTCGAGCGCTACCCCGACGACTTCGGCAACGCGAGCGTGAAGGCGAACCTCGCGAGGGTGCCCACCGGCGGTGAGAGCGACGAGGACGTCGTCGAGTACGAGGACGCGTGGGGGACGGTCTGGCGGAGGCTTCGCGGCTACACCTCCGGGGAGGTGCTGCGGCCCGCGATCCCCGACTGGGACGCGTGGACGGACTACCAGTTCCCGCCACCGCCCCCCGACGAGCACTTCGAGGAGTTCGCCCGGCACGTGCAGGAGCGCCACCCGGAGGAGTTCGTCGCTGCAAGCGGTGGCGGGTTCTTCCAACTGATGTCACACATGCGCGGGCCGGCGAACTTCTACATGGACCTCGCCGAGGACCATCCGGGCGCGCATGAACTGGCCGACCGGATGACCGAGCGCAACGTCAGCACCATCGAGCGCTACGTGGCGACGGGGGTGGACTGCATCCGCTTCGGCGACGACTGGGGCGCGCAGAGTCAGCTTCTGATCCGCCCCGAAATGTGGCGGGACTTTTTCAAGCCGCGCTACGCGAGGATGTTCGCCGCCGCGCGTGACGGCGGGGCGCACGTGTGGTTCCACACCGACGGCTGGATCCTCGAAATCATCGAGGACCTGATCGAGATCGGCGTGACGCTGCTCAACCCCCAGCACGACTGCATGGGCACCGAGCGGGTGGGGGAGATCGTGCGGGGGCGGGTGTGCATCCGCACCGACATCGACCGGCAATGGACGATCCCGTTCGGCACGCCCGAGCAGGTCGAGGAGGATGTCAGGACGGCGATCCGGGCGTTCGCGACTGAGCGAGGCGGCTGCATGCTGCACGGCGAGGTCGGCCAGGAGGTGCCGTTCGAGAACATTGAGGCGCTTTACGCGGCGTTCTACCGCTACGGGCGCTACCCGCTGGAGTGGCTGGATGCGGACTGACCGGGGGCGCGGAGCGCGAGCGGTGAGGCCCGCGCTCCGCGAAAGGCGCGCCTACTCGACCGCGACCAGCTCGATCTCGAAGGTGAGCGTCTCGCCCGCGAGCGGGTGGTTGGCATCGAGCGTGATCGTCTCATCACCGATCTCGACGATCTGTGCGGGGAATGCCTGCCCGTTGGCTCCCTGAAGCTGAAGCTGCATCCCGACCTGCGGCTCCATCTCCGGCGGAAGCTGCTCCTGTGGCAACTCCATCACAGCCTCCTCCTGCCGGGGACCGTATGCCTTCTCCGGCGGGATCTGTACGGTCGTCTCGTCGCCCTCCTCCATGCCCACGACGGCCTCCTCGAAGCCCGGGATGATCTGCCCGGCTTCGAGAGTGAACTCCAGCGGCTCGCGCTCCCGCGAAGTATCGAAGACCGTGCCGTCCTCGAGCTTGCCCGTGTAATGCACTTTGACTGTGTCGCCGGCTGATGCCTGCGCCATGATATGCCCTTCCATGCTCATATGGCCGCCGGCGTCTGCGGGTCTCCGGCGGCCTGCTCTTACCCTCCCCTTCGCGGAAAAGCGCCGGAGGCCTTCTGCGATCTTCAGATGCGTGGCGGACGGCACACGCTGGCGGGGCACAGGTCCCCGCCCTACAGGCGGGCGACGGCGGGGGGGGGCGGTGGACGGTGGACGGGGCCCCGACCTGCGAGAAGACGTTGTCGTTGTGGCCCCGGCGCCCTCGCCGGGGAGCCGTTGGTCGTTGTCGTCTGTAGGAGAGGCATCCCCAGCCTGTGGCGGTACGTCGTTGTCGTCTGTAGGACAGGCATCCCCAGCCTGTGGCGGTACGTCGTTGTCGTCTGTAGGACAGGCATCCCTGCCTGTCGCCGTTGGTGGACGGGGGAAAGCGATGCCAACGGCGGCAGGCACGAATGCCTGCT
>JBMNNW010000019.1:0-55766 GCA_050942735.1 Armatimonadota bacterium
GATCAAGGTGGATGCCGATGCTACACGCGGCCTCAGTCTGCGGGCGACTTGCTGGAGCCGCAGACTACGAGGAACAGCTCAAATAGGAGTTCCCGGAAACGCTCCGTATCGAAGTCTGAGCGCTCCGGCAGATCAGCAACTACCTCGTCAGCCAAGTTGTCCAGAGCCCCACGTATCTGCTCTGGGCGATCCTCATACTGGAAAGCCGAGAAGAACGCGCGCCAGTACTTGGCGGCGATGCCCCTCACAGCGGCTTCGTCCATGTCGGCAACATACCGGTCCATCAGACCTGTCCGCGCGATTCTCCCGAAGTTGCCTCCGCTGTCATGAGCTGGTCTATCTTGGCTTTCCTCGCGTGCCGAAGGATACGGACAGCAATCTGCGGGGGGGACAATCCGTGTGTCAGTGGTTGTGTGTCGGAGTTCCTGCCAGTAGTAGTTCCGGTATTCAGCTGCATACCGAGCGCTCTCGATATAGGGTTCCAGAGCTTTGGGCGTGCCGGATATTACGTCGGAGAGTATCCACGGGACGACTACGAGAAGGTCTTGAGGTTCGCAGGCCTCAGGTGTGACCTTGTACCTGAAGCTGGGCTCGCCCTCCTTGGCCAATAGGTACCAACCTTTGAGTTCAATGCCCATTACGATGTCAGTCCGGTCAGTGCGACGACGACCGTTCATGAGGAGGATATCAGGGAATGCCTGCGATTGCCGTACGAATGAGTAGGCCAGGTATTCCTCGTCGGGGTCCCACACAGGTCGCATCCTGTTGAGGGTCTCAACAACCTGCTCCTCAATCGCTGCGCCCAACACTGCCCCCAACGTGAACACGTCGGTCGCTGAGAGGCCGACGACATGGGTCTCGGTGTGGAAATAGGCAGGAAGAGCGATCAGCGATTCCCGAACGCGACGGTGTAGTTCGTAGTGCTCCCAGTCCCGATCGGGCCGCACTCGCTGGGGTTTAGTTGACATCGTGTTCCTCCAGACGCCGGATAGCAGCCTGATAGAAGTCCGGAATTCTTTCGGCCGCGAAGCACTTGCGTCGGAGCTTCCTCGACGCGACAGCCGCCGTACAGAGCCCACCAAATGGCTCCCAAACCACGTCGCCGGGGTCGGAAGACAGTCGTATGGTCAGTTCAACCAACTCGAGTGGCTTCTGGTTAGCGTGAAGATAACCATCCTCCGATTTAACCCGCTCCTCGCCGTGAATAGGCGGATGCGGCCAGACGTTGGTCACTCCTGCCTCGCAGTCGAACTTCGCTCTCATGTTAGCCCATTCACCGGCGGTCATGGGTCGTCCACCATCAATGGACATATAGGGCCGTCCGGAGGGACGACCATGTTCCTGAAGATACTGCGCCATCCGCTCGAATGAGTCCGGAGGTGGGAAATACCACAAATGACACTGAGTAAGGTACTTCCGCGTAGCGGCGTTAGCTACTCCACAGGCTTCATTCGCCTTGTAGAGAGGAACGCCAGAACGCTCCCATTCGTAGCGGAGCCATTCCTGCATCGTCATGGTCCGGCCATCCGCCCTGAAGACCGGCTCTTTGACGTATTGAACGCAAACCTCTGTCACTACGGGCAGCTTTCTGAGACGCTGAGTGTTGCAGTTCCCAGCCACATGCGCGATCCCCTTGTCCCAGATGTTGCAGCACCTGTAGCGCCATCCGTGCTTCTGAAGAACAGGATGCACGTTCGCCCACCCCAGCTCTGAATTCCAGAACCACAAGGTTGTGAGCGCCGTGGCCTTATTGGACCACACCTCGATGTGTGGCTCGTACCAGTCGGCTAGCCTGTCCTCCGTCGGAGGATCGCCCGGAAAGAGGCCAAGACCATACGGACCATCGGACACGATTACCACCGGTGACGGCCACAGATCGTAGCAGTCCCGGACATCCGCGTATGTGACCGATATCCCGTCCTCAGTGTAGATGGGAGCCTCAACCATCGGTAGTCCTCTTTGGCGGCAATCCTGTGCGCTCAATGAGTGCACCTCCAGATCGAAGTCCGTTTGGAGATAGAATAGCATAATTCACTTCTTCGAACAAGCGCTCGACGGCGCTCGCTACCTCGCCAACCAGATCGGGCTGGACCACGCGAGGTTGCCGTCGGCCTCGATGACGCGGACGTAGTAGAAGACCATGTCGGGCGCCTGCTCGGAGACCGACGGGACCTCCGCCAGCGGCGTCGGGTCGGTGTATGTCAGCGACTCGCGATCCCCACCGACTTCGACGGACTCGACCGTCTCGTTGTTGCACACAACCTCGATGCGGTCGATCTCACCGTGGGCGATCGCGCGGATCGTGATCGAGCGCTCGTCGGCGAAAGCCGCCGCGTCGTCGTCGGAGAGGTCGCTGCCCATCGGGTGCTCGCCCATCGCCACGTCCAGCAGTATGCGGCGGCTGGTGGTCGCGTAGCAGCGGCGGTCCCAGAGCGCGTCGAAGAGCGCCTCGCGCGTGAGTTCCGGCGCGAAAACGGCGGTGTATCCGCCGTTGACGATCTCCTCGGCGACGAGGCCGCCGAGGTTCGAGCGCTTCGAGCCGGGCTGGGCGCGGTGGTTGTCGGTACCGCCCACGAAGCCCAGCCGCAGGCCCATCGCCAGCGCGCTCTGCACCGACGAGCCGAGTTCGCCGAGCGAGACCGCGCCGCCGACGTCCTCGACCTCCATCGAGCCGCGGCACTGGCAGACCTCGACCAGCCGCTCGAAGCGCGGGTCGGTGGTGCTGAAGTCCTGCGGGCCCCACGCGTGGTAGCGGGAGGTCTCGGAGTGCACGTTGGGGTGGTGGGAGATCGCCATCCCGGGCACGTCGAGCTGGGCGAGCCACTCGAAGATCTCCTCCACGGAGCACTTCGGCAGCGCCGGGACGTCGCTGGAGCGGAAGTAAAGGTTCTTGTGACCGGTGACGGCGTAGCGCTCCATCGCCGTGATGGTCACGAAGCGGCCGGGTTCGTTGAAGGCGTTGTCCACCTCAAGGTCCTGCTCCCACTTCTCGCCGATCCCGTGGTTCGTGACGACGGAGAAGTCGAGGCCCTCGACGTCGCGCGCCCACTGGTAGGCATAGTCGGTGTCGCCGAGCATCATCTGCCCCGAGAGGCCCTTGCCGGTCATCACGTGCAGGTCGCCGAAGTAGACCTCCAGCCCCTCACCCGCAAAGCCCGGCGCGGCGATGTTGCTCGTGCCGATGATCTGCTGCTTCGGGTCGTAGAGCGTCACGCGCGCGGTCTCGGCGGAGAGCCGGCAGCCCTCGATGCGTACCGCGCCCTCGGGGCGGCGGGCCGGGTGCACGTCACACATTCCGACGCCCTCGTTCACGCCGATGGCCTCCGGCAGCGTCGCGTCGGGGTCGGTGCACTCGACCTTCAGGCTTCCCTCGTAGTCGGCGAGGTTGCCGAACTCGTCGCGCACGGAGGCAACGATCTCGAACTCGTCGGCGCCCGCCTGGCCGGGGGCCTTCGCGGTCACGAAGACGCTCGCGGGGCGATCGGCCACGATCTCCACATGCGGCTCGTCGGGGATGCGCACGAATGCGTCCGGGCGGTGGTATTCGAGGGGGCGCTCGCCGTTGCCCAGCACATCGACGTAGCAGTCGAACTTGTAGTCGCACCACGCGTGCTGCGCGACGCGCGCGAGGCGGAAGTATCCCCTGGAGTACCCGCCGTGCTCGCCGAGGGTGATAGTGACGGTGTCTCCCTCGCGCAGCGGCCCGCCGTAGACGGTCACGCGGATCCACGGCGGATTCGAGTGGTGGAAGGTGTAGGGCCGGTCGTTGAAGGTCTCGACCTCACAGGCGACGCCCACGCGCGAGGCTTCGGCGGTGACCTTGCCCAGCTCCCAGTAGGTGTGCCCCTGGTGCGGGGGGTATATCCGCAGCGCGCCGCCCTCCTCGACGCCGGAGGCTCCCGCGGTGTAGGTCAGCCGCAGCGTATGACGACTGCCGGCGACGAACGGGCCGGGCGGGTCGAGTCTGATTGAGCCGACGGTATCCTCGGATGGCGGGGTCGGGAGCATGGGGGTCTCATCCTCCTCGGGTCTCGCGATCGGAAAGGCTGTATGCGCGCGGCACACCGTGTGCTGGAGGTCTGGTTCGTCATCGTGCGCGCGGGCTCCTTCACTGTCGCGGGGAGGTAATGCGCGGCTCAGTGGCGAAGGCACGCCCCGGTCACGCAGCAATCCGATCACTCTGACAGGAGCACGAGGATACCATGGCTTCCGAGCTCGCACTTCACGGCGGACCGAAGGCCGTTCAGACCGACCCGGGTGACATCTATGACTGGCCGATCATCACCGAGGAGGACGAGGAGGCCGTCCTCGACGTGCTGCGACGCCGGGCGATGTCCGCGCGGGACGTGACCGAGCAGTTCGAGAAGGAGTTCGGTGAGTGGCACGGGATGGACTACTGCCTCGGCTTCTCCAGCGGCACCGCCTCGCTGCAGTCGGCGATGTGGGCCTGCGGCGTCGGCGTGGGCGACGAGATCATCGTCCCGAGCCTCACCTACTGGGCCAGCGCGTTGCCCGCGTTCACCCTCCAGGCCACGCCGGTCTTCGCGGACGTCAAGTTCGAGACGATGTGCATCGACCCCGATGACATCGAGCGGCATATTACCGACCGCACGAAGGCGATCGTCCCCGTCCACTACTGCGGCTACCCCGCCGACATGGACCCGATCATGGAGATTGCCGAGAAGCACGACCTGAAGGTCATCGAGGACGTCTCGCACGCCCACGGCGGGCTCTACAACGGCCGGCTGGTCGGGACGATCGGCCACGTCGGCTGCATGTCGGTGATGAGCGGCAAGTCGCTCGCGGTGGGCGAGGCCGGGATGATGGTCACAAACGACCGGCAGATCTGGGAGCGCTGCATCGCGTGGGGGCACTACGCCCGCACCACCTCTACGCAGTGGACCGGTGAGCTGACCGAGCAGGTCATCACCGAGCCGGACCTGGTGCCCTTCGTCGGCCTCCCGTGGGGCGGGTACAAGTACCGGATGCACCAGATGTCATCGGCGGTGGGGCGCGTTCAGCTTCGCCACTACCGTGAGCGGATGGCGGAGATTCAGAAGGCCATGAACTACTTCTGGGACCTCCTCGCGGATGTGCCGGGCGTGAAGGAGCATCGGCCGTCGAAGGACGAGGACTCGACGATGGGCGGCTGGTATGCCGCGCACGGGCTCTACGTCGCCGAGGAGCTGGGCGGGCTGTCGATCCACACGTTCGCGGAGGCGGTGCAGGCCGAGGGCGGGCGCTGCAGCCCCGGTGCGAACTTCCCCCTGCACCTGCACCCGCTGCTGAACGAGGCGGACATCTACCGCCACGGCAAGCCCACCCGGATCGCCAACTCCGAGCGCGACCTGCGCCAGCCGGAGGGCTCGCTGCCGGTGACCGAGTCGATGCCCGAGCGGTGTTACTCGATCCCGTGGTTCAAGCACTACCGCCCGCAGATCATCGAGGAGCAGGCGCTGGCGTACCGCAAGGCCGCCGAGAACGCGGACAGGCTGCTGGAGGAGTAGCTGAGACGCGCGGCCGTCTGTTGTCCTGCGGAGAGGCCGCATCCGATGTGCTTCGCACCCGTCAACTGCCAGGGAGCCGGCACGGCCGGCGCCCCATTCCCGCCGTCAGGCCTTTCAAGGAGGAGACGCAATGTCCGAAAACATCGGCTACGACGACACTCCGATTCTTCCCGGCACACCATGGCACGTACACGACGGTAAGCGCCCGCAGCCGCCGGTGGTTGCTCCGGGCACGCCGAGCACTCAGGACGCATCCGGTGAGCCGCCGTCAGACGCCGTCGTGCTCTTCGACGGGACCGACCTGTCGAAGTGGGAGTCGAAGAACACCGGCGGGCCGGCCGAGTGGAAGGTCGAGAACGGCTACATGGAGGTCGTTCCCGGCACCGGCTACATCCGCACGAAGGAAGAGTTCGGCGACTGCCACCTGCACGTTGAGTGGCGGGCACCCGAGGAGATCTCCGGCGAGAGCCAGGGGCGCGGGAACTCCGGCGTCTTTCTGATGGGACTCTACGAGATCCAGGTGCTCGATTCCTACGAGAACCCGACCTATCCGGACGGCACCGCGGGTGCGATCTACGGGCAGTATCCGCCGCTTGCCAACGCCTGCCGCCCCCCCGGCCAGTGGCAGGTCTACGACATCATCTGGGAGGGTCCCCGGTTCGATGGTGACGAGGTCATCAGGCCCGCGCGCGTGACCGTGATCCTCAACGGCGTGGTGCTGCACCACGCGCAGGAGCTTCGCGGCGTGACCTCGCACAAGGTCGTCACCGAGTATGAGCCGCATGGCGAGGTGGGCCCGCTGGAGCTTCAGGACCACCGCGACCTGGTGCGCTTCCGCAACATCTGGTACCGCCCGCTCACGGACTACGACGAGGGGTAGCGCCGTTGCCGTCGGAGAGGCCGGCCCCCGTGCCGGCCTGTGCCGTCCGCACGACCCACTGAGGGCGCCATCGAAGCGATGGCGCCCTCGTCTCCTTCAGCCGCCTCGATCACGATCCCGCCCGCCAGTTTCCGACCGCCTCGCTCACGCGCAGGGCGCGGTCGTAGATGCGCAGCGACCTGAGCGCGGGCCCGATCCGCAACTGCGGGCCGCCGGTGACGTCATACAGGTGCGGGGAGAAGCGACCCCAACCGAACTGCCGATGCTCCCCGCCGTCGCACAGGACGCCGTCCACCACGAAGCTGATGATCGACGGGCCGCCGTCCACGATCGCGACGATGTGCGTCTCCGCGCCGGGTAGCACGGCTCCGGGGTCGGTGTCCCAGCGACACTCGCTCCACCGGTCGCGCATGACAAGTTCGGGTGTGCCGCGGTCGGAGACCACCAGCGCGATCCCCCTCCCGGTCGTGTCGCGGCTGTCGAGGAGCACCTGTCCGGCGCTGAGGTGGTCGAGGCGCAGCCACAGGTCGAGCGTGAAACCCGCGCGCAGGCGCCTGGTGCCGAAGTCCGCGCGCGAGGGGTCGCGTTCGGTGAAGTCCGGCAGCTTCGGCATCGCGACCGCCGCCGGCGGCTCCCCGCTCAGCTCCAGCAGCAGGCCGTCGCGAACGATCTCACCGCGCTCCCACTGGCCGAGGAGGCCCTCGACGATCACCGGCGGGACCTCGTGGACGCGGCCGGTCTCCTTCTGTGTCTCGGTGACGAAGAGTCGACCGTCCTCCTCGATCAAGTCCGGGTAGCTCATGCGCACGCGCGGGTCGTCGTGGTAGACGAGTATCTCCGGCTGAGTGAACTGAAGTCGCAGGCCGTCGGGGCCGGCCACCTCCCGCGCGGTCATCAGCCAGACGGGGTTACGGTCATCGTAGGGGTTCCAGCCCTCGCGCGCCCGGGCTGCCGCGCCCCCGTGGTTGTGAAACCAGTAGAGGAACTCGCCGCCGCTGAGCCGCCAGATGAAGTTCGCGGCGCGGGGGTGCTTGACGCGCCTGCCGCCGGGCTCCCACGTCAGGTACTCCGGGTCGGTCCAGGTTTGGCCGCCGTCGCGCGAGTACGCGCAGGCGGGCCAGCCGTCCACGGTGCGGTAGACACAGAAGAGCGACCCGTCGCTGAGGACGGTGAGTGACTGCTCTTCCGCAACGCGGCCACCGCCCTCGGGCGCGCGCAGGCCGACCTCGCCGTCGGGGAGAGTCTCGAAGCGGATGCGCTCGGGGTCCGGCTCGGTGAGGATGTTGTCGCTGCGGAGGATCGCGCCCTCGGACTGCGCGAAGAAGCCCTCGCCCATCGCGCCGACCTTGTGCAGCACCAGGTATGCCGCGTCGCCCACGACGAGCGGGCGGCCGACGTTCCAGAAGAAGCGTAGCTCGCCGCCGTAGACGTTCTCGCGGTCACACTCGAACTCGCGCACGGGGACGTCATGGCGGCGCTCCGACCAGGTGCGCCCGTGGTCATCGGAGTATTTGAAGACGTAGTGCCCCAGCGAATCGACGCGGGCGAAGGCGCCGCCGTCCTCGCGCCGGACCTCCTCGACGCGGTCGGTGTTGTGGTTGTAGAAGCAGTAGATGCGGCCCGACGGGACCTTGAGCAGCACGGCGTACGAGGCCTCCGGGCCGTCGGCGGGCTCAACATCAACCGGCGCGGACCAGGTGCGCCCGCGGTCGGTGGAGCGGGTCGAGATGACGTGCTGGCCGGGCTGGCCTTCATGGCCTGCGCCGGTGGTCATCACGCAGAGCCACGCGCCGTCATCGGTCCGCACGACGTAGGGCTGATCGGCGTAGCCCTCGCCGGGAATCGCGCGGCCGTTGCCGACATGTCGCGGATCGGGCACCTCGCTCATCAACGTGTTCCCTCCCGGAGCGGCGAACGACTCGGCGCGTTTGAACGTGCGTCGCTCCGAACGGTGCGCTACCGCTGGAACGCGATCGGCGGCACGCGATGCGGCGTGCTCTCAGTGACAGTGTGCAGGCGAACCAGCGCGTAGACGAGGTTCGAGACCCACAGCTCCGACTCGTAGTACCACAGCTCCGTCGCTCCACGGAAGAGGCCGTCGTAGTAGAGCCGCTCGATGGCGGTCCGGGCGTAGCGCTCCGCCGCGTCCGTCCAGCGCGCGTCGCCGTCGATCTCGTGCATGTCGAGCATCAGGTTGATGATGCTCCCAAAGACCTGCGCGGGGGTGTTGCGCACCCGCGGCAGCTCCTCAATCTCGGCGTACTTCTCGGCGACCGCCCGTGCCATGGGCGCGAAACGCTCGTCGCCGGTGATGCGGTGGGCGTGCACGTACTGCATCGCGCTGCCCGCAAGCGCGCCCGCGCCGTAGTGCGAGGTGAAGCTGGGTGTCGAGTTGGCGATGCGTGACTGCTGCGCGACGGCCTCGATGTATCCGTTGGCCGTCCGCTCCATGCGGCGGGCCGTGTCGGTGTCACCGAGCAGCGGCACCGATTCGAGCATCGAGAGCGCGCAACTGAATGTGGAGGAGAGCGATGCGCTCACGGGACGGCCGGCGCGCTCGGAGGTCGAAGGCAGCAGGCCCGCCTCCGTCAGCAGCGTGTCCTCCTGGTGGTCGAGCATCCGCTCGATCCAGTCGAGGTACTTTGCGTCGCCGGTCTTCGACCACGCGAACGCCCAGGTCTGCATGAAGAAGCCGCCGTGGCGCGGGAAGTCGAGGAAGCCGAGGCCCTCGGGGCGCGGTTCGGGAAGGGGCTCGAGGATGTTCGCGTGCCTGTTGAACTCGAACGTGTCGAGGTTGACGACGTGGTTGATCAGCCCGGATGCATGGCCGGTCACCGCCTCGGGGCTCATCTCCCACGCGCGCTCCCAGAACTCAAGCGACGGCGCTCCGAGGTACTCGTGTGTGGTGTGCCCGGGGGTGTTGGTGCGGAAGTCGCAGTGTGCGTGCTCGCCCCACGGCCAGATTCCCGTGGGGGTCCGTGCGCAGTGCTCGAGGAAGTACCGCAGGTAGTCCAGCGCCGCCTCGCGGTAGGTCTCCTCTCCGGTGATCGCGCTCATGTGCTCCATGGCCCACAGCAGCGGCAGGTCGTGCTGGAGGTTGCCGCCGAAGTGCGCGCGGTCGCCCTGGCGCTGGCCCTCGATGGCGGGCAGCATCGCGCCCGGGTGCTCCTGCCCGTCGAGCAGCAGGATGCTGACGAACATCGGCGTGTGTGTCTCGCCGTAGATGTCCGTTCCCTTCGCGAGCATCGTGTCCATGAAGCTGCGGGCGTAGCCGAGGTAGCCGATCGCCGGGTCGTACCGCGTCTCCACCGGTGCGGCGATCTGCCCGGTGGCGGCGCGCACGAAGAGGGCCTCGGTCGCGCCTTCGTTCGGGACGGGGGCGGCCGTCAGCGCGGTCGGCTCAACGCCGGGTCCGGGTGAGTGGAGCCGCACCTCGTGGATGTTCGGCCACGCGTTGTCGGGGCGCGCGGTGCCGGTCACGCGCAGGCGCAGCGCCTCAACCCGCGCGGGGAGAAGGTCGATCTCGAAGCGCACGAGGTGGTACTGCGCGTCGCCCTCAGTCACCACCTCAGGGTCGGTCTGGAAGCGCTCGAGATCGTCGCCATCGATCGAGCCAAGCAGTGCCCAGCCGCCGTCCGCCGGCGCGTAGACCTCAAGTCCGGTGAGGCGGATGAAGCCCTTGCGGTCGTTGGTCACCGCGCTGAGACGGCCGACCGTGGTGGGCGCGGCGAATCGGATGAAGACGTTGACAGGGTGGTCGGACAGATCGGTCGCGTCGCCACTCCACCCGGTGGCGTCGTCGCCGTCAATGATCGTTGACGCATCGGGGCCGACGGTGGCGGATGCCTTCGCCTCGCTCAGATCGACCGGCTCCGCCTCCACCTTCGCGCACCCGCCTGTAATGACTATCACGGCGGAGATCATCAGCATCAGAATTCTCAAAGCGACACACGTCCTCTCTGTATCATGGCCGACGGCACTGACGTCGGGAGATTGCTCGACCGCCGCGCTCATACCTCCCGGCACATGGACTGCCGCAGGGAGATTCCGCGGCCGGGCGCGGACGACGGCATGCGGGGTGTCTTCTGCGGATCGGTGAGTTGCGAGGAATGACACCTCTGCACAGCGAAATGTTCCCCGAGACGCGGGATGGGCGCGACAGGCCCGCCCGACCGGACACGACGCCTTTGCCAACGGGGAGAGAGCCATGCACCGCACATCAGTCGCGAGAATCTGCGCGCTGGCGCTCGTCGCATGCATCACCGCCGGGTCGCCGGTCTGCGCGTGGGCGCAGGCGCCCGATGCCGCCGGGGAGCGGCCCAACCTGCTGACGAACCCGGGGTTTGAGGCGGGTGAGGACTACTGGGAGAGGCGCACTCCCGAGAGCGAGGATCGCGCCCTCACGATCACCCCCGAGGCGGCGCGGTCCAGCGAGATGGGGGCGCGGATCGTCAACCTCAGCGAGACGCACAGCCGGTGGCGGCAGGGGCACGACCGGAGCATCCATGTCGCACCCGGCTCGATGGTACGCCTCTCCGGCTGGATACGCACCGACCTCGGGCCTGAGGGCTACGCAGCCCTGCGCATCTACGGGATGACCGATGACGGCGAGATCACTGCGCAGCCGACCTCGCGGCCGGTCGTGGGGGTGAGCGGTTGGACTCACACCTCGGTGAACCTGACGGTACCGGAGCGGACGGACTACATCATGGCCTACCTGGAGCTGCCCGGCGCGGTTGGGACGGCGGACTACGACGACCTGGAGCTTGTCCTGGTCAGCCCTCCGCAGCTTCGAGAGGTCAGCGTCGATCTACTGCTGCTCACGGACGCTCCCGAAGATGATGCAACGGTGCAGAGCCTCCACACGCTCTATCCCGGACAGATCGCCGGAAGAACGCTCGGCGATGATGAGATCGATCGGGAGACCTGGCGCGGTGTGATCGCGCTTGAACGAGGAAGCGCGGCGGCCGTGGAGATGGATGCGGTCGAGGCGTTCGCGGCCGCGGGCGGGAAGGCGGTCGTCGATCTGGCGCTGTACGCGCGCGCTCGGGGGCTCACTCTCTCCGAGGAGCCGGTGGCTCTGGAGCAGGCCGTTCTGCGCATCGCCGCCGAGCACCCGCTTACCCGCGGCTTCAGAGAGGGTGACGAGATCCCCTGGCATGCCGGTGATCGCGACGCGCCGGTACGCCGTTCGCTGCAGGGGGAGATCCCCGGAGAGGTGCTCGGCGACGCCCCGGACGGCAGCGCGCTGGTGGTGTGCGAGCAGTTCGGCGAGGGGGCCCTGCTGGCCACCGACCTTACCGGGATGACCGAGCCGCTGTGGAGCCGGCCCGGCTCGTTCAACAAGTACCTCTTCGCCGGGAACCTGCTCGGCGGGTCAGTGCGCTACGGAAGGCACTTTGAGCGCAAGCTGCAGTACACGGAGTTTGTGGAGATGATGCGCGAGCTGGCCGAGCGCCACGAGGCGGCGCAGTTGCGCGACGAGGGGCCGGGCCCGGAGCAGTACCGCATGTACACGCTGAGCCTCGGCGAGGAGACCAGGCCCGCGATGTTCATCTACGCCGCCGCGCACGGGAGCGAGTGGGAGCCGGCCTACGGGCTGCTGGCCCTCGCCGAGCGGCTGATGGAGCGGCCTGAGGAGGGGCTCTTTGATTTCGAGCGCTACAGGCTGGTGATGATGCCGATCGTCAACCCGTGGGGCTACGACAACCGCCGCAGGCAGAACATCAACGGCGTGGACCTCAACCGCAACGGCGATGAACGCTGGGAGGAGTACACCGGGAGGCCCAATGACGAGGGCGTCTACGCGCCCGGCTGCTACGACTGGAAGGGCACCTCGCCCTTCTCCGAACTCGAGACCCAGGCGTGGAAGCGCGTGCTGGATCGCATCGATCCCCACGCGGTGCTGGACTTCCACGGTAACTCCGGAGGTCCGGGCAACAACAGGCTGATCTTCATCCCTTCAACCGGTCGCCCCGGCAACGAGGATCACTGTCACGACGCGGTGCGGCGCTTCAATGCCGCGATCGCCGACCGCTACGTACTCCACGAGTCAAACCGCCCCGGGGTGCAGCAGTATGAGATCGAGTCGGTCAGTTGGGGGCGGCTGCGCCCGACGCTGACCACGACCGCCTGCCGCGACCGGGGTGGCTTTATCGTGGAGGTGCCGGCGGGCTACCGGGACACATACGCGATGGTCTTCCAGACCGACCTTGTGATCGAGACCTGCCTGGCCTTCATCCGCGCGTACGAGTGAGGGCGAGGCCGCGTGGGGGGGACGGACGCCCGTGAGGTACGCGTGGGAGCCCGGGGCGGGCGAGGTCCCGAGCTCCCTCTGACCTGCGAGACGGGCGCGCTCAGTTGCCCGTGTAAAGGATACCGTTCTTGTCGAGGTCCCAGTCGAGTCCCTGGGTTCTGTTCGGCGCGTTGATCGCGCTCTCTGAGTACCACTTGGCGTGTCCGTCAACGAAGCCGAGGTTGGCACCCTCATTGTGGCGCGGCTGGATTCGATAGCCGGTGCCAGCGCTGGCTCTCTCCGTGCCGCCGGTCCCCTCAGGGTAGAACATGTACCCGAGGCTGTCGGCGAGGTAGACGGTCTCGGAGGGGTTGTCGATCCCGGCGAGCATCGCGTTTGAGCTGGAGTTGTCCCAGGTGTATCCGTAGCTCATCTGCGCGCGGCTCGCCGAGTTCAGGCCCGCGCTGGGCCACGTGAATGGGTCGGCGGACGGGCAGCGGAAGACGCCCTCGTTCTTCACGTAGGGAAGTATCTCGTTGGCCCACAGGGTTCGGGCGTAGAAACTGCGGGTTCGGGGCATGACCTCATCGTAGTCCTGGGCGTACATCATGCAGCCGAGCGCAAGCTGCTTCACGTTCGAGAGGCAGTTCGTCTGGCGCGCCTTCCCGCGCGCCCGCGCGAAGACCGGGAAGAGGATCGCAGCCAGGATCGCGATGACGCGATCACGACCAGCAGTTCGATGAGCGTGAAGCCTTTTCGTTGCATTGCGACACCTCCATGCAGATGCTGTACTTTCAGGACAGGCCGCTGCAGGCACCATTCGCTGCCTGCCGTGTTCTCCCTCCTCGCCGGGCGCATCACTTCCTGGAGGCCGATGTGGCAGGCACCCGGGCGCGGACTCAGCGACATGCACGAGTCTACCCTGCGCCGAGTCGTTTCACTCCCGACGACCGGCGGCGAGGGCGGAATCCCCCCGGGCTCTGCAGAGGGATCACCCACTGCAAACGCGGGTCCGCATGTGAGGATCTGGATTCTCCTTTCAGGCTGTGAAGGAGAGTTGACGCCACGCGGGAATTAACACTCAATGAACAATCCCGGCCCGCTACCGGGACCTGCTGAGGGCCCCGGGGCCGAGATTGGACAGACGACACGTGCCCGTCAGGCGCGACCGAGAGCAGTTGAATTCCGAGGAGGAAGTCAGATGCGCGGAAAGCGTGGTTTTACCCTGATCGAATTGCTGGTGGTCATCGCGATCATCGCGATCCTCGCGGCAATCCTCTTCCCGGTCTTTGCGCGAGCCCGGGAGAAGGCCCGACAGTCCTCGTGTGCCAGCAACCTCAAGCAGATCGGCACGGCGTTCATGATGTACGCCCAGGACTACGATGAGATGTTCATGGACATCCTGATGCATCGGGACATCAGTAGCAGCTCGGTAGACTGGAACGGCTGGAATCGCGTCTTGATGCCCTACGTGATGAACCAGCAGATCTTCCGCTGCCCCTCGGCCTTCTGGGGCACTGACAGCATGCACCAGGCCGGCACGATCAACGGCGGCTACGGCGCGGTGCGCCAGGTGCTGGGCTACAACGGCTCGATCGGCTACAACGCGACCGACTGGGGCGGCGATCCGAACATGGACGCGCCCGGCTTCGGCCAACCCCTCTCGGCGATGACACAGCCGGCGGGCATCATCCTCGCCATCGACGCGAGCCACTGGTATGTTGAGCGCGGGTTCTGGGAGCGCACCGACAACGCCAGTTCGCCCGCCCAGTCGGTGGCGGACACCTACAACAACGCCTACTACGTCGTTGACAGTCGCCACAATCAGATGGCGAATGCCGCCTACGCGGACGGGCACGTCAAGGCGATCCCGCGCGGTCTGCAGGACATCCCGCGCCCGCACACCAACCCGATCGCCGGCGCCGGCCCATGGCGCGCCTACCACTTCCACTGAGCCCACGGCTCGACCCGGCAGCATTGCGACGCACGGCCCGCCCCGAGAGATCGCGGCGGGCCGTCGCGGCTCTCGCGCTCAGTGCGGCATCCCCCCGACCGCGGCGGTGAAGATCTCGTCGGCGGTGAGCGCGCGGTCGAAGACCTTCAGCTCGTCGAGCGCGCCGTCGAAGGCATAGGCGTTCTTGCGCCCGACGTAGTTGCCGATGACGATGGGGCGAGTCGTCGCCATGATCGGGCCGGTCACCTCGGCCTCGGCTGCGAGGTCGCAGTTGATGTATGCGCGCAGGCGTTCGCCGTCCCAGCTCACCGCCACGTGGTGCCAGAAGCCCGGTTCGATCGACCAGTTCTCGGTGCTCAGTTGCGGCTCCTCACCGTCGGCGGTGCCGAGCTGGAAGACCAGCCGTGCCCAGAAGTAGCGCAGTCGCCAGCCCGGCCACGGAGGATCGCCGCTCCTGTCGCCCTTGTTGCTGATGATCTCGTGGGCGCCGGAGCGCTGAGCGGGGCGGATCCACGCCATCACCGTCATCTGCTCAGGCGCGGTGAGCTCTCCGGCCTCCCCCACCTGAAGGTACTGCTCGCGGTCGCGATCGAAGCGCAGCGCATTGCCAACCACGCCGGGGATGGGCTCAGGCACCGAGCCCTCGGTTCCGTGGGCGGTGGCTTCGTGACCGTTCCCGCTGGCGTCCGCCACCACGCCGCCCTCCCCGATCTGCTCCATCGGCCAGTGTGCGATCGGCTCGGGGGCCTGAGCGAGCGCGGCGCAGCCGCACAGCGACAGAATCAGCAGGGCGTTCAGGCTACTGCGCATAGACCTCGACCTCCTGGATGGTGGCTCCCGCCGGGCTCTCCGCCACGATGAGCCGGACCGCGCGGCTGGTGAGCGCGTCGAAGCTCACCTCAAGGCGCTCCTCGCCGGAGACCTCCGCGACGGCCTCCCACTCGCCCTCTGCTGCGGCCGGGACCTCGATCCGCAGGCCCGTTACGTTCGTGGAGTAGACGACGACGCGTCCGAAGGTCTGCTCCTCGGGCCAGCGCAGGGCGAGCCACTGCTCGCCCGTGGCGGACTGGTCGGCGCGCCAGCCCATCGCGACCTCGACGCCGTCCACCACGCGGGCGGGGGTGTTGCCGTACTGCGCGCCGGAGGATACCTCGACCTCCACGCCGCTGTCCTCGAACGCGAGGTTGCCCGGCTTCATGCGTGCGGCGTCGGCCTCTGCGATCCGCTGGAGGACGGACGCGAGGGGCGGCCGATCGGCCAGCGAGGCGTCGGTGGTGTAGACATGCGTCGCGTAGGTCTCGAAGCCGTCGGCGAGCGCGCCTCCCTCGGCCTCCACCTCCCGGCCCTCACCGACGACGTGCAGCGATCCGGTCAGGCCGGCGATGGTGATCGTGGCGCTCTGGGGCTCGGTGGCGGTGTTGACGGCGAAGACGTAGAGCTCGCCACGGGCGCGCCGGGTGGCCACGTGCAGGTGCTCGGGCTGCCCGGCCTCGACGGAGACCTCGTCATCGGAGTCGGGCGCGAGGATCGCGTCCTGCAGATCGAGCGCCTCGCGGGCCAGGTAGTCCATCCCGAGGCCGAGGTCGGGGTAGTTCTGCGCGTGCCCGTGCGTGTACCACAGGAAGCCCTTCGCGCCGTAGACGACCGCCTGGTAGCACTGGTTGCGCAGTTCGGTGAAGTTCGGGGCGCGGTTGCCCGCGCGGCCCGCGTCGCCGTAGTTGAAGGCCTGCGGGGTCACCCAGACGGCCCTGCGCCCGCCGCCGGCCTCGTTGCAGGCCTTGATGAACTCGCTGGTACGCTCGATGCCGCGCGCGGCGAGCCCGCCCTGCAGGAAGAGCGGGTAGGGGTCGGGCATGAGGATGTCGCCGCCGCCCGCGTAGGTGTGGATGCCCGCGATGGTGTCGTTGAGCATGATCGTCGGATGGTAGGGGTCGGTCTCGGCGCAGACCTCGTGGATCTGCTCGGCGCGCCGGGGCAGCACGGGCTTGAGCTCCGGCTCATCGGCCATGTACCACGCCATCAGTCCGGGGTGGTGCATCAGCCCGGTGACGCGCTCGCGCAGCGCCTCGGCCTCATGCTCCTCAAGCGGCTGCCTGATCTCCTCGCCGCGGTTCATGAACGCTCGGCTGTAGGGGTAGATGGTGACGTGCAGCCCCGCCTCCGCGATCCGGTCGAGCAGCTCGAGGTTCTCCTCCACGGAGCGGTAGTGCGCGTTGTAGTCCTGCATCGCGGTGTAGGGCGAGCCCTCGGTGTGCTGGGCGAGGCGGTAGCTGAACCAGCCGAAGGGCAGGAAGGGCTCTCCGTCGCGCAGCAGCGCGTAGTTCTCGTCGAAGCGCCACTCGTGGCCGCCCTCCGGCGGCGGGAGTTTCCGCAGAGCCTCCCTCGCGAGGTGCTCCACCGCCCCGCCCTCGCCGGTGAGCTGGACACCGACGAGATAGTCGCCCACGGGCAGCTCCGCGGCGGGGATAGACAGGCGCACCTCGGTCGCCGCCGGGGTGGGCTCGCCCGCGGAGACCAGTTCGCCGAGACCGCTCTGCTCGCCATCGGCGGGCCGGAAGATCCCCGCCGTCACGGTGCGGCCCTCAAGCTGCTCGTCCGCCAGCGCGAGCGTGGCGGTCAGCTCCACCGCCTCGATCTGCTGGGTTGCGTAGATGCTGTTGCGGTAGTGGGGGCGGGTGATCTCGATCGCCAGCGGCGTATACTGCACGCTCGTGGGGATCGAGCGGATGGAGAGCACGCGCTCGGGGTCGCGGCGGTCAACCAGCCGCAGCCGCAGGACCTGCGCGCCCTGCTCCGCAACCGGCACCGAGAACGCGATCTCCCGGCCCTGCCCGTCATCGAGGCCGAGGTTGACCGGCTCCCCCGCGGAGACGGAGCCGTCGTCGCCGACCAACTCGGGGCGGAGCTGCAGCAGCCACATGCGGCCGGTGTGGTTGGTGATGTGGGTCTTCGCGGTGTAGACGATTCGGCCGCCATCGGCGCGCACGAGAACCTCAAAGGGGTCTCTGAGCGTCCACATATAACGACCGAGGTCGGCTTCGGGGAGCTGAAGCTGCGCGTAGTGGGTGGGCTGGTGGAAGCCGCCCGGCGCGGGTGTGAAGCTCGACAGCTCCTGCACCCCGGCCTGCCGCTCGCGGGTGACGTTGAGCGCCCAGTCGCCGCGGGAGGCGTCGGTGAGCCCCAGTTCGACGAACGGGATCGCGGCCTCGACCGTCCAGAAGTCATCGCCGCGCGCGATCTCGGCCCGCCAGTCGCAGTCCCACTGCACGGCGCGCACATGGCCGCCCTGCCGCATCTCCGCGTCGTAGAGGGTGCCGATGGTGTTGGCCGTGAGGTGGTAGTACTCGGTGCGGTCGCCGGTGGAGTCGATCATGATCTCCACGCAGTCGTCGCGATGGACCTTCCCGTCGCGCTCGGTCACCTCGGCGCGGAGCCGGTCCATGTTGGGCTCGTCGCACTTGATCGCGACGTAGAGGTTCGTGTCATCGAAGGCGACGGCGAACTGCGTCTGCGCCTCGGCGAGCTTCTCCATCTCACCGAGCATCGTAAAGCCGGTGTGCCATTGCGCCTGCTGCCAGACGGCGTCATCGAGTCGGCCGTCGAGGGTGGGCGCGACGGCGGCTTTCTGCGCGACGATGGTGGGCTCTGCCGCGCAGACGGTGGCGGTGAGGAGCAGCACGATCGTAAGTCTCGGGAGAGTCATGGCGTGCCTCCTGAGCGCGTGAGCGTCGTGTCGTTCCACACACGAGGCCACTTCTCCGCACGGCGGCTCGCGTCCTGCCGGAGGCCGGGTCCCGGGCGGAGGTAGGATTCCGGGGCGGCGGCGGCGAACCTGCACGCCACGCCGGTCGCCGCGCGCGTCCCCCGGCCGGTCACACCCGTTCCATCCCGGCACAATGACGGAGGGCACACGGCCCTTCGAGGAGGTGCGTCGTGAGAGCACTGCTTGTCTTCGCACTTATCGCCGTCACCGTTCCATGTATTGCAGCACAGCCTGTACTGCTGAATCCGTGCGACACCCCCGACGCCTTCAGCGTCGATTCTGGAAGTAACTGGCAACACTCGGGGGTCGAGATCGTCACCGATCCGGCGCTCGTGACCGAAGGCGACGGGGCGCTGCGGCTCTACGGCACCTCGCCGGAGGATCGCCAGGGCAACAGCTACCTGAGCGTGCGCGTCGCCATTGAGCCGACGGACTTCTCCGGCATGGCGCTGACCTTCGATGCGGCGACCACCACGCCGTCGGAGTCCCGGGCGCTGTATGTTCGCGGCTTCGATGGTGCGGGCATCTGCGTGCTGAGCTGGTCGAGCTGGAGCGGTCAACTCGCCTCGGAGATGCAGACATGGACGCTGCACCCGGGGCTGCCGGGCGACGGGCTGGAGTGGGAGCCCGACTCGGTGAAGAGCGATGATCGATCGGCGGTCACAGAGCTGGTCTTCTTCGTGGGCACCAGCAACGCCGGGGCGGAGTTCGACATGGTGCTGGACAACATCCGTGTCGAGGAGTCCACGAAGAGGCCATTCGCCGACGTGACCGAGGTCAAGCCGCTGTACCCGGAGACCACGCTGGTTGAGGACGGAGAGGCGCGGGCGATCATCGTCGCGCCGCAGGACGCCGGGTGGGCCGCCGTGGCGGAGGAGCTGGCAGCGGCCATCGAAGAGGCCACGGGCGTGGCGCTCCCGATCGTGGCCGACGACGCGGTGACCGACGAGAGCCTCGCGGCGACCAACGCGATCGTCGTGGGGAGCATCGTCAACAACGTGGCGCTGCTCTACCCCTACTCGCATCAGCTCACCTTCGCGGACGGCGTCTATCCCGGCGAGGGTGGCTACGAGGTGCGCACCGTCCCCGACCCGTGGGGAACCGGGCACAACCTTATCGCGCTGGGCGCATCGGACCTCGCGGGCGGGCGAGCCGGTCTTGCGGCCCTGCGGCCCTACCTCGCGGCGGGTGAGACGCTCGTGCTGCCGTCGATCCTCGAGGTGGAGTTGACCGGCGAGGCGCTGGCAGGCTGGGGGCACCTCTTCACACAGACGCTCGACGATGACTGGGCGGAGAAGGTCCGGCAGGAGTGCGAGGACCATCTGCTCCGCGCGGGCACCCGCGGGCTCTTCTCACGCGCGGAGACCCAGGGGCTCAACTACGCGCTGACCGGGCGGGAGGAGTACGCCCGGATGTACGTGTGGATGATCAAGCGCACCTACGAGAGCTATCTCTCGAACCCCACCACCTACGGCGGCCCGTGGGGGATGGATTCGGACTTCCACATCTACCGGAACATTCCCGCGTGGGACGCGGTCGAGGAGTGCCCGGCGCTGAGCGATGAGGAGCGGCTGGAGGTCACGAAGATACTCTTCCGTTGGGTGAGCGAACTCGGGCCGCAGAAGTCGGCCCGCGCCACCAGCCAGCGCGTTCGCTTCAACCACCAGACCTTCCCCGCCCTCGGCTGCCTCTACGCGGGGCAGTACTTCAGCCGCTACTACGACGCGGTCGAGGGCGACCACTGGATCGAGGTCGCCGACGGGACCTTCCAGTACCAGCTCGACGCCAGCAAGGCGCACTGTGACTGCAACACCTACCAGTGGCTAACGCTCAACCACACGATGACCTACTGCATGGCGCGGCCCGACCTGCGCTACTTCGAGAACGGCAACGCGCGGCTCAACGCCGACTACGCGATCATGACGATGAACAACCTCGGCTACCAGGTGCCCTACGGCGACATCGGCGGCTGGGGACCGCTGGGCACCGAGCTGCGCATCCTGCGCATGGCCGAGTGGCACTACCGCGACGGCCGCTACCAGTGGGCGATCGACCGCAAGATGCAGGTGCGGCCGCGACCGGCGCTGTCGAGCTTCTCGCTCGGCGGGCAGCAGGGCGTCGAGCCGACGTACCTGCTCGGGACGAAGGGCTGGGCGGTCGATGAGCTGTGGTACCACAGCTTCAGCGGCGAGGAGCACGTGCCGCTTGAGAATGCGGTGGATAAGATCTCCTTCCGCGACAGCTTCGACCCCGCCGCCGACTACCTGCTCCTCGACGGCCTGACGCTCGGCGGCCACGGGCACATGGACGGCAACGCCGTCCTGCAGTGGACCGCGAACGACCGCATCTGGCTCGCCGACGCCGACTACATCAAGTCGCTGCCGAAGTACCACAACTCGATGCTGGTGCTGCGCGACGGGCAGTCCGCGACGATCCCCGCGTACGCCGAGCTTGCGAACCTCGCCGACCTTGAGGCGCTCGGGGCGTCGCAGACGATCGCGCGCGACTACGCCGGCGTTGACTGGCACCGGAACGTCATCTGGATCAAGCCGGGCGTCTTCGTGGTCGCCGATCGGATGGTCGCGAACGAGCCCGGCGACTACAGCTTCCGCGCGATCTGGCAGACCATCGGCGAGACTCAGCTTGAGGGCTCGCGGCTCTCGGTGGAGCAGGACGGGCAGTTCGCGTCGATCACGATGACGCCCGACACGCACTGCATCGTCAACGAGGACGAGTACACCGGGAGCAACTGGAGCAGCTACCCGTACATCCGCGAGCCGCTGGTGAAGTCGATGCAGGGGATCATCGACGCCGAGCTGCAGGCTGGCGAGCAGGCGGTGCTGTTCACCGTGCTGCACGCGTCCGGCGAGGAGGCCGCCGACGTCGGCCTGCGGCGCCTGGGCGCGAACTCCATCGCGATCACCGGCATCGGCGACCCGGTCATCGTCGCGGTGAGGGACGAGGCCGGCGCGGCCTCAATCCCCGGCGCGGCCACGATCACCGCCGAGGCGGCCGTGGTGACCCCCGAGCGGCTCTGGGCCATCGGCGCGACCGCCGTCGAGGTCGGCAATGAGGCGCACCGGTTCCCGGAAGCCGCTGATGTCGAGGCCGATCTCACCGCGGGCTCGGCGCGGATCCACTCGCCGGCGGTCAGCGGCATCGGGACCGAGCAGACCGCCTCAACCGTGGAGTTCGGCGCGATCTCCCGCGAGCAGGTGGCGGCGCTGATGCGCATCGCGATCGCAGCCGCGGGCGCCGCGGGCGCCCCGGCGGGCGCGGGAGTGGACGCTCCGGAGATGACCGAGCACTGGGCGTACATGGAGCGGCCCGACAACTTCCTGCTCACAGGCAACCCCGGCGAGCCGACATCGGTCAATGCGATGAGCGGCTTTGCGGCCGGCCCCGATCCGCTGGAGGCGAACGTGTTCTCCGGTGAGGTCGGGCGCAATCGGCTCGACAGCATCTTCGACGGCCGCCTCGACGGCACCGCCAACTCCACGATGTGGGCCGATGACGAGGTGGTTACGATCGACCTTGAGCTGCTCGACAGCTACCACATCGAGCGGCTGGACCTGCACGCATGGTTCGCGACCTCATCGAGCAAGGGCAACATGTTCCAGCTCGGCCGCATCCAGTTGCTCGGCTCCGACGACGGCTTCGAGGCCGATGAGCGGACGCTGGTGGACTTCGGCGACGAGGAGATGCACGCGAACTGGGGCCTGCCCGTCCACGAGCCGCAGGCGTATGAGTTCGATATTGACGCAAACGCGAGGAACCTGCGGCTGATCCTCACCCCGCGGCCGGGCACCGCGGTCTACGTCGCGGAGCTGAAGCTGTGGGGCACCGGTGAGGGCCTCCGGCAGCTCGCGGCGCAGCAGGCGACCGAGGGCTCGGCGGCATATACGTTCACCTCGGTGCATACCGCCGACCTCACCGGCGACGGCTCGCTCGAGGTGGTGGCCGGCAACTCCAACGGGAAGGTCTACTGTATCGACGCCGACGGCGAGGTGCGGTGGGACTACAGTTGCGGCGTGCCGGTCAACTCGGTGACCACCGTTGACCTTGCGGGCGATGGCGAACTGTCGGTGATCGCCGGTGCGATGAACGGCCTGGTGGTCGCGCTCAACTCCGACGGCGACCACCTCTGGACCTTCGAGGTGCCCTACTACAAGCGCGTCCCGCATGTGCAGGTGGTCTTCGGGGCCGACCTTGCGGGCGACGGCAGCCAGGCGGTCATCGCCGGGGCCGATAGCTGGCGCTTCTACGCGATCGACGCGCGGGGCAACGAGCTGTGGCATTACGAGAGCGTTCACGGCTCAACCGCGGGAGCCGCGGCGGACCTCGACGGCGACGGGCGCGATGAGGTGATCGCCGGGACGGAGTACTACTGGTGGCACCTGATCAACCCCGACGGCAGCCAGCGGGCGCGGGTGCGCACGGCCGGCGGGCCCTGCGCGAACGCCGTCACCGCAGGCGACATCGACGGCGACGGCCGGCAGGAGGTCATCTTCGGAGGCGCCGACACCACCGTGCAGGTCGTCAACGCCGACGGTGAGCGGCTCTGGGTCGTCAACACCGGCGACGAGGTGACCGACCTCGCGTGCATGGACGTGGATGGCGACGGCAGCGACGAGATACTCGTCAGCAGCCTCTCGTTCAACGTCTACTGCCTCGAGGGCGATGCCACCGGCTGGAGCATCAAGTGGCGCACTCCGCTGCCCAACCAGGTGCGTACGCTCACGACGCTGGCCGGTGAGCCAGGGCGGCTCGCGGTCGGCTGCGACGACGGCGTGGTCTACGCGCTCGACGCGGCCGACGGCTCGGTCCTCGCGCGCTTCGAGACCGGCGGCCGGCTGATCGACCTCGCTCCCGGCGCTCCGGGCGAGATCATCGCCTCCAGCGAGGACGGCTCGGTCTACCGGCTGAGCCTCCCGTAGCACACGCGACCGCGAGGGTGTCGGCCCCCGGCACCCTCGCGGCGGATGGGCACGGCCACCGATGAGGTCGCGGCCGTGCCCACCCGCCCGGGCTACGGCTCGACCGTGATCCGGGCGACGGTCGTCAGCGTCGTGCGGCCGCGTGTGCCGGGGCTGTTGGCCAGGTGCCACGCGGTGTACTGCTCGGCGTAGGGCTCGCTCGCCGACATCCCATCGACCGGCACGATCACCTCAAGGCCCCGCAGGGCGGCTCCGGTCGCGGTTCCCAGCACCGCGCCGTGTGCGGAGGTCCCGACCAGCACCACCGCCTCGACGCCCCTCTCCCTGAGTATCTCCTCCAGCTCGGTCGCGTAGAACTTGTCCACGCCCGAGGCAACCGCGGGCTCGCCCGGCAGGGGCGCGACCTCCTCGCGGATGTCCTCGACGGTCGCGTTGCGGGTGAGCGTGTACACGACCGGCAGCCCCCGATTGCGGCACTGCTCAAGCAGCGTTGTGATGCGAGGGAGCGAGGCGACACACCGGGGCCGGGTCTCCGCGCTGCAGTTCTGATTCTGCACGTCGAGGATAAGCAGGGCCGTCCGCGCCGCGCTCACGGTCACGTCGCTGAGTTCCGGTGGCGGGGGCACGGGCACGCCGGCCCATTCATCCACGATGGTACTCTCCGGCTCCGCCCACCCTGCGGAGCCAGCCGAGACGATCAGCATCGCCGCCAGCAGGGCGCATGTCGCCGTGCCACCGAGCGGCACGACGTGGCGCAGCAGCATCTCGGTCTCGATCCACGCCATATTCACTCCACCTTTCCGTGTCGGTCGGGGTGATCGCCCGCCGGTCGGGTGGCCGCGGCCTACCGGGCCTGCGCGCCGAAGACCTGCTCGGGCGTCAGTGACAGCACCGTCGGGATCGGCGGCTGGAGCGTGATGCTGTAGTCCTCGAGGACGCCGGTGTCGGCCCTCGTGGCGTCGAGCGACCACACCGCCCCGGCCTGCGCGCCGGGCCGCACGGTGACGGTCGCGCTGGTCTCCGCGGCGGTGGTCTGAGCCTGTGCCGCCTCCGCGCCGTCGGGGCCGAGGACGCGCAGCCGGACCGTCTCGCCACCCACGCCGGTGGCGACGATCGCGAACTCCTCGACGCCTGCCGGGACGTGGAAGTGCAGCCCGCTGTTGGCCGTGAAGAGGCTCAGCGGCTCGCCCGCCCAGATCCCCACGGGGACGGTGGCGCTCTCAACCGCCCAGGCGTTCGAGCCGGAGCTCGCGCCGAGGGTGTACACGCCGCCGACCTCCGGGGTGAAGGCGACGGTGACGCCCTCGTTGAGATCCGACCGCCCGGAGGCGATGCGCCGGCTCTGGGGGTCGCGCAGCTCCCAGACCATCGGCTCCTCGCGCTGCCCCACCTGCAGGTTGTTCAGCACGACCTCCGCGGGCTGTCCGGCGGCGCAGCCCAGCACCAGCAGATTCTCTCGCCGCAGCTTCACCTGCGGGAATTCGATCCGCTCGCCGGTGGCGGCGGGCGGCACCAGCGTGGCCAGCCCGGCGCTGCCGAAGAGCGTCAGGCCGAGGTCCTCGGGCTCCTCGCGTGGTCCGCGCCATGCCTCAAGGTCGCCCTCGGCGATCTGCCTGTTGGCCCAGGTGAACCAGCGGAAGTACTCCGGATGCGTGGTGTCGTAGGTCGGGCCCTCGTAGAAGACCCAGTAGCCGTCGGTGACCGAAGTGATGCCGACGGCGTTCTTGCCAGAGAACTCGGGATCGGCGCCGGTCACGGCCGGGTCGATCCCGCCGGTGTAGATGAACGGCACGCCCGCCTCGACCGCCACCTGCCGGCGATCGATGAGCCGCTGGCGGTTGATCTGCAGCCCCTCCTCCTGCGCCCGGAGCCGCGAGGGTCGGCCGTAGGTGGAGGCGTCGGCGAGGATGATCGGCGCGGCCTCGGTGGCCCACTCGGGGTAGCACGCGCGCACCATGAAGGGCGTGCCCGGCGCGGGGTAGATGCAGAACTGGAAGCTCGGGTCGAGCGCGTCCACCTGCTCGCGCAGTGTGCGGCAGCGCTCGCGCCAGTGTTCGACCTGGAAGCTCTCGAATGCCTCGTGCAGGCCCTGCTGCTCCAGCCACGGCCTGCGCGCCTCCGGGGCCAGCTCCGGCAGCTCAAGCCCCCTGGCCTGCGCGAAGCGGCCGAGGATCAGGTCGTCATAAGAGAGATCGTAGAGGTTGCCCGGCTTGGGGCGCGGGGCGTAGTTCTCGTAGTCGAGGAAGACGCCCATCAGGTGCGGGTCCTCCGCGCTGATGCGGGCGTACTCGAGCACGTACTGAGTGGTCCACTCCCAGAACTCGTCGGAGTTGGGGCTCCACAGCGGCTGCTCCTGGCCGTTGGCCCACAGCAGCAGCCGCCCCTGCGTCTCCGGCCCCGGCTGCGCCGCGAGGCTCCCGCGCATCCACGGGAGATGGTAGATGCCGTACTTCGCGCACCACTGCGTGACCTGCCGAACCGCGTCGAGGTCCTCGTAGCCGCGGCGCGGGGAGAAGACGTTGAAGCCCGCCTCGGCAGCCTCGCGCACCATCCACTCCTCGGTGACCCATTCGTTCACCGGCTGCATGACCTTGTCCACAAGGATCGTCAGCTTGACCTCGCGACCGAGCTGCTCGCGTGAGATCTCGGTCTGCGCCGCTCCGGCGCTCGCCATCACGGCCAATGCGACGAGGGCGATACTCGCGCGCATCATCACCGCGCACCTCCTTGAGTGGTCCAGCTCCCCACCCCGCCACCGGGCCTCGTTCTGAGATTCGGCGCCGCCCCGACACGTCCTTCCCGGCCCGGGCGTCGGGCGGGGCGCGCCGCACGCCGCGGGCGCCTACATGTAGTGGATCCGGTCGGCGTTCTCCGCCAGCAGCCGCGCGTTGTGCTCATCGCCTCCAGGCATGTTCGCGCTGATGTACACCGGCGGCCGGACGCCTCGCGCCACCAACTCGGCGATCGTCTCACATGCGATCGCGTTGACGACCGCGCACCCGAGCACCGAGGAGAGCGGCCCGGTCTTCTGCTCCACGCCGGGGACTGCGACGGCCGCATCACCAAGCGGCGCGCAGTTGTCCACTACGATGTCGCAAAGCTCCAGCATCCGTTTGCCGGACGGATGGCGGCTCGGGACGCTGCTGCTGTACTCGACGGAGGTGACGCCGATGGTGCTGATGCCGCGCTCGCGGGCCGCCAGCGCCATGTCGATGACCACCGCGTTGCGGCCGGAGGTGGAGGCGATGAGCAGCGCGTCGCCCTCGGCTGCCGGCGAGCCCTCCAGCAGCACTCGGCCGTAGTCGGCGACACGCTCGATCTGCGAGGTCATCGGCACCGGTCGAACGCCGAGGTCCATCCCGTGAGGGTAGATCGGGTTGATGAGCATCAGCCCGCCGGTCCGGTAGCACAGCTCCATCGGCAGCATGAACGAGTGGCTGGCTCCGAAGGCGAAGACGGTTCGGCCCTCGGCGATCGTCTCGGCGAGCAGGGCGGCGGCGGCCCTGATGTTGTCCATCTGCTCGGCGCGCAGCCTGGCGAGCCCGGCCTCGCAGGCGTCAAGATATGCTTCCGCGGACATGGTCGCGCTCTCCTTCTCAGTATCCCTGGCGGTTGAACTGCTCGCGCATCTGCCGGTTGAACTCCGGGCCCTCGGGGCGGTTGAGGCTGAGGAAGAAACTCGGCTGCAGGCCGCGCGCGAGCAGCTTCTCAACCACCCCCGCGTGGATCATCCAGCAGGCCGTGATGGTGGCGACGCCCGACATCGGGATGATCCGCTCGGGAAGACCCTCCACCTCCAGCCCCGCGTCGCCGTAGGGAACGCAGTTGTCCACGACGATGTCGCACACGTCCATCAGCCGCTGCCCCGACGGGTGGGTGGAGGCGACCTGCGAGCTGTACTCGACCGAGGTGATCCCGATGGCGGTAGCGCCGATCTCCCGCGCGGCGAGGGCCAGCGAGATCGGGCCGCTGCTGCGGCCGGAGACCGAGCCGGTGATCAGGCAGTCGCCCGCGCGCATGTGGCTGCTGCGGACGGCCAGCCGGGCGGTCTCGAGGCCCGCGTCGAACGGCTCGGCGCGCTCGCGCTCCCGCTCGATCCCGTCGATGCGGTCGCGCACGTTGAAGCTGAAGCTGAAGGGCTGGCTGGCGACCAGCCCGCCGGCGCGGTGCAGAAAGTCCCCCTCGTTTCCGTGGCCCATCGGGCTGACGTAGAACTCGTTCCCGGCGACCAACGCCTCGGTGATCGCCCCGGCGGCCGCGTCGATGGTCTCAGCGGACCGGCTCTCCAGCTCGTCGAGCAGCTCGCGCACCCTGCGCAGATAGTCGGATTGCAGCACAGCTCACACCTCCGAGGAGCGTTGGGCCTGTGGTTGGAGCGTCGGGACCTGCGAGACCGGGAATGCCGCCTGCGTGGCGCTGATGCGCTCACGCAGGTCGTCCGTGATCGGGACGCCGGCCGAGCGCATCGCGAGCATCGCCGCGCCCACGGCCATCTTGAAGGGAGCGACCTCGGGCCGGAGCGTCGGGTCGTGGTGGAGGATCTTCTCCCGGAGGATGCGCCAGTAGAGCGCGGAGTTCTGAATCACTCCGGCGGCGCCGATGAGCGGGTAGCCCTCCCCGACGACCCCCATCTCCTCCAGCAGCAGCCTGCACATCTCGGCGAGCGAGCCGGCGGCCTCGTCCACAACGCGCATCGCGACCTGATCCCCGGCGGCGGCCTCCTCCAGCACCACCGGGGCGAGTGAGGCGATCTGCGCGCGAGTAACCCGGCCGCTGGTGATCCGGTCGCCAACCACTGCCTCCAGCAGGCGGCTCACGCCCAGCGCCCTCGGCACCGCCTCGGCGAGACTCGTGCGAGTCTCCCGCGACCAGCCCGAGCGGAGCGCGGCTTTGATCCCGCGGAACCCGAGGTCCCAGCCGCTGCCCTCGTCACCGAAGAACGGGCCCATCCCGCCGATGCGAGCGGCGCGCCCGCCGGGCATTCGGCACTGCACCCACGAGCCGGTGCCCGCGTGGACCGCCACGCCCCATCTCCGCCCGGCGGTCATGTACGCGATGTCCCACTCCTGCACGCGCTCGAGCTGAGCGACCAAGACGTCCTGCGAGCGCAGCCATGCATGCAAACCGTGGTCGAGCCAGGTGTGTGCGACCCACACCTCGCGCGGCGTCGCCTCCGCAAGCGCCTCGCCCACCGACGAGCAGATCGCGGTGGCGCAGTCGTCCACCGGACGGTAGCTCGTTGCACCGCTGCGCCCCCAGCCGAGCACGCATCCGTCCTCGCGAATCAGCGCGGCGTCACACTTCGAGCCGCCGCCATCGATGCCCAGGAAGTACCGCAGTTCCATCTCATCCTTCCGCCGGCGCCCGGATCCCAGCCCGCATGGGCACCTCGCCGCTCTCCGCATCTCCGTCCGGGGCGGCCGGATCAGTACCAGTCGTCGTCGTCGCGTGGGGCCGGCTCCTGCTCGGCAGGTCCGTCCGGATCCCACACGAGCCCCCTGTGATCGGCGAAGCGATGCCCCGGCTCCTCATCAAGCCGCCACGGCCTCCCCTCGCTGAACACCGGGCGCGTGTTGAACGTGTTCTCCACCCGGCCCGCGCGCTCCATGTGCTTCATGCAGCCGATGATGCAGCCGCGCGCGCCACACGCCGCCACCGGGCTCGCGGAGAGAGCGCCGAGGGCCGGCATCGTCGGGAACATCGCCCAGCCCAGATCCCACGCCTCCAGCCACGTAACCTCCTGCTCGCCCACCGCCATCCGCACGCCGGGGAAGCGCTTCGCGAAGAAGGGGCCGCTGAGCTTGTTCAGGCCAAAGTGCGTGAGCTTGCACTTTCCGAGGTCCAGATCGCCCCACTCGATCCGATGCCCCTCGACCTCGATCCCCACGGAGCGCTCCGGGTCGATCGCTCCGCCCGGGCACTCGGTGACGCAGCGCTTGCAGCGGTCGCACAACACGCCGGTGACGATCGGGTCGGGCTCAAGCTCCGCGTCGGTGAGGATGATCGCGAGACGCTGTCGCGGGCCGAACTCGGGGGTCAGGAAGACCTTCGACCACCCGATCTCCCCCAGCCCCGCGAGCGTCGCGGCGATCCGGTGCTGCACCACCACCTCCGGCGGCGGAAGGCCCGGGGCGGGCGGGGGGCCCTTCGGCCCGAACTCCCGGCTCGTGCCGACCGCCGAGAGCGGCGCGGCGTCATAGCCGTGCTGCTCGATGAAGCGCGTCAGCCGACTCTGCGCGGTCCCGAGCATCCGGCTGAGGCCCGCGTAGCTGTAGATGTGATACGACGGCCAGTGCGTCCCCTCGTCCACGCCGCGGCAGGTCCCGCGCACGATCCGCTTGAGGAAGACCACCATCGAGCGGGCCTTCGGCATGATATTGAGCGGATTCATATCCGGGGGCGCGCCTTCGAAGCGCTCGATGTTCGCAACGCCCAGCTTGTCCACCTGCACCTCGTTGAGCGCGAAGTCGCGAAGAGCCTCGGTGGTAAGCATCGGCTCACGCCTCCCCTCTCGTCGAGCCGGGCCGCTCGCGGAACGGTGAGGCGAACGAGCGCGTGAGCAGCCCCTCGTCCTCAAGGTGCGCCACGCAGGCGCGGCCGCAGGCCGCTCCCAGCCGGAATGGCTCCGAGCCGGTGGAGTAGGGCAGGCGGATCGTCCCGGTCCTGCAGACCCGGCAGCTCTCGACGTGTAGCGGATACCAGCAGGCCTCCCCCTCACACAGCGGCGCGCACCGTCGCCCGGAGGCGTCCAGCGCTCCGGCCGGGCAGGCATCCGCGCAGGCTCCGCAGTCATCGCAGACGGAGCCGGCGAACGGCGCGTCGGGCTCCAGCTCGGCGTCGGTGAGGATCAGGGTGAGCATCTGGCGCGGGCCGAACTGCGGGGTCAGCAGCATCTTCGAGCGGCCGATCTCACCGAGGCCCGCGGCGTGGGCGGCGAAGTCGAACTCAACGATCACGTTGGGCTCGGGCTTATCCGGGCTGACCCGCACGCCCTGCCCGCGCATGTCGCCCTCCTGGCGGAAGAGCGGCGTGGCCTCCCAGCCCGCGTTCTCGAGGCGGCGGCAGAGCTGGTAGGTGGTCTCGATGGCGAGCGTCGTCGGGAGGCCCGCTCCGAGGGTATATCCGGCGGTCCCGCTCTCCACGCCCTGAAGGCTCCCGCGCGGGATGCTGAAGCCCAGCACGATCACCGAGCGCGTCTTCGGCTGGATGGCCAGCGGATGTGCCTCCGGGGCAAACAGCTCGAAGCGCTCGATCGACGCGATCCCCACCAGGTCCGCCCCCTGGGCACCTGCGATCTCCTTGAACTGCTCAGCGTTCACGGCACCAGCCTCCCGAACTGCGTTGGTTTCTCCTGCCGAAACTGCGTCGCACAGACTTGCCGTCATGTCGGTCGGCCGGGCTCCTTCGTCGGGCGATCCGCGATCTCCTTCGAGCAGGCAGCCGATGGCGTCCGTCAGGGAGGGGGGCGCGGGAATCGGGGGACCGGCGGGGCGAAGCCCGATGAGCTGTGGGGCCCCGCCATGCAGACGAAGCGCTCGCCCGCCCATCATGGCGCGGCGAGAGCGGTGGTCCGCCGGATGGTGCCGGCAGGGGCGTGAGACCCGATCGCCCCGGGCCTCATCCATTTCGTCGCACTCGTCATCGCACCACCAGAAGGGCGTTTGCGATGCTTCGCTCGCCGCCGTCGGAGGGACGGTTGAGGATGAATTGCTGCGCCCACGCGGTGGTGGAGCCGCCGCCGTCGAGGTTCACCGCCTCCGTGCAGCCGAGGCGCTGCATGAGGTGCGCAAGCTCGGTCATCGTCATCCCAACGCTCCAGCCCGGCTGCCGGCCGTCCACCGTGACGAGGATGATCTCGCGATCGTTGAAGCCCGCCGCGGTGCGTGGATGCCGCACCTGGTCTTCGGCGACGACCTCACCGTCGCGCACGAGGACGCGGTTGCCGCCGACCGCCTGCAGCACCGGCTCGTTGAACGGCGGCGTCTCGAGCGCTATCTCCACGCGCTCGCCCGCCCGCGTGTCCAGCAGGGCCGCGCGCACCTGCTCGTCGCGGGTCGCAATCAGCAGCTCATCCTCCGCGGCCGCGCGCGGTCCCGGGGGCGATCACCTCGATGACGCTGGCGGTCCACTGCCCGGTGGTGCGCAGCGGGCCGCCCTCCAGCCGCGCCGCGACGCAGCCCTCGGTGAGCTGCCAGCCGCCGACGGCCGTGTGCAACTGCACCGCGCCCTCGCCGCCCTGGTCGGGCATGTTCGTGCCGTCCACCGGCCACGACCGCTCACCCACGGAGACCGTGCCGGTGGTTCGCGTGGTCTCCACGCGCGGCCGGCCGTCCGCGGTGACGTAGAAGCCCGGCCGCCCGCGCGGGGTTGTCACAAGCTCCCCGTCGCGCACGCACGGCCCGCTCACCCCGCCCGCATACGGTCCGGACATGCGAAAGAAGTCCGCGTTGACGCCGGCGATTACCTGCGCCCGGGCGGACTCGCGGTCGATGATCCCCGAGAGTCGCTCCCGGCCGCGCAGTTCGCCCCGGCCCAGTGCGGTGAGCAGGCGCGCCGGCGAGGTCGCGCGGTCGATCCTGATCACGCGGATCTGCCACGGCCCGGCGGGAGCGCGCAACGCCTCGACGGTGACGCCCGGCGCGACCGCGGTGGCGCCGCTCTCCCGGCCTGGATCCGGCTGCCCGACGCTGAGTACGCCGCTGACCGCGATCAGCAGCACGACCGCGCTCGCAAGCTTCAATCTCCTCATGACGGAACCTCCGCGGAACGTGCGCGTCTCAGCCATGGATTATCGCCCCCGCCGGCAGGCGCGCCTCGATCTCCGGCCACCAGTGTTCGGGGCCAATGTGTGTGCCGATGCCCTCAGAAACGTCCTCCGGCCAGTGCAGGTCGCTGCCGCCCGTCGAGATCAGCTCATGCTCCTCACACCATGCGCGGTAGACGGCGGTCAGTTCGGGCGCGACGAACGGGTGCGCGCACTCGACGCCGTCGAGCAGCAGCTCCTCGCGCAGCAGCTCCATGCGCTCGCGGTTGTCGCGCTGGAAGTAGCTGGCGGGGTGTGCGATCACCGCGAGGGCGCCGTGCCGCCTGACCGCGGGGAGGACGACGTCGGCGGCCGGGTAGGGCGGTCGCGCCACTCGCTCGCCCGCCGCCGCGAGCAGCGGAGCGTATTCGTCCTCGCCGCCGATGAAGCCGCGCTCGATGAACCATGCCCGCTGCATCCGGTTCGCCACGTGAGTGGAGCCCTGCAGCGCCAGCGCGGTCCTCGGCCGGTACGACGCCAGCAGCTCCTCGCGCTGCTCGTCGGTGTAGTCGAAGCCGAGGGCGCGGATGCCCGCGCACAGTGCGGCTCCGCACTCGCGCTGCCACTGGTGGTATGCGTCGCGGATCGGCCACAGCGCCTCGATGGCCGCCGGCGTGAAGCCGAGGCAGAGCATATCCACGGAGCCGATGCTCGCGGTGACGGTGATTTCGGCGCCGCACACCAGCGTGACGTCCGGGTAACCCGCGGCCGCCTCGATCGCCTCGGCAAGCCCGTCAACGACGTGGTGGTCGGTGATGGCGACGCGCCTGACTCCCGCCGCCGCGGCCGCCGCGAGCAGGTCGGCGGCGGTGGCCGTCGCGTCGTAGCTCCAGCCGGTGTGCAGGTGCAGGTCGTATGCGGCGCGGGTTGCGGAGTGGCTGCAAGGCATCGCGGACCTCCATCGGTTGCGCTCTTTCGCTGAGATGACCGTATTCCTCGGGCGGCGTGGCGTTCCTCCGGGATGCGTTTGAGGGCCGTCGGCCCGCGGGGGCTCGCCCCCTCCGCCCGCCGCCGCGCCTACCCTCCCAGCAGCCGCCCGTTCCAGCGCACCTCGGCGCCGTTGGAGCCGAAGAACGCGCGGGGACTGCCGTCCGCGTCGAGCCGGATCGCGGCGAGATCACCGTCGGTGCTCAGTCCGAAGCCGGTAAGATCGCCGTCGGCGAGCCGCCAGAGGACGATCACGCTGCCGTCGGGCATCGCCGCCCGGACGGCGTAGCCCGCATCGGTGCGCTCGATCTCGGCGTCCGACGGGACACTCTGTCCCGCGCGGTGCGGGCGCATCAGCGCCACGAACTGCTGTTCGACCGCCGGCTCGTCCGTCGCCGCCGTCAGGTGCCACTCGTCAAGCTGGATGTGCTCCTGCGGCGGTGTGTCGAACTCATCGGTCTGCGTGATCCGCAGGCCCGTCGGCGTCAGCAGGTTGACCGACAGCGCCGAGTCGCCGACCTGCAGCGCGATCTGCTGCCCCTCGGCGACCTGCATCTCGACGGGCGCGTGCAGGAGGTACTCAAAGGACGACGCCTCGGGTGCCTGCAGGTCGTCCATCACGACGATCAGGTCGGGCCGCACGAAGAGCAGGTGCCGGTCGTAGCGCAGCAGTACGTCGTCGTCGTAGGCCTCGCCGGCCTCGCCGACCACGTAGTCGAAGTCGGCGGTGTGCTCGAAGGTCCTCACGCGACCGACCGCCGCAGACCGGTTGGGCTTCTCGCCCACCCCGTTGACGGTGATGCTGTTGCACGACTTCGTCGCCCAGACCCACTCGCGGTGGTGGGGGCTGCCGTGCAGCTCGCGCGTCCCGGTGCGGATCAGCAGCGGCTCGCCGTATGCGTACAACTCAAAGTGGTTGTTCGCCTCATTGCCGTGGCTCTGCTTGCCGAAGGGGCTGGACTTGAAGCACACCTGCACGTTGCCCGCCGAGTCGGTGAGGTCGGTGTGGAGGTAGGCCAGCCCGGTGCCCTCGAAGAGCCGCGAGGGGGGAAGCTCGGCGATCGAGCGTGTCGCGATCTCCGGCTGCTCATCCAGCCGGGCCGCGCGCATGAAGCCGATGTATCCGCCCTGGTGCGACGGGCCGCCGATGCGCTGGAGGTAGTCGTTCCAGTAGGGATTGCTCGTCCCCTCGGTCAGCCACGTCATGAGGCTGCGGACGTTCGGCGGGCGGCGGATGCCGGTCGTGTCACCGAAGGTGAGCCGCGGGACGCCGGGGGGCTGGGCGTAGATCGGGTAGTACCCGGCCTGCGAGAAGAAGGGTTTCTCGAAGCCGTCGATCCCGAGGGCGGCCCGCTGGATGTCGATCCAGACGCTCACGAGGCTGACGTACCCGTGCCAGTAGCCGACACCCTCATGCCAGCCGCCGTCATCATCGCTCCAGACCGGGTAGACGTTGAAGAAGACGTTGAGCGTGAACTCCAGCCAGTCGCGGGCCTCGGGGATCTCGTCGATGAACGCTATGGCGATCTCGCCGAGGAAGTGGAACTTGCGGTTTTGGTGGCTGCCGTAGGGCCGCCAGAGGTGCCGCGGATAGAGCTGATTGTAGATCTCCGTCCCACGCACCCGCATGACCTCGCGACAGCGCTCGCGCTCCTCCTCGGTCAGCAGGTCGTAGACGAAGGTGTATGCGCGGGGGAACTGCCACGCGTAGCGCATCCCGGCCTCATCGTTGTAGCGGGCGCTGGTGGTGCCGCGCGGGTCCCACTGCGCGACCTCCATGAGCATGCGTCGGGCCATCTGCCCATGCTCCTCCGGCCCACCGAGCCTGTGGACGAGCCCGAGCGTAATCGCGTCACCGAGGGCGCGGTCGATGTACGGCCGTACCGCGCGCCACTGCCGCGCCCACTCCGGTGAGGGCCTCTCGACGCCCTCCGGGTAGGGCGGGTAGTCGTCGGTGGGCGGCGGATTCGCGATGATCCGCTCCCCGGCCTCCACGAGCGCCTCGAAGCGCTCACTCAAGGGCCCGGCCGCCAACTCGCGCAGCCACTCAAGCTCCTCTGGCCGCATGAACAGACGCGGGTGCGCGTCGGGTATCCGTTCGAGCAGCTCGTCCATCGGCGGCAGCGGGAACTCGCGGGCGTCCTGCGCGATCGAGAAGCCGCGCGCCTCGCTCCACCCGGAGACGGCACCGCCGTCGTCAACGAAGCGCACGCGCCAGCGGTAGTCGCCGGCAGGGAGCGTCCGCGGCGGGCAGTGCACGGTCATCTCGACGCCCTCGGCTTCGTAGACGCAGCGCTGGAACTGCTCGTCGTCACCGGCCGCCACCTGGAGGTGATAGGTGGCCGCGCCCTCCTGCGGGCGCCATGAAAAGCCCGGTGGAGTGACCTGCGTCACCTCTCCCGCTCCGGGTCGGAAGCCCCACTCCCCGGGCCCCGCAGGCGTATCATTGAACTCGATCGCCGCCTCCTGGGCGAGGGCCGAAAGGCCGACCGCCAGCGCGGCGAGGGTCACCATCACCACCGCGAGTGCCATCCGGCGTGCATCGGAAAAGCCAGGTTGAAGCATCCTGATCCCTCCCTGTCTCCGCGCGGCTCTCATGTAGCCCCCGCCGCCCTTTCCGCGGCGGGGGCGTCTCGCCGGTGCGCCGTTCCCGTCATCCCCTTGGGGCCGGAGTGGACCCTCCACGCGGGTCCACATGGGAACGACCGTGCGCCTGCGGCGCACCCCCGGCGTGGGCGCCGGGGCCACAACGACAACGGCTGACGACAGACGGCCCGACCGGGCGCGACCCGCTGTTGCGACCCGCTATTGCGACCCGCTGTTGCGACCCGCTGTTGCGACCCGCTATTGCGACCCGCTATTGCGACCCGCTACCGCGGCAGCTCGTAGCTCCACAGCCGCGAGCCGCTGCCGAAGTAGAGCCGCCCATCGAGCAGGGCGACGCCCGCTCCGATCTGCACCGGGCTGTCGGCGATCTTCTCGTGCTCGAAGGTCCCCGGCTCAATGCGGATGATCGCCTCGCGGAAGAGCGCGTAGATGCTCCCGTCTGGAGCGAGCGTCATGAACCTCGGCGATTGCGAGCCGGCGGGCGCTCCGTAGTCTGCCAGAGACTCCTCATGGACCAGCTCCCGCGCCTCCGGATCGAAGACGAAGAGCGTCGAGTCGCTGGCGATCCCGTAGACCAGCCCGTCGTCGGCGACGATGAGGTCGCTCAGCGCGGCTCTCCCCGGGAGGATGGCCTCGCGCCAGATCACCTCACGCCGCTCCCAGTCAAAGATGTAAAGCTCGGCCTCGGGGGCGAGGCGCATCCCTCCGGTGCCCGGTGCGGTGGTTGTCCCGCCGACGAGGTTCCCGTCGGGGAGCGCGACCAGCGAGCAGGTGCTCAGGTTCTCGAGCATCTCCTCGTGAGTCAGGATCGTCGCCTCGTCGGTCTCAAGGTCGTAGATGAAGAGCCCGCCGCCGGTGCGCCCGTAGCCGGGCGTGCCGCCGATGACCATGTGCCGCCCGTCGGGGTGAGCGATGAGCACCGCGGGGCGGCCGACGTGCGGCTCGGCGTTGGTGAAGCGCCGGGGGTTCCTGCCGGGCTCGTCACCGGGATCGACGGGCTGGTCGAAGTCGAAGGTCACGAGCCAGCCCTGCGTGTATATTCCCCCGAAGGGCCGGTCTCCGAGCATCGTCATCGCGTTCCAGCGGCCGCCCCACAGCGCGGTGCTGCTCATCTCACCGGTCTGAGGGGCGAATCGGAAGATGTAGTTCGGCCGGCCCGTCACCCCGTAGATCTCGCCGGTGGGCGAGGGGACCATCCCGACGACCAGCGAGCCGCCGGAGACGTAGTCGAACTCCACGGTCCGCTCCTCGCCGCCGGCCTCCTCGACTACGAGCGAGCGCTCCTCGACGCTGAGTCGGCTGATGCGGCTGCCGTCCGGGAATGTCAGCAACGGGAGGCCGTCACTGCTGGAGGCTCGTCCTCCGTGGTGCATGACATCACCCGGGGGGCTCTCGACCGGCGTCGCCTCACCCGCCGACATCAGGTGCCATCCCCACTCGGGAGCCGTCGCGTAGACGTTGCCGTCGGCGGCGAGGTGAACGCGCCCGGTGCCGACCCTGCGCTGGTCCTCGGTGAGGAAGCTGCGCGTCTCCCCGTCCGCCGGGTTGTATCCGACCACCTGCGACATGACGTTGCCGATGCCGGTGTATATCCAGCCGCTCTGATCCATCGCCAGCCCGCGCTGGGGATACTGCGGCCAGGTCTCGTCGTTAAGCGGGCCGTGGTTGACAAGCTCGCGGGCGTCGGGGTTGAAGCTGAGCAGCTCGGCGGTGGGGTAGAGCGCCAGCCAGATGACTCCGGAGGGGTCCTCCATCGCGGACATCGAGCAGCGGTTCGGATCGAGCGGCTCGACGAAGCTGAACTCCATCTGCTCGGGGTCGAACTCGTAGAAGTACCCCGATGAGTGCGTGTACCACCGGTTCTGACTCGACCGCAGGCTGCAGAAGGGCCCGCCGCAGCCCGCCGGAGGACCTGCCGGGTCGAACTGCATCGTCTCGCCGGTGTCCACATTCACCGCGATCTTGGAGATGTCGCCGTATGAGTGCAGCCACGCCAGCAGAAAGCGGCTTCCGTCTGTGGTCGCCACCGCGGCCGCGCCGTGATGGCGCGAGACATCGGCGGCCACGCCGTGGTTGGTGAACCCGTCGCCGTCCTGTGCGAGGCCCGCATGTACGCCCAACACCACGCAGAATCCCGCGCCGATTGCCGTCACAAGTCGCATCAACCATCACTCCTCACGGGGCTGGTGCACGGTCCATGCCGGACCAGCCCGCTTCTTCTCAGTCGGGAACGACAATGCGCCTCCGGCGCACCCCCCGCGAGGGCGCCGGGGCCACAACGACAACGGCTAACGACCAACGGCCGACGCATCTGAAGATGCGTCGCTCCGGGCAACGACCTCGGCGGGGCACAGGTCCCCGCCCCGCATCCGCGCCCCCGGCGTGGAGGGGCCGCCGCGTGCAGCGCGGTCAGGTCGCGGCGAGCGCAGCGAGCCGGACCTGAGGTCCCACCCCGCCCCATCCTTCTGCAACGCGCCGTGGCGGCTGCAGGTCAGCCTCCGGGCGTCTCCCAGACCAGCAGCGTCGCGTCCTCGCTGGCCGAGATGAGGTGCGCCCCATCCGCCGACAGCGCGATTCCATTCACGCCGGCGGCATGTCCGGTGATCCGCGTAATCTCCTCACCCGCCGCGCTCCAGACGCTCACGGCGCTGTCGGTGCCGGAGGCGAAGAGCATCTCACCGTCGGCGGTGGTCGCGAGCCCCGTCACCGTCGCGCCGTGCTCCATCTCGGCGAGCACCTCGCCGCTGGCGACGTCCCAGCGCCGGACGGTTCCATCGCGGCTGCCCGAGAGAGCCTCCGCGGCGCCGCCCGCGAACGCGACCGCCTCCACCCAGCCGCGGTGCCCGCGGTAGATCGCCCGCTGCTCACGCTCCCGCAGGTCCCACAGGCGCATTGTGCCGTCGCGGCCCCCCGAGAGCAGCAGGTTGCCGTCGGGCGAGAGCGCCAGCGACAGCACTCCGCCGCGATGGCCGCTCTCCGCGAAGAGATCGGCCTCAAAGACATGCAGCGGCTCCTCACCGGAGCGCGGCCAGATGCGGATCGTGCCGTCACCGGCGCAGCTCAGCAGCGAGGGCGCGGCGTCGCCGCCCGGCGGCGCGGGCATGTACACCACGTCATGGATGTACCCGAGGTGGCCGGTCAGCTCACGGATGAGGCCGCCGTCCGACGCGGAGAACTCCCGGATGACGCCGTCCTTGCAGCCGGCCGCGATCCGCTCCCCGTCGGGCGAGGCGGCGACGGACCACGCGCCCTGCGTCGCCTCCTCGATCAGCAGTGACTGCTCGCCGCTGAGCATATCCCAGACACGCACGGTGCCGTCGGCCGAGCCGCTGATGGCGCGGCCGTCGGGTGTCGAGACGACCGCGTTGACGCCGAGTTCATGGCGGGCCCAGTCGAGACGCGGCTGGCCGTCGGCGAGACCGTACTCGACGACGAAGTTCCCGCCGCCGTATGACATCACCCAGCGCCCGTCGGGCGAGACGACGATGTAATACACGTAGCGCGAGTGGGCGAACCAGCGTCGCAGCACCTCGCCGCCGTCCGGGAGTCGATTCCACAGGCGGATCGAGCCGTCGCGCGAGCCGGTGAGGAGCTGGTCGGGGTCGGGGGCGTAGGCGACGGACGTCACCGCGCCGCCGTGGTGGCCGCGGAAGGTGTTGAGCAGCTCATGCTCGGGAACGACCTGCCACTCGGTGGCCCGGGTGCGGCTGCCGACCAGGAGGCGCTCGCCATCCGGCGAGAGGGCGATGCTCCGTGTGTGGGTGTAATAATCCGGCAGGAACGCGCGCACCAGTTCACCGTTGCGCAGGTCGTAGTGCTCGACGACCGGGTCGGAGCCGGCCTCGCCGTGGATGAATGCCGTTCGGTCCTCGGGCCCGTAGACCGCCTGCCGGGCCGAGTGCACGTTGCTGGTGATGGACACGAGTTCCTCGCCGGTCTGAAGGTCCCACTCCTTGATGGTGGGCGGGTTCGCGCCACAGGTGAGCACGCGTGTCTCATCGGTCGAGTAGCAGACGCTGGCGAGGCTCCTCTGGCCGGTGGCCCACTCGCGCACGACCTCCGCGGCCTCGAAGTCCCACTCGTAGATGTTGCCGGCGTTGTCGGCGGCGACCATCGCGCCGCCGTCGCGGCTGATGTCGATGGCGGTCAGCCCACGCGGGCCGATCCGGTGGCTCGCCTCCATCTCGCCGACGCTCATGTCCCAGATGTCGATGCTCACGCCGGACGCGACGACCGCGCGGCCGTCGGGAAGGTAGGCGAGGTCGGCGATGCCGCCGTAGCGCAGGCGCTCACTGCCGAGGCGCTGCACGGCGCCCTCCGGTAGCGGGTCGCCGAAAAGATCGGTGGCCGCCTCCGCGGTCCCCGTCATCGCCAGCGCCAGCATCACCGTCACGGCAAACAGGCAGTATCTGCTCATGATTCGCTCCTCCTGTGCTGTCCTCGGGCCCTGCATCGTGATCGGCCCCCCTCTACGCGGGCTCGGCCGTGTACACGCGCACACTGCCGACATGGGCCACGTTGTACGTCACAAGGCCCACGGTCCCGCGGTCAGGCCCGACCAGCGGCGGTGTGTCGGGCGCCTCCATGATCGTCACGTCGTCCACGATCAGACGCACCATCAGACCGTCGAACTCGGCGATCATGTGGTGCACGCGGCCCGGCTCGATGAAGCGATCGACGCTCTGACCGTGCAACTCCACCCCATCGCGCAGGATGCGGTTGAGCGTGTTGCCCGCCCCGCCGAACTGCAGGAAGTAGCCGCCGGCGTGCAACTGCCCCTGGAGCGGCTGCCTGCTCTGAATGACGGGACTGAAGTCGCAGGGCCGCACGGTGTCGGCCGGAGTCATAATCTCAAGCTCGAAGCGGTGCAGGCCGGTGAAGGGTCGGGCGATGACGATCTCGGCATGCCCGGCGCCCGAGCGGAGTGTGCCGTCCTCGATCTGCCATCCGCCCAGCAGCGGCTTCCAGTCGTCCCCGAGTTCGTCGCGGCTGAAGTCGTCGGAGAACGCCAGCTCCCACTCGGGCTCGGGCCGGTCGGCCTCCATGTGCTCAATGCGTTGCAGGCGGCTGCGCGCGATTGCGCGGTCGCGCGCGGCGGCCCGCTCGATGCCGAGCACCTCTGCGTAGATCGGCCGTGCGGCGAAATGCGCGCCGAGGGCCATCTGGCTGTGCCCGATGTGCAGCAGTGCGGCGGCGCGCTCGGGGTCGGTGGTCGCGAGCTCAAGCGCCTGCTCGAACCACGCGCGCGCCTGCTCGAGGTTGCGCTCACGGTAGGCGGCCATCGCCGCGTCGAATGCCTCGTGGAAGGCCTCGAAGCCCGCGTCGAGCACGACCGGCTGCTCCTCACCGTAGGCGTTGTTGTAAAGCTGTATGCGCGTGTCTCCGCCCACCGGCCACGGCCGAATGACGCGCTCGCCGGGCTCGGGGAGGTGGAACCAGTTGTTGTGAATCCACGCGCCCTGTGAGGGGACGCCGCGGATCGCGACGGGGCGCACCGTGCCCTCGAAGGTGTTGTGATGCACGTGCATCCAGTCGCCCGCGATGTCGGTGCCGTCACCGCGGTCGCGGCCGCCGTGCATGTCCACATGGTGGCTGATCGCCTCGGGGCCGATCCAGTTGTACGCGAACTCGTAGCCCGATCCGGGGCTGCCGCTCGACGCCACGTGGTGCCGGCCGTTGTTGAACCTGTTGGCGATGATGCGAGTGTCACTTGCCGAGGTGGAGACCGGGTATCCGAGGCCCGACTTCCAGATGTGATGCAGGAAGTTGTGATGGATGTACGCGCCCATCGCGGAAGCGCCGACGCTGACTCCCGCCACGTTGAAGTTGCATATCTCGTTGTTGTCCACCTCAACGTTGAAGTGCCGGACGGAGAAGAAGTACGCCGACATGGCGACGCGCTCGGTCCCACCGTATGCGCCCTCAAAGCGCAGGCCGGTGACGCGGACCTCATCTCCGCCGGTGGCGAGCATCGTGCCCGCGCTCATGCGCTTGATCAGCGCGCCGGGCGAGCCCTCATGCCCGCGGCTGCCCGCGAGAGTCACCCCACCGGGGATGGTGAGGGTCGACTCGCCGGTCAGGTCGATCTCCACGCCGTCGGGGACGTAGATGACCTGCCCCGCCTCCGCCTCACTCAGCGCGGCCTTGAACTCGTCGGCGGTGTTCACGGTGAACTCGCCGGAGGTGTGTATGTCATCGTAGCCCTCCCCGCCGCCGATCGGGTTGCCATCGGGCGGGCGAGCGCCGTAGATTTCTCCGTCGATCTCAACCCAACTGCTGCCCGGGTCACTGAAGTACTCCTGCGCCCCTGCGGCCTGATCCTGTCCGAGGCATGTGGTCGGGACCACCAGGATGGTCGCGGCGGCGACTGCCAGCACAATTCGTGTTCTCAACCACTTCACCCGCCTTCACGATGATCTCGTATGTCTGCGCGATCAACCGGGTACTTTCACCATTCAGCTTCACCGCCCCCGCCCCCTCGGCCTCCCCCGAGTCCGCAGTTTCGACGGGGATCGATGACCGTTCACCGCGCACGATCTCGCGGATTTACTGCCGCGACAGCTCCGCGACACTCGCGGCACGGACCGCGTCGCCGACCCCGCCGCGACTGACGGAGAGCGGCTGCCCCACCAGCTCGCCGGCGCCTCGGGCGGGGGGCCTTTCCGTCCCCCGGGCCGCGTTCACGCCACACGGGGCGAATCGCCGAGAGGGCGGGCCGGGCATTTCGCTGCATCCGAGGAGGTGAAGAGGTCCGCCGCCGCCAAGATATTCCCCAACACACGCGACCGACGGACCGGGGAGTTGGGCACAGATGAAGTGGGCGAAGCTGACGTCGATGATCGCGCTGATGATGGTCCAGGCGTGCGGAGTCACGCACAGCGCGGAGTACTTCCTCTCTCCCGACGGCGATGACGAGGCCGCGGGCACACGCGAGGCCCCGTGGCGGACGCTGGAGAAAGCCTCCCTCTCAGCGCAACCTGGTGACACGGTGACACTGCTGCCCGGCGAGTATCCCGGAGCGTTGGTGCCCGCGGTCGGCGGCACCGCCGAGGAGCCGATCGTCTTCCGCGCCGAGCCGCGGCTGGGGGCCCGGTTGATCGGCAGCGGTGACGGCAGTCACGCGGTGGTGCTGCGCGAGCTTTCGCACCTGCGCCTGGAGGGTCTGCACATCGCGCCACGCCCCGACCGGGGGGCGTGGGTGCTGATGCAGAACTGCACGAACGTGACTCTCGACGACTGCCGCATGGAGGGTGCACGAGGCGGCATGCCGATGCACTTCGAGGACTGCGAAGACATCCGCGTGCTCAACTGCGTCATCCACCGGCATATCGGCTCCAACATGTTCCGCATCAGCAACTGCACGCGCGTGCTGATGGAGGGGAACACGATCAGCCGCACCGGGCATTCGCCGCTGCAACTCTGGCCGGACAGCTCAAACCAGTACGTGGTGATGCGCGGAAACGTCTTCCACGCCGCGTGGGGCCGCAACTTCGAACACTTCGGCACGCAGAACGTGCTCTTCGAGCACAACATCATCACCCATGCGCTCAACAGCGGCCGCTCCGCCAGCGCAAACGCGAAGTTCGCCACCACCCGCGGGATATTCCGCTTCAACCGCGTCTTCCGCAACCCGCACGGCGCGATCCACCTCTACCCGTTCCGCGAGGTGGACCTCGACACGATGCGCTTTTACAACAACGTCTTCGACGAGAACGGACACTACGGGATCGCGGTCACCAGCGCCAGCCAGCAGACCCGTAACCTCGTCTTCGCCAACAATATCTTCAGCCGAAACGATCCGCACGGCAGCGAGCGGCAGATACGACTTAGCGGCGGCACCGCGGAGCAGGTGCGGCTGGTGAACAACGTCTTCGCCGGGACGCGGCCGGGCCTGCCACTGGTGCATGACGGCGACGCTCGGACGGTCGAGGCCCTGCAGTCCGATGGTGGCGGGCGGTACGTCGACAACATCGACGTGGATCCGGGCTTCGCCGACCCGCGCATCTACAACCACGCGCTTCGCGAGGACAGCCCGTTGCGTGACGCCGGTGCGCCGCTGACGCGCGCGGTCGCGGCGGGCGAGGGGACGCTGCTGGCCGTCGAGGACGCCGCGTACTTCTACGATGGCTTCGGAATCGAGGGAGAGCAGGGCGATCTGATCGCGGTGGGTGCCGCCGACCGCCGGGCCCGCGTGACTGCGGTCGATCATGAGGCGAACACGCTGCTGCTCGACCGCCCGGTGAGCTGGAACGCCGGCGATCCGGTGAGCCTCCCGTGGTCGGGCGAGGGCCCCGACATCGGCGTCTACGAGCACGGCCCCGACGGCCGCGTGAGCGTGCAGGTGGTGGCCGAGCCCTTCGCGGCGCGGCCCGGTGAGCCGGTCACACTGCGCGCGGTGGTCCACGGCGACGCGCGGCCCGCGGAGATCCGCTGGTGGCTCGGCGACGGGAGCGTGGCCGAGGGCGCCGAAGTTACGCACGCATACGCTGAGGCGTATGACTACGCGATCCGCGTGCGCGTCACCGACACCGACGGCCGCGCGCACTACGGGCCGGGCTACGTGTGGGTGGCCGAGGAGACCGACCCCTCCGCGCCGCTGGTGCACAGCACATGGGACCGCGACGACGACAGCGCGTGGTGGCTGTGGAAGAGCTACCGGCCGATGCCCGCGAGGTTCCGCGACGTCGTCGATGACACCGGGCGCGGCCACCGGCACGTGTTCGCGGAGGAGGACCAGGCCCGGCTGCCCGCGCAGATCAACCCGGTCGGCTGGGACATCGACCGCTACCCGCGCGTGCTGATCCGCTACCGCCTCGGCGAGGGCACGCCGATTGGCATCCACCTGCGCACGTTCTCGGGGCGGATCGGCGTGGTCGCGGCGAGCCCCGCCGCGCAGATCGAGGACGCGCCTCGCATCGCCGACCATGTGCTGCATGACGACGGCGAGTGGCACGAGCTTGAGTTCGACGCGCGCCTGATCCGCGAGCGTGAGTCCGACGTCCGTGTGATCGAGGGACTGCACATCATTGACCGGCCGCGCTCGGCGGTCAGGGAGGGCCACTACTTCGACCTCGACGAGGTGATCATCGCGCCCGCGACGGACGGCTGAGCGCCGGCTGCGGCTCAGGCGCGCAGGGCGGAAACGCGCGAGGTCGGCCCCAATCGCTCCGATGGCTCCGAGCGACCGACGGGGCCGACCTCGCTTTCGTCCCTGCGGGCGGGCTTACCCCCCCGCGAGTTCCTGCGCGTTGTGCATCAGGCTCGTCCCCGCGTGCACCATCACATCGCCCGGCGTTCCGTCCGCGCCGATGGTGACGGCGAAGATGTGCGCGTCGCTGCTAAAGTCCTCCAGCGTGATCGGGCCGGTCACGCCGGGCAGCGCGAAGCCCACCACCGTGCGGCGACCGTCCGCGAAGGTCAGCTCGACGCCGCGCGCGGTCTCACTCACGAGATGGCGCGTCGCCGGCAGCAGGCGCTCCTGACCTGAGCGCGCGGGCATCAGCACGCTGAGGAACTCGGCCTCATCGCGCGCCTCGGTCAGTGACGCGGTGGTGTGCCAGAGGTCCTCGAAGTCGCGGTCCTCCGGCCACAGCGGCGGCGGATCGTACTGGTCGGTCTGCGTGATCTCCAGCGCGGCGGGCTCGAGGAAGCGCGCGGTCAGGCTGGCATTCGGTCGAGTGATGAGCACCTCGTTGGCCTCGGGCCGCAGCGTCATCTGATCGATCGCGTGCAGTTGATACTCGAAGGTCCGCGGCTCCTCGCTGGCGAGGTCGTCGCGAATCACGAAGAGCCCCGGCCGCACATGCACGACCTCGCGCAGGGCCCGCGTCAGCCGTCCGCCGTAGGCCTCGGTCGCGTCGCCGATGACCAGATCGAAGCTTTCGCTGTGGATGAAGTCGGTGATCGCGCCGCGCGCGTGCCAGCCGCGGTCCTGTCCCTGTCCACCGTCGAAGGTGATCCCGTTCTTGGACTTCGTCTCATGGGTCCAGCCGGTGTGATGTGGCGAGCCGTAGAAGTTGTAATGCCCGGTGTTGACCGCCAGCGCCTCGCCGTAGGCTTCCAGCACGAAGCAGTTCTGTGCGTTGTGCCCGTGGGAGACGGCGCCGTAGGGGCTGGACTTCATCAGAAAGCCCACGTCGTTGTCGCCGATGACGAGGTCGTTGCGCAGCGCCACGAGTCCGGCCCCCTCGAAGACGCGCGAGGTGGGCAGATCGACCGGCGCCTCGGGCTCGATGCTGTCGTCCTTGAGCAGCACTCCGAGCACGCTGCTGCCGGGGCCGGCGCCCGACTCCTCGGCGAACCAGCGGATGATCGGGTCGCGGTTGAGCGAGCTGAACCAGTAGATCAGGCTGCCGTGCCGGCGCGGGCGCCACTCGGCCCCGTCGCCGAAGGGCGCCGTCTGCCCGTGCGGCGGCGTCATGTAGAGCGCGTAGTAAGGCGTGTTGTTGAAGAAGGGCCGCTGGGCCAGGTCGATCCCCGTGCCCTCGCGCAGCGCCAGCACGAAGTGCAGCGCGAAGCTCATGTACGCGTTCCAGTAGCCGGGCCCCTCGTTCCAGCCTCCGTCATCCTCACCCCACGCGGGGTAGACGCCCCAGTAGATCCGGGCGATGTAGTCGAGGTACTCCGGCGCCTCCTCCCACTCATGGTAGAAGGCGATCGCGGCCTCGCCAAGGAAGCCGATGGTTCGGCCGGGGTGGCTGGAGTAGGGGTTGTTGTCAAAGGGCATCCGGCGCAGCATCCGGTACATGTCCGCCGCGCGGATGCGCATCGAGTCCTCGACGAGCGCCCGCTCCTCATCGGTGAAGAGGTCATACGTCCAGTCGTAGGCGCGCACCCCGCGCATCATCACCCACATCGCGGGCTCATCGTAGCCGAAGTAGCCGGTGGGCCCCTGCGGATCCCACGAGAAGAAGTGGAGGATACGCCGCTTCGCCTCCGCCCCCGCGGCCTCGTCGCCGGTGAGCAGGTAGGCGAACGCGACGCTCTCCATCACGTCCATCGGCGGGCGGGTGGTGCGCATGATCGTCACCGCCGCCGGGCCCCGCTCGGGCGCCGTCGAGGGCGTGTAATCCGGCTCGACGACAAGCTCCTCACCGGCATGACGCGCGACGGTGTTGAGCAGACTCGCCGCGACATCCTGCAGATCGCCCTCGGCGGCCCTCCGGCGCAACTCCTCGACCCGCTCCTGCGGCACGAGCAGCCTCGGCCGGGTGTCCGCGACCACGAAGCTCGCGGCGTCAGGGTAGGGCCACAGAGCCGCGTCCTCGGGGACCTCGAACTGCCGGGCCATGCTCCAGATTGTCGGATGCTCGGCGATGTCCACGCCGTAGCGCCAGGCGTACTCACCGGGCTCGAGCGGCTCGGTGAGCATCTCGGCGGTGTAGATCAGCCCCGACATGTCCACAACGAGGTCGCCCGCTTCGAAGTCCGCGCCGCGCGAGACCTGCAGCCGGTACGTCACCTCACCGTGGACCGACCAGCTTGCCGGGTTGTGCGGAAGCTGCTCCCAGCGCTCCTGGTTGTGCTGGTTCACCTCCGCGGAGGGCAGCCACAGGAAGGGCGGGGGATTGAGCCTGACCGTCTCACCATCGGCCGGGGAGTAGGGTACGTTGCGGCCCGGCACCGGCTCACGATCCACGGCCAGCGCGGGTGGCAGAAGGTTCTCCATCAGCTCATCCTCCGTGGCGGGTCGAATCATCACATCATCCCAGTGCGTCTCGCCGGACGCGAACCAGTGGAAAAGCTCGACCACGATGTCCCGCGTCCCCTCGGGCACGAGGTATGTCATCTTCACCTGCGTCCACTCATCGGCGGGCGGGAAGAACGCCGACTGGATGTCGAGGTGCTCCCAGACGCCGGGTGTGTGGTTGAAGAGCAGGCGGATCGAGGCCCCCCTCCCCGCCTCCTCCGGGCCGGCGCTGCGGTACCAGCCGCCGATGGTCACGCCGCGGACCTCCGGGTCCCACTCGACATGCTGTCGCCATGCGGCGCGATCGTCGGGGCCGCTCCCGCGCATGATCGCGTAGTTGTCCCCGGCCCTCCCGCCATCGGTGCCGACCTGAGACTCGCCGCCGGTGTTGAAGTTGACCGGTCGCCACGCCTCCGGCTGACCGTCGTCATCCAACTGCTCGAATGTCGGGTTGAGGAACATGTTCTCCTGGCCGACCGCGAGCCCCGACAGGCCCACGAGGGTTGACACGGTCAGGCACAGCGTAAGCGTCATCCGCGCGCACATGTGTGCAACCTCCCTGACGATGTGACACGCGCTCAGACGCGGCCGTCCGCCCCGAGCGCTCGATGCTCATGACATGAACTTCTCCGCCTCCGCGCGCCTGCCCTGCATCGATCGCAGGACGCGCACTTCGCCCTCCCGCTGCTCAGCGCTCCGATGTCGCCGTGCTGGGTACGCGCCAGCGCCCGCCGTCGCCGGCCTCGGCCTCCGTGGCGATGACTCGGAGAGCGCGTTACGCCGCGACCTCGCCGCCCGACTGGCTCGTGTAAAGCGCGTGGTAGGCCCCGCGCGCCTCCAGCAGCTCCTCGTGGGTGCCGCGCTCGACGATGCGCCCGTCCTCGATCACCAGGATGCAGTCGGCGCGGCGGATGGTGCTGAGGCGGTGCGCGATGACGAAGCTGGTCCGGCCCGCCATGATTCGCTCCATCGCCTCCTGAATATGCGCCTCGGTGCGCGAGTCAACGCTGCTGGTGGCCTCGTCGAGGATCAGGATGGCGGGGTCGGCGAGGATGGCGCGCGCGATCGCAAGAAGCTGGCGCTGCCCCTCGCTGAGCGTCCCGCCCGCCTCGGAGAGCGGGGTGTCGTAGCCGTCGGGAAGTCGCGTGATGAATGTGTTCGCGTTGGCGAGGCGCGCGGCCTCCTCCACCTCCTCATCCGTGGCGTCGAGGCGGCCGTAGCGGATGTTCTCCCGCACGCTTCCGGCGAAGAGGAATGTGTCCTGCAGCACGATGCCCAGCGCCGTGCGCAGGTCATCGGCGCGCACCGTGCGGATGTCGTGTCCGTCCACGAGAATGCGGCCGCGGTCGATGTCGTAAAAGCGCGTCAGCAGGTTGATGATGGTGGTCTTCCCGGCACCGGTCGGGCCGACGAGCGCGACGGTCTCACCCGGTGAGGCCTCGAAGCTGACATCGCGCAGCACCGGCTCGTCCGCGTCATACCCGAAGGTCACGTCCTCGAACACGACGCGGCCGGCGACCCTCTCGAGCGCCGTGGCATCGGGGGCGTCCACGATCTCCGGCGTCTCATCCATGACCGCGAAGACGCGCTCGGCCCCCGCGATGGCCGACTGGACGGCGGCGTAGAGCTGCGCGATCTCGTTGATCGGCCGGGAGAAGTTGCGCGCGTAGTTGATGAAGGCCGCGACGACGCCGATGGTGGTCCAGTCTCGCAGCACCATCCAGCCGCCGACCCCGGCGATCAGCGCGAATGTGAGGTTGCGCACCAGCCCCATCGAGGGCCCCATCATCCCGCCGAAGATGCCCGCCGCGGTCCCGGACGCGCGCAGCGCGGCGTTGGCGCGATCGAACTGTGCGATGGCCGTGGCCTCGCGGCGGCAGACCTTCACCGCCCGCTGCCCGCTCACGGTCTCCTCGATCAGCCCGTTGAGTTCGCCCAGGTCCCGCTGGCGGTCGCGGTAGTGCCTCCGCGCCGAGGTCGCGATGAACCGGCTGATCGCGATGGTCAGCGGGAGTGTCACGAGCACCACGAGCGCAAGCTGCCAGCTCAGCAGGAACATCGCCACCAGCGAGCCGGAGACCGCCAGCACCGCGCCGATCAGGCGGGTGACGGTGTCGGCGAGAGTCGCGCTGATCGTCTCGGTGTCGTTGGTTAGCCGGCTCATCAACTCGCCGTGCGGGTGGCGGTCGAAGAAGCGCAGCGACAGCGCCTGGAGCCGATCGAAGACGTCGCGGCGCAGGTCCCGCAGGCTCCCCTGTGCGACATGGATCATGATCACCGTCTGCAGCCACATCCCGAGGTCGGCCAGCAGATACGCGCCCGCCATGACCGCGACGATGCGCACCAGGCGGTCGATATCGCCGGGGATGATCCCGTCGTCGATGGCGAGGCCGGTCAGGTAGGGAGTGAGCAGCGACAGCCCGCTGGTGAGCACGACGAGGAGAACCACGAAGACGAGACTTCGGCGGTAGCCGCCGAGGTAGCGCGCGATGCGCCGCAGCACTCCCCAGATATCTTCCGCGGGCTCGACCTCTGCCGCGATCCCCATGCCCGGGCCCCCGCGGCGGTGTCTGCCGAAAGGCGTGATGGCATCGGCTGTCTGCTCCCGCTGCCTGCGTTCAGACATTCGCTGTCTCCTCCTCGCCAAGCTGCGACGCGACGATCTCACGGTAGATCGGGCTGGTTTCGAGCAGCTCCTCGTGCGTGCCGTGGGCCGCGAGCGCGCCGCGGTCGAGCACGAGGATGCGGTCGGCGCCGGAGATGCTTCCGACCCGGTGGGTGATGACCAGCCGGGTGCCCGCTCCGGGCCAGCCCGCCAGCGCGTCCACGATCGCGGCCTCGGTGGTCGCGTCCACCGCGCTGGTGCAGTCATCCATGATGAGGATCGAGGGCTCGCAGATCAGGGCGCGCGCGATCGCGAGCCGCTGCTTCTGACCTCCGGAAAGGTTGACGCCGCGCTGGCCGACGAGAGTGTCGTAGGCCTCGGGAAACGAGCTGACGAAGTCATGTGCCTGCGCGACCCGGGCCGCCGCCTCGACCTGCTCGTCGGTGGCGTCGGGGCATGCGTAGCGGATGTTGTCGCGGACCGTGCCGGTGAAGAGTACCGTCTCCTGCAGAACCGTCGAGCTGACTCGGCGCAGATCATCCTGGCGCAGTGTGCGTACATCCCGCCCGTCGAGCAGCACGCGGCCCGCGGTGACATCGTAGAACCGCGGGATCAGGTGCACCAGCGTGGACTTGCCCGAGCCGGTCGCGCCGATGATCGCGACTGTCTCGCCCGGCTCGATGCAGAACGAGACGTCGCGCAGCACCGGCTCGCCGCCGTCGCCGTCGTAGCTGAAGGTCACGTTCTCAAACTCAATGCGCCCCTCGATCGCAGGGAGCTCGGCGGCGTCGGGAGCGTCCTCGACCGCCGGCTCGGTGTCGAGCACCTCGAGGACGCGCTCGGCGGAGGCGTCGGCACGGCTGATGCGCATCACCAGCATCCCGACCATCATCAGCGACGCGAGCATCTGCATCAGGTAGTTGAGGAACGCGAGGATCTGCCCGACCTCCACCTCGCCCGCCTGCACCAGCAGCCCGCCCCACCACAGCACGCCCACGGTGCCGAGATTGACCAGCAGCATCATGATCGGCATCATCGTCGCAACCATCACCGAGGCGCGCACGGTCTCGCGCATGTAGTCGTCGTTCGCGCGGCCGAAGCGGGCGACCTCATGGGCCGAGCGCACGAATGCCTTGATCACACGCACCCCGGCGAGGTTCTCGAGCATCGTGACATTCACGCGGTCGAGGCGGTCCTGCACGACGCTGAAGAGCTTCTGCGCCCGGCCCGCGATGATGACGAACGTGGCGATCAGCAGCGGGCTGAGAGCGAAGATCAGCAGCGAGAGCCGCGGTGAGGTGATCACCGCCATGATGAGGCTGCCGACGACCAGCAGCGGCGCGCGCACGAGAATGCGCAGCAGCATCGCCGCGGCCTCCTGCACCTGATCGACGTCGTTGGTCAGCCGCGTGACCAGCCGCCCGGTCTCCAGCCGCGCCAGGTCGCTGAATGAGAGCTTCTGCACCTGCCGGAAGAGCCCCGCGCGCACGTCCGCGCCGAACGCCAGCGCCGCGCGGGTGGCGTAGATGGTGCAGCCGACACCGCCGACCGCGCCGACGAGCGCGACCCCGATCATGATCGCGAGCGTCCGCATCACAAGCGGCCCGTCCTGATTCGCGATGCCCACGTCCACGATCGTCTGCAGCAGACGCGGCTGGGCGAGGTCCATCGCGACCTCCAGCGCCATCAACGCGGGGGCGATCAACGCCCACGCCCTGTAAGGCGCCATGAACTTGATCAAGCGTCGCATCGACTTCACGCGGCGAACACCTCTGGTCCGGACAGGTTGCACGATGACGGCGCGAGCGCGCGCCCGGCCGTGCGCATCACTGCCGCGCCGACCGATCCGTCGCTTCGGCGACAAGCGCCAGCGCGCTGTGAAGCGCCCTCAGTTCGTCGTCGTCCAGCGCCGAAAGCGCACGGGCCAGCCGCTTGCGGCGCTGCCGCCGGTGGCGGTCGCGATCCCGACGGCCCTCCGCGGTGAGCGCCACGCGCACCACCCGGCGGTCCTCGGGGTCGCTTTCACGCTGCACCTTCCCCAGCGCCACCAGCCTGTCAACGATGCCCGTCACACTGCTGGGCGGCAGGCCCAGCTCCCCGGACAGGTCGGACATCGAGGGCGTCTCCAGGCGGCTGATCGCGTGCAGGCAGTCAAGCTGGCCCAGTGTCAGCTCAAGCTCGGCGGGCTTGCGCCGCGGGCGCAGATGCGACTGAAACACCTGCCGAAGAAACTCGTCAATCTGCCCCGCCAGCTCGTCGCGCGTGTCGCTCATCAAGCTCTCTCCACATACTTCGTATCGAGAATATTTCGCAGTGCGAAATAATATTACCCCAAACCGGGGCGCACTGCAAGTGTCATTTCTCGGGTGCACGGACGTCCCGTATGCCCGGCCATCCGTGCGATTCGCGGCGGCCGGGCAGGGAACCGGGCCTGCCGACGCCAATATAGACAGGAGGGCGCAATTCCGGACAGCCTCGGGAGGTCGTTCGCTGATGCGTTGGTTGAGGGTTCCTGCGATGATCGCGCTGGCAGTGGCGTTGACCGGCGGTGTGACATTCGGCGCGGAGTACTTCCTCGCGCCCGACGGTGACGACGCGAATGAGGGGAGTCGAGAGGCGCCGTGGCGGAGCATCGATCGGGCGAACGAGGCGCTTGAGCCCGGCGACACCGCGGTCTTCCTGCCGGGTGAATACGCCGGGACGATCCGCCCGGCCACCAGCGGGACGGCGGGTGCGCCGATCACATATCGCTCCGCCGAGCACCGGGCCGCGAGGCTGATCCCCGTTCAGAGCGCGGAGATCATACGCCTCGACGGCCATGAGCACATCACGATCGAGGGTTTCTTCATCGACGGAGAGAACCGGGCGAACTGGGGCCTGCTGAGCAACTCGGGGCACATCACGATCAGCGGCTGCGAGATGAGGCGCAACCCGAGGACGATGAACGTGCTCGCCTGCTCACAGGTGCGCCTGCTCGACAACGTCTTCAGCGCCGACCGGCCGCGTGGCGATATGCTGCACCTGACCGACTCCACCGAGATACTCTTCGAGGGCAACTCCACGGCCCACAGCGGCCACTGCCCGCTGCGCGTCCATCGCTGCAACAACGTGACGGTGCGCGCGAACGTCTTCCGCAACGAGTGGGGGCGCAACTACGAGTTCTGGAAGTCCGCGCGGATGCTGGTTGAGCGGAACATCATCACCCGCGCCCGGGACAGTGCGGGCTCGGGCGGAGCCTCCGCCAAGAACCTCTTCGACTACGGGATCTACCGCCAGAACCTGATCTTCGACAACCTCGGCCACTCCTGGAACAGCAGCGGCTACATCTGGACCGGCTCGGCTCCCGACTCGCCTCTCTACCGCGGCCCGTTCCGCGCGGTGAACTCCCGCTACTACAACAACACCGTCGCCGACAACCTCGGGCTGGGATGGGCGTTCGGCGGGATCAACACCAGCGCCAACGTCTATCAGAACAACATCTTCCACCGCAACGACTGGACCGGCGGACACGTGCATATCGACCGGCGCGAGGGCATCACCGGCGACAACCGCTTCAACAGCAACCTGTTCTGGAGCGGCGCGCCCGGCCAGGCGCTGGTGCGCCATGCGCGCGAGTACTGGACCATCGACGAGGCCAACCGGAACACTCCCACGATCGGCGACTTCTGGTCGGAGTACTTCGCCAACGTCGAGGGCGACCCGGCCTTCGTGGACGCCGAGAACCGCGACTTCCGCCTCCGGCCCGAGAGCGCGGCCATCGACGCGGGGACCGCGCTGACGTGGGCGGTCGGCTCTGGGACCGGCCCGGTCCTGCCCGTCAATGACGGCGTCTTCTTCTACGACGGCTTCGGGATCGAGGGCGAAGAGGGCGACATCATCGCGATCGGCAGCGGCGACAACACGGCGCGGATCGAGCGCGTTGAGCTGCGTCACTACCTGCCCGCCCTGCTGCACCTCGACCGAGAGGTCACGTGGGAGAACGCCATGCCGGTGAGTCTGCCGTGGGCCGGCGAGGCCCCCGACATCGGCGCGTGGGAGCACGGGCTCTCGCATTCCCCGCGCATGAGCGCCGTGGCCCGTCCCGCCACCCCGCAGCCGGGACAGGCGGTGAGCTTCGTGCTCGACGCGCCCGGGCGGGAGATCGAGTCGGTGTCGTGGCACTTCGACGACGCGACGTTCGCGACCGAGGTCGCTCCCACACACGCATTCGCGGAGCCGGGCAACTACGGCGTAACGGTGCGGGCCACCTTCGCCGACGGCGGCCGCGACGTGGCGGCTGCGTTCGTGAGGGTGCAGCGCCCCGCGGACCCCGGCGCTCCGCTGGTGGAGGCCGACTTCGAGGACGAGACGCGGTTGACCCACTGGGACTACCAGTTCAAGTTCTACCGCCCGCACCAGACCGGGTCGGCCCATGTCGAGCGCCCCGACGGTGAGGGCAAGTGCATGCACGTGTTCTACGACGCCAACAAGAGCAACCAGACCGCAGGCCAGATCGCTCCGGGCCTGTGGGAGATCGACCGCTATCCGATCGTGCGCTTCGAGTACCGCATCCCGAGGGGCGTTCCGGTGACGGTCAGCGTGGCCCCCTTCGAGGCTCCGGGGCGAGCCGGCAACTTCTTCCTCGCCGCCACCGAGAACCAGGCCGCGCGCACGGGCCGTCTCGACGGCTACACGCTGATCGACGACGGACAGTGGCACACGCTGACGATGGACGTGCGGCGGGTCCGGGAGATTGAGCCCGACCTCCAGCACCTGCGGCAGTGGACGTTCACGACGCCGTGGGGGACCGTCCCGCCTCCGACCGGCTGGCTGAACTTCTCGGCGCTCCAGGCGGACTTCAGGAGCCGGCCGGCGGGGCCGGAGGACGTCGCGGTGCTCGGCAACCTCGACATCGTCATGCTCCGCGGACGGGCGCCGGGCCAGTGGCTCGAGATGCCCTTCACGCTGGCGGAGGAGACAACCGGCGAGGTCTTCGTCAACCTGCTCGATCACACCAGCCGGGGTGCGGTGCGGATCCTGCTCAACGGCGAGGTCGTGATCGAGGATTACGAGCACTGGGCGGACGGGATAGTGCCCGGTCGCGTCTCGCTTGGGCAGATGACGCTGCCGGCCGGGGAGCACACCCTGCGGCTGGAGGTGCTCGAGCGGCGCGTGGGCTTCATCGGACTGACCGGCGTGAGCATCCGCCCGGAGGGAGCCGCCGAGGCGGCGGACCTGACGCTCGAGGACTTCGAGTTCTGGTTCGACAACTTTGCGATCCTGCCGGAGTGACGGCCGCTCACGCCGCTGCGTTCCCGGTCGGCGGGGCCTGGTGACCACCTCGCGGGCACCGCATGGCCACCGCCGACCGGGGGAGACGCACCGGCACGATCAGCGGCCCACCTCCACCAGCTCACCGCCACGGTGCAGCGCCACGAACGAGTGGTTGTACGAGTGCGGCCGCTCGCCCTCGGGCGTGTCCGGAGCGACGCACGAGCAGACCAGCGCGTCTGTCGGCGTGTCCGCGTCGGGCCGCTCGTAGTGGTAGCGCGAGCCGGTCTTCGTGCAGACCAGCAGCGACGGATCGGTGATGAACTCCCGCTCGTGGAGCGTCTGGAGGTCCGCCGGCCACGCGCCCTGATCGTTGTAGTACATCTTCAGCGCGATCGCCACGTGCGTGAGGTTCGAGCGGCACTCGTTCACCCGCGCGCGGTCGGTCGCCGAGGTGACGGCGGGCATCAGCGCCGCGGCCATGATCGCGATGATGTGACCGCTGAAAAAGTATTGATCGCTGGAGGTTCGGTTGTGAGGAGGGGGAATCTGGCTGCGAGGTGGTTCGATGAAGCACACACCGCAGCCGCGGACGCCGTCGCTCTACGA
>JBMNNW010000096.1:0-19323 GCA_050942735.1 Armatimonadota bacterium
ACCGGCGTGATCGTCGCAGTGACCGTCGCCTGCGTCACCGGCTCGATCAGACGGATCCCGAGACGGGTCGGCTGTGCGCGCCCGTCCTCCTCGATCTCATCGACGGCCAGCTCCCACGCCGCACCTCCGGTGTCGATGGCGACCGAGACCGCACGACTCGCGTCCCACACGGTCAGCGTCCCGTCCTCCTCCCGTCGCCAGTCGCCGTCGGTGATCAGAGCCGTCTCGAAGCTCTGCGGCTCGGCGAACTGAGCTGTGTCCTTCACGGTCAGCGAGCCACCGGCCATGCGGTCGTAGATGAACGCGCGCTCAAGACGCCTGAGGCTCGGGACGTCGTAGGCCGCGCTGATGTCGAGGGTCATCGAGTCGCGCTCATCGGAGAACTCGCTGGCGAGGACAACGCCACGCGCATCCCTGCCGGTGCGCTGAAGCTCTCCGGCCACCACCGGCACCGGATGCCCCCACGAGTTGAGCAGATTGCTCTCGTAGCGCCGGTTGCTGAAGGTTCGCGCGGTGTACACCTCGCTGCCCGGGTCCAGCAGCACGGCGCGGTCCTCCACCACCACGACGTATGAGCCGACGTCATTGTGATTGTGGTGCTCGGCGTTGTGCCCGCCCTTGAGCGCGACGCCGAGGATGGCGTCACTTTCCGACGCGGGGCGGCTCACCAGCACACCCGCGTCCTCGAACCACGCCCGCAGCGGCGACCCGAGGTCCCCGCGAGCGATCGTGGCGCCCTCGGTCACCGAGTTGGGGAAGCCGAAGATCAGCGCGTAGGTGAGGCTGCCGGTGGTGCCACTCAGCGGCAGTTCCGCGTACGCGTCGAGGCCGAGGTCGAAGCGACGGTTGACGTAGTACATCCATCGGGAGTCGGGCCGGGCGGTGATGCTGCAGTCGGCGAATGCGGGCGCGACACCGCCGATGATCTGTATCCGCGCGCCGAAGGTCGCCGGAGCCGCGGCCTCGGGCCGGGCCATCAGATCGACCCCGCCGCCGCTCCCCTGGTAGACGGTTTCCGCAAGCAGAATGTAGTTGCCGAAGCCGTAGTTCCAGTAGCCGAGGCCCTCGGAGCAGTATCCGTCGGGCGTGAACCCGCGCAGGAAGTTCCGCGAGTAGTGCTCGGCCGCGCTGACGTACTCCGCCCGAAGAGCCACATCATCGATCTGCGCCAGCGCGGCGCCGGTCACGCCCGCGAGACAGACGGCGTTCCAGTTGTTCGTGGTGTTCATCCACCAGTTGCGCTCCCGCTCCCCGGTGTACATCGCGCGGAATGGCTCGAGGACGCGCTCTTCCACACTGGAGCGGATTAGATCGCGCGTCTGCTCGCCGAGCCTGTCGCCCAGCAGCCAGTTGGCGGTGGCGAGTTGCCAGCCGAGCGCTGAAGACGCGAGGTCAATGTCGATTGTCTCCCGGTTGAAGTTCGCGAGGCTGCGATCGTGCGCGGGCATCACCCACGTGCGCTCCGCGCACAGCGCCGCAACGAGTTCCTCGATCGCGGCCACAAAGCGCCCTTCGTTCTCCGCGCACTCAGCAAGCACCAGGGGCGTCAGCCGATTGCGGCGGCTGTTGGAGACGTTCTGCCAGCGCGTGCGATTTCCTGTCTGTGAGAAGTCGAGGTAGAGTTCATCCGGCAGATCGGGCAGCGCGCTGCCGAGGAGGCCCTCGGCCTGGCTGATGACGCGCGCGTAGGCGTCCGTTGCGGCGAGCGCCTCCCACGCGTCCCGGTCATCGGCGGGCCGTCCGAGGCCCTCGGCCGACGCCGGGAGCATCTGCGCTATCTCGGCGACACGCGCCGGATCACGCCCGTCATCCTGCGCCGGGCAGTCGGTGGTTGAGACGATGAGGCCCACGACGACCATCGTCAGTATGAGCGGCACCGCGTTCATCCTCTGACACCCCTCTGTGATCCACGCCTGTGCCCGTCATCGGTGGCGACAGTATTGACCGGATCGCGCGCAGAATCCTTCGCTGTCTGCGCGCAGCCGGAAACGACAACGGCAGCGACCTCGCGGCCGCCGCCGTTCTCGTCATCATATGCACGTCCCCGGCGTCAGCCGAACCAGACGCCGTAGCGACGGTACATATCGCCGATCAGCGAGATCGAGCCCCACACCACACCGGCCGTGAAGAAGTGTCCGATCACCAGCCCGAGGAAGAACGGGATCGCCTTGCGGTAGGCTCCCATCCCCCCGATGCGCAGGATAAGGCTCTTGACCACGTAGATGATCAGGAACGGTCCCCAGATCGGGTTCGCGTAGGACATCACCATCACGAAGCCCAGCGGATGAAGGGGGAAACGCAGGAAGATGCTGCGCAGCACCACGAGCACGACCGTGATCGTGAAGCCCGCGATCCCCGCTGCGGTGCGGCTCGAGTCCATCAGCTTATCGGACTTCACGTTCGCCGAGAGGCCGTCCCACGCGATCTGAGCGGACCGCACACGCTGCCCGCCCGCGGTGGTCCCGCCCTCGAGGACGTTCGCGCCGTAGGTGTAGTACGCGTGCATATGGATCGCGTACGCGCCGACAAGGCCTATCAGAAGCGCTGCGATGAGCGTGTAGACCATCGTTCGCTGCTTGATGTTCGCCTCGTCGGCGATCTTGAAGCCCTCCATCTGGTAGGCGCTCATCGACGGGAAGTAGCCGCGCGCCACCCAGAAGAACATGCCCATAGCGCCCATGTTTCGCCAGTTGCCGCCGGAGTATATCTTCGACCCGGTGATGCTGAACATCATCTCCCACGCCTGGGAGATCGGGAAGAGCCAGACCAGCGCCGCACCCGCCTCGGCGCGCGCTCGTGCGTAGACGACCGCGAACAGCGCGCAGAGCCCGAAGTAGATGATCGCAACCCACCAGAACATCCCCGCCGCCATGCCGAAGATGACCATCCCCAAGAACCCCGCCAGAGCGGCGATCACCGCCGTGCGGTAACCGAATGGCTCCTGGCTGTCGTCGATCTCGGGGGCTCCGGTGAATGCCTTGCGCAGGACGACCCTGAGGTGGTCGCGGCCAATCCAGATCAGTATCAGCCCGAATGCCAGGTAGCCGCCCCATGCCTGCTGCCGGTCGAACGGGAAGCCTGCGATGTCATACCCGGCGGCGATCTGAAAGACGTTCGCGAAGCGCATCAGGATCGCGAAGACCCAGACCGACAGCAGGATGTCGGTCGGCACGAGGTAGCCGATCCCGAAGTTCTCCGGGCGCCACGCGATCTGCAGCCCGCCGAGGCCGCTCCACGGGCGTTCGGTGAACAGCGTGCCGAAGCTGAAGGCCTTTCCGAGCGCCGGGATCGCGGGATTGTACGCGTTGAGCATGTTCAGCACATTGTATATGGCCGCGATCGCAAAGCCCGACCACATGATCGGATTGCGCAGAAAGCCCCCGGCCACGCGATGACCGGTCTGATCCGACATATCAAGCACCAGGCGCACAATCGGGAAGGTCAGGTGCTCCTTCTCCACCCACTGGCGCCGGAAGATCATCATCAACGCGTAGATCGTGACGAAGAGCGCGAGCATGAAGATCGTCCACGCGGCAAGCGGAGTCATCCACGCGCCCCACGGAACTACCCCCGCCTCCGTTCCCTCATACATCGCCTGGATGACGCCCGGCTCGGGTGAAAGCCATGCGGGAAGCTCAGCGACCAGATCGTCGTACTGGTTCTCGGGGCCTGCAAAATAGTAGGGGACGGTGATCTGCGGCAGGATCTGTCGCACAACCCCCACCGACGGCATCGAGACGGCGATCACGAGGAACGAGTAGACGAGCAGAACCTGGTGCTCTGGAAGTTGCGCGAACTTCGGCAGGCGCTTGAGGATCGGCCCCAGCGCGGTCAGCAGCAGCACGGCGGCGATGGCCGGGATCACCGGGACGCTTTCACCGATCTGCGCGCCGAGGGCGATCAAACCGGCCTTGAGCATCCAGAAGAGCGAGATGACGAAGAAGATCAGCGCGAGGATCGCGGCGCGGATGGACAGCCCGTGGGCTTCCTCCAGTGCCTCATCGTCTCGCGCGTGAGGTTGATCGATCGTTGCGTCACTTGCCATGGGAACATCCTCCGTACGTCCAACTGCATCACGCGTGCACCAACGTCGCGCACCCGGCGGCCCGGCCGGCGACAATGGCGGAACAGCACACGCAAACATGGTGCCGACGCCGGCCCCCTGACCGTGTCGGCAGACGGCAGGTATTATAGCAGTCACAGGCGAATTCGTATAGCCCCACCGCGGGGAGCATTGAGATTCGGCTGAATCGCCATCGCGAGCCGCCCGGTGCTGGAAACGGCTCTCTACACGAGGGTGCATGGTTTCCGGGGCCTGCAACAGGACGGTCAACAGGTGGCGACCGGGCCTCTCGCCGGGACGCCGTTTACGCGCACCGAATCGTCGCGTGGAGGCATCGATCATGCGCAAGCTCACGTTCGCCCTGCCGATGCTGCTCGCCGTCACAGCCGCCTGTGTCGCGGACATCACACTCGTCCACGACGGCCGGCCCGTCGCCACGATCTACCATCTCGACCAGGACGGAGCTGCAGAGATCGCCGAGGAACTGCGGCACTACGTCGAGGCGGTCTCCGGCGCGTCGATGACCGTCCGGCCGATCACCCTGATCCAGCTCAGCGAGGGGACGCCGGGCCCATCGGTCATTCTCGCGTACGGCCGTGACGCCATCGGTGCCGCCGGGCTGCAGCAGATGGGTCTGCCGGTAGGCGAGCTGCAGCCAGAGGGCTTCCTGCAGGCCGCCGACGATGCGGGCTACCTCGCAGTGGTCGCACTCGATCTGGCTGGCCTGCGGTACGGTGTGTACGATCTGCTGGAGCAGGTGGGTGTCCGCTGGTACATGCCCGCGGAACTCGGAGAGCAGGTCCCCGAGCGCGCCACGATCAGCTTCGAGCGCTTCACCAACCTCGAGAACCCCGACTTCATCCTGCGGCACATGTGGCTCGCCTACGGCAGGCGCCCGGGGACCGAGAACGAGGACTACGACCTGTGGCGCATGCGCAACAAGATGGGTGGCGTCCGGGCGAACATGGGGCACAATCTCGCGAAGATCATCAGCCCGGCGGATTACGCCGAGACGCATCCGGAGTATTTTCCGCTGATCGGCGGCGAGCGCAGGCCCCCGGACGGCACGCACGGCTGGCAGCCCTGCACGTCGAACGCCGACGTCGTGCGGATAGCGGCTGAGAAGGCGCGCGCTGCCTTCGACGAGGACCCGGAGCTATGGTCGTTCTCGCTCTCTCCCAACGACGGTTGGGGCGGCTGGTGCGAGTGCGATGACTGCGTGGCCCTCGACCCACCTGAGTACCGCGACAATCCGCGGCACGGCAAGGCCCGCCGCATCCTGGTCTTCGCGAACTCCGTCGCGGAGTTGCTCGAAGAGACGCACCCTGACCGCCATGTGGCGTTCTACGCCTACGCGCCGACGGTGGAGCCGCCCGACGACCCGCCCGCGCATCCGCGGGTGGCGATCGCGGTCGCGCATTACGCCTCGGTCTCGGACAAGTTCCGGCCCATCACAGACCCGACCTCACCGAGCAACGCCGGGTACATCCCGATCGTCGAGGGCTGGGCGAATGTTACCGACCGGATCTTCGCGCGCGAGTACTACACCGGGCTGGTGCAGGAGACCGACGGCCTGACCCGCGTCGCCGCCGCCTACGCGCTGGTGGAAGATATCCCCTGGTATCACCGGCACAACGTCGTCGGCATCAACTCCGAGGCGCTGGGCATGTGGGGGAACGTCGGCTTGAACTTCTACCTCACCGCGAAGATGATGTGGGATATTGACACGGACGTCGAGGCGGTCCTCGACGACTACTTCCCGGGCATGTACGGCCCGGCCGCGGCGCCGATGCGGGAATACTTCGAGACGCTCCGTGACATCGCCCGCGAGCGCTATCAGAAGACCGAGCTTCTCACCGAGGAGGACTTTCCGCCGCTGCGCGCCCTGCTCGACCGGGCGATGGAGTTCTGTGAGACAGACAGGCAGCGCGGGCGCGTGCAGCTCTCCATCGACCACTTCGACTACGTCCGGCTTCTCCGGCGGATGTATGAGACCGCGCGTGAGGAGGACATCGCCGCCGTCCACGCGTTCGTAGATGCCCGCCCCGACAGCCTCGGCTTCGACCGGAAGATGCACCGCTCGGCCTTCACGCCGCCGGAGAGGACCGAGATCCCCGACGACCTGAGGTACGACGGGCCAGAGGTCATCCCCGCGTCCGACGCTGCGCCCCGCGCCGACGCGCTCGGCGTCTCCCCGGCGGTGCGCCATGAGTCGATCTGGCTGGCGATCCCGGGTGCGGGAGAGGCGTTCGAGGTGGCGGTGACACCGCGGCAGATGGGCCGTCACATGGCGCCGACCGGCGCGGAACTGCTCGACCCCGCCGGGAACATCGTGGCGGCGCTGAACGTCGGCGTAAAGGCAACTGAATCGGTCGAGATACCGCGCGCCGAGGCCGGCATGTACACGCTGCGCATGAGTGCCGGCAGGCAGGCCGCGCAGGCGACGTCCACCGCGCGCGCGTTCGTGCTGGTCGGCGCCGACCACAACTTCGTGGGCCCGACACCGCGGCTCTACTTCCTGCCCGATCCGGCAGCCGAGGAGCTGACGGTGCGGCTTGAGAGCACGCCGCCGGGTGAGACCGCCGCCATCACCGTCTGGGACCCGTCAGGTGAGCAGGTCTTCACCGCACACACGCACGGGCAGGTCGCGGTGGTGGGCGAGACATTCGCGCTCAGTGAGGCGAACCGCGGAGCGGCATGGTCGCTGAAAATCGACGCGGTGCCCGACGAGTACATCGAGGATGCCCTGGTGAGGATCAGCGGCACGGTCCCCTATCTTGCGACCGATCCGGCGCGGCTGGTGCGGCCGGTGCAGTGACACGCGGGCGTCCCGGGGCGCCGCTTGACGGCCTTCGGCGTCAATGACGCTAGTCGCGGGACCCGCCCGCATTGAGGAGGCTGAGGGCATGGAACAGACGATCATCGTCGGAATCATCGTGGTCGCGACGGTCGCGTGGGCGGTCTGGAGAATCGTGCGCAGAACGGACACCGGAGGCTGCGCCTCATGCGGCAGCGCGGGCTCCTGCCCGTTCGCGGCGGAGGGCGAGTGCCCGTCGGAGCTTTCGGACCGGGCAGAGGAGCGTGTCTCGCCGGAACCGGCCGCCGACCGCGCAACCGACGACGGCCCCGGAGCGGACAACACATAGCGGTCGCCCGCTGGAGCTGACAGCACTGCGAGCCCGGAGCGTCTCTCCGGGCTCGCATGATTCATCCGCGAGGGGCGGCGGCGCTTAGAACGGAGGCGGCGGCGGCGGGCCGATGTCGTCAACGGCGATCGTCACGCTCGCCTGTGCCTGCCCGCCACGGCCGTCGGTGACGGTGACGGTGATCGTGTAGTTCGACGACGCGATCGGAGCGCTCCACACGACACTGGAGCCTGAGCCCGCGATCGTTCCGCTGCTGGCGCTCCACGAGTAGCTGAGGGTATCGCCATCGGGGTCGGTGGCGGTCACCGTCACGGGCACCGAACTGCCGGGGAACGCGGTCTCCGGCGCATTCAGGGACTGGATCTGTGGGTCGGCGTTCCCGGGCGGTGGTGGGGTGCCGTCGCCTCCCCCTCCACAGCCGGCGAAGGCGACGAGCGCCCCGACTGCGAGGATCGAGAGGATTGCCGTCATGCCGCGAAGCCTCATGGTCTCACTCCATCCGCTTTGATCTTGCCTGCTGGTTAGACGTAAGTGTGCCGCAGATGTTCCGGCGCACAGGAGATCATCCGCATTTTACCCCACAGCCCTGCAGAGCGCAACGCCCCTGGAGGGCGTCCGCGGAGGGTCACAGGGCCGGGTGCGGTGCCCGGCTCATGCGCTACGTTCCAGGTCGGCCTCTCCCCCGCTCCCGGCGGATCTCGATGCGGCGCCGAGGGCGAGATTCGCGACCGCGCCCCTTGACAGCGCGGCTCAGTCATGTATAATCAGGACCGTTAGCACTCGCCGAGTGTGAGTGCTAAGGCGGGAGAGCATCCCCCGACGTGGCGCCCGGACGGGCGCGAAACGGCAAATCCACGGTTGCTCATGATTATGTCAGAAGGTGGTGCGTACAATGCTGCAGCCTCTTGGAGCACGGGTGCTGGTTCAGCGCCTCGAGGCCGAGGAGAAGAGTTCCGGTGGGATCATTCTGCCGGAGGCCGCGCAGGAGCGGCCGCGCGAGGGCAAGGTCGTCGCGGTCGGCCCCGGCGAGCTTGACGACAGCGGAGAGCCGATGGGAGTGGACGTCGAAGAGGGCGACATCGTCATCTACGCCTCCTACGGCGGCACCGAGGTCAAGATCGACGGCGAGGAGTACCTCATCATCAACGAGGACGACATCCTGGCCGTCCGCGCGTAAGGCGCATCCAACGGACTACTACCCCAAGGAGGGATACCCATGGCGAAGAAGCTTGCTTTCGACGAGGAAGCGCGACGTGCTCTCGAGCGCGGCGTCAACCAGGTCGCCGATGCCGTGAAGGTCACACTCGGCCCCAAGGGCCGCAACGTCGTGCTGGAGAAGAAGTGGGGCGCCCCGACGATCACCAAGGACGGCGTAACCGTCACCAAGGAGGTCGAACTCGAGGACGCCTACGAGAACATGGGCGCGCAGCTATGCAAGGAAGTCTCCTCGAAGACCAACGACGACACCGGTGACGGGACGACCACCGCGACCGTGCTGGCACAGGCGATCGTCAAGGCCGGTCTCAAGAACGTCGCCGCCGGCGCCAACCCGATGCTGCTCAAGCGCGGCATCGAGGAGGCCGTCAGGGACATCGTCGCCGCCATCAAGGAGCACGCTATCGCGATCGAGGGCCGCGACGAGATCGCCCACGTGGCGGGCATCGCCGGCAATGATCCCGAGATCGGTGAGATCATCGCCGACGCGATGGACAAGGTCGGCAAGGACGGCGTCATCACCGTCGAAGAGTCCAAGGTCGGCAAGACCGAGGTCGAGGTCGTTGAGGGAATGCAGTTCGACAAGGGCTACATCTCCCCGTACTTCGGCGGCGAGAACAACGAGGCATTGCTCGAGAATCCGCTGATCCTCCTCTACGAGGAGAAGATCTCGGCCGCCGCGGACATCGTCCCGGTGATGGAGAAGGCCGCGACGGCCAATCGGCCGCTGCTGGTCATCGCCGAGAATGTCGAGGCGGAGGCGCTCGCAACGCTTGTCGTGAACAACATGCGCGGGACGGTCAGGTGCTGCGCCGTCAAGGCCCCCGGCTTCGGCGACCGCCGCAAGCGCAACCTCGAGGACATCGCCGCGCTGACCGGCGGCAGGTTCATCTCCGAGGACCTCGGCATTAAGCTCGACAGCGTGCAGATCGAGGACATGGGCAGCGCCGAGCGCGTCGTTGTCACGAAGGATGAGACGACGATCATCAGCGGCGCGGGCTCGCAGGAGGAGATCGACGCGCGCGTGGCGCAGATCCGCGCGGAGATCAGCACCACCGACTCGGACTACGACCGCGAGAAGCTCGAGGAGCGCCTCGCGAAGCTCTCCGGTGGCGTCGCCGTCATCAAGGTCGGAGCGGCCACCGAGACTGAGCTTAAGGAGCTGCAGCATCGCTTCGAGGACGCGCTCTCATCGGCGCGCTCGGCGATCGAGGAGGGTGTTGTGCCCGGTGGCGGCGTCATGCTCGCACGGGCCAGCACCATGCTCGACAAGGCGCGCGACCGCGTACGCGGCGAGGCGAAGGTCGGCGTGGAGATCGTGCAGCGCGCGATCACAGAGCCGCTGCGGCAGATCGCGGCGAACGCCGGTCACGAGGGTTCGGTCCTCATCGACAGGGTGCTCTCCAATGACGACTTCAACTTCGGCTTCAACGCGCTCGACGAAGAGTATGAGGACCTCGTCGCGGCCGGGATCATCGACCCGGCGAAGGTCGTCCGCTCGACGATCGAGAACGCCGCGTCGATCGGCGCGCTGCTGCTGACGACAGAGGCGCTCGTGGCGGAGATCCCTGAGCCCGAGCCGCCAATGCCCGCGGGCGACATGGGCGGCATGGGTGGCATGGGCGGCATGATGTAAGCCGCTTCCTGTTGCACGGACACGACTGCACCAATGAGCGGGCGGCCCCCAGCGGGCCGCCCGCTTCGCGTGATGTCCCGACCGCAGCCCGCGCCGGCCCGTCCCACGACCACGGTGCGTCACTCGATATGCGTCATACGCAGGTTTCGCACCCCGCCGCTGCCGGCGGGCACTGCAGGTCTGCGCGCTGTCACGTCGAAGAGAGTCGTCGCGGCATCGGCCACAGGCAGCGGTCTTCGCGTCGATCCATCGCATCATCTCCATCGTCCCCGGGGTGCAGACGATGATTGCGCACATGTTCATACTGCTGGCTCTGATCCTGACCAACGGCGTCTTCGCGATGGCGGAGATCGCCGTGGTCTCCGCACGCCCCACCCGCCTGCGGCAGATGGCGGAGCGTGGCAGCAGCGGGGCCCGGATGGCCCTCGATCTCGCGAGATCGCCGGGCCGCTTCCTCGCCACCATTCAGATCGGCATCACCCTGGTGGGCGTCGGAGCAGGAGCGTTCGGGGAGGCGACACTGTCGCGGCACCTTGAGCCATCGCTCGCCGAGATGCCGGTGGTCGGCGCACACAGCCAGGCGGCGGCGGCTATCATCGTGGTCCTCTGCATCACCTACCTGACCCTTGTGATCGGGGAACTGGCCCCCAAGAACCTCGCGCTGAGCTACAGCGAGAGCATCTCCGCGATGGTCGCACCGCTCATGAAGGCGCTCTCCGTCATCGCTTGTCCCGTTGTCTGGCTGCTGAATCACTCCGAGCGGCTTGTGACCGCGCCGTTTCGGCACGGGCGGGAGGCAGCGGAGGGGATCAACCGCGACGAGATCATGATGCTGATGGACGAGTGGTCGGAAGCGGGGATTCTCAATGAGGTGGAGCGCGAACTCGCCGACGGGCTGCTCGACCTTGGCGACAGGCCCATCGAGAGCATCCTCAAGCCGCGACCGGACGTTCATTGGCTGGACGCGGAGATCGGCGCCGAGGAACTGCGTGAGGAGTTGGAGCGCACGCACTACTCGGTGCTGCCTGTCGCGGAGGGCTCGCTGGACCGGGTGATCGGGACGGTGAGCGCGCGGGAACTGCTGGTGGCGCTGCTGCGAGAGGAAGAGCCTGATCTGCATGAGCGGGTGGAGCGGCCGGTCTTCATCGCATCGAGCGCCAGCGCCCTCGATCTGCTCGGGGCCTTCGGCAGCCGCCACACGCACATGGCGATCGCGCTGGACGAGCACGGCATCCCGGAGGGCATTGTTACACTCACGGACCTGATGCAGGCGATCGTCGGTCCGCTGGCTCCGCTCAGCGGCGAGTACGACAGCCGCGTGCAGGAGATCGAGCCGGGCCGCTGGGTCGTGGACGCGATGGTCTCACTCGACGATTTCGAGGAGCGGCTGGGCATCGAGATCCCGATCGCGGACCGTGCGCACTTCCAGACCGTCGCGGGGCTGGTGCTCAATCTCCTCGAGGATATTCCCGAGGAGGGCGAGACGGTCCGCTATGAGAACTTCACCCTGCGCGTGGAGCGGATGGAGGGGCGCAGGATCGACCAGGTGACAGTCGCACGCGAGTCGAGCTGACCCGCGTCCGTGCCGCGACGGTCACCCAAACGCGGGAGCATCTACTCCACTCCGATGTGCTCGGCCCAGTTCAGATCATACCAGTCGTCGCCGGGGTAGGCGGCGCGCTCGAGTGTTCCATCGCCACGGTAGACCGGAGCGATCTCGCCTTTCGCGATGCGCGCCCGCTCAACGTAGCGCAGAATCAGGAGTGTGCGCGGGCTGGTTGCGCCGAAGCCGCGACCGACCGAGCCCATGAAGTTCGCCACGTTGTCCACGAGCCAGACGCCGCTCTCATGCTGGGTGTCCAGGGCGCTTTGTGCCTGCTCGCGCTGGCCCGGAAGCGTCTCGAGCACCGCCTCAGCGCCCATCGCCGGCCGCGTCGGCATCGTCTGTGCCTGCTCGATGGTGTTGCGCGTCCACTGCAGCATCTCGCGCTGCTGCGTGTATCCCGAGCCGATGGGCACCGTCTGGAGGTACGCCACGTGCTCGGGAACGTCAAGGTAGTATACCTCCCGCTCCCACGCGGCGATCGGCCGCCCGGTGCCCGGTTCGAGGTAGTAGTACATCATCCCATCCACGAGGTTCGCCTCCATCCACTCGGCGCAGCGGCGGATCGCGGCAAGGTAGCGATCGTCGCCTGAGAAGCGGTAGACCTCACGGAGCGCCTGCACCGCCTGGGTGGTGGCCACGTCGCCCATGCGGGCGGCTCGAAATGCCGCGCCCACTGCGGGTTGTTCTCAGGGTCGTACTGCAGCGCCCACAGCGGGACGACATCGCCCTGCGCCTCGATCAGCCAGTCGCCAGCGCGCTTCATCGCCTCGACATACTTCGCTTCGCCCGTCATGTGATACATGAACGCCATCGTGTCGATCGCGGAGTTCATCGTGGCATCGTTGATCTCCCCCGCTCCCGGCTCCCCGCGGGCGTTCTTGCCCACGCCCTCCTCGGCGTCGTAGTGATGCGACCAGCTCCCGTTGGCGTTCTGCGCCTCGATGAACCACTCACCGGCGCGGCGGATAGCGGCAAGGTAGCGTTCGTCGCCGGTCAGGCGGTAGGTGTACGCGAGGTAGAACATCGGGTGTGCCTGTACGAGGTCCTGGAGCTTGATGCTGCGATCACTGGCGACAGGCTCGATGCCGTGGACGGTCATGCGGTAGCCGTGCACCCAGAACCCGCGCTCATCCTGCGCGGCCAGGAGGAACTCGGCGGTGCGCATCGCCGCGTCGAGGAAGCGGGCGTCACCGAGGACCTCGTAGCCGTAGAGCAGGTTGATCGCGGTGCGCGGGGTGCCGTTGCCCTTGTCGTTGTCGATGTAGAACTCGTCGGTGACCCACTCGCGGCCCTGCGCAGTCGAGCCCAGCAGCGTCGGCCAGGTGTAGATACACTGCCAGCCCCCGAAGCGCTGCAGATCGGCGAGGAAGTAGAGCGTCTTCCGCGCCCCCGCCTCGGCGAGCGGAAGGAACTGCTCATCCTCCTCCGGCAGCGCCACCTCGGTCTGCAGGACCGGCAAAGCGAGGTCGTAGAGGACCAGATCGTCGATCGCGAGGCCCGGGAGGTTAAGGCCGCCGAGCCTGCCGCCGAAGCCACCCGCGACGTAGAGTGCGAAGTGCGCGCGGTCGCTCTCGGAGAACTGCATCGGTCCGGAGATGCCGACGCCGTTGAGCGCGATCCATCCAATGCCCGCGTCACGATCCCACGAGGCGACGATCGAGTGCCACTCGTCGGTGGCGACCTCCCCCACCTCGAGGTCCAGCCGCGCGATGGGCTCGTCCGTTCTCCGGCCGGGGCTGAAGACCAGGGACAGCAGACCCGGCTCGCGGAAGATGCCGATGCGATCCTCTCCGCGCGCCTCGAAGAACCAGCGCGGTGTCTCGTCGGCCCACGCCTCGCCCCTAACGAGCATCCGCAGGGTGCCGTGGAGGTGCTGGAAGTTGCTGTCACCGCGGAAGTTCAGATGACCGCCCGGCTCGGCCACCACGGTGGCGAGTCCGTGCGCGCCCTCCACGCTCGCGTCCATCCCGAATCCCCCTGCGCCGGCAAGCTCGCGGGCAAAGTCGGCGTCGCTGTTCTCGGCGTCGTCGAAGCTGCAGACGAGGGTTGTGTGCCGTCCGGCCTCCGCCGGCGCCCGCCACCAGTCACCCTCGAGTGCAAAGGGCTGCGCCATCGCGGGAAGCGTCATAACGATCATCAGAATGCTAAGAGAGATGCGCATCGCAGAGATCTCCCGTCCGGGTCGGATATGATTGCACGGCGTAGTCTTCGCCGGCCGGGGCGCTCGCCCTTCACGCCGGCGGCAGATCACGACAGACCTGCTCGATCACGTCGAACGCGCGACCCGCGCGCTCGCGCATCACGCCGGCGCGGGCCTGCCGGTCGGAGAGCGTCGCGGCCCGGTGCTCCCACGCCTCGGCGGCCAGCGCGGGGACGTCGGCGGGCGCGGTCAGCGGGGCCCAGCACTGGCCCGCGTCCTCGCAGAGCGCCTCGACCTTCGGATCGTAGGAGAGCCCCACCGCGGGCACCGCCGTCGCCGCGGCGAAGATCAGCGCATGAAGGCGCATCGAGACGAGCAGGTCAAGGCGGCCGATGAGCCCTAGGAGTGCGCGGGGGTGAAGCTCGCGATCAACCAGCGCTACCTCCGGCGCGACGGCGGCAAGCTCGTGGCTGACCTCAAGGTCATCGGGCAGGTGGAAAGGCATCACGATGGTGCGCGCCCCCCAGCGCTCCACCCCAAGCCGCGCGATCTTCGCCAGCGGGCCCAGCGCCTCACGCGCCGCGCGCCACTCGCGTACGACCATGCCGATCAGAGGCCGCCGGGCATCCACTCCCAGATCGCTCAGGATGGCGTCGATCTCCGCGCCAGCCGCAGGTTCCAGCAGGAACGCCGGGTCCGCGGTGAGGCTCACGAGCTCCTCGGGCGCACCGAGTTGCCGCGCCAGAGCAAGGGATGTCTCGTCGCGGAGCGTGACTGCTTCGGCGCGTCTGAGGTAGCGGCGGACCATCCGGCGCGCGACCCAGCCGTTGAGCGGGCCGAGGCCCTGGGCGTGGATGACGTAAGGCAGGCCCTCGTGGCGCGCTCGCGCGAGCACCAGGAGGTAATACCCAAGGGAGGCCAGGCTCGTGGCGTTCTGCAGCAGACTGCCGCCGCCGGAGATGAGCAGGTCGGACGATCGGATGGTGCGCAGCAGTGCCCTCAGAGGCCAGCGCGGCGCGGCTTCGACATCGTGCAGCGCCTCGGTGATCGCGGGGTCGCCGGAGAGCACGACCGGATCGGCGTTGGGCATCCGGCGGCGCAGCTCCCCGAGGGTGGCGGCGAGCACCGCCTCATCACCCGCGTTGCCGAAGCCGAAGTACCCGGAGATCGCGATCCTCATACTTCGTCGCTATCCTCATCGAGCTCCAGCGAAGCCTGCGGCGGCGGCTCGGGCTCGGGCTCCGGAGCCCCGCCGAAGAAATCCCACAACGCGCACAGCACGACACCGCCGAGAGCGCCGACCCACAGGCCGTTGAAGACACGCAGGACTGTGAGCATCAGCGGTGTGTGCACATGGCAGAACGAGTTGAGCAGCGAGACCTGTCCGATCACACCGACGGCAAAGAGTATCCACACGCCCTTGCGGACGCGACGGATGGCAAGCAGGATCGCGAGGAGGAGGATGGGGTGGCCGATGAAGACCTCCTTGGTGCGGGGCCTCACACCGAGAATCCGGTCGAGCGCCGAACGCATCTCCATCTCCAGCGGCAGGATCGCGCCGGTGGCCTCATTGCCTGAGCGCATCACCAGCATCCCCAGCAGCCCAAGCGCGAGGGCGGCCGCGGCGACGTGCCAGTAGACGATGACGCCGGTCAGCGCCTGGCGCAGCCCGGCCCAGAGCGCGGGCCACTCGGGGACGGTGTCACCGGTGTGATAGTCCACCATGTCCGGACCGGCGTCCTTCATGCGCTCCCGATACGCATCCATCGAGCGCGCCAGCCAGACAAGCGCGACGGCGAGGATCGGGAGCATGTGAGCGATCTTCACGCCTCGGAACTGAGCGACCTTGACGAGGTAGGCCGAGTCGCCGAGCAGCCCCACGACCAGCAGTCCGCCGAAGGCGGTGACGACCGAGACCGCGAGGAATGCACCCAGCAGCCGCCCCAGCGCGGACGCGAGGCCCGGTCTGCCTGTCGCTCCGGCGGCGAGCCCCCGCGCCGACCACCCGACCGCCATGACCGGGAAAAGGATCGATGCGGCCAGCGCGGCGACGAGGCGCAGCGGACCGGCGGCCACGATCATACCCCCGCATCCGGCGCCCACGAGCAACACCGCCGCGGCCCAGAACCAGCGACCGGGAAAGCCGAAGAGCACCTGCATGAGCCACAGCAGCGCCCCGCACACGCCCAGTGTGACCACGGCCAGGCGCCACGGCGGGGTGCTCAGGGGCTCGGCGGGTGAAGGCGGCCCCACGGTGAAGCCGAGGCCGCGAAGCCCCTCCCGCACGCGCGAGAGGTAGAGGGCGTTGCCCTCCACGAGCCCCTCGGAAGCGGACGGCAGCATGCGCAGATAGAGCAGACGCGCGCCGCGCTCCCTCGACGCCCTTACGAAACGCTCAACCGCGCGGCCCACCGACAGCACCGCCATCTCCTCGCCCGTGATGCTGTGGACGCGGATCACGTCGTGGTCGAGCCGGGTGGATAGCTCAGCAGCCCCGCGCTGGGGCGACATCTCGATCATCCCGAATGTCAGGTCATGCGCGCGCATCGCCTGTGCGGTCGTCTCGACCATGCCCGGAAACCCGACGATGCTGTCTCCGCTGAAGACGACCACCTCGGCACCGGTGACGGCCGCCTGCCGAATGACCCCCTCGACCGCCGCGGGTGTGCGGACACCGGCGGCGACCGGCCGCACCACCACGCGAAGGCCCGCTCGCCCCGCCGCCTCGATCGCCGCGCGCGGGTAGCCCGCACCGGCGGCAGTGTTACTGACCGCGCGAGCCGGTGCATTCAGCCAGAGATCTCCCTCGGGGGTCTCGCGGCGCTCGTAATCACCGGGGAAACGCGACTGCAGCGCCTGCGCGACCTGGCCGATCAGGTTCGCGTCGCCCGCGAGGATATCCACGCGGTCACCGCTCCTGAAGAGCGCGATCTCACCGCTACCTGCCAGCTCCGACAGCGACCGCTCCGAGATCGCAAGGTGCGTGGCCCCGCCCGACTGCAGCGACACGAGCATGTCGGTGGCGGAGATGCCCGAGGACGCGGCGAGTTGCTCCACCTCGCCCCAGTCCACCGACATCCCAACCGCGGTGTTGGTCTGCTCGACCATCACGCGCTCGACGGCCACCCACGTCGCTCCCAGCAGGCCGACCACGATCAGAGCCTCGGCGAACATCTTCTGAGGGCGCGTCATTCTGTGACTCCTCATCCGACTGCGGTCATGATGACACGGAGTGTTATTCGCTTCAGAAGGCAGGCTCTCCTCCCGGCCGCGAGAGGGAGAAGACCTGAGGGCGACGAACTTTCGCCCACGCGCGTTCACCCACCGATCCGCCACGAATCGGAGGAAGCCCATGGTATTCGCGGTGTGCATTCTTGTCATCGCGGCGGCGATCCCATGCGCCGCGCAGGAGGCGCCGGCAGAGACGGTGTTCGGCCCACGCAACGACCGCACCGTGAACGTCGCCGACTTCGCGGACGCGGTGGATGGCGGCGACTGGGCCCCCGCGATCCAGGCCGCGATCGACTCGTTCGCATCCGACGACCCCGCTGCGGTCGGCGGGACCCTGATCATCCCTCCCGGCGTCTATCCCATCGGCAGCCCCATCACCCTCGGCACGGCCCGCGGCCAGTGGGGGCTTCAGATCACCGGCTACGGCGCGACACTGCTCGGAACACCGACGCTCGACGAGTATGAGGTCCCCGGCGCGGAACCGGAGGAGCAGGAACTCGGCGCACCTATCCTCAGGATTCATGGTGTCGAGGGCATCGAGGGCGGCAATTACGCCATCGAGGGCCTCAGCTTCGATCGGCAGCAGCGCGGCAACGGCGTCGGGATCTCTCTTCCGATGGGGCACCGCGTCGCGAAGAACACCACGTTCCGCAGCGTGAAGGTCACCGGACAGAACGTTGGCGTGCACATCAACTACCAGTGGCAGGTCTTCTTCACCGAGTGCATGTTCCGCGGCAACCAGCGCGGGATGATCATCCAGAACCACGGCAACAACATCGGCATCACGAACTGTACCTTCCGCCGCAATCACTACGACGGTCTGGTGATCGGCCCGGATCGAGGGCAGTGGGGTTCGAACGCACAGCACATCTCCGGCACGATCTTCGAAGCGAACAAGGGCTACGGGCTGCTGCTGCTCAGCAGCGCGCAGACGGTCGTGACGGGGTGTTACTTCGAGGCCAACGGCAACCATCTCGGCGTGATGACCGAGTGGGAGACCACCATCGACACGAGCCTCTTCTGGGGATACTACGGGCACGGCTGGCGCCGCGATGATTTCTCGGACAACGCCTGTGTCGTCATCCGCGGGGCGAAGAACCTGCAGATGCGCAATAACCGCTACGCCGCGGTGAACGCGTGGTTCCGACGACCGGCAGACGGCCAGCGCTGGGAGTACGTTCCCGTGCCGCCGGGCCCCGGTGGCGTGAGTGAGAAGGCCCCTCCCGATCCCGAGCAGCAGGAGGGCTTCGTCTACGAGCAGCAGCCGGTGGGAATCCTCATCGACGGGACGCTCGAGGGCAACTTCGTGCTCGACGCCCTGCCCACGGTCCATCAGAATGCATCGATCATCACCACGGCCATCGCGAAGGACACGGGCCTGACATACTATCGCTACGACGAGGCCACCAACCGCTTCGAGGAGCGATCACTGCTGCCGGAGTGACTCGTGGAGTAAGATGAAACCGCGCCAATGGAGCGAATCGCCGAGGTCCGCAGGAGGTGCGCGTTGTGGATTCGCAGGAAGACCTGCTGCGCGAGCTTCAGCGCATGATGCAGGAGATGAAAAGCCGCCTCCAGCGAGTTGAGGAGCGACTGGCGCGTCTCGAAGACGAAGAGGTCGCGGACAAGCGGCTCCCTGATACGCCACCGCCCCCTCCCCCACCGCCTCCACAGCGCGAACCCGAACCCGAACCCGAACCCGAACCCGAACCCGAACCTGAACCTGAACCTGAACCTGAACCTGAACCCGAACCTGAACCCGAGCCTGAGCCTGAGCCCGTCACCACGGTGGCGGCCGCCGCGGATCGCCCTGCACTTACCTCGGAACCTGAAGAGGAGGCGCAGAGGGCCGACGCGCCCGGCCTTGAGGAGACTATTGGGGGCCGGTGGGCGCTGTGGATCGGCGTCATCCTCCTGCTGATCTCAGTCGGCTTCGGACTGGCGTACTGCTGGGCCCTGCTCTCCCCTCTCGCGCGAATAGCCATCGGCGCGACAGCAGGTGTCGCAATCGTCCTCGCCTCAGAGTGGCTGCGAGGGCGAGCGGTAAGCTGGTTCACTGACGGTATCGCCGCAGCGGGCGCCGGCATCCTCTATCTCACGATCTGGGGCGCCGTCGTGCGCTACGATCTCATCGGCACCACCGCTGGACTGGCGCTCATGGTGCTGGTGGTCGGGATCGCGGTGGCGGAGGCGATGCGCCACGATGCACAGGCGCTGCTCGTTCTGGCGACACTGGGTGGCTACCTCGCGCCAGCCCTTCTGCCCGCCGGCAGCGAGTTTGCCGCG
>JBMNNW010000048.1:0-35767 GCA_050942735.1 Armatimonadota bacterium
CGGCTCATGGTGTTCGCTTGTTCGGTGCTGCTCATTCCAGGACCGGTCATGGACACCGAGAGCACGGCGGCGCCGATAACCTTCCTCTTCCTCACCGCCAACTTCTTGATCTTCCTCGGAATAGGGACCATTCATCCGCTGCGCCGCAACCTGCCCGCCGAACTCCTCGACATCATCTACCTCTGCGGGGTGCCCGCGGCTTACATGGTGGGCGGCACGCATCTGCTCCGCATGCAGTGGGCGTCGGCCGACGGCGTCCTCGCCATAGCGCTGGCGCTTGTTTACGTGCTCCTCTACATTGAAGCCCGCAACCGCATTCCGGATGACCGGGCCCTGACCACCACCGCACTGACGCTCGCGGTCGTGTTCACGGTCCTCGCGCCCGCCCTCCTGGTCGATGGTGACGCGCTGACGCTGGCGTGGGCTCTGGAGGCGGGAGCGCTGGCGGGCATTGGCCACCACCTGCGACGTCGTCTGCTGCAGGGTCTGTCGATACCAACCTGGATCTTCGCTCTCGGAGCGAGCCTGGTGGCAATGATGGAACGCATTCAGTCACCGGAGATGGCGGTATTCAACGCGCGCTTTGGCACATTCGTGGCGGTCGTGGTCGCGGGCGCTACGATCGCGGAACTGCAGTTTCGCGCCGGTGACCGACGGCCGAACGCCCGCGCAATGGGCGAACTTATGCTCTGGATGGCCACACCGCTGCTGCTACTGGCGACGAGCCTGGAGGTTTACGACTTCGTCGATCTGGATTACTGGAGCAACGACGCGGCAATGTGGTACATCATGGCGAGTGTGTGGGCCCTGATCGCCCTGGGCCTCCACGCCTTCAACTCCCGGCGCCGACTGCGCTCGACACCGGTTCTCACGGTGACCGTTTTCGGCGCAGCGATCCTCGCCATTCTGATACAGATCGGATCAGGCGGCCTTCATGAAGGCGTAGCGGCTTTTGGCAACCTGCGCTTCGCGTCAGTGCTTGTAACAGGTGGCGCCATCGTCGCCGCCGCGCTGCTTGAGCGGCGCTGGGCGCAGGGTGATATGCTCTCCGAGGACGTCCTGTGGGTTCTCGGGGTGTTAGTGCTTGCGCTGGCGCCGACGGTCGAGACCTATGTCGCTGTCAATGAGGCCGCCACTGCGGCGCCGACGCAGGCAGGCCTGCTGGCCGCGGCGACGGTCTGGGCTTTCCTGAGCACTCTCACAGCGGCGATCGGTTCCGATCGGTCCATGCGCTCTATGCTCCCACTGGGAGTGGCGATGACCGTCGGGGCGATCGCCGTGACGCTCATCGTATCCGAAACAGTCGAGAGTGGCCTGTGGCGGCCGGTAGTTAACCTGCGTATCCTCGCCTTCGTGGTCTGCATCGGCTCCCTCGCGATCGAGAGCCACTTCATCCGACAGGTGGAGACTGTGGAGGAAGACGAGGGCGGTATCGTGGTCGGGACGGTGCTGGCGGTATTCGCAGCCCTGCTGGCACTCTGGCCGCTGACGAAGGAGGTTCACGCCTTTTTCGCATGGAGCGCGTACCCTTCCGACGAGATGTGGCGAAATGCCGCGCAGGTCGGGATATCGCTGAGTTGGGCGGTCTACGCGATCATCAGTCTCGCGTGGGGGATGACACGTCGGAGCCGGATCGCCCGGTGGCTGGGGCTGATCGTACTTGCAGCGGGAGTGCTGAAGCTCTTCCTGTGGGATCTGTCGTTCCTCGAACAGCCCTACCGCATACTGTCATTCGGGGTGCTGGGCCTGGTGCTCATCGGGGTGGCGTGGGCCTACAGCCGCTACGCCGACCGAATCAGCGATCTGACGTGAAACAGGGCGGGCGCCGACCTGCGCCCGCCCTGCATGGATCGCTGCTTTCTCCGTCAGGCCATCTTCGGCCGCACCGGCTGCCCCGTCTTCGCCGACTCGTTTGCCGCGAGCGTGAGATCGGCCGTGCGCAGACCATCCTCGTAGGAGCACGGGATGATCGACTGATCGCCCGCGAGGATCGCGCGGATGAACGTCTCGTCGATGTTCGGCGTGTCCTTCGGCTCACCATCAAGTTCGGGCGCGCCGACACCGCTGACACTCACCGCGCTGGTGGACCAGCCGATGATCTGATCGCGCAGCAGGAAGTTGATGTCGCTCTTCCCGCCGCCCTCGGTCATCATCGGGCTGGTAGTGACGGTCGCGATCGTCCCGTTGTCGAAGGTGAAGATCGCGGCCTGGCTGTCGGGGATCGTGATCCCGTCCACGTCGCCCATCGTGAGAAGATCGTACTTCGCGTAGACCTCCACGACCTCGTGGCCGGTGAGGTAGCGCATCAGGTCCACCTGGTGGGTGGTCTGCTCATGAAGCTGGCCGCCGGACTGGTCCATCACCCGCCACCACGACTGCCCGGGCAGGCCGCCCCAGCGATGCGAGCTGATCATCGCGACCTGCCGCTCGCTCAGGTACGACTTGATCCGCTGCGTGGTGTCGAGCAGCCGGAGCTGATAGCCGACAGACGACAGCACGCCGGCGCTTCGGATCGCCTCCAGTATCTCGAGCCCCTTATCGATGTCGAGCACCACGGGCTTCTCGGCGAAGAGATGCAGGCCCGCTTCCGCGGCCAGCAGCTCCGCGTCGGTGTGCGCGAATGGCGGCACCGAGATGTACAGCGCGTCCATCTCCACCTCGTCGAGCATATCGTGGTGATCGGTGTACACAGACCCGCCGAACTCGTCCGCCGCGCTCTGTGCCGCGTCCTCCGAGACGTCGCATATTGCGACGATGCGCGCCTCGTCAACCGCGCTGAGTCGCGTCATGTGGCCCCGGGCGTTCCCGCCGGCGCCGATAAAGCCTGTCTTCACTTCCGACATTCCGATGCACTCCCCGTCATTGGCGTAGTTTCGCGAAAGACTCACGACCTGGAGTGGCTCTGACCAGACTCAGGTTCACACCATGCGATCACGTATCGTCAGTGAAGTCGCGTTCCTGATCCTGTTGGTCACCGTCTTTGCCCGGACCTTCAGCCTCGGCAGTCTTGCGCTCCACGATGGCCTTGTAGTTCAGGGAGGGCAGGAGGAATGGGCCGCCAACCGCGCCTCCGGTCACCTGCACAAGCATGCCGCGTGCAATTCCGTGCAGGATGGCAACCGTATTGTACTGCTCCAAGCTGGCCCTCACCTCGTCCGACACATCATCGGAGCATATGAAGCGCCCCCAAACTACTATGCTCACCTGCCTGAACCGAGGAGTAGCATCAACCTCGACGCCAACACAATCTACAGACAGTCTCACGAGCAGTTGGGCACCGTCCGCGTGTTCATAGATGTCAAAGTCGGGAGTAACGTCGTAGCGCTCGTCTCCCTGCTCCTCTGGCTCCAGTTGCAGCCACGATTCGTTGAAGCGAACGAGTACATCCTGGAGCCTGAATGCCTCAAGCTGCAGGTTTGATATCATCGAACGCCATGCCTCCTTTGGCCGGAGTAATGGCGTCACCAGAACGCCAGTCATCTTGCATTCGCGGCTTGTGCCAACGAACGTCCGTGATCTTCATTCTTCCGACAGTCAACTCCAGATTCACTTTGAAGCCGACTGCATGGGCCATCTGGACCATTGTTTGCAGTGTCGGATTCCCCGGGTCTGTCATAAAGGCACTGATGTGTTGGCGGCTGACGCCGAGGCGGCGCGCCAGTTCAGACTGCGAGACACCCCGCTCCTGCATCGCCAGACACAACTGATCCACGAAGCCGTCGAGAGCCTGGAAGAACGCGTACTCGGGGTCGTCCTTGAACGGCTCTTCCAGATCGACGTGCTTGATCTCCTCGCTCAACTCTCCCACTCCTCCCTGTCGCTGCCAATCCTACTGGGACTGAACAAACTGCTCATACAGCTCATTCAACTGCTTTGCACGCGCGACTTCTGCGGGAGGCGCTTCGTCCTGCACCTTGAAGAAGCCGTGCGTAAGCACGATCACACCGCGCTCTCCGTAGAAGAAGGGGATGCGGTGCTGGCTGTCAGGTTTCAGCGTGTATATCCCATCACCCAGGTCGCCATACTTCTCCCTGTTCCTGTGAGGACCCCGTTCAGCCATTGCCATGATGCGGGCGACTATCTTCTTCTGGTCGCGCAGCGATTGATCCGCAATGTACTGCTCCACCAGTGAACTGCTGGAGTCCGCAGGCCGCCTGATCATGCGTATCTCGAACCTGAACTGTGGGGCTGTTGTTTGCCGTACTACAGAGTAACTCACCATAGCTGAACGTTATCCCCTGTACGGCACTGCTATGTTAACCTGTAACTTGACAGGCGTCAAGCACAATCTGCTTCTGACCAACACCCGCAACTACGGCCCCCCCAGGATACTCGTCTTCCGCCCCGCCAGCGCCTGTCGAAGGCTCTCGGCGACCTGACGCGCCAGCACCTCGGAGCCCTCCGGGGAGAAGTGAACGTTCTCGGGGCGCTGGATGATCGTGAGCTGCGGAAGCGCAAACTCGTAGAGAGCGTCGATCGCCACCGAATGCTCGCGCATGATCGCCTCGGCCACAGCGTTGTACCTCACGACGTCCTCCGCGTGACGTGCCGGGCCGTTGACCGGATCGGGCACCGGGGTGGTGGATGCCCAGACCAGCTCCGCTCCCGTCTGCTTCATCCGAGCGACCGTCTGCTCGAGATTGCTCTCATACTGCTCGATCGGCACCTGGTGGGTGCCGTCCTCGGTGATCTTCAGGTCATGAAGGCCGAAGTTGAAGTGGATGACATCCCAGTTCCCGTCTCCAAGCCAACTCTCCAGCTTTGCGATGCCGCGCGAGGTCGGCCCGCAGTTCTCAGCGGGGCGATGCACGTTCGCCTCGCCCGCGAGCTTCTCGCGGACCGGCAGCGTGTACCCCATTGAGATCGAGTCGCCTATCAAGAGCACCCGGGGCAGGTTGGGATCGTCCTCGATGGGCAGAAACGCCTCAGGCACGTCACCGGCCAGCGCAAGCCACGGCGTCAGCAGCAGAATCGTCATGCGTGTTCCCTCCAGTTCCGTCAGTCGGCGGTGATTGGCAGTCGCCCGTGCTCCTGCACGGCGCGAGTGATGGTCATGCACCCGTCAACCCAGCGGTTCGGCGGCATGTCCTCGGTGATGCCGATGATGAACCCGTTGCCGGGCGCAGCCTGCTTGAGCATCTCGACGGTCACCCGCTCCATCTCCTCATCGCTGCGCAGGAAGACCGAGGACGGGTAGTTGATCCACAGAGCCTTCTCCGGCCACGCTGCCCGCGCGTCCGCCACGGACATGTCGGTGTCCGGCTCGGGCGTGAAGGCCTCGATGTAATCCAGTGAGGTCTCCGCGATGGCATCCGCCAGCACGCGGGTATTCGCATCGAAGTGCACGCCCACCATCTTCCCGGCGGCGTGCAGGACCTCCGCGAATTCCTCGTAGTTGGGCACGTAGTACTCCCTGAAGCGCGCCTCCCCCACGATCTCGGGGCTGACGTTGCCGCCGTAGTTGAACCATCGGCAGGGGCTCTGTGCGAGGATCGGGTAGAGCCTGCGCCGGTTCTCCACAAGCGCATCGTAGAGCCTGAGCACCTCGTCGCGGCGCTCGGCCCACTCGATGGCGAAGACCTCCACTCCCATCAGGCGATGGATGATGTGCTGCATCGGGGAGTAGCCGATCCCTCCGCGCATGATCGCGTCCCCGCCCATCTCACGGTCCTTGCGGATCCACGCGTCGTAGTTGGGGTGATACTGCTCCGCGTCGGTCAGTGCGATCAACGGGGCGTAGTCGTCGGGCCCCTTGAAGGGCTTCTCGACGTGCCAGCTCGTGAAACCCGCGGGCTCGCGCACCTCGGTGAGATCGCCGGCGGGCGTGTGAGTGACCGTGCGCGTCCGGGTGCGCCCGTTCTCGACGAACGTGTGCGACTCTCTGGTGATGCCCGGCGTGTCGGAGCAGTAGACAGCCGGCGGGCGCTGGCAGATGCACAGGCCCTCGTTGCGCATGATCCGCTCCGCCTCACACTGGGGGATCATGCACTCGTAGACGGTGAACGGAACGTGGTCAACGTCCTCGAAGCGGAGCGCGCGCTCGACGCGCTCACGGGGTGTCAATTTGGTTGCCATCAAGAGCTCCCTTCATCTGTGTGTGGGTGGAGGATTCGCCGCCACTGTTTGGCGCGCCTCCTCAGGCGGCGGGAGGTCTCGCGCTCTCGTTCGGGAACTGACTCCCCGGCGGACAGTCATGAAATGACGGAGTGAGGTATGACAATGAGCAGACTCGCAGTTGACGGTGGAACGCCCGTGCGCACCGATCCGTGGCCGCCGCGCCTGCAGATCGACGACCGCGAGATCGAGGCGGTGATGGACCTGATGACCGCCGCGAAGGCAGGCGGCGCATTCGACCGCTACGGCGGCGTACATGTCGATGAATACGAGCAGCAGTTCGCCGATGCGATCGGCACACGCTGGGCGACGGGCACCAGCGCCGGGACCGCCGCGGTACACTCCGCGCTCGGAGCGCTGCGGCTCGAGCCCGGCACCGAGGTCATCTCCGCGCCGATCACCGACCAGGGCGCGATCATGCCGGTAGTGGCGCTGGGGCTCATCCCGATCTTCGCCGACGCCTCGCCGGAGTGCATGAACATGACCCCCGACAGCATCCGCGAGAAGATCACCGAGCGCACCGGCGCGATCGTATGCGCGCATATCGCGGGGATTCCCTGCGAGATGGACGAGATCATGAGCATCGCGGACGAGAACGACCTCTACGTCATCGAGGACTGCGCCCAGGCGCACGGGGCGACGTACGACGGGAAGCTCGTCGGTTCGATCGGCCACCTCGGCGCGTACTCGCTGATGAGCGGCAAGCACACCGTCGCGGGCGGTCAGGGCGGGATGGTCGTCACCGATGACGAGGAGCTGTACTGGAACGCCAAGCGCTTCGCCGACCGAGGGAAGCCATTCAACTCCGATGTCGAGGGCAACCTCTTCCTTGGGATGAACTACCGCATGACGGAGCTTGACGCGGTGATCGGCAAGGTACAGCTCGGCAAGATGATCGACATCGCAGACCGTCGGCGGGCGTTCGTGTACAGGCTCGAGGAGGAGCTTGCGAGTTCCGAGGTCTTCAGCGTCTGCTGGTATCCGGAGAAGTCCGATCCGTCCTGGTGGTTCCTGCTGATCCGCATCCACGAGGAGAAGCTCACCTGCGACAAGGCGGGCGCGGTCGAGGCGATCCAGGCCGAGGGCATCCCGATGGGCCTGAACTACGGCGCGATCGCCCCGAAGTCGCACTGGCTGCAGCAGCAGAGCGCGTTCGGCCGGGAGAGCAAGTTCCCGTGGGATTGCGTCTGGCCCGACGGCGACTGGCAGGCGGCGCTGGATGTGCCGAACGCGTGGAAGGCCGACGAGAACCACATGCGCATGGGCGTGCACGAGTGCTGCACAGAGCAGGAAGCGCTCGACACAGCGGCGGCGCTGCTGAAGGTCGAGGAGGCGTACGGGGCGTAACCTGCGACGGGCGTCTCGCCCGTCGGTCGTTGTCCCTGATTGCACGCGAAGCAACGGACGGGGCCGTGGGGCGAGCGGCCACGCGATTTAGTACCCCAACCCGACGCCCGTCAGGCCGTCCACCCGGTGCACGCCATCGCGCACGTGGAAGATGCCCGGGAACTGCTCGGCTTCGGCGCGGGATGAGGCCGGGATGAACTGCATCACGTTCAGTTCGACACCGTTGCGGGTCTCGCAGTGCGCTGCGAGGCCCGCCGCGTGTACCGCCCCGACGTTCGGATTCGTCAGATCCTGCAGCGCGTAGGGCCTCCCCGTCAACTCACACCACGCGATCTCCAGCAGCGCCATCGAGTGCCCCTTGCAGGTCTTCAGCGCGGGGCCTGTCCAGCCCAGATCGACCGCAAGGCTCAGCTCTTTCAGGCTCGTGATGCTCTCGTCGGCCAGCACCGGCCTGCGCTCCGCGATCGGCCGCATGTCCCAGCGGTTCGCCGCAAGGTCGCGCTCGGTTGGCTGCTCGAGGTAGTCCAGCGCCGCAAAAGCCTCCTCGTCGGCCGCCTCCAGCGCGTCGAGGAACTCCGTCACTACCCACGGACCCTCACAGCCCTCGTTCGCGTCCACCTCGTAGCGGATCGCGCCGGTCAGCGCGAGTGCCCCGCGGATCGCCACGATCTCCCGGTGGACCGACGCCACCCACTCGGCCTCCGCGGCGGGATCGGCGCCCTTCGTCTTGAGCTTGAAGCAGCGGTAGCCACAGCGCTCGATCCAGCCCTCCACCGATGACGGCAGGCCGTCGCCGAGGTCCTCGGCCTCCGACGTGCGCAGCGCATCATTCATCCCCACGACCAGCCATGCATCGAGCGTCTCGCGCCTCGGGCGAGAGAACACCTCGTCGAGGTAGCGCCCCTCCCCCACCTCGCCGAGCCACGCAGACAGGTCACGAGGCAGGAACTCACGCCCCAGCGCCTCGTAGCTGGAGATCCCCAGCAGCCGCCCGTAGGCGTCGTGCAGCGCCTGGTCGAAGGGCGACCAGCAGACGAGGGCCGCGAGCGTTGGGATGCGCTCTGTGATGAACAGCCGCCTGCCGACGGGGATCGACAGCGCGTCCACGCGCTCGTGGAGGTCCATCGCGTGCTCGAGCGGGTGCCGCGGCTCCGCGCACCAGACGGGCATCCGGTCGGCGACCTCGATGCACATCTGCTGCATGGCGTCCACACGCGTCAGGAAGCCGAGCTCCGACTGCGGCCACGCCCAGATGGCCGACAGAAAGACCGTGCCGCGACCGGTGGCGGTGGCGCCGCGTCCGTCCTCGACGGTGACGGTGCAGCGCGCCTCGGTCGCCTCCTCGATGCTGCCGCCGGTGAGCACCAGCGGCGATCGCATCGGGTAGTCCTCGAAGGTGATGGTCGCGTCAACCACCCGGATGCCGTGCCCGGACATGACTCGATCCTCCCGCAGTCGTGGGTCTCGGGCGTTTCATTCCCCGTCCGGCGGCGCTCCTCCTTGTCAAAGGTCGCGCGCCACGATCCGGCGAATTGGCGATCAACCAGCTATCAGGAGGTCGTCGAAGTGAAGCTCGCGCTCATCGCAGTGCTCATCTGTCTCGCCGTACCGACGCACGCTCAGCAGGCCGCGTTCACCGACCACGGCGTCGGCGCGCCGGTGGCGGAGAGTCGCGGCTTCGTCGCGGCACAGGATGCCAACGGCAGCCCGCTGCTCATTGCGCTGAGCCTCGACCAGAGCCCGCGCGGCTGGATCCTGCTGATCGAGCCGGAGGCGGGCGAGACGGAGCAGTTCTACTTCCCGGAGGGCGTGGGCAACAGCGCGCCGTTCGCGTCACTGATGAGCGAGAACGGGCGCTTCTACACGGTCTCAGGGCGATCGTTCATGGAGTTCGATCCGGCTGCGCGTGAGTGGCTCTTCCACGGCATCCCGCCCGATGCCGGCATCCACGTCACGGGCAGCGCCGTCTGCGACGGCCCGGGCGGTCGCATCTTCGCGGGGATGCATCAGAACTGCCAGCTCATCAGCTACGACCCGCAGACACAGCAGTTGGAGGCCCACGGCCGACTCGATGAGGCCGAGCAGTACGTCAACTCGCTCTTCGCAGGCCCCGACGGCTGGCTCTACGCCGGAATCGGCACCGCGCGGCAGAACGTGGTCGCGATGAACCCCGAGACAGGCCAGCGCGTTCAGATCCCCAGCGAGGATCAACGGGTGCACGGCTCGGGCGGCGTCCGCCTCGCGACCGACGGGAATGTCTACGGCCGCGTCGGCGACACGTGGTGGCTGTTGCGCGACGGCGACGGCACTGTCGTCGCCGCCGACCAGGTGCCGCCGCCGGCGCGCACCGGCGCGATCGGCTGGGGGCAGAAGACCGCCGCTCTACCCGATGGAAGCGTCGCGACCCTCGATCTGCCTGAACGGCGGCTGACGATCACGCCACCCGACGGCGAGCCGCGGCTTGTGCGCTTCGACTACGAGTCCGAGGGCGCGAGCATCACCTCGCTGGCCGCCGGTCCGGACGGAAACATCTACGCCTCGACCTCACACCCGATGCACCTGGTGCGGTACGACCCGCGCTCCGATGAACTGACCGACCTCGGCCACGTCCCGGCCATCGGCGGGGGGAATATGTGCGCGATGACCGCCGCGGGCGACCTGCTCTACGGCGCCGAGTACTCAGGCGGGCGCGTCTGGAGCTACGATCCGGCCCTGCCCTGGCAGCCCACCGCCGACGAGCAGCCGAACCCGAGGGAACTTGCGCAGTACAAGCAGGACCTCTGCCGGCCGCGGGCATGCATCGCGGACGCCGACGAGCGCTGGGTCGTCTCCGGAGGCTTCGCGGGCTACGGGCTGGTCGGCGGCGGGCTGGCGATCCACGACCGTGAGACCGGTGAGACGGTCCTGCTCTCCCACGAGGACGTCATCGAGCATGAGAGCACGATCACGATGCGCTTTCTGCCAGACGGGAACCTCGTCGGCGGCACAAGCGTCGCCGCGCCGGGCGGCGGCCATCCGCAGGCCGAGGAGGGCACGCTCTACATCCTCGACTGGCAGAGCCGAGAGGTGATCTTCCGGATGAACCCGGTCGAGGGAGCCCGCGAGGTCTTCAGCATCGAGGTCGGGCCGGACGGGCTGGTCTACGGGCTGGCCAGCGGCTCACAGTTCTTCGTCTTCGACCCGTCCGTGCGGGAGATCGTTCACCGGGAGGATCTGTCGGGCTACGGCGCGCTGCCGCGCCAGACGCTCACGCTCGGCCCCGATGGCAACATCTACGCGACCTTCAGCACGTCGATCGTGCGCATCACCCCCGGAACCTTCGAGCATCAGAAGCTCGCCGACCCGCCAGGCAACATTACCGCAGGCGCGGTGATCCTCGACGGCCGCCTCTACTACGCGAGTGGCTCACACGTGTGGAGCTACGACCTTGAGACCTGAGCCGCCTCAGTCTCCGGCAAGCGCCTCCCGCGCCATATCGTCGTCCGGGACGGTCAGCGGATTCTCGGTCAGGCAGATCAGGTCGAGTCGCGGGTTGAGGTCCGTCCGGGCGCCCTCGCGAGCGTAGATGCGAAAGGTGAATGGGCCCTCGTCCAGCGTGAGCCTGATCGGCCTACCGGGCGGCGCCATGTTGCTGCCCGCGCCACGCCCCGTCCAGTGCCACGCGGCGTCGTTCTGCCCGCAGTTGCCGAGAACCTGCTCTCCGCTGAGGGTCAGGGCCTCTCCGGGCCGCACGATGCCGAATGAGTCGTCCTGCCCGCGCGGATAGCGCACGCGCGCCCAAAGCGTCCAGACGCCTGCCCGCGGGATGTTGACGGTGTACTCGGTGAACCACGGCTGCGGGTCGGCGTAGCTCGGCTGACCGGTGCAGACGACGACGTCGCCGCTCAGCGCCTCCTCCTCCTCGACGCCGACCTGCGAGCCGAGCGCCATCTCTCCCTCGATGCGGTCGAAGCGTTTCGCCTCGACCCAGACCGTCAGGGCCGGGGCAACCTCGACCCGCGCGCTCTCCAGCGCCGCCCGCAACTGCTCGGCCCCGATCCGCCCGCAAAGCAGCGTTGCTCGATGCCCGCCGACCGGGATCAGCGCGCCGCCCTCCTCCGCCCCGAAGGCGAGGGGCTCCCCGCTAAAGTCCGTCAGTGTGAGCACATCCGGGGGCAGGCTCAACCCGACGGTCGCCTCGCGCCCGCTGAAGTGCCAGACGGTCGCGACGCTTCCCCCCCCCGGTCTCGCCGACCATCGCCCGCACATCTGGTGTTCCGCCGACCTCCGCCAGCGGCTCGACCGCCGCGAACCGCACCTCGCCTCCGTCCTGCAGCAGCACGAAGTCGCGGCCGATCTCGGCCAGCGGTTCGGTCATCTCGACGGGAAGCGCGCGCTCCATCCGGAGCTGCTCGTAGCGCCTGAACATCTCCAGCAGCCCCGGAGTGAGCGGGTGGGCCTGCATCGACGCGATGGTCGTCTGCAGTGAGATCGGCGCGTCGAGCGCGAGGGACTTGCACAGCAGATACTCGAACTCATCGAGCTGCAGGCCGTCGGTGTTCTCCTGCGCGGGCCAGATTCCGAACCAGCCAAGCTCCGCGGGCATCATGTCGTCCTGAAGGGAGATGACGCGTCGGACCGAGCGGTCGATATGGTCGCGCACGGTCGGCCACTGATCGATCTGCCGCCCGCCGATGATCGCGCCGCGCAGCGTGTTGAGGTAGGTGTCCACGGTGCCACTGCGCGCGAATGAGTGCCACAGCCGATGGGTCAGGACCGTGCCCATGTGCACGATCGGGCGCCTGCTGAAGCGACTCATCGCCTGGTGCTGGAAGTTCGTCGAGTAGTAGTGATAGCGCCGGCGGTCCACATCCTCGCCGCCGTCGAAGTAGACCATGTCGAAGCCGCAGTAATCGAAGATCCCCGCGATACGATCGGCGACCTCATCCATCAGGTCGGTCTCCTGGTCGATGATGTAGCCGTTGATGCAACCATCGACCCCGTAGTGTCTCACCTCGGCGCCGGTGGGGTGCGCGGAGGCCGCGGTCCCCCACGCCCCCCGCTCACAGCCAGAGAACGTGTTCCACTCTCCCTCCGGCCCAACCGACTCGTATCTGATGATCTCGTCTCCGATGATGCACTCCTGGTGCTTGACCACGCCCCCCTCCCAGTACTGCGCTGCCGTCTGCGAGCTGCCGGCCCACTCACGGAGGTCACCCGCCACGGTGATCTCGGTTGCATCCGCGCCGATCTCCGCCGCGAGTGTGTCCCGCCTGTCCACCCAGAAGCGGCGGTCGGGGACCGGCGTCACGTAGGCGTCGGTCTTCGAGACCTTGGAGACGAATCCGTGCATCCCGACGAGAATGCCGTTATCATGGAAGCGATCGACGACAGCCCTGAGGTCCTCCACGCCGTTGGGATACGCGTCCTTGAATGTGTAATGCCCGACATCCCTGCACCACGCTCCCGAACTGATCATCACCTGGCCGATCCCCGCGAGGTGGCAGTAGTCGATGATCTGCTGCTGATTCTCGGGCGTGACCGCGATGAACCAGTACGAGCCCCGCACGAGGTCGGTGTCCTTCACCGGGGTGCCCGACGCGTCCTCGTCGATGGGGAGGCCACAGGCGTGCGAGACCTCACGCGCAACGGCCCTGAAGCGCTCGGTGGGGGTCACTATGAGCGCCACCGCCGCCCCCTCAAGCGCCGGGCCGGGGCTGTCCTGCGTCGTGGCGTTGAGGAAGAGGTCGTTCTGTCCGGTGGCCCGACAGCGGACCTGCATGTTCCCCGCCATCAGACAGACGGCCGTCTCGTCGTCCCAGCCGATGTTGAGGATCCGCCCGACACGCTCGTTCACGACGACCGGCAGGCGGAGGGTGACGCTTTCGGGGCGGGTGCCGGAGATCGAGCGGAGCGTCAGCAGCAGCCAGTTCCCGGCAGGCTCCGCCTCATACCGCAGTGCCGTGTCCACGCCGCCGAAGCCCAGCACGAAGCCCCCGTCTCGCGGCTCAAGAGAGATCGCGTCGCGCGCCTCGCCGCCGATCTGCGCGACCGCGATCGAGGTCGCGGTGGTTCGCCCGCACTCGCTGCCGCTCGCGGTCTCGGTGAGCGAGCCGAGCGTCGCGTCGGCGTTCAACGTCAGCGAGCCGCCGGGCCAGTCGAACGTCACCGCGGCGGTCGCCGAACCGATCAGCATCAGCGAGCACGTCACAACTGCGACAGGGGTCATTCGAAGACGCATCGAATCCCTCCCGGCCGGTCGGCCGCCGCATCGCGTCGCTCCCGCGATGGTCCGGCGGTCGTCGTCGCTCAGCCAAACCAGACGCCCCAGCGGAGGAACGGTCCGCCGAGGGCCGCGCCCAGCGAGCCCCAGATCAGCCCTGCGGTGACGAAATGCCCGATGGCGAAGCCGAGGAAGCCGGGCAACGCGCGCAGGTATGACTGGCTGCCGCCGTAGCGCAGAAGGACGGACTTGCAGATCCACACGATCAGGAATGGCCCCCAGAGTTTGTGCCCGAACGCGCCCGCAAGCACGTAGCCCATCGGGTGCAGCGGGAAGCCGAACCAGTAGTTGCGGGCGGCCGCGATGGCGGCCACCAGCGCACCGCCGCCGAGGGTGGCGATGATGCGCGGAGTGTCGGGTGGGGCCGGCATATCGGCGGCGCGCAAGACCTGCTGGAACTCCTGCTGCGCCGTGCGGTCGCCCCAGATGCCGCCGCGCAGGCCCACTCCGCCCTCCTGGTAGTAGGGCTGCAGGTGGAAGATGAACGAGAACGCCGAGCCGACCACGATCGCGATCAGGAGCGTGGCCACCATCATCCGCCAGTTGACACCCGTACGTTCGGCAAGGTGCAGGCCCTCGATCTGATAGCCCGAGACGGTCGGGAAGTAGCCGCGCGAGAGAAAGCCCATCATCGCGAAAATGGTGGGGGAGCGAAGGTCGGTGGTGTTCGTGACGACACCGCCCTGCCCGAGGAAGTTCCACAGGACCTTGTGCTGCTGCCCGTACGGGAACGCCCACAGGATCGGGACGCCCGTCTCCGCGCGCAACCGGCCGTAGACCATCCCCACGATCAGCAGGATCGCGAGGTAGACGGCCGCCAGCCACGGCTCCATCCCCGCCGACACGAAGAACAGCATCAGGCCCGCCACGCCCACAATCAGCCCGAGCAACGCCCATCGGTAGGGGAAGCGATCGCCCCGCGCCACCTCGGGTCTGAAGAGCCCGTGCCAGGCATGCTGGAAGATGTGTCGGCCCTTCCACAGCAGCACCATCCCGAGCACGAGGTAGGCCCCGATGCCCTGCTCCTGCGCAAAAGGCATCCCGCCGAGGCGGTAGCCCGCCGCGGCCATCGCGACGGCCTGCGCCTTCTGGAAGAGATAGAAGAACCAGATTGAGAACGACAGCTCGGTTGAGATCAGGTAGCCCAGACCGATCAGGCCCGGCCGCAGGTCCATCGTCAGTGGCCTGATGTACCGCCAGGGGTAGTCGGTGATCCCGGCGGCAAGGTCGAAGGTCAGCGTTCCCTGGGGCCCGCCGAAGAACACCGCGCGGGTCATCAGGTAGAGGTTCAGGGCGGTCGCCAGGCCGACGCCGACCCAGGTGATGGGGTTCTTAAAAAGCGGCATGCCGCCCTCTTCGCCAAGCACCTCAAGCGGCAGGCGCACCAGCGGGAAGACCAGCCTCTCGTGCTCGATCCACTGCTCGGCGAAGAGTATCATCAGGCAGAGCATCGTCCCGCCGAAGAGGAAGAAGAAGCTGCTCCAGACGGCGACGGGGGTGCGCCAGACCTCCCACGGGACCTCGCCGGTGGGCGACGCCTCGTACAGCCACTTGTGGTAGATCCCCTCGGGCGGAGACAGCCACGCGGGAATGTTCGGCGCGATGGTATCGATCGGCGCGACGGGTGTCGTGTAATACCACGGCGCGCTGACGGTCGCGATCAGAAAGCGCGTCACGCCGCAGCCGAACATGAAGGTGGATACGGTGACGAAGAGATAGACGACGATGATCTCCCCCGCGGACAGGTCGCGGACGTAGGGGAGTCTTCGCAGCAGCGGGTTGAGCGCGGCGAGCAGCAGCAGAGCGGTCAGCCCCGGAATCGAGGGCACCGCCTCCGTCATCTGCGCCGACAGCACGATGATCTCGCCCTGCCGGATCCAGTACCCTGCAAGCCACGTCAGTACGATGCTCAGAATGAGCATCGTCACGATGCGAACCCTGCGTGATGGCTCCGGTTGCGCGTCCGTCATCCCGGGGGGCCGGGAGTCGCTGATATGCTCCTGCATCTGACCGTCCCCTGCGCGCGCCCGCAGCGCGAGTAATAGTCGGAGGGTCGCTCGATGCGCGGTCGCACTTCCCCTGCACAGCCGCCCAACTGGCATCGGAGCGCGTTCGAGCGGGAGGGTACATCGTTGCCGCCGCCGAATAGCGGTGCGAGGTCACAATACAGCATCAACCCTCCGGGCGTCAAGCATCTCGACGCCGGCGCCCGCACACGCACTGCCGTCCGCGTACGCGTCGCAGAAAGGCCTGTCATGAGCGCAGACCAGACGATCCGGACCAGGCCGAACGTCATCTTCATCCTCACCGACGACCAGGGGCCGTGGGCCGCGGGCTGCTACGGCAACGACGAGATCCGCACGCCCAACCTCGACCGGCTGGCCGCCACCGGCACGCGATTTGACAACTTCTTCTGCGCAACCCCGGTCTGCTCGCCCAGCCGCGCCACTTTCCTCACCGGCCGCATCCCCAGCCAGCACGGCGTCCACGACTGGATCAACGAGGGCAACGTCGGGCCCGGCGCGACGGAGTGCCTCCGCGAGGAGATCGCCTACACCGACATCCTCGCCGCCCACGGCTATCACTGCGGCCTGTCGGGCAAGTGGCACATGGGCGATTCGCTCCGCCCCCAGCACGGTTTCGACTTCTGGTACGCACATCAACTCGGCGGAGCGGCCTACTACGACCCGCCGATGGTGCGCGACGGAAAAGCCGTCACCGACGAGGGCTACGTCACCGACCTGATTACCGAGGAGGCGCTGGGCTACATCGACAGGCACCGCGATGAGACGTTCTACCTCTCGGTGCACTACACCGCCCCGCACAGCCCCTGGATCAACAACCACCCGCGGGAGATCGTTGACAGCTACGACGATTGCCCGTTCGAGTCGTGTCCGCAGGAGCAGATGCACCCGTGGGCGATCTCCCTCACTGAGAGCAACCTCGGCAACCGCGAGGCGCTCAAGGGTTACTTCGCGGCCGTCACGGCGATGGACGCGGGCGTCGGGCGTATCATCGACCGGGTCGAGCAGCTGGGGCTGCGGGAGGACACTCTGATCTTCTTCGTGTCCGACAACGGCTTCTCGTGCGGGCACCACGGCTTCTGGGGCAAGGGCAACGGGACGTGGCCGCGGAACATGTATGAGAACTCCGTCCGGGTGCCCGCGCTGATGAGCCGGCCCGGCTCGATCCCGGTCGGCGAGTGCGACGCGCTGCTGTCCGCCTACGACTTCATGCCCACGCTGCTGGACTACCTCGGATACGAGATCCCGGTCGCTCAGAACCTGCCCGGCCGCAGCTTCATGCCGATCCTGCGCGGCGAGAAAGAGCAGCTTGCCGAGGAGATCTGCGTGTTCGACGAGTACGGGCCGGTGCGGATGATCCGGACCGAGGAGTGGAAGTACGTCTACCGCCACTCGCACGGACCGGATGACCTCTACCACCTCGCCGAGGACCCCGACGAGCGCGACAACCTGGCCGATGACCCCGGCTATCAGCAACTGCGGCGCGACCTCCTCGGGATGATGGACGAGTGGTTCGCGCGCTACGTTGTCCCCGAACGCGACGGGCTGCGGGAGCGCTCGGAGTACGGCTGGCAGAAGGACTACCGGACGCGGCTGTGTGATCGCAAGTAGCGCAACTGCGAGGGATATCCATGAGCGACAGGAAGGGCAAAGCGTTCTCGAAGGGATACCGGCAGGGCTTCACCGACGGTTTCGGTGACGGCTTTCACGCGGGCTTCGAGATGGCGATGGAGAAAGCGCTGCTGATGCTCAGCGGCGTCAGCGAGCTTGATGACCTTGAGGACCTGATCGAGGAGGACGAGGGCGCGCCCGTCGAGGAGCCGCCAACCGCGCAGTAGCGCGCGCAGCACGGAGATCCGGTCGCAGGCCGCGCGACTTCGGGGGCGAGGCCGCGCCGAAGGGAGCATCCATGGCACCGCGACGGCCCTATGAGCACGCAGGCTGGGAGGACGTGGAAGACGAGCCGATCTCATGCGAGCAGTGCTCGTAAGAGTTCCAGCCCTTTGATGATGCGTGTCGGCGATGCGGCTGGAAGCCCGGCGACGCGATAGATCCGGCGATCTCCGCCGGTCCGGGATACGATGAACTCCGGGCGGAGCAGGAGGCCTCGAACCGCGAGTGGCAGCGCTGCATGTGGGCGGCGGCGATCGTCGTCTGCATCGCGGCGCCGGTGGGGTATCTGCTCGGGCAGTTCACGGTGGACGGCGCGATCGGCGGGGCGATCATCGCGGCCTTCATCGGCGGGATCGCCGCGGGGATCATCGCCCGCCCCTCCGACCCGCTGCTGGGCGCGGTCATCGGCGCGGTCTGCGCCATCGTCTACCTGCTCGGGGCCTTCCTGGCCATCATGAGCATCGCGAGCGATCGCTACAACCGCCGTCCCGAGCCGTCGTGGACCACGCTGATGATCATCGGCGTGATCGGCGGCACGGTAGTGTCAATCGCCAGCGCGTGGTCGCTCTCGCGCAGGAGGCAGATGTTCTGATGAGGCCGGTGCGCAGACCCGATGAGTGACGGCGGATCTGCGTGGAGTTCCCCAACCGGCCGTGCGGCCATCGGCGCGATGCTCGGTGGCCCGGTGGGTGTGGTGACGGCGTTCGCGACAGGCTGGCCGCTGGTGCTGCTGTCGGCCGTGTGCGTGACGGTCGGGGCGCTTGTCGGAGCCATCACCACCGAGACGGAGAACCCGCGTGCGGCGGCGCTCGACGCGATGCTGCCGATAGGCGCGTGGCTGGTCGGGGCGGCGGTCGGCTGGGTGGTGCTGGCGACGCAGAGCGAGCATCTGCCGGCGGTCGTTCGAGGCAACCCGTCCGCCTCGGCGCTGGCAGCGGCTTTTGTGGGCGGAACGCTGGCGGTGACGGTGCTCGTGCTGCGCCTGCGCCGGCGGCCCGAGCGGTCGTCCTGACGACGCGCCGCGTACACGCCGGGAGGGCCCCGACCCTCCCGGGGCCCTCCCGAGAGCGAGCGCACGCGATCACGCCACCGGCTGCGTGGCCCGCCTGAAGCGCGCCGCGATGGCCTCCCAGTTGATCACGTCGAAGAATCCCTCGGTGAAGTCCGCCCGGCGGTTCTGGTAGTCGAGGTAGTACGCGTGCTCCCAGACGTCGAGCACCATGACCGGCTGGGCTCCCCACTGGCTGAGGTTCTGGTGCTTCTCCGCCTGAAGGATCACGAGCTTCTCACCCAGCGGCTGCCACGCGAGGACACCCCAACCTGACGCCTGCACCGCGTTGGTGGCCGCGAGGAAATGCGCCTTGAAGGCACCGAAGCTCCCGAAATCACGGGTGATCTGCTCCGCCATCGGGCCGTCGGGCTCACCACCACCATCGGGGCTCATGCAGGTCCAGAAGATCGCGTGGAACAGGTGTCCGGAGTAGTTGAACGCCATCGCGTCACTCAGCGCGCGGATGCTCGCGAAGTCACCGGCCTCACGCGCGGCGGCGACCTTCTCCTCCGCTTCATTGAGGCCGTTTACGTAGCCCTGGTGGTGCTTGCCGTGGTGCAGAGAGAGCGTCTGCTCCCCCAGGAACGGCTCCAGTGCGTCCTCAGCATACGGAAGTTCCGGCAGTTCGAAGGCCATCTGTCCGACCCCTCCTCTTTGAATCTGGTTCATCGGCTCGATCTCGACGGGTTCAGCCGGGTCGATCTGTCGGCAGCCGGTGACCACCGCGATCCCCGCCAGACCGGCGGTCCCGAGTACGTATCTGACGAACTCCCGCCTGTCCACCTCACCACCACCCGATCCGGGCTCTCCGCGTTGGTCCTGTCACAGGATTCGACGGCCGGCAGGCCACTCCTGCATCAATTGCCGCTTCCCTCGCCTTCATACTGCACGATGCAGCCTTCGTAAAGATCGGTGAACAGTTCGTGATCGAAATCCCACATGTCCTCCATCATCTTCTCCTTTTCATCGTCGGAGAAGTAGTCCATCACGGGGATGAAGAAGTCATCATCCTCGGTGGCGATATGGTCGGGGTAGAGGTCGGCGAGGCCCTCGAGCGCCTCCACGATCTCTCCACGGGCCGACTCATCTCCATCCTCCCAGCGATTCGTTGCGTCCTCGAGCGCCGCGCTCAGTTCGCGTCCACGCTCGTGGTCGCGCAGGAGCCGATCCATGATCTCCCGGTGCTCCTCGGAGAGATCGCGCTCCTGCAACTCGGCGAAGAGAATGTCCTCCTCCTTCCCGTGATGACACTCGTCGGCATACTCGCGCATAAAGAGCAGGGCGTCGAAGATGAACTCGGGATCGGGCTCCTGCTCATCGCCCCCCGCCCCAAGTCGCTCTGCCTCGTCGGTGATGAGCGCGACCATGCGCTCGATCTTCCGGTGCTCCTTCATGAGCGGTCCAATCGGCAGCATCCTTTGATCCCTCTCTCCTGAAAAGCACAGCTCCCGACCTCGGTGGCCGGGAGCTGTTGTCCGCGGTCTCCGACCTCAGTCGTTAGATGTACTTCTGCACGTCAGACCACAGTCCTGCCAGCATCTCGGAGAGCCTGTCGAGAACCGCGGCGCTCCCCAGCATCGTCCTGCCGCCTCGCCGCGGTGCGACGCCGGTCTCGGCCTCCATCGGCCGCTGGAGTTCCTCCAGTTCGCTGCCGGTGAGCGAGGTCTTCCCCTCATCGCCGATCTCGACGATGCGACCGTTCACCAGCACGCGCATGTTCTGCGCGACCGCCAGTTGCGCGTTGAGCGTCGGGAATGCCCGCGAGAGCTGGAAGTGCGCCTCGCTGAACGCCTGCACGCGCAGGTCGGGCGCAAGCTCCTCCTGGGTACCCACGCGCAGGCGGCTGTCAACCCACTGCTCGTCCTGCTGGATGAAGCCGCGCTGGCCGACGTTGCGGATATTGCCGACGCGCTGCCAGCTGCCATCCCGATCACGGTACATGTTCTGCCCGGCTACGCTCTCGGCCACCTGCAACATCTGAGCGTTGTCCCGCTGCGAGATGGCGTAGGCGCCCATGCGCTCGGTCGCCAGCGGTCCGGCCGGTCCCAGCGGCCCGGCGGGGCCGGTGAGCCGGTCGGCGACCTCCTCCCTCGTCAACCGGCCACTCTCCAGGGCGAGGAACGAGGTGTACTCGGTCAGTATCCCGTACTCCGTGCCCAGCCGCACGATCTCGTCAACGAGTTCCTTCTCCTCACCGTGCAGGCGAATCTGGTCGAGCAGCCAGCCGACCTTGCGCGACGCCCACAGCGGCGGGATGTACTCCCGCGAGGTGGAGCGATCGGGGAAGTCGACCTCGACCTCATAGGTCTCCGATCCCTCAGGCGTCTGCCCCGAAAGCTTCAGCGTGGTCGAGCCCGTCGTGCGGCTCTCATAGCGGCCCAGCGCCACGATCTGCGAGCCGTGGAAGAGGTCCGGCAGCTCCTTCGGGAAGGTGTCGAACGTCCTGATGGTGCCGAAGTCAACGTTGATGTCGGTGAGCATCGGATGGGAGATCTTCGAGTAGAAGCTCGCGACCTTCGCCTCGATGCTCTCCTCCGGACGGACGTAGGTCGCCACGCCGCCGTTGCCGACGGCCATCCTGTCGAGGAAGTGCGTGTCCACGTCATAACCGACGCCGAACACGAAGACGCGCGTCGAGGCGCGAGCCATCTCGCGGCGATTCTCCTCGACATTGGCGAGGATCCGATCGAGAGCGGTGACGCCCGAGGTGGGGAGGCCGTCGGTGAGCATGACGATGTAATTCGGCCGGCCATTGGTACGCCGTTCCATCGCCAACTCCATCGCCGCGTTGATGTCGGTCGAGCCCGCGGCCGCGATCTCGTTGATGAACCTCCGCGCTTCGCGCAGGGTGGAGGCCTCGGCCTTCTGCAGTTCATCACCGAAGGAGCGGATGCTGTCGGAGAAGGTGATGATCTCGAAGGTGTCCTCCGGGTTGAGCTGGTTCACACAGAACGTCAGGGCGTCTCTCGCCTGCACGATCTTCTCCCCGCTCATCGAGCCGGAGCGATCGAGGACGAAGACGACGTTCTTGGGGAGCGTTTCGGTCCGCGCGTCAACCGCGGGCGCGGCCAGCAGCATGAAGAAGCCGTCCTTGCCGCGCTCCTTGTAGGTCAGCAGGTGGGTGCCGATGGCATCCTGCGAGACGGTGTAGTAAAGCTGCAGGTCGCGGTCGGGGCGGGTGTTGTTCTCCTCGTAAGAGACTTTCGCGTCCCGCTGCCCCTCCCGAGTGACGGAGACGTCGTGGGTTGGGCAGTAGACACTGGCAATCGGGTCGGTCGAGGTGATCGTGCAGTTGAGCACCGTCTCCGCCACGGGCCTCGCGGAGAACTGCTCGGTGCTCATCGGGTAGAGGTACTCAACGACGCCGGCATCCTGGTTGAGCAACTCGGAGTAGGTGATCTCGATGCGGCGCTCGCCACCGGCCGGGATCGGGTATATGCGCGCGCGGTAGGTGTTATTGCCGGCGTACTGGAAGAGCGCCGGGTCCTTGCGCCGGCGCATGATCTCCTCGTAGGTCTTCTGCGCCTCATCGGCCTCAAGCAACTCGGTAACCATCTTCTGCCCATCGGCCTCGACGCTGAAGTCGCGGACCACAGAAGCGGGCGGCAGCGGGAACAGGTAGGTGGCCTCAAGCTCACGGCGCGACTCGTTGATGAACACCTGGTCGATCTTCGTGGTGGCGACCTGGTCGCGGATCTGCACGTCCACGTGGTGGTATTTGATCGTGAAGTAAGGCGCGTCCGGCTCCGGACGCCCCGGCGGCCCCGGGATGAGCATGCCGTCGGCGAGCGCTCCGGTGATGGCGATGAGTAGCACGACCCCGCACAGTACCATTCTTCGCAGCATAGCGAGCCCTCCTCTGCACTGGCCCTCCCTGCCTGATACGACGTTTCAGGCCCCGTGTGAAGTTCCGCCTGAGACCGGGAATGTTGTGCGATCGTGGCAGGTCTGCCCGCGCGGGTCGCGAACCTGCCCACGCCACCACCACCGCCGCACGGGGAGATGACCGATGATCGAGATCGGCTCGCGCCTTCAGCTCTTCACCGACGACCACCTGATCGACAGCATCGACGGCCTCTCATTGCGCCTGCACTCCCCCACGCCCCGAGAGACGGTGCTGACGTTCGACCAGCCGTGGGAGGGCTACCTGTGCGGCTATCCGGCGATCGTCCCGCATGGCGACGGATGGCGGATGTACTACCGCGGCTGGCCCGACGAGAAGGGAACCGCCTACGTCTGCATCGCCGACAGCTCCGACGGAATCGAGTGGACGCGACCTGAGGCGGGCGTTTTCGAGTTCGAAGGCTCGGCGGCGAACAACATCGTGCTCTCAGACGACACCATGCCCGGCGAGCGCGGGGCGCACAACTTCTGCCCGATGCTCGACACACGCGACGGCGTCCCCGACGACGAACGTTACAGGGCCGTCGCCTACGGGCCGAACGTCGGCGAACGACTGCGCTCGCTCTGCGCCTTCGCCTCGGCCGACGGCGTGACGTGGAGGGCGCTCAACAACGGGGAGCCGGTCTTCCGCGGGAAGACCTGGCGGGTGATGCTCGACAGCCAGAACGTCGCGTTCTGGCATGAGGAGGCGGGAGAGTACCGGCTTTACGGGCGCAACTGGGTCGGTGCGGTGAGGCACATCTTCCTCTCGCGCTCGGATGACTTCATCAACTGGAGCGAGCCGCAGTCACTGGACTTCGGCGAGGCCCCGCTGGAGAACCTTTACACGAACTCGATCGTGCCCTACTTCCGCGCCCCGGAGTTGCTGATCGGCTTCCTGAAGCGCTTCATCCCGCAGCGCCGCGTTGTCGAGGGCTGGCCGAGCGACGGGCTCTCGGAGGCGGTCTTCATGTCGAGCCGGGACGGCCTGCGCTGGCACCGCCACCTCGAGGCATTCATCCGGCCCGGGCTCGGCGAGCAGCGCTGGACCGAACGCAGTTACATGGTCACCCGCGGCATCATCCCGACCGGCGAGGCCGAACTCTCGATCTACTGGATGGAGGACTACCGTCGGCCGGCCCCGCGGATGGTGCGCGGCACGCTGCGCACGGACGGCTTCGTTTCGGTCAATGCGCCCTTCGCGGGCGGCGAGTTCGTGACGAAGCCGCTGACCTTCGAGGGCGGCCGGCTGCTGCTGAACGCCTCGACCTCCGCGGCGGGCTCGATCCGCGTGGAGATGCAGGATGAGCGCGGGCGGCCGCTGCCGGGCATGAGTCTGGCCGACTGCCCGGAGATCTACGGCGACGGGCTGGAGCTGGAGGTGCCGTGGCCGCTCAACCCGTCGCTGCCCAGGTGGGAGGGCGTGCCGGTTCGCCTGCGCTTCGCAATGAAGGACGCCGACCTCTACGCGCTGCGGTTTGCGCACCCGGAGGAGTGAAGCGCGCGGACGTGCGGCGCGTCAGGCTCACTCCTTGATGTGCGCGTAGAAGTGATCGACGTAGGCCGCGAGGTGTTCGTGCGTCGGCGCCACGTCGATTCGCCAGTTGTCGAGAAAGAACGTCGGCGTCCCGTTCACACCCGAGCGGGCGCCCTCCAACCGCATCGTGCGGATACGCTGCTCAACGGCCTCACTGCGCCGGTCGGCCTCGAACCGGCCCATGTCGAGGCCAAGCTCGGCGGCCCAGCGGACGAGATCCTCCTCATCAAACTCGCCGCCGGCGCTGAAGATCTTCGCGTGCATTGCCCAGAACTCGCCCTGCTGCCCGGCGGCCTCGGCCGCGAGCGCCCCCGGCATCGCCATCGGGTGGTAGCTCATCAGCGGGAAATGACGGAAGACGACGTTGACCCTGTCGCGGTGGGTCTTGAGCAACTCCTCCACGGCATGGAAGCCGGCGATGCAGGCCTCGCACTGGTAGTCCGCGTACTCCACCAGCGTGAGCGGTGCATCCTCACGGCCTTTCAGGTGATCGTCCTCGGTGACCGGCACCTCAAGCTCAACAAGATCGACGTCGATCTCAGCCACGCTCGTTCAACTCCTCGAGCGTCTTCAGGATCACACGCGCACCCGGGCTCGTGTCGATCGGCGCCACGTACGACAGCACAACCCTGCGGTCGCTGTCGATGATGAACTGCGCGCGCTGACAGACGCCCGCCTCATGATAGACGCCGTATGCTCTCGCGACCTCTCCCTTCGGCTCGAAATCCGACCCGAGCGGGAAGCTCAGGCCCAGCTTCTCCGCCCAGGCCATCGTGGACCAGTAGTTGTCGGCCGCGACGCCGATGATCCCGGCGCCGAGGCGGCGGATCTCGTCGGCCACCGCCTCGATGATCAGCACCTCGTCGCTACAGACCGGGCTCCATGCCGCCGGGAAGAACGCCAGAACCACGTAGTCCCTCTCCCGCAGCCTCTCAGACAGGCCGACGGTCTCGTCGGGCCCTGTCGGCAGCTCGAAGTCCGGCGCGCGGTCTCCGACCTTAAGCTCACTCATGCCACCGCTCCTCCTCAGCCGAGCTTCGCCCCGTCAGGTCACTGTGTTGCGCGGCTCACCCTCAAGGAACGCGTGAATGTTCCCGCAGGTGACCTCCATCAGCCGGTGCAGCGCCTCGCGCGAGTAAAACGCCATGTGCGGCGTCAGTACGACGTCGTCGCGGTTGAGCAGCGCGTAGCGCTGCACGGCCACCGCGAGGTCCTCGCGCGGGGCCCCCGAGCCGGCCATCTGCGCCTCGTCACCGATCCGCTCCTCACCCTCGATCACATCGAGGCCCGCACCTCCAAGATGCCCGCTGGAGAGTGCATCGAGCAGCGCGTCGGTGTCCACAAGTTCGCCGCGGGCGGTGTTGATCAGCAGCGCGCCCCTCTTCATCTTCGCGATCGACTCGCGGTTGATCATTTGACGCGTCGCCGGGAGCAGCGGAACATGCAGCGAGACCACGTCCGACTGCGACAGCAACTCGTCGAGGGGGGCGTACTCGAACTGCATGACATCCGAGAGCAGTCCCTGGGGCCTGACGTCGTAGGCAAGTACGCGCATGCCCATCGCGACGCCGATGCGGATCACGCGCAGCCCGATCGCGCCCGCGCCGACCACGCCGAGGGTCTTGCCCTTGAGGTCAAAGCCCGAGAGGCCCTCGAGGCTGAAGTCGCTGCGCCTGGTGCGCTCGTAGGCTTTGAGGATCTTCCGCGAGAGCGCCAGCATCAGCCCGAATGTATGCTCGGCCACCGTGTGCTCGGCGTAGGCCGGGACATTGCAGGCGACGATCTCGCGCTCGCGGCAGGCGTCGAGGTCGATGTGATCGTAGCCGGTCGAGCGGGTGCAGACCAGCTTCAGGTGGGGCATCCGGTCGAGCTGCTCCCCGTCCACCTCCGAGCCGATGAAAACCGAGGCGATCGTCAGGTCGGCGATGTCCGCGTCGGGCACATTCTGAAGTCTCTGCGTGGTGGACGAGTACTCCGGCCCATGCAGCCCGCACTCGGGCGCGACGAGCCCCGCCTCGTCCCACGGCGCCGTCTCAAAGAACATGATGCGCTCGTTGGCGGCTTTCTGCTCAATACCCGACAGATCTTCGTTTCCGGACTGCTCTTCCCTGGTGGTGTCGTCGGCCATCGTGGTTCCTCCCGCGGTCAGTAATCCGGTCCATCAGGACCGGTGAGCTTCGCTTCGCTGCGGCAAATCAGAGCACGAAGACAGTCAGCGCCTCGGCCACCGTGGCGACCTTCCGCCACTCGCGCGCGGCGTCGGTGGTGAGGTAAACGTTCTCCTCGTCATCGTGAAACGCGAACACGCCCGGCCTCTGCACCGAGGCGGCGAGCATGTGAGTGTTTATGTTGTGGTAGAAATGCGGGGGCAGGCCCCCGTGTGCGGCCTCCCAGCTCTCCCCCGCATCCTCGGTCCGGAAGATCATCGCCTCGCAGCCGGTCTCACCACTCGGGTGAGGCCCGAGTGAGGCGGTGCAGAGGAAGAGGTCGGGATCGGCGAAGTCGGGCACAACGCACCGCTGGTAATTGCGCGGCTCGAAGGGCGCGAGGTGCTGCCTCCAGCTATCCCCGCGATCCTCGCTGACGAAGCAGCCCTGCGCGGTGGCCGCGTAGACGCGATCGGGGCGGTCGCGGTGTGTGCTCACGCGATGCACGTCGCGGTGCAGGCCATCCCGAAGCTGCGTCCACGTCTCCCCGAGGTCGAGGCTGCGCACAATCCAGCCGACGTGTATGTCGGCGTAGACAGCGGGCGCCTCGCCCGCGACGATCGCGAGGCTGCGCACATCAGGCGGACCGCCCCACGGCGTGTCCCACTCGTCCCGCGAGGGCACCGCGTCAAAGCTTGAGATGCGCTCGGGCTCCCCTCCCTCGGAGGGCAGCACCCACATGCGCGCGTCCTCCGCACCGATGAAGATGCGGCCCCCAAGCTCCGCGAGACAGTTCGCGCGGGCACCCGGGAGTGCGCCCAGCGTGCGCCAGGGCTCCTCCCGATCGGCCTGCTCGATCGACGGCACTGCAAGCAGCTCACTCTCATCTGCGATCGCCAGCAGGCGCCCGTCGCCATCGGCGCTGAGGTAGCTCACCTGGCGCTCGCCCAACGCGCGGAAACGCTCGTGCCCGCCGTCGTCGAGCGCGACCAGTCCGCTCTCCGTCCCGATCAGTATCATCGCCCACTCCTCCTGCCCCATGTGACCCGCTGCGCGTTTACTGTCCGGCAACTCCCCGCTGCTTGCGGACCTCGCCGCCACGGATGAAGCGCTCCGCCGCCAGCGCAGCCACCGCGCCCTCACCGGCCGCGACGACCTGCTGACGCACCTGCTTCTTCCGAACGTCGCCTGCTGCGAAGACCCCGGGGAAGCTGGTCTGCATCATCTCGTCGGTGATGATGTAGCCCTCCTCGTCGAGGTCGAGAGCGCCCATCAGGAACTCCGTCGCGGGAGCATTTCCGCGCAGATACATGAATATCCCGGTGGCCTCGACGACCTGCTCGTCGCCGGACCTGTCATTGAAGCGCGCTCCCTCGACCGCCTGCTCGCCGAGAATCTCCTGCAGCCGCAGGCCGGTGCGGACCGTCACGTTCTCGACCGCCTCCAGCGCTCCGATCAGGTGCTCGTCAATATCGAGCTTCGGCGTCGGCGCAACAATCACCACCGAGGATGCGATCTGACTGAGCGCCAGCGCCTCCTCCGCGGCGTGCGCGTCGTAGCCGGCGACGATGACGTCCTCGCCCTCGAAGAGCGGGCCGTCGCAGGCGACGCAGTACGCCACCCCGCGACCGAGCAGATCCTCCTCACCCGGCGCCCTGTCGCTGGGGTTCATCGCGCCCGTAGCGACGATGACGGCCTCCGCGACATGCAGCCCCGCGCCCCCGAAGACCTGCAGTCCGCGCTCCTCGCTGAAGTTCACGCCCGCGACCGACTCGAGCACCACCTCCGCGCCGGCTTTCACCGCCTGCAGGTAGATGCGCTCGAGTATCTCACGCCCGGGCGCCGGCTCGACCTGCGAGGGCCAGTTGCCGACCGTCGGCGCCATCGCCATCATCCCCGACAGCGCCGCCGGGGCGGACACGACCGTCTTGAGGTTCGCTCGCGCGGCGTAGATAGCGGCGGTGTACCCCGCGGGTCCACCGCCGATGATATGCACGTCACAGGTCAGATCGCCCTGTGCCATCTGTCTCCTCCATCGCAGGCGCCGACAGGGCGCCTCAGCGTAGTTATCCCGTCAGTCGGACGTCTGCTCGGCGACCCACTCGTTCAACTCATCGGACCTCTTCGCGCCGACGGTGCGGGCGATCTCCTCGCCCCCCGAGAAGAGCACGAGCGTGGGCGTCGCGCGAACGCCGTATTCCTTGAAAAGGTCCTTCGCCTCCTGGAAAATGACCTTTGCAAACTTCACCGCTTCATTCGCCTCAGCCGCCGCCTCATACTGCGGATTGAGCGTCAGGCAGTGACCACACGTCTCCGACCAGAAGTCAACGAGCACCGGCCTGTCATCGACCTCCAGCACCTCAGCCTCGAAGTCTTCTCGACTTACGTCCACGGGCTTCGCCATGCCAACCTCACCTGTCCTGTGGATTTTCCTACCCGACGGCTTGTGCCATCGTATTGAACGCGGGGGACGGCGTCAAGGTTCTCTTGAGGCAGGTTCGCGAGGCCCGTGAGGCGAATGACCGTCACACCCGGAACCATCCACCACCGTGGAAGGCATACGCCATGGACCCCGCGCGCTCCTGCACGGATCTGCCTTCCGACGCGCCGAACCTGCGGTCGGCGCGGGCGGACCAGCAGACCGGCTGCCCCGGTGAGGCGCCCCGCCAGACCGGGACCGCAGGCCGTCCCGCGCACCACCCGCCACCGCCCACACGAAAGGAGCCACACATCGTTGGCCCGGAGACTGAACTTCTCAGGATATGACGGCAGCAGACCGGTGGCGATCCCGGATGTCCCCGCACCGTTGCGCGGCGCAGGCAAGGCGCACAGCCTCGCGCTGATACTGGAGATCGCCCTCGATCACTGCGGCCTCACGCTGGGCTACGATGCGATCATGGGCCTCTGCGAGCTTGCGTTCCGGACGCCCCCGTGGCCGCGGTCTCCCGAGGCCGATGAAGACGATGCGACCGCCGCCGTGAGCGCGCTGTCCGACGCGCTGGGCGGCTGCATGACCGTCGCGGGGCACGATGAGAGCGACGAGGACGCCATCCTGCGCGCGGTCGCGACTGCCGTGGACGCCGGACGCCCCTGCGCGGCCTTCGGCTGGGGCTCGGAGAAGGAGCGATGGAGCGTCATCGCCGGGTACGATCGCGGGAAAGGCCGCCTGCTCGGGCACTGCCTGCTGGACGCCCCGCGGATGCAGTACGAAAGCTGGCCGCCGGCGCTGCGGATGCTCGTGGCGATCACGAGCGACCCCGAGCCCCGGGGGCCGCGGGCGGTCGACGACGCTCTTCAGTCCGGGGCCGCACGCGTCGTCGGTGAGGGAGCCGAGCGGCTTGCGGCGTGGGTGAGCGAGATGCGCCTGATCGACGGGCCGCCGGGACCGTCGCATGAGCGCGCGGTGGAGCTGCTGGCTGACGCGCGCGCCGCGGCCGCGGGCTTCGCTGAGCGGGTGGCGGCCTATCAGGGCGAGATCGCGGCCGCGTGGCTCGCGCGGGCCGCCGAACGCTGGCGCGAACTGGTGATGCTGCTTGAGGCCCGCGGGCTGCCGCACAGTCGTGAGGCCGCCGAGGCGCTCGAAGAACCGCAGGGCCGGGCCGACTGGGCGGAGTTGCTGGAGTCGGCCGCCCGCCTCGACGATGCGGCGGCAACGGCCGTGAGGGCCTCGACCTCCGCGGACTATCCGCCCGAGGAGGCTCGGTCGTGGTAGGCCGATCGGGGAAGGTGAAACCCTGCTGACGGGGAATTGCACATATTCGACGGGACAGATGCGCAGGCCCGGTCACGATCAATGGAGGAGTCGGCGATGCGTTCGAGCGCGGCGTTGATTACACAGGTGTGCGTCACGATGTTGATACTGACGACGCTTTCTGCGGGAGCCGACCCGGAGTTCTGGCACTACCCGGAGTTCCGCTACACATCAGGCCTGCCCGGCGGCGGCTGGGGCGTGACGCCCGATGGCATCCCCGGCTTCGATGGCGCGATGCAGCTGAACGTGCCGGTCGCGTACACGCCCCACCAGGGCCTGGTCGTCGGCTACTCGTCGGCGAGCTACGACAGTTCGTTCAAGCTCGACCTGCAGAACCTCATCGGCGAGGGCTCCGGGCCGAACGTAAACGGCACCGGATACATCGGCATCGGCCTCGGCAAGCCGGGCTACGGCCTCTTCCTCGTCGAGATGCCGACCAGCGTGGACTGGGAGCCGGTGCAAAATGCCCAGCAGCAGATCATGCCCGAGGGGAGGCGCCGGCCCGCCGTGGCGGTCGGCTACCAGGATCTCTTCAGGCACCGGGACGGCTTCGACCGTGAACCCCACGGCGCGGGCACGCCCTACATCGTCGCGACGAAGATGTGCGGCGGCAACGAGCAGCCCGTCTACGTCAGCCTCGGCTACGGCAAGGGGCGCTTTCACAACAGCTTCTTCGGCGGCGCATCGTGGCGCGCGATGAACCGGCTGACCGTCCTCGCCGAGTATGACGGATGGGTCCCCAACGTCGCCGTGGCGTACGACCTCAGCAGCGTAATCGACGATCACACGATCCTCTACGCCGGCATGGTCGATCTCGACCGCGCCGTCATCGGGCTGAGCTACGTGTACGCCGATCTGAACCTGTGACGGACGCTCTCCGGCTGAGGAGAATGCAGTCCATGTCATCACCAGCACGAGACCAGCAGAGGAGGAAACTCACCATGACCCCATCGGACACCCCACAGGCCGGAGCGACCTGTCTGGGCGTTGTCAGGCACCCGGCCATCGGCATTCGCATCCCGGAACTGCTTCTCACAGGCATCCTCAACGCCTACCGCGAGAGCAACACCGCGGGCGGGCTGATGCTGTCGTTCGGACGAGAGACTGCGCCTGAGGCGATCATCTCCGCTCCGCCCGGAGAATGGGAGATCACTCGCGGGCACACCGGCACCTCCATCCGCAAGTACCAGACGATGGGCGCGCAGGAGGCGGAGAAGGCGGGCGTGACCGTCGAGATCGAGGCCGACCATCTCATCATCATCGGCTCGGCCACCGCCGCCGTCCAGAGGATCGCGGGCTACCACGCCGAGTCGCACATCAACGAAGAGGAACTTCAGCAGTCACTGGAGTACAATATGCAGGCGATCGACGAAGCCGCCGACGCGGGCGTCGTCGGTTGCTTCACCACCGACACCTCCGACCTGTTCTGGCTCGAGGCCGACCGGCTCTCGGAGGAGCAGGTGCGAGAACTCTTCAGCGAGCGCTTCGACGAAGCCACAGGAGGCGATATCCTCCAGCGGTACGAGAAGGAGATCAGCTTCGACGCCCCGGGCGGCGAGGCGGTCACCGTCACAATCGGCGACGTGGACGCCATGCGACTGGCGCTCAAGTTCCAGCAGAGCCTCGAGATCAACGCTCAGATCTATGAATACTGCCGCGAGAAGCTCGGTGATCGACCGTTCAGCTTCGAGATTTCCCTCGACGAGACCGCGGATATGACCGACCCGCGAGAGACCCTCTACTACCTGACCGAGTGGAAGGCGATGGGCCTGCCCTGTCACTACTTCGCGCCGAATGTCGGCTTTGGGAAGCGCGCCGACTTCACGGGCGACATGGGCGAGCTTGAGGCCCGCGTGCGTCGGCACCACGCGATCGCAGATGGCGTCAGCGGCGCGCTGCTGTCAATCCACTCCGGCTCCGGCACCACGCCCTACAGCGGCAAAGGCCCCGGGACCTACGAGGCCATCCTCGCCGGCACCGGTGGCGACGTAAAGTACAAGATCAGCGGCGTCTACTTCGAGTTGCTGATGGAGATGCTTGCGGCGCTCCCGGCGGAAAGCGAGGGTCGGCAACTCTACGAGCGCATCTTCGACGAGGTGCTGGCGCTTCTGCGGCAGGAGGTCGCGGAGGGCGGATCGCTCGCCCAGCCGCTGCTGATCGCGCAGCTCGAAGAGTATGACAGCATCGTGGCGGCCGATCCCGCGAAGGAGCGCGACCCGCGGGCCGACTTCTTCCGCTTCAACTCGTATCTCGCGCTGAACCTCCGCGACGAGGAGGGGAACCGCTACTTCCGTGACGCGCTCGTGAGCCTGGTTACGAACGATGACGAGTTCCGGCAGAGCTTCGACGCGGAGGTCAGCGCGCTCACCCAGCGGCTGATCGATGGCCTGGATTTCGCGAATAACCTCGCCTGACCGGTGTGGGCTCGAAGGTCGAGGAGGACCTCAACGTGTCTGCACGGATCGTGGTGCTCGGTGACATCAACCAGGACTTCGTCATGCGCGCTGAACGCATGCCCCGCCCGGGTGAGACGCTCATAGGCAGCGATCTGCAGCTCGTCCCCGGCGGGAAGTGCGCCAACCAGGCCGTCACCGCCGCGCGCGCGGGGGCTGAAGTCACCGTCATCGGCCGGCTCGGAGAGGATGTCTTCGGTCGCGACCTGCGGCGGAACCTGGAGCGCGAGGGCATCAACACGCGCTTCATCACCTCCGACCCGGAGACGCATACCGGCTCGGCATTCATCGCACTCTCGCCCTCGGGAGAGAACAGCATCCTCTGCTGCATGGGCGCGAACGCCGCGGTGACGCCCGAGCAGGTGGAGGGCGCGGCGGACGCGATCACCGGCGCCGATCTGCTGCTTGTGCAGCTCGCGGTGCCGCTCGAGGCTGTGCTTCATGCGATGGAGATCGCCCGCGCCGCGGGCACCGGCGTACTCTTCGACCCGACGCCGGTGCGCGGCGAGCTTGACGCCATGTGGCCGCATGCGACCGTCGCCTGCCCGAACGAGACTGAGGCGGAGGTCATCATCGGCGAGCCCGCGACCGGCCTCGAGGAGGCGGCCCGCGCGGCCGGGTGGCTGCGCGAGCGCGGCGTCGAGATCGCGATCATCAAGCTCGGCGCGAGGGGGGCGCTGGTCCTCGATGGCGACGGCGCGCGCCTGATCCGCGGATACACCGTGGACGTGGTGGACACAACGGGCGCGGGGGACGCCTTCGCGGGGGCGCTCGGCACGCGGCTGGCAGAGGGCGCGTCGGTCAACGAGGCCATCGCGTTCGCGAACGCCGCCGGCGCGATGGCCGCGGGCCGCTTCGGCGCCCAGCCGAGTCTGCCCACCCGCGATGAAGTCGAGGCGATCATGACCGAGCAGCAGGCCGGCGACCGCGTCCGGCCGCTCTGACGGGCCGAGGCCCCGGACCATCGGGGCTATCGGAGGATCGTGGCAAAGCGAACGGGCCGCCGTGCGCGCAAGCGTCATCGGCGGCCCGTGATGCGTTCTGTCGGCGAGGGTCTTACTCGCGCTCGTACTCGCAGAGCTGACACTCGATGCGGTGCATCTGGAAGCGCGGGAAGGTCTCGAAGCCCGTGTCCAGCTCACACGCGCGACCGGCCAGCAGCGGCCTGCAGTAGCGCACGAACTCCTCGGTGATGTCGTTGCCCTCCGCGTTGATCCACTCGCGCGGGACGGCCTTCGACTCGCCGGCGACGGACATCAACGAGGTCGCGCCACACTCCCACTCGTAGGGGTCGTCGTTCTTGCGCTCGATCGTGACCATGATGTCGGTCTGCCCCTCGACAGCCCACTCGACGGCCTTCTGACCGACCGCATAGGCCTGGTCGAGGTCAACCTGGCTGGCGGTTGCGGCGAAGCAGCGCTGGAGGTTGCCGAGCTTGTCGTGGCGGGAGCGGACGCCCACGCCCTCCTCGATCACGTCGGAGAGCCACTGGGACACGCCGCCGAGCCGACAGTGCCCGAACTCATCGACCTGGTCGGAGGTCGTGACGGCCTCCTCGCCCTCGAAGGTGAAGCCCTCGGAGACCGCGATGACGCAGTAGCCATGCTCATCGTACTTCTTCTTCACATCGTCGATGAGCTGCTTGCGGGTGACCTTGACCTCCGGGAGGTAGACAAGGTGCGGCGGGGCGTCGGGGGTCGGGCGGGCGGCGGCGGTGGCGCCGGTGAGCCAGCCCTCGTTCCGGCCCATGATCTCCACGACCTCGAGCGTCCCGAACGCCTCGGCGTCGCGGCCGACGAACTGGCAGCAGGTCGCCGCGAAGCGCGCCGCCGAGCCGAAGCCGGGGCAGGTGTCGGTCACGACGAGGTTGTTGTCGATGGTCTTGGGGATCCCGACCACGCGCATGTCCCAGTCGCTGGACTTGGCCAGCTCCGAGACCCGGTGGCAGGCGAGCTGCGAGTCGTCGCCGCCGGTGTAGAAGAAGTAGCGCACGTTATGCGCCTTGAAGACCTCCATCGCGCGCTTGAGGTCCTCGTCGTTGGGCTTGAGACGACAGGTTCCGAGCCCCGCCGACGGTACATACCGCATCGCCTCAACGACGGCGGGGTCCTCGCGGAACAGGTCGCACAGGTCCTCGCTCAGCACACCGTCCATCCCGTGGATCGCGCCGTAGAAATGCTCGATCTCCTCAAGATCCCAGGCGGTCTGGATCGCGCCGACCAGGCTGGCGTTGATGACGATTGTGGGACCACCGGACTGGCCGATGATCGCGTTTCCCTTCAGAGACATGGGTAGAGCCCTCCCTCGCTGGGGTGTTTCTTGTGTTCGGTCCTGAGTTTCATACCAGCCGACCGGTCAGTCGGCGTTCTCAGCGTCCTCGGCCCCCGCTTCGTCCACCCCGCACGCGTCCGCATCATCCGCGTCGTCCGCGACCAGTTGCGAGCGCTCGGCCTCATCCATCTCGCACGCAAGGCTGTAGGCCTCGAACTCCTTGCGCCAGTCCCGGCACCAGTCCGACAGCTCGAGGCACACCTCGTCCCCGCAGAGGTTGCGCTCCTCTTCCACGCGATAGCGTCGTGCCTCATCGGCGAGTTCGCGCAGAAGCTGCGAGTACTTCGCGTCTTCCTCCATCGGGACCGTCTCCTGCGCGTAGGCCTCGACGGTCATGAGGTGCTTGCGGGTGCACATCTCCTCCATGTTGCCGCAGGGACAGTGACGATCGACCTGGTGGCCCTGCAGGAGGATGAGTTCCTTGATGATCTGGTCATACTGCCACTTCAGAATCGGCTTCACGACGGACCACCCCGGATGCGTCTCCCAGTTCCATGCTCAGGGCCGGCGCCCCGGGCCTCACCGCGCATCCCCGCGCTGCGGCGTATTGCACCGGTTGCACGCGGATTTCCCTCTCTGCGCTTCACAGTATATCACAGCCTCCGTGAGGCGGACAAGACGAACCACCCCGCCCGGCCCATGCGCTCAGCGCCGCGGACGAGGGAACGACTCGCCCTCCGCCCGTGTGCCGCTGCCTCAGCATCCCACCCGTCGACGGGCCGCCGCGCCCGGCGCGGGCAGCTCCCGTGAGCGAAGCGAGCGGGGCCTCAGGTCCCGCCCCGGCCCACCCCCTCAGGGTGAGCACCCGCCCTACAACGATCACGACACGACGCGAACGACAGTGCGCCTCCGGCGCACCCCCGGCGAGGGCGCCGGGGCCACAACGACAACGGCTAACGACCAACGGCCGACGCATCTGAAGATGCGTCGCTCCGGACAACGACCCGCCGGGGGCAGCTGCCCCCACCACCCCCC
>JBMNNW010000020.1:0-54606 GCA_050942735.1 Armatimonadota bacterium
AGTCGATCTCCACCGCATCGTCGGCCTTTCGCAGCGGCGAGATCTCGCGGCTGCGGTCTCGCTCATCACGCGCGCGCTGGTCGGCGAGTATCTGCTCATAGTCGGCGGGCTCTCCCTGCGCGAGGTGCTGCTCGTGGCGGCGGCGCGCCCGCTCCTCCGCCGAGGCGGTCAGGAAGATCTTCAGCAGCGCGTCCGGGAAGACCACTGTCCCGATGTCCCGACCCTCCATCACCACCGGCTCGGCCGCGGCCGTCCGGCGCTGCGCCGCGACGAGGTGCTCGCGAACCGCAGGGATCGCGGAGACCGGCGAGGAGAGGTTCCCCACCTCAGGCGCACGCACCGCGCGCTCGACGTCCTCCCCGTCAACGAAGAGATGCTGCTTCTCATCGATCTGACGGAACTCGAAGCGCAGCCGCCCGGCGAGGGCGCTGATTGCCGCAGCATCGGCCTCCGCGTCGAGCCCCGCGCGCATCGCGTGCAGCGCCACCGCGCGGTACATCGCCCCGGTGTCGATGTACGTAAACCCCGTGCGGTCCGCGACCGCCCGCGCGATCGTGGACTTGCCGGCCCCGGCCGGCCCGTCGATCGCGACCATGCACCCGACCGGCTCAGTCATGCCCCATCGCCCTCCTCAATGCACTCCGCACCGATGATCCGAAGGTCGGCGGTGAAGGTCGGGTACGAGGTCGTGATGCACTCCGCGCCCTCGATGATCGTCTCACCCTCCGCGATGAGACCGGCCACGGCGGCGGACATCGCCACGCGGTGGTCGCCCCGACTGTCGATGGTGGCGCCGGTCAGCGGGCTCGGCCCGGTGATCTCCAGCCCGTCCTCGCGCTCGGTGACGTCCGCGCCCATCGAGCCGAGGACGTCGGCCATCGCGGCCAGCCGGTCGCTCTCCTTCACGCGCAGCTCGGCCGCATCACGGATGACAGTCGTGCCCTCCGCCTGCGTGGCGATCACCGCCAGCAGCGGGATCTCGTCGATCATGCGCGGGATCAGGTCGCCGGCGATCTCCGCGGCCACCAGCGCACCGGGACGCGCGCGGACCTTCCCGACCGACTCCCCCGCCATCGTCTTCGCCTCGCCGACCGTCACGTTCGCGCCCATCGCCTCCAGCGCCTCGAGCAGACCCGTCCGCGTCGGGTTCAGCAGCACGTCCACCGCGAGTACGTCGCTGTCCTCCACGAGCATCCCCGCCGCGAGCGCGAACGCCGCCGAGGACAGATCCGCCGGCACCTTCATCGAGGTCGGCTGAAGCTTCCGACCCGGGCGCAGCGTGATCCTCAGCCCCTCGACCTCAATGTCCGCGCCCATCGCCGCCAGCATCCGCTCGGTGTGATCGCGCGACCGCGCCACCTCAACGACCGTCGTCTCCCCCAGCGCCGACAGACCCGCCAGCAGCACCGCCGACTTCACCTGCGCACTCGCCATCGGGGGAGCGTACTCGATCCCGCCGAGATCGCCTCCGCGCACGGTGACGGGCGGCGTGCAGCGTTCTCCCTGTCCCTCCACACGCGCGCCCATCAACTCCAGCGGCTCCGCGATCCGGTCCATCGGTCTCCGCGAGAGCGACGCATCGCCGGTGAAAGTCACGCTCATCGGCCGCCCCGCCACGAGCCCCATCAGCAGGCGCAGGCCGGTCCCGGAGTTCCCCATGTCGAGCGGCTCACCCGGTTCGCGCAGCCCCTCCAACCCGGAGCCGTGCACCTCAAGCGTCTGCGTCCCGAGCGGCTGGATCGACACGCCCAGCCGCCGGAGGGCTTCCGCGGTGTCGAGGCAGTCGTCGCAGTCGAGGAAGCCGTCTATCCTCGTTATCCCGTCAGCGACCGCCGCGAGCATCGCCGCACGGTGTGAGATCGACTTGTCCCCGGGGGCTCTGACGATGCCGTCGAGCGGCCCGCATGCTCGCACGATCAGCTTCATTGATCTCCCATCTTCCGCCTGCATTCCCGGCCCTGCGCCAGGAGCCGCGCGACCTGCTCCTCATCACGCGCCGCCAGCGCCTCGCGGTAGTGCTCCGTCTCGCCGAGGAAGTCATCGAGCGCCTCGAGCACCTCATCGGCGTTCGCCATCAGGATCTCGCGCCAGACATCCACAGGCCCCTCCGCGATCCGCGTGGTGTCCCGGAGTCCCGCTCCGATGAAGTCGCGCTCGGTGCACGCGCCGCCGAGGGCGCTCGCGAGCGCGGCGGCCACGACGTGCGGCAGATGGCTGGTTCGCGCCACGAGGCGGTCGTGGGTCTCCGCGTCAACGACCACAGGGCGCGCGCCGATGGCGAAGACCACCTCGCGCAGCCTGTCAAGTGCCTCGTCCGCGCCGGGCGTGGGGGTCAGCAGATAGGTTCGGCCGTGGAAGAGGTGCGGGCGGGCCTCCCAGACGCCGGCCTGCTCGGAGCCGGCCATCGGATGGCCGCCGATGAAGCTCACGCCCCTGGGGAGACACTCCGCGGCCTTCATGATCGCGCGCTTCGTGCTGCCGGCGTCGGTCACGACGCAGCCGGGCGCGAGTGCGGGGGCGATGCGGCTGATGGTGCTCGCGATCGTGGCGACGGGCGTGGCGATGTAGACAAGCTGCGCGCCGCGCACCGCCTCGAGCACGTCCGACGTCGTGCGGTCCGCCGCGCCGACGTGCACGGCCTCCAGCAGCGTGCGCTCGCTCCGCGCCACGCCCACGACCTCGCCCAGCACACCGGCCTCACGCCCGGCGAGGGCGAATGAGCCGCCGATGAGGCCGATCCCGATGACCGCAACGCGTTCGAAGACCACGCAACTGCCTCCCGCTGGAGAGTCCGCTCACACAGCAATCACATCTCCACACCAACGGCCTCTGCCACGGTGCGAATGCGTTTCATCAGGTCCTTGAACGCCGCCGGGGTGAGTGACTGCGGGCCGTCGCTGAGAGCCTGGTCGGGCCGCGGGTGCACCTCGATGATGAGCCCGTCCGCGCCGGCCGCCACCGCCGCGAGCGCCATCTGCGGCACCAGCGAACTGATGCCCACCGCGTGGCTGGGGTCCGCGACGATCGGGAGGAATGTCTCCCGGCGCGCCACCGCCATCCCTCCGAGATCGAACGTAAAGCGCGTCGAGTCCTCGAACGTGCGGATCCCGCGCTCACACAGGATAATGTCCAGCGTCCCGCCTGCGGCGATGTACTCCGTCGCCCTCAGCCACTCGCCCACGGTTGAGGAGAACCCGCGCTTGAGCAGCACGGGCTTGCCGCAGCGCCCCGCCTCCTTGAGCAGATCGTAGTTCTGCATGTTCCGCGCCCCGATCTGCAGGCAGTCGGCCACCTCAGCGACGTGGTCAACCTGCCGCACATCCATCACCTCGGTCACGATCGGCAGCCCCGTCTCCTCACGCGCGTTGGCGAGCATCTGAAGGCCCTCCTCGCCGAGGCCCTGGAAGCTGTAGGGCAGCGTCCTCGGCTTGAACGCGCCGCCTCGCAGGACCGACGCACCCGCCTCCTTCACCGCGCGGGCGGTCTGCATCACCTGCTCCTGGCTCTCCACCGAGCAGGGCCCCGCGATCACGCCGAGATGCCCGGCCCCGAACTTCGCGTTGCCGATCATCACCGCGGCCGGCTGAGGATTGTACTCCCGGCTGATGAGCTTGTAGGGCTTGAGGATCGGCACCACACGCTCGACGCCGGGGAGCACGGAGAACTGGCCCGCAACGACCTCCTTCTCATGATCCGGCGCGCCGATCGCGCCGATGATCGTGTGGGACTCGCCACGGGAGATGTGATGCCCGTAGTTCCGCTCGCCGAGGCGCTCTACGACCCGCTGCACGTCCTCTTCTGTGCTGTCCGGGCGCATGACGATGATCATCGCAGCTCACCACCTGCCCCCGTGGGGGCGTCCGTCATTGCTCGTCGCGGTTTACCTGCCCAGCACGTCCCGGAGCGCATCGATGAACCTCGCGTTCTCTTCGGGCAGGCCGATCGTGACGCGCAGCCACGTCTGCAACCCGAAGATATCCCCCGTGCGCACCGTCACTCCATGCCGCATCAGCGCATCGAAACACTCCACGCTGTCGATCCCGGCGTCCACCATCACGAAGTTCGCCTGCGTGGGCACGTACTGCAGCCCGATCTCCTCGAACTGCGCGTAGAGGTATTCCCTGCCCGCGCGGTTGTTCGCCGCGCTGCGGGGGACCTGGTCGGGGTCCTGCAGACTCGCCAGCGCCGCCGCCTGCGCCATGATCCCCACGTTGAAGGGCTCCCGCACCTGCTTGAGCACCGTCGCGATGTCCTCGGGCATCACGCCGTAGCCGACGCGGAGGCCGGCCAGCCCCCACGCCTTCGAGAACGTGCGCAGCACCGCGCAGCGACGCCCCTCCCGGACATACTGCAGCGCGTCTGGGTAGGCCGGATCGTCAACATACTCGAAGTATGCCTCATCGAAGACAACGATGCAGGTGTCGGGCACCCGCTCCATCAGCGCCTCCACCTCATCGGCAGTGACGATCGTCCCGAGCGGATTGTAGGGGTTGGAGATGAAGATCAGCTTCGTCTTCTCGTCCACCGCGTCCGCCATCGCGGCGAGATCGTGGCGGAAGTCCCTGTGCTGAACGACGCGCTCCTCCGCGCCCATCAGCCGCGCGGTGATCGGGTACATCGCGAATGGCGGCGCGGAGAACATAAGGTTCTCGCCCTCGTTGACGAAGCCGAGCCCCAGCATGTGGAGGACCTCGTCCGAGCCGCGCCCGACGACGATCGTCTCGGGCCCGACGTCCAGCCGCTCCGCCAGCGCGTTGGTCAGATCGGTGCACTGCGGATCGGGATACACGAAGACGCCCTCGGCCAGCTCCCGCATCGCCGCAACCGCCAGCGGCGACGGCCCGAGCGGGTTCTCGTTCGAGGCCAGCTTGGTGACCTTCTCAATCCCAAGCTCCTTCATGACCTCGGCCGACGACTTCCCCGGTGAGTAGGGGATGATCCGCTTGATCGTTTCTCGCATCAGGTCCTCTGCGTTCGCCACGTCGTATCCCTCCAGTCGGCACCCCCGCCCGCCGTCACTTGCAGCCGCTCGACTCGATCTCTCCCAGAAGCTTGCTGACCGAACGGTCCTCGTGAATGCACCGGAGCGCCTCGCCCAGCAGCGGGGCGACGGAGACGACCTTCACGTTCTCAGGCATGTCCGGGCGCGGCGGGATCGTGTCGGTCGTGTAGAGCGTGCAGATCACCGAGTCGCCGATCAGTCGCGGCGCATCTCCGGCCATGATCGCGTGCGTCACACACGCCCGCACCTCGGTCGCGCCGGCCTTCATGACCTCCTCCGCCGCGTTGACCAGCGTGCTCCCGCCGAGGATGAAGTCATCAACCAGCAGCGCGCGTTTGCCCTTCAGATCACCGACCGTCTCCACGATCTCCGCAAGCTCCGGGGTCTCGAGGGGGTGGCGTTTGAAGATCACGGCGATGCCGCAGCCGAGACGTTGCGCGATCTCAGTGGCGCGCTCAACCGCCCCTGCGTCGGGGGCGACGATCACCGCGTTGTCGCCCGTCAGGCCCTCGTTACGGAAGACGTCGAGGAAGACCGGCAGATGCGGCAGGTGGTCCATCGGGATGTCGAAGAAGCCCTGGATTGCGCCCTCGTGAAGGTCCATCGTGACGATCCGGTTCGCCCCCGCCGCGACCGTCAGGTCGGCCACCACGCGGGCTGAGATCGGCTCGCGCCCGCGGAATTTGCGCTCCTGCTTGGAGTAGGGGTACCACGGCATTACCGCGGTGATGCGGCCCGCCGAGGCGCGCTTCGCCGCATCAATCATCAGCCACAGTTCCATCAGCCGGTCGCTGACTTCGTTGGGGAATGACTGGAAGATGAACACGTCGTTACCGCGAACATTCTCCTGCAACTGAACGCGGACCTCGTCGTTGGCCCACTTCCCGACGGTCGCTTCTGACAGCGGGAACCCGAGTGATCCCGCCACGTCGCGGGCCAGTTGCGTCGCTCCGTTGCCCGCAAAGATGTTCATGTCCTCGAAGACCGGACCCATGCCTGTCTCACCTGCTCTGGCGCTGATTTCGCTGCCGGGGCATGCCCCCGACACAGAGAAACGCCGCGGTCTGAGGTTCCGCGGCGTCGGGTGTTTCGGGAAAACTGTGGTACTAGCAGAACTCCCTCCGCCGCGGGCGCGCGCCGTGGTAAGCGTAATGGCGGTAATGCATCTGCCGGAAGCCGTGGCACATGGAAGGTCTCCGCGCGTCAGGGAGTGCTGTTCGCGTGTTGATAAACTATCACACGCATCGGGGTGTGTCAAGGTCGCGTCAGAGGGCGGGCGACGACGGTACCGCGCCTCAGCAACGTCCCCGCGCGGTACCCGGCCTGCCGACTGTGAGCCGCCTGCAGGCCGTACTCCGAACTGCACGCCGTGCCTGCACCACGGACTCCAGGCGCCCTCTCCGCGAGAATCGTCACTCACCGCACCGGCCTGCCCGTGGCGGTAACCCGGATGACGACCCCGCGAGCAGACACGCCCCCCGAAGACGACCGGCTACGCCCTCCTCGTGATCTCCACCTCGGTGTGGTCGATCAGCCCGCCGAGGGGGACGGACGCCTTCCGCACTCTGACCGTCACCTGCTCCACATCGAAGCCCGCGAGTATGCCCTCGGCAATCGCGTGTGCGAAGGCCTCAATGAGCCGGAAGCGGTTCTCCCGCTCAACACGCGCTACGAGGTCATAGACGGCCTTGTAGTCCACCGTGTCGGCGAGGGCGTCGCTCTCACCCGCAGGGCGCAGGTCGAGGCCAAGCTCCACATCCACATGAAACTTCCCCCCGAGGTCGCGCTCCGAATCGGCAACCCCGTGGTACCCGTAGAAACTCATGTTGTGAATGCGGATGGTATCCATGGGCACGGCAGCCACGGGGCGTCAGTCACGCGGTACAGGCGAACCGCTCACACTGCGTCGGTCCGGCGTCATCCGCCTGCGACTGATGGCCTGCGACTGGTGACGCGACGTTCACTCCTGCCGCTTCGGAATGACCGACCGGAAGGTGCTCCCCTCGCCGACCTCGCTCTCAATCTCCATCCGCCCGCCGTGCGCCTCAGTCACGCGACGGGTGTAGACCATGCCGAGGCCGATTCCGCCCGCCTGATCTTTCGACAGATCGGTGCGGAAGCCGGCCTCTTTGCCGATCTTGACCACGTCCTCGGGTTGGATCCCGATGCCCTGGTCCTTCACCTCGATCGCGACCATGTCGTCATCGGTCTCGTAGAGGCGGATGGTGATCGCGGTGCCGGTGTCGGAGTACTTGGCGGCGTTCTTGAGGTAGTTGTCGAAGATCGAGATGATCTTGCCGCGGTCGCCCTCGATGATCAGTTCGTCAGGCGCCTCGATCTTCAGCTCGTGAGCCATCAGGTAGTCGCCCAGTTCCTCGAGGATCTGATCGAGGGCGTCGGTGAGGTCGAACTCCTCGACCTCGAGTTCAAGCTCCTTGCCCGCGTGGATGCGGGAGATGTTGAGCGTCTCGGCGATCAGGCGGAACATCCGCGCGGACTGGATCAGCGCGGTGTCGATGAACTCCTGGATGATCTCCTGGTCCTCGGGCTCGATCCCGCCCTCGCTCATGAAGTCGATGGTCTGCAGGTTGCCCTGGATGACCGTCAGCGGCGTGCGCAGTTCATGCGCCACCTGGCCGGTGAGTTCCTCGGCCGCGGTGCTGAAGGGCGACTGCGTGAAGGCGATGATCGTCTGACCTTCCTGCGTCTTCTGCGCGCTCACCGAGTAGCTCTCGTTGTCTCTCCCGACGTAGGAGGCGGCGGCGTTCCCGGAGGGGCTCTCGCGCACGGCCTCCATCAGTTCGGAGAGCTGGTTCGCGTAGTCGATGCTCTCGACGCTGCGGCCCTGGAGGGGATCGACGCCGATGACGCGCATCGCAGCGCCGTTGGCGACGAGCACGGTGTCGTCGCTGCCGACGAGCATCAGGCCGACCGGCACGGTTGAGAACGCCGCCTGGATGTCATCGAACTCATCAAGCTGCTCCTCAACCAGCAGCGCTGCGGCCTGCCCGGAGAGCGTCTCCGCGAGTTTGTAGTCGTCCTCGTCGTAGCGCTCGCCGCGCTTCTCCCACAGCGTCAGCACACCCACCGTGCGCTGGACGGGCTCTTCCTCGCTTTCGAGCGGCTCACGCTCCCAGATGATCGGCATCACGAGGATCGGCGGTTTGACGACGAACTCGTCAAGGCGCGTTGCCTCGCTTAGGACCACCGGCCCCTTCTGGTTAAGCGCGGCCCTGACGGCGCTGCCGAAGGTACTGCCGTTGTCGATGTCGATATGCCCGAGCGAATCGCGAGTGATGCCATCACGCCGACTGATGACTGCCTGCGGATGCAGACGATTGTCCGCCACCCCGAGAGAGAAGCACGCCGCTCCCTCAGTCTGAATGATCTGCGCGACCTTCTGAACGAACCTGTCGAGTATGGCAGAGCGCACTGAAGTCACCTGCTACCGCACGTTTTCAGGGGAATCAATCATTGCTCACGACGTATGAATCTAACTCAAGACCGACAGCCACGTCAAGCTGTCGCCGCCGTCCCCATCTGTTGGGCGTGTTGTCGTTGCATGGCAATTCGCGACTGTGAGCCGGTCTGTCAGTCCACGAAGAAGCTCATGTCCTCGTCATTGACCGGCACGGGAGCCCCGAGGCGGATCGACTCGATCGCGCGCAGGCTCAGATAGGTCGCCCGTGCTCCGGCGCGCTCGTCGATCGGCGAGGCGCCGTCATTGATGATCGCGTCGGCGAAGGCCTCGAGGAGCTGGAAGTGCCCCTTGTCGGGGGCCACCCCCGGCCAGTCTTCTCCCCCACTGGCATCATGTCGCCGGGCCCGCTCATTGAGCTTCGCCACGTAGCCGGCGAGCCCTTCACCGCCGACTTCGGGCATCTCGTCGTGCTGCAGGTCGAAGTACTCGATCTCCGGCGCGCCCCGACCGTGGATCTCGGTCTCCACGAAGCAGAGGTTGCGGAAGAGCGCGTTGTGGTCGGTCAGTTCGTAGAGTTCCTTGGGGTAGCGGAAGGTGCCCGTCGGCGAGAACCAGATGCAGGCCTGATGGCCGCCGGGGAAGTCGAGCGTGACGATGTGCTTGAGCCGGAATGACCCGCTGGCGTAGATTCGGGTGGGCTCGGCGTCGAGCAGCCAGCAGGCGAGGTCGAGCCAGTGGCAGGTCTCTCCGATCACCTGCCCGCCGCCGGTCTTCCAGTCGATGTGCACCGGGCGGTAGGTCGTCGACTCGTCGTTGATGCGGATCATCAGCATCGTCGCGTCTTCCTCGTAGAGACGCGGCCGATCCGCCGCCTCGATGAACTGCCCCCCGCCGACCGCCGGGTTGGCGCGATGTTGATGGTACTGCTCGCGCATGTGCACCATCGACGGCGCGAAGCGGCGGTTGTAGTCAACGCAGAGCTTCACGCCCGCGTCTTTGACGGCCTTGCAGACCTGATATGACTCGTCCATCGTCATCGTCATCGGCTTCTCGGCGAGCACATGCTTGCCCGCCTCGATGGCCTGCAGCATCAGCTCAAAGTGTACGCTGTGCGGCACCGAGAGTATGACCATGTCAACGTCCGGGTCGGCGAAGACGTCCTCTGCGCTGGCGGTCGTGTACGCCGGGCAGCAGTGCTCCTCGACCCAGGCCCGCTTCTCCTCGCTCCGCGAGCAGCCCGCTACCAGGTCGATCTTCTCGGATCGCTCGATGTTGGGCAGATGCTGATGCTGCGCGAAGGCGCCACAGCCGATGACGGCCGCTCTGATCCTCTCCATCGCTCTCTCCTGTCAGCTCACGTGGAAGCCGGCGGGACTGCGCGGACAGCAACGCGTAGTCAGTTCACACTGCTCCTTCGCCACCCCGGTTGCCGGCACCTTCGCCGACGGCATCAGCATCTCCGCGCGGGCGACGCAGGGCCGCCACCCCGGCCGCGCAGAGCACCCCCGCCAGGGTCCACAACGCGGCGGAGACGGGCATCGCCAGCAGAGAGGTGACCGTCTCGGGCGGGCCCGCAAGCAGCCGCCAGGGCAACTCCGCGAGCAGCCCGAACGCGCGCAGCGCCCCGCCGCCCGCCAGCGCGATGTCGCCCAGCAGGCCCTCGTGCATCCAGCAGTGCCGGAAGCACTCGCCCAGCGTCTGCGACAGTGCGGGGATCATCCAGCCCAGCAGCAGCCCGCCGAGTGCGCCAACCGCGAGCGCGCGCCTGCGACGGATCGCGACGACGAGGGCGGCGATGGTGAGGCCGACCAGCGCCCAGCCCAGGGCGTTGACGAGCGCCTCAGCGGGGACAGACCGCGTCAGGTGAGAGGCCGCGTACATCGAGGGCGCCTCCGCAATGTAGACGAGCAGGCCGCCCGCCCCGACCACCGCGTCGCTCAGGCGCGGGCTGTCCCGCAACGACGGCCCCCAGGCCGCGATCGGCGGACCGAGCAGCATCGGCAGCAGCCGGCCGAGCAGCAGCCCGGCGGCCGCGCCGATCAGGAGACTGCGGCCTGCGGATGGGATAGCCATCTTCGATCGCCGGGGGAGCCCGGGCTGAGGTGCGGTGTGCGCTATCAGCTCACCTCAAGCATCCGCTCCACTGCCCTGCGGGCGCCCTCCGCCACCTCTTCATCAACCGTGATCTCGTACTGCATGTTCTCCAGCGAGGCCACCAGCTTCTGCGCGGTGGTCTTCTTCATGTTCGGGCAGACGGTGTGCGGGACGATGTAGAATGTCCTGTCCGGGTTCTCGCGCCGGAGCCGGTGCACGAGTCCCTCCTCGGTGCCGACGATGATCTCCTGCGCATCGGTCTCGCGAGCGAACTTGACCATCCCGCCGGTGGAGGCCACCTCGTCGGCCATGTCAACGACGTCGGGCCGCGCCTCCGGGTGTACGATGAAGACCGCGTCGGGATGCTCCCGGCGCATGAACTCGACGGTCTCGGGGTTGATCCGCACATGTGTCGGGCAGTAGCCGCCCCACGCGATGATCTCTTTGTCGGTGTGCCGGGCGACCCAGTCGGCAAGGTTGCTGTCGGGGATGAACAGAACCGTGTCGGCGTCGAGCGACTCGACGATCTTCACCGCGTTGGCGGAGGTGCAGCAGATGTCGGACTCGGCCTTCACCTCGGCGGTGGTGTTCACATACGCCACCACCGGCGCCCCCTCGTGCTCGGCCTTGAACTGCCGGGTCTGCTCGGCGGTGATCATGTCCGCCATCGGGCAACCGGCCTCGGGGTCGGGCATCAGCACGGTCTTCTCCGGCGAGAGCAGCTTCGCCGTCTGCGCCATGAAGTGTACGCCGCAGAACACGATCACATCCGCGTCGGTCGCGGCGGCCTGCTGCGAGAGCCCCAGCGAGTCGCCGAGGAAGTCGGCGAGCACCTGGATCTCCGGAAGCTGGTAGTTGTGTGCGAGAATGACCGCGTTGCGCTCTTCCTTCAACTGCGCGACTCGCTGTGCGATGTCTGTCTCCGTCATGGGAATCGACTCTCCTGGCAGGTACGCGACGTCTCGCTCTGGCAGATCATGTGCGCGATGCACCGGGATGCTCCGGGGAGACCCGCATCGGCCGGGGCCGATCCGAACTCCGAAGCGGCGCGGGATCAGCTTCGCTGATACAACGGTGACATGTCGCGCAGCCGCTGGATGATCGGCGGCAGCGTCTCGAGCACCGTGTCGATCTCCTCGTCAGTGGTGTAGCGGCTCAGGCTCAGCCGCAGCGAACCGTGGGCGATCTCATGCGGGAAGCCCATCGCCAGCAGCACGTGCGACGGGTCCAGCGAGCCGGAGGTGCAGGCGGAGCCGCTCGATCCGGCGATGTCCTTCATGTCCAGCGACAGGAGGATCCCCTCACCCTCGATGTACCTGAAGAGGAAGCTGGCGATGTTGGGCAGCCGCTCGGTCGGATGGCCGGAGAGGATCGTGTCGGGGATCGCCCTCAAGACTCCCTCGATGAGCCGATCGCGCAGCGCGCGGATGCGCTCGGCGGCCGCCTGTCCGTGCTCTGCCGCCAGCGCGACGGCCTTCCCGAAACCGACGATCCCCGGGACGTTCTCGGTGCCGGCGCGGAGCCGCCGCTCCTGCCCGCCGCCGTGGATGAGCGGTTCGGGGCGGAAACCCCTGCGGATGTAAAGCGCGCCGACGCCCTTGGGGCCGTGGATCTTGTGTGCGGAGAAGGCGGCCATGTCCACGCCGAGGTCATCCACGTTGAAGGCAACTTTGCCCAGCGACTGGACGGCATCGGTGTGCATCTTGATCCCGCGCTCGCGCGCGATCTCCGCGATCTCGGCGATCGGCTGGATCGTGCCGACCTCGTTGTTGGAGTGCATGATCGTGATCAGCCGGGTGTCATCGCGGATGGCGTCGGCGATCTCCCGCGGATCGACCATCGCGTTCTCATTGACGCCGACCACGGTCAGATCGTAGCCCTCCTCCTCGAGGTACTTGCAGGTGTGCAGCACGGCGTGATGCTCGATCGCGGAGGTGATCATGTGCCCGCCATCTTTCTTGCGCATGGTGCCCTTGATGGCGAGATTGTCGGCCTCTGAGCCTCCGCCGGTGAAGATGATCTCCTCCGGCTCGGCGCCGATGAAGTCTGCCACGGCTCGGCGCGCGTCCTCCAGCGCCGCGGCGGATCGCCCGGCAAGCGCGTAGACCGAGCTTGGGTTGCCGAACTCGTCCTGCAAGAACGGCGACATCGCCTCAAAGACTTCCGGGGCGACGCGAGTGGTTGCTGCGTTATCCAGGTAGATCAAGATCGACCCCTCCATGCCGGTGGCGGCGTCGGAAGACGACTGAGCCGCACCGGGCGGATTGCGCGGTTGAGCGCCCATTGCCCACGTTGAACGGCATCTTACGCCTCCGACAGGGCGTGCGTCAAGATTGTGTCCGGGGATGATGTGAGGCCGCCCTGGTGACTGCAGACCGGGGCGGCCTCGGGGGTCGCCGTCCGCGCGGTGAGGGAGGGTGTCTCCCCGCGCGGACTAAGCGGATGCGTTCTCGGCGATCAGCTTGAGCTGCCGGCCGCCGCGCGGCGGCGGCTGCGGCGCGGGGCGGCCGTCCCCGGGAAGCCGCGCGCTCTGGGCCAGCAGCCGCGCGGAGAAACGGTCGCTGGTCGCGGCGATGAACTTCACCGAGGCGAGCTGGTTGATCATCCCGCGTGTCTTCAGATGAGCGACCAGCAGCCCGCGGGGCACGGGAGCGTCATCGGTGAGCTGCGCCACCACGTCCGCAAGGTCCGTGTATATCGTAAGCCGTCGCACGCCGGTCCCAAGCGCCTCCTCCAGGACTCGCATCATGGCCTCGTATGCTGCTGCGAGCGGGTCGGTGTCGGGCAGTGCCTGGCAGACCGTCCTGAGAGTGCTGCGATCCTGTGCTTTGAACACGATGCCGATGCCTGCTGCGTTCGTGTCCTGCAGGGGCGCCGCGCTCACAAGGGCGTACGCGAAGCGCTCCTCGCGTTCCGGCCTCATCGCGGCACCTCCTCGCACGGCCTCTTCTGTCAACGCTGCCGCTCCGCTTCGTTCACCTGCGGGGGCAGCCGGCCTCCCTGCTTCAAGCATACCCCACGCGGGGTGGGTTCAACCCTGCGGGTGCATATTTGTATAAGTTAGACGACCAACACGGCACAATGCTTCCTCCACCCCCGCGCGCGGCGACGCCGCCCGAGCAGTCTGCCCGCACGCGATCATCTCTTGTGTGACGGGCGTTCTGAGGCTCCGGCGCGCGCCCCTGATGCTCCAACTGGAGAAAAAGGGCCGGAAGTGGTTTGCCGCCACCTCCCCGAATGCGTATAATGCTCAGCACCCAGCGCCCGACCTCGGGTTACGAGCCCGAGGCCGGACCCGTCGAACTGAGGTGGCGCACATGAACGAGGTCGTCCGCAAAGAAGAGGTCGCCCCTGACACCTGGCAGTTCTTCGTCAGAGCCCCTGAGATCGCACAGAAGCGCCAGGCCGGTCAGTTCGTTGTGCTGCGTGTGCATGAGAAGGGCGAGCGCTTCCCTCTGACGCTTGTCAGCTCGGACCCTGAGGAGGGTACGATCGAGCTGATCTTCCAGGCGGTCGGCACCTCGACGCGGCTTCTGGCGGCGATGGAGCCGGGCGATGAAATCATGGACCTGGTCGGGCCACTGGGGCGCCCGACTGAGATCGAGCATTTCGGCCGCTGCGTGGTGATGGGCGGCGGCTACGGGATGGCGCCGGTCATCCCGATCGCGAAGGCGCTCAGCGACGCCGGCAACGAGCTTGTCGGCATCAACGGCGCACGCTCGGCCGAGCACGTGATCCTGGAGGAACGCATGAGGAAGATCTGCGACCGCGTCGAGATATGCACCGATGACGGCAGCTACGGGCGGGAGGGCTTCGTGACGGCGGTGCTTCAGGAGATGATCGACGAGGGCGAGCAGATCGACTTCGTCCTCGCGATCGGCCCGACGCCGATGATGCGGGCGGTGGCGAACCTCACCCGCCCGCACGGCATCAGGACGGTGGTGAGCCTTAACCCGATCATGGTTGACGGCACGGGAATGTGCGGCGGCTGCCGGGTCGAGGTGGGCGGGGAGACGAAGTTCGCGTGTGTGGACGGGCCGGAGTTCGACGCCCACCAGGTGGACTTCGAGATGCTCATGCGCCGCCAGCAGATGTATGACGGCCTTGAGAGCGACGCGACGCGGATGTTCAGGCCGCACAGCACCCCGCTGGGCGGGCGCGAGGAGAGGCACCGCTGTGCCTGTTGCGAGGAGGAGCATGACGATGGGAACTGAGACGAAGGCGCAGCGCCCCCCGATGCCCGAGCGCCCCGCCGACGAGCGGGTGCGAGACTTCGACGAGGTGCCGCTTGGATACACCCCCGAGCAGGCGATCGCTGAGGCGAAGCGCTGTCTTCAGTGCAGGCGTCCGCTCTGCGTTGACGGCTGCCCGGTCAAGGTGCGCATCCCCGAGTTCCTCGCCCTGGTCGCCGAGGGCCGCTTCTCCGAAGCCGCGCGGAAGATCAAGGAGACCAACGCCTTCCCCGCCATCTGCGGACGAGTCTGCCCGCAGGAGACGCAGTGTGAGCTGACCTGCATCCTCGGCAAGCGCGGCGACCCGATCGCCATCGGCAGGCTGGAGCGCTTCGTGGCCGACTGGGAGTTGCAGCACAACGAGGTCGAGCCCCCGAGCAAGCCCGAGCCGACCGGGTACTCCGTCGGAGTCGTGGGCTCGGGACCGGGCGGCCTCGCCGCCGCCGCGGACCTCGCGATGTGGGGCCACGATGTGACGATCTACGAGCTTTTCCACGCGCTCGGCGGCGTGCTGCGCTACGGCATCCCGCGCTTCCGCCTCCCCCGCGAGGTCCTCGACGCGGAGCTTGAGTACCTGCGCGAGCTTGGCGTGCACATCCGGCTGAACTTCGTGGTCGGGCAGACCGCCACGATCGACGAGCTGCTCGAGGAGCATGACGCGATCTTCGTGGCGACCGGCGCGGGGCTGCCCCGCTTCCTCGGCATCCCCGGAGAGAACCTGCTGGGCGTGTACTCGGCGAACGAGTTTCTCACCCGCGTGAACCTGATGCGGGCGGACCGCTTCCCGGAGTATCACACACCGGTGCACTGCGGCAACAACGTCATCGTGGTCGGCGCGGGGAACGTGGCGATGGACGCCGCCCGCACCGCCCGGCGACTGGGCGCGGAGAACGTCACGGTGGTCTACCGCCGCACCCGCGCCGAGATGCCCGCGCGCGCCGAGGAGATCGAGCACGCCGAGCAGGAGGGCGTGCAGATGCGCTTCCTCGCCTCCCCCATCGAGTTCGTGGGCGATGAGGATGGCTGGGTGCGGTCGGCGATCTGTCAGAAGATGGAGCTTGGCGAGCCCGATGAGAGCGGCCGCCGCAGCCCCGTGCCGATCGAGGGAGAGGTGTTCGAGATCCCCTGCGACACCGTCATCGTGGCGGTCGGGTCGCGCGCCCACCCGCTCGTTCCCGACACCACGCCTGACCTCGAGATGAGCCGGCGCGGCTACGTCGCCATCGATGAGACCGGCGCGACCTCGCGTGAGGGTGTCTTCGCCGGTGGCGACATCGTCACCGGCTCCGCGACCGTCATCGAGGCGATGGGTGCGGGCCGCCGCGCCGCCGAATCGATCCACCGCTACCTCACCGGCGAGGAGCCGCCGAACGGTGACGGGGAAGAGGACTGAGGACGTTCGGGCCGGGCGGGCGACCGACGCCGTGCGGGTAGACGACACTCGCACGGCGTCAGCCCTTCGGGCCGGCCCCTCCGGACGACATTGATGCTCCTCTGCCGGGAGGCATTTCCCCCACCCGCGGCGAATCTCGGCTCACTATGACATCAAGCGATCAGACGGTCGTCACACAGGACGACATCGAGCGAGGCCTCCGTGAGGTCGGCCTCCAGTCCGGCGACGTGGCGTTCGTCCACAGCTCGCTCTCCTCGATGGGCTGGGTGGAGGGTGGGCCAGCAACCGTCATCGCCGCATTTCTCAACGTCCTCGACCCCGAGCAGGGCACGCTCGTCGTCCCAACTCTCTGCCAGGAGGACGGCGATCGCCGCTTCGAGACGTGGGACATCGAGCGCTCTCCCTCCGACGTCGGCGCGGTCACCGAGGCGGGCCGCATGCACCCGGCCGCGATCCGCAGCGACCACCCCACGCACTCCGTCGCCGCCATCGGCGCGCTGGCGGAGGCCATCACCTCCGGCCACGAGCTTGCGCAGGCTCGCCCCAGCCCGTGGGGGCCCGCCGCATTCGGCATCGGCAGCCCGTGGGAGAAGCTCTACGGACTCGACGCGCAGTACCTCTTCCTCGGCACCAGCACCTCCTGCGCCACCATCGCGCACTTCGCGCAGGCCGAGTTCGTGCGCTCGGTCCTCGACGACCTCCCCGAGGACCTGCGCGGCGAGTTCGAGGCGGAGTTGGGCGGCTGGCGGCATGAGGGCGTGTGGCCGAGCTTCGCGTTCGCGCTCGTCGAGGAGTGGGTCATCGAGCGGCACGGGATGCGCTACGCGACCATCGGCTTCGCGACCCTCCGCGCCGCGCGCACAAAAGTGATCGTGGATTCGATCCTGCAGAAGCTGCACACGGAGGGAAGCTGGTTCCTCGACGACGACTTCCTGCAGTGGCTGGAACGCGCGAACGCGGCGATGGAGACGTCACCATGATCGCTGACGGCAGGCGCCTGTGGATCGACTCGCACATTCATATCCGTGGGTGGGGCGAGGAGGGCGAGGGCGAGCGCGAGTTCGGCGTCGGGGATATCCTGGCCGTGATGGACGCCGACGCCGCGCGCCTCGTGTGGATCATCAGCTTCTCCTTCCCCGGCAGCCGCGCGATGAAGGCAGACCCGGCGGCGGGCATCCCGTGGACCAACGAAGGCCAGCGGCGGCTCGTGCAGGAGGCGCCCGAGGGCCGCATCTTCGGCTCGGTCGCGGTGCATCCGGGCGCGGTCGAGCAGTCCCTCGACGCCATCGACCGCTACGCCGGCGAGCACGGCTTCGTGCAGGTCGGCGAGGTGCTCGGCTACGCGATGGGCTTTTCGCTCGACTCCCCGGAGATGGTGCGGATCGCTCAGAAGGCCGCCGAGCACGACATCCCGGTGCAGTGCCACTGCTCCACCGCCGGGCAGCCGCAGGGTGAGCAGATGCGGCAGACGATCAACCTCGCGCGGATGGTCCCGGAGGCGAAGATCATCGCCGCGCACGCGATCGGCGGCGCGAATTCCTATGTCCACATCACCGCGGCGGAGGTCTACGCGATGATGGGCGGGGAGAATCTTTGGCTGGAGATCCGCGATTTCAACAACCGCGAGTGGGTGCGCGAGGCGGTGGAGCGGCTCGGCTCGGAGCGGCTGATCGCGGGCACCGACTGGATCGCGCGCGGGATGCCGCCCTTCGCGCCCTACGGGATCCTCTTCCCGCACGAGGACACCGGGGAGATGCCCTACCCGTGCTCGGTCGCGAGCCTCGAGGGCTTCCTGCGCGAGTCCGGCTGCGACGAGGACGCGGTCGCCAACATCGCCGCGCGCAACTCGATCGGACTCTTCGGGCTGGAGGGCCGCATGTGACGACCGAACTTACGATCCTCGTGTTTCTCGTGATGGTCTTGCTGGCAACCGGAGCCGAAGCGCAGCAGATCGACGCGGAGTCGGGCAAGCCGATCATCCACGACGCCGACGGCTCCGTCTGGGGGACCGATCACTTCGCCCAGGGCGGGATCGTTGTCGATGGCGTCGCCTACTTCCTCGCCGATCAGAAGTACACGCCGAATCTGAAGGCGTCGGACTTCCCCTACGGCGTCGCATTCCACACCGACACGCTCTGGAAGATCCGCACCTACCCCTTCGAGGACACCTACGACAGCACGCCGCTGGTGATCCAGCGCCTCGACGGGAGCTGGATCGTCGTCGCGCATGAGTACCTGCGCGAGCGGACGGTGGCGCTGCGGCGGGAGAGCGGTGAGGTCGCGTGGATCAGCGCCGCGAACCAGCCGGGCGCGTACTTCTTCGGGTACTCCTACTACGTGCGGGAGGATGGCTCGAAGCTGCTGCTGCAGGCCGCCACGAACGGCCTGCACGCGATCTCGGCCGAGGACGGCAGTGAGGTCTGGTGGCTGGAGCGCCGGACCGGCGGCGGCGCGACCCCGTGCGTCGATCAGGCCGCGGGCGTGGCGTACTATCAGATCGACGGACGGGTGCTGAAGGTGCGGCTCGCGGACGGCGCGGTGCTCGCGTCGGCAGAGGTCGGGCCGCCGAACAGCGTGGTCTCGTGGAACACGGTGCTGGTGGACGACCGCGAGGAGCCGCTGGTGGCGACCTACTGGTTCGGCTTCAGCGGCGGGCGGGGGGAGAAGGGGATGCAGTGGAACGCGGCGATCCGCGTCTTCGACGCAGGCCTGAACCTCGTCTGGGAGCGTACCGGCCTGCCTGCGCCGAAGAAGTCCACGCTCACGTATGCGGAGGGGAAGCTCGTGATCGGCGCGGGCGGCCACTGGGCGGGCGACTACGAGGGCGAGGACTGGAAGTTCATCATCGCGTATGATGTGCGGACCGGCGAGGAGGCGTGGCGTTGCGACCTGCGCGAGCAGAGCTTCCGGTTCATCATGAACGTTCCCTACGCGTGGGGCTCGTTCTACGCCGAGGCGACGGGGCGGGACGACGCGCGCCTCTTCCGCATCGACGCGGCGACCGGCGAGCTGCTCGACGTGGTGGAGTATGACACGCCGGTCAGCTCCTGCGCACAGCCGATCATCGCGCGCGGGCTGATGCTCAGCGGCGACCTCAGCCGCGACGGGATCGTAGTGACGCGGCTGGCGGAGGGCTCGACGGCCGACTGGCCCGGCCCGTTCGGCGACCCGCAGACGAACACGAACGCGCTCCCGCCCGAGCCTCACGCGACGCCGGTGCCGATGCGCGAGATCAGGGCGGGCCAGTAGCGGCGAGGGCGCTCCAGTCGAACGCGCTCTCCTTGACCCGCTGGTAGTTCTCGTCGAGGCGGGGTTGCAGCAGCAGGATCGCCGCGATGCGCCGGACCATCTCGGTCACGTACCGCGCCTCCTCGGGGCGCAGGTCGCGACCGAGGACCTTCTGCTCCCGGTAGCTCAGCCACTTCTTGATGACCTGGTAGCCGCCGATGTAGTAGTTCCAGACGCCCTCCGGCACGTTGCGCCAGTAGGCCCGCTCGTTCAGGAAGACGTCGCAGGTCGCGCGGCCACACTGCGCCAGCGCCTCGTCGAGGGTCAGCCCGAGCGCCTCCGCGCCCTGCTCGATGGCCGCAAGCTCCTCATGCGTGTAGTCCCGCTCCACGAGACGGCCCTGCCCGGGCATGGTGGCGTCGCGGTAGCCGAGATACCCCCACCCGGCGGTCACCGCGAGGTCGCCCTCGTCGGGCTGCAGTTGCTCGCCATCGACGCTGCTGAGCGTGCCCATCGGCCGCAATTCCGGGCGGATGTCACCCTCGGTCACGCCCGCCACGCCGCTCTCGGTATCCAGCAGCGCCGCGACCTCCCGCCCCAACTCCGCCGACGCCTCAAGCAGCCCCCGCTCATCCGGCAGCGGCACCCGCGGCCAGTCCTGGCGAAGCGCGCCGGCGTTCTCGTCGGCGTACATCGGCGCATGCAACGCTCCGAGCGCATGGAAGAAGAGGGTCGCCGGTTCTGCGTCCAGGCGGGTCAGGTAGGACTTGGCGCGGTCAGTGAGGTTCGGGACAACCGCGACCTCATCTTCGCCGAACAAGCCCCCGTTGTTCTCGTCGCCATTCCGAAGGTAGAGAGGGAACATCTGGGCGTTCGATTCGACGATGTGATGATCGGCGAGCACCGTGGTGAACTGCGGCTGATAGAAGAAGGCCTTCCGGTTGCGCTCCTCAGCGCTGAGCCAGAGGTTTCCGGGGAATACGTGTGGGAAGTAGTCGGGGCGCTTCTCGTCGAGCAACTTACCTTCAGGTTCCCAGTACAACCATCGACGGTCGAGCGGACGGTAGAGATAGCGAACAAAGTTATCCTCAAGCAGTCCGCGCTCAACCAGAGCCTCACGTGTCGCGGGAGCGTCAAAGCGGTTCGTAGTGTTCATGGCTGCAGGCCATCGGCTCCCGATTTCGTCATCGGGAGTCGATGCATCAAAGTACGCGGTCACACGCTCGCGCAATGGTGCCTCATCCACTTCGACGACGAACGAGTCTCTGCTTGTCTTCACTCCCGGATATGATCCAGGGAAGAGGTACGGCAGAAGCGGCCACTCGTAGTATCCTTCGGCGACGGTCCGCGGCTTGAAGGGGTATCCCAGCTCTACGTCCGGCTCCAGAATCGCATACTCGGGCCCGGCGTCTGCTCCGCCAGAAGCGCTCAGCAGTGCCTCCCGGCGCGGATGTGCCTGTGACTGGTCGAAGTCCCGGTAGAGCACCTGAGCCTTGTGTGGAGCGGTCGAGTCGTCTGAGGCCATCAGTGTCGCGATTGCGGTGCCCACCTTGATGCCGACCGATTGGCCGCGGATGCGGAAGACCGTCTGACTGGGGCGGCCGTCAGGCGCGACCTCCGAGATGATCCGATCTCCGTGCAGGTTGTCGATCCATACCGTGTTGAAGGTGTCATAGTAGTGCTCGCGCATGCCCGTGAATGAGCGCGCGTCAAGCCATGAGTAGTTCGAGATGAAGCACACGATACCACGCCCCATGCTCTCTACGATCTGACGCTCAGCGATGCGGAAGAAGCGCACGTAGAGGTCATTCAGGCCCTGACCCTCGGGCTTGGGCGCGCGCTTTGTCTGGCGGTATGCCTCCACCAGGTTGCGCTCCTCGCCCATCGCCATGCCGGCGAAGCCGTTGTACGGAGGGTTGCCGATGACGACGAGGACGGGCTTGGAGCGTTTCACGTCGTCAGCGGCCTCCATCTCCTCCTGGAATTCCTCAATCGGGAGCCGGGGTTCTTCCGCGTCGGACGGGTCCCATCGTGTAAGCGCGTTTGTCAGATAGACTTCCACGCGATCAGGCTTTCCGTCTTCATCGAGTTCGTCGGACAGGGGGGCACCCAGGTTGCGAAGAAAGAGACCGATCTGTAGATGCGCAACCACGAACGGCGCAGGCATGATCTCAAAGCCGAAGACCCGCTTCTTCGCCGCCTGTTTCACATCATCTGCGACGAGTGCGTGGGGATCGTTCTCGCGCTTGGTGCGTTCAATCCGCCTCAGGACCTCCACGAGGTAGGCGCCGGTCCCGCAGCAGGGGTCGAGGACGTAGACGTTCGGGTCCGCGAGCCCGTCCGCGATCTCAAGCTCCTCGCGCAGTACGCGGTCCACGCGCTCGACCATGTAGCGGACGATCTCGGTGGGCGTATACCACACGCCGAGCTGCTTGCGCAGGTCGGGGTCGAACGCCTGCAGGAAGGGCTCGTAGAAGTACTGGACGGCCTGCCCCTCATCGAACTGGTCGAAGAACGAGGCGCGGTCCACGCGGTTGAGCGCGTCGGCGGTCCACTCCAGCACCTCCACGACGCCAAGTGAGCGGAGCTTGCCGGGGGAGGCGATCTGCTGGTAGAGCGCGGCGATCATCGGCACGTGCAGCGTCCACTCCGCGGCGCGCCAGTCGAAGCGGTCCTCGGAGGTCGGCTCGCGCTCGCGCGACCAGATGACCCACGCGGAGAAGATGCCGTAGAAGAGCGTCTGCACGAGCGTGGAGCGGAAGAAGTGCTCGCCCTCCTCGCCCTCGAAGGTGAGCCCGAGGGCGTCCTCCAGCGCCTCGCGGAGGGACGCCAGCGCGGGGATCTGCGCCTCCTCGACGCGGGCCATCGCCTCGCGGGCGTAGGACGCGAGCAGCCAGGCGACGTCCTCGGGATCGCACAGCGGCGCGGCGTGGGTCATGAAGCGCTGGATGAAGTCCACGAAGCGCTGACCGTGCTCGTCGGCGGCCTTACGCGGGGCCTGCGTGAGCGCGCGGAACTCGGCCTCGGAGTCGGCGAAGCTGAAGCGGCCGAACTCCTCGCGCTCCCCACCGACGTCCTGGCCGAGGAAGACGAACTCGCGGTAGTTGGTCACGAGGACCTGGCGGTATCTGTCGAAGTAGCGCGCGACCTGCGGTCCCTCGACGATCGGGTCGATGGCCTCGCCTGCGCCCTTGACCTCGATCACGCCGCGGGCGGGCCGTCCGCCCGTGAGTATCTCGGAGGGATCGCCGGATTGAACCTGCTCGCGGGTGAAGAGGCCGCCATCGGGGATGCCGGCTCCGGTGCTGGCAGGCTGCATGACGCACCGGACCTCCGGGTCGAGGTCCTCGCCGAGGGTGTTGAGGAGCGCGGCGAGTGGCTCGTAGTAGGAGGTCTCATCTGTGGCCGCGCCGGTGCCGTGGATGGTGCGCAGGTTCTTCAGGTAGTCTTCGACTGGATGAGGCATCTGCCGATCCCCCTTCTGGGCGATTGCTGCTGTGTGCACCTTCTGTGTCGCGGGTCTCACCCGATCCGCACCGCGTCGCCTGTCCGGGCCGACTCGTAGATCGCGTCGGTCAGTTGCGCGAGGATCAGCGACCTCTCCAGCGAGGTCATCGGCTGGCCGCCCTCACGGATCGCGCGGGCCCAGTCGTCGATCACCCACGGCGTCCCGCCGCCCTCGGTGTCGGTGCCCTTCCACAGACTCCTGCGGACGATGCCCTCCTCGGCGTTGCCGCCGTCATCGTAGACAAGCTCGCGCTCGCCGGTCGCCAGCATCTGCAGGTAGAGCGTGCCCTTCGAGCCGAGGATCTCCCACGCCTCGTTCTGCTCGTGGGCGGCGAACTCGGCGCGCTCGATCGACAGCGCGGTGCCGTCCTCGCCGATCGCGAGCGCGGTGAAGTGCGCGTCGGCGTCGGACTCGGGCGCGACCGCGTGGCGGAACTGCTCCGCGCAGCGCCACGTCTGCGCAAGGACGGTGCGGGGCCGGAAGGTCCAGCCGCAGATCCCGAGCACGTAGTCGAGGTCATAGCAGCTCCAGTTGGTGAGGATGCCGCCGGCGTTCTGCGCGAACGACTCGCGCCACGGCGGGGGGACGTTGCCGGTGGGCGGGCCGCCGGGGCGGAAGCAGCGGAAGAAGATCTCCCGGACCTCCCCCAGCCCGCCACCGGTCACGAACTCCGTGGCGACCTGCGCCGACTCGAAGCCGCGATAGCGCCCGGAGAAGCAGCCGACCTTCAGGTCGTCGCCGCGCCACTCCATGAGCGTCCGCAGCTCAAGCGCGTTCATCGCCACGGGCTTTTCAAGCATCACGTGTTTCCCGCGGGCGAGCGCCCGCATCGCCATCGCGCCGCGCAGGCCCGCGGGGAAGGCGATGATGACCGCCTCGACCTCCTCGTCCTCGTCGAGCAGATCGCGGCCGTCCTCGTAGACACGCGGGACCTTCGCCTCCTTCGCGGCCCACTGCCGCCGCTCGATCCGCAGGTCCGCCGCGGCGACGACCTCGCAGAGGTCACTCGCCTGCGCGGCCTGCAGGTTCCGGTGCCCGATCACGCCGCATCCGATGACGCCGACCTTCACAGGTTCCATGTCACGACTCCGTGGGGCCTTGATGGCACGATTCGGGGAATGGTTCGCGACGCACGACCGGGGACCTTCGTCACCGTTGCGCAGGGTCCCGCCCTACAGCGCCTTCTCCACGGGGGCCGGGATGCTTGAGACGATGTCGTCGATCAGGTCATCCACGAGCTTCCCGCGCAGCCGCGCCTCGCTGGAGAGGATCAGCCTGTGGCCGAGCACCGCCTCGCTCACGTACTTAACATCATCGGGCAGCACGAACTCCCGGCCCTCGAGCGCCGCGAGGGCCTGCGAGGTGCGGTAGAGCGCGATCGATGCGCGCGGCGAGGCGCCCAGCGCGAGGTCGTCATGCCTGCGCGTGGCGTGCACGATCCGCACGAGGTACTGCCGGACTTTCTCATGCACGAAGACCTCGCGGATCGCGTTCTGCGCCTCGACGATCTCCTCGGCCGAGGCGACCTGCCGCAGCTTCCGTAGCGGGTGGCCGAGCTTCAGGCGCTCCAGCACCTCGTTCTCGTCGGTGAAGCTCGGGTAGCCGATCGAAAGGCGCATCAGGAAGCGGTCGAGCTGCGCCTCGGGGAGCGGGAAGGTGCCCTCATGCTCGATGGGGTTCTGCGTGGCGATCACGAAGAAGGGCTCGGGCAGTTCACGGGTGGTGCCATCGACGGTGATCTGGCGCTCGGCCATGGCCTCAAGCAGGGCGGCCTGCGCGCGGGGCGTGGCGCGGTTCAGCTCATCTGCGAGCAGAAGCTGGTTGAGGATCGGGCCGGGCTGGAACTGGAACTCGAACTCCTTCTGATTGAAGACGGAGACGCCGGTGATGTCGGAGGGCAGGAGGTCGGGGGTGCACTGCACGCGCGCGAAGGATGCGCCGACGGAGGTCGCCAGCGACCGCGCGAGCATGGTCTTGGCGACGCCGGGGACGTCCTCGAGGAGCACGTGGCCCTCGCACAGCAGCGCGATGAGCGTCAGGCGCACCGGCCTGCGCTTCCCGACGATGACCTTCTCGACATTCTCAACGATGCGCCTGCCCAGCGCCGCTACGTCGGCCAATGCGTTCGCCTCCCGGAATCTGTGGAGCGCGTTCAGGATGTAATCGCCAGATGCGCCAGCAGGGCCAGCAGATGCAGCGCGATCAGGATGGCGCCAATGAAGGCCGCGGGCAGGCGCGCGGCCCCAAATCCCGCCCGCATCGCAGCTACGATCGCAAGTACCCCGCCCAGCAGACCGGCCGCCGCTGAGCCGAACAGCACCGTGTACCTCGCGGTCATCTCACCATTGGAGAACTGCAGATCGTACTGCTCGACGGCTCCGCCCGTGGCCGGCCACCAGATCTCTGACTCCGCCGGCATCAGGAGCAGCGCGCCCGATGTCACCAGCGCCACAACCGTCCCGAGGATGACCAGCCACCTGTGTCTTCTGCCCAACCACTTCATCGCCGGCCCCTCATCGGCAACAGCCAGGTTCACACCTCCAAACGCATCACACTGCCATCAAATACCATTATGTACAAGCCGCGGCGAAATCAAGAGCGGCTTGTCTCCAGCATCTCCCCCACGCTCATCCGCCCCACCGGGTCGCTGGCGAGGCAGGCCAGCACGTAGGGGCCCTCCGGCACGACCGCGATCCGCGCGGCGGGGCCGTGCGCGGCCAGCGCGCGCTCCACGGCCTCCTCGACCGTCTCTGCCTGCTCGAAGGGCGTCCGCGCGGCGTCCTCGTCGGGGAGGTCCGAGATGCTGATGACCTTGCACCGCCGCAGCACCTTCTCGACCACGTGAAGCTGCCAGGTGTCGATGCAGATATCCCCCGTCGCCAGCGCGTCCTGGATGCAGGCGTGGACGTCCTCCTGGCAGATCAGCTCCGAGAACTCCGGCGAGCCGAGGCCCTCCGCGTTCTGCTGGGCGATGATGATCGTGCCGCCCTCGCGGCAGATCAGGTCGGCTGCGACGATACCCTTCGTGCTCTGATAGAGCGTCAGGTCCAGCGGGTAGCCGCCGCCGGAGGTCACCACGATGTCCGCGGGCTCATCGAGCACGACCTTTGCCTGCCGCTCGCACAGGGCCATGGCGGCCTCGTGTGCGGCGCGCATCTCGCCGGCGAAGACGCCCGTGACTGCGCGCTGCTCGTCAAGCGTGACGTTCACGATGAAGTCCGCGCCGCCCGCGAGATCGGCGACCGCGAGGGCCTCCTCATGCACGGGATTGTCCACGAGGTTCCCCGCGCGGGCCTCAGGCGGCTCAAGCAGTTGCGGGCCATGGAAGGCCATGATCGTCTCGCATCCCGCGACGCCCGGACAGATCGCCTTGCGCCCGCCCGAGTACCCGGCCATCAGGTGCGGCTCCACGAGGCCGGTGAGGACGGTCAGGTCGGCGTCCACATACGCGCGGTCAACGAACGCGGGGGTTCCGCGCGAGGTCTGGCCGAGATGGACCTGCTCGTCCTCATTGGCGGCGCGATGGTTGACGATGCGCGCGCCGCTCACGAGCACCTCGTCGCCGCATATCTCACGGATCTCCGCGTCGGTGGCGGGGCGGTGCAGGCCGGTGGCGATCAGGATGGTAACGCGCTCGGGCGGGATGCCCGCGGCGGTGAGCGTTTCGAGCAGCGGCGGGAGGATGACCGGGTTCGGGACCGGCCTGGTGATATCGCTGACGACGATGCAGGCGTTCGCGCGGCCCCGCGCGATCTCACTCAGCGGCGCGGCGCCGATCGGGTCCGCGAGGGCCTCGCGGAGGGCCTGCGCCGGATCGTCGAGCGCGGAGAGCTGCTTCTGCCGGAGGACCGCGGCGACGTGCTCATCGGGGAGTTCGACCTGAAGACCGTCTCGACCGTAGCGCAGTTCGGCAATCATGGCATCGCCCTCTTATGACACGCTGTGGCGTGAGATAGCTGCGAGTTGACTTGCGACGGAGGAGCGGGGTTCCCCCGTGCGTCTTCACTCGACCGCGTAGCGCGAATTGGGCCCATCCAGGTGGAGGTGCCAGGCCGCGAGGATGTCAAGGCCCAGGAGGGCCTGTGGCTGATCCGGTCGCAGTGCGTCCGGAGTGCCAGGGAGGGGCGGCTGCAGGGGCTCAGGAGTGTTGGCGCCGATGACCAGGGTATCGTCAAACTGCGGTCGTGCGTGGTCAGGCCATCGATGGTCCTCAATCAAGAGAGACACTTCGTAGAGCGGGAGGAGCGCTGCCGCGCCGTCATAGCCTCTGCACAACACATTGCGACCGGTCAGTCGAAAGGCGCCCACTTCCTTGAGGACGTGAGAGGGCATCACTGTTGTGGTCGCTCCAGTGTCGATGGCCGCCCGGAGGGCGATTGATAGCTCGCGATCCAGCCCCCAGACGCGAATGTGCAGGCACGGATAGGCGGGGATAGAGCTTCCCTGGCGATATGGGATCCAGTTCATTCACCCAGCACCACGTGTCTCGGCGCATCAATCCACAACCCCGTCTCCACCGCCTCGGGGATCGGTTCGCCGACCTTGGCGACGGTGAGCGCCTCTGGTCTTCCAAGGTGCTCGATGCCCTCGCGAGCGGCCGCCTTTGCTGAATCCCCCACGCCGACAACCTCACCACGATACATAGCGACATAGCGCCCTTCGTATTCCTTCATCAGTCGCGGGAGCTGTCGCTTGTAGGCCTCATCTTCGTCGCGCCACGTCCACTCAGATCTTTCTATGTCCCCACCCGGCCGGCGGGTGACCGGCAGCGGCTCGTCGCGGTCGAGAGCTGTCACCGTCAGTCCCCGTTCTTCGGCCATCCGGCGGATCGTCTCGACCGCTTTCGCGTTGTCTCCGCTGATCAACAGCCTTTGCGCCATCTCCTGCACCTCCATCCGTTACCATTATACCGCCATTCTCTCGCGTACGCAAAGAGCGGCACGGGCCTCGATGGCCGCGCGCCGCTCCGTTATGCTCAGGCGCGTTGACGTCTCACTTCACCGTCGATGCCACCAGGTCGCCGGCCTCGGTGGTTGAGACGCCCGAGCGCGTCGAGAGGTCGCCGAGCTTTCCGGAGGCCAGCGCATCGGCGACCGCCCTGTCGATCGCCTGCCCGCACTCGACCTCACCGAGATGCTCCATCATCATCCCGGCCGCCGCGATCGCCGCGATCGGGCAGATGACGTTCTGTCCGGTGTATTTCGGCGCCGAGCCGTGGATCGGCTCGAACATCGAGACGCCCTCGGGGTTGATGTTCCCAGACGCCGCCACGCCCATCCCGCCCTGGATCATCGCGCCAAGGTCGGTGATGATGTCGCCGAACATGTTGCAGGTGACGATGACATCGAACCACTCGGGGTTCTTGACCATCCACATGCAGCAGGCGTCCACGTAGGCGTGTTCCCGCGTGATCTCGGGGTACTCCTCGCCGACCTCGGCGAAGGCCCGCTGCCACAGATCGTGACCGTAGGTCAGCACGTTGGACTTGTCCACCATCGTCAGCGACTTCTCCTCGCGCGTCTTCGCCAACTCGAAGGCGTAGCGGATGCAGCGCTCCACGCCCCGGCGGGTGTACACGGCCTCCTGGGTCGAGACCTCGTGCGGGGTGCCCTTGCGCAGCGAGCCGCCGATGCCTGCGTAGAGGCCCTCGGTGTTCTCGCGCACAACAACAAAGTCGATGTCCTCGGGGCCCTTGTCCCTGATCGGCGTCTCAACGCCGGGGTAGAGCTTGATCGGCCGCAGGTTGATGTACTGGTCGAGTTCGAAGCGCAACCGGAGCAGCAGCCCCTTCTCGAGGATGCCCGGCGCAACGTCGGGGTGGCCGACCGCGCCGAGGTAGATCGCATCCATCTCGCGCAACTCATCGAGGACAGTGTTCGGCAGGACCTCGCCGGTACTGAGGAAGCGATCGCCGCCGATGTCGTAGTCAACGGTCTCATACTCAACGCCGTAGATCTCAGCCGCGGTCTCGAGGACCTTCAGGCCCTCCGCAACAACCTCGGGGCCGATTCCGTCGCAGGGGAGTACTGCTATCCGGTACATTCGCGGATTCTCCTTAGACAAACGCCGCCGGGAGCATGCCCCGGCGGTGTGTCGGGTCAGCGGACTGTGTGCTGGTTGCGCAGATTATATCAGAAGCCGCGCGGCGGCGCAAAGAACCCGCCGGAGACAGCAGCCCCGCGGACCGACGTCCTCTCAGCCGCTTCCAACCGACGAATCGCGCATGAGATTCGGCCGAGCGAGACAGATCGCGCACGATGGCGAACCTTTTCTCCCGGCCAAGCGTTATCTACATCGGGCCAGTGATGTAAACTCTCGACGCCTCGCTGGAGCTGTCGCCGGTGCGGAGCGGAACGACCATATACGCGGGGGTAGCGGTGCTGCTGGCGATGAGCGCGCTGTTCGACGCGTGCATGTGCGAGCTTGTGGGCTGTGAGAGCCACGTCCAGCGACATGTGGCATCCGTGAGCGGTGGTGCTGAGGGATGCTGCGGCGCCTCAAACGCGCGCCACGATCGAGGGGAGCCCGTAACGTGCTGCGAGCCGATCGCGCTTGAGGCGATCGCTCCGCCGGAGGCGCCCCGAGTCTCCGCGGGGACGCAGGCGTATCACGTCGGGTTGGTGCCCGAGGTGGAAGGCGGGCGTTTCGCGTTCAGCACGTTCGCCGTGGCCCGAGATGGCCCGCTGAAGCTCCCCACTCCTCTGACGTCGAAACCACGCCAGACCCGCGCCCCTCCTCCCTTCGCGGCGTGACCGATGACCCGCGGACGTGCCTGTCATGAGTGACGTTCACATCAAGCATAGCATGCGAAGGGTGAGTTGAAGATGACCCGTTCTATCACTGTCGCTGTCGTCGTCGCACTGGCCATGCTCGTCGTTGCCGCGACCGCCGGAATGACCGGCGTCCAGCCACAGGGGCAGGCTGCGGCCGCCGTGACCGCAGGTTGCGGTGGAGGAGGCTGCGGACATGCGGCCGCCCCCGCCTGCGCCTGCACCGATGGCGCTGAGTGTATCTGTGCGGATGCCTGCGAGTGCGCGGACTGCGCCTGCGCGACCTGCGCTGCGGCATGCGCCTGCACCGACGGCGCTGAGTGCGTCTGCGCCGACGCCTGCGAGTGCGCAAACTGCGCCTCCGACGCCTGCGCGGGAGCCTGCCGCGACGGCGCTGAGTGTGCTCGCGCGGATGCCTGCAGGGGCGGGAAGTGCGCCGCCTGACGACGATGCTCGGTTGAGATGCACCGGGGCCCGCCCTCCGTGAGCGTGCGAGGGCGGGCCTTTCCGTGTCTGGTCGTGGAGGACTTCAGAGACGGCCGGCCATCACCACGTCGTCTCCTCAATGACTTGCTTCGACCCATCCGGCATGACCCGCAGGGTATACTCGACGCCCACGTGCGCGAACGGGTTGCGCACGTTGTCAAGCACACCGCCGGGCAGGACGATCATCGTGAAGCGGTAGTCGATCGTCGGCAGGCCGATGCACGGCGTCGGCGTGGTCTATACACAGAAGGGCCGGCCATCGGGATGCAGCGGCGTGATCCTCGCGCCCTTGCCGACCTCCTCGACATCGAGGTGGCGGGCGATCCACCGCGGCCCGCCGTCCAGCGAGAGCATCAGCTTCACCAGATCGGGCGTGATCGTCGCCAGATCGATGCCGCTGGCAAAGCCATCCTTCGGCGGATCGATGACACTCTGCGATATCCCCCACTCGCGCAGGCCGATCCCGCCGTGCGCGTCGGTGTGCGCTGAGCCGCCGGGAGCACGGGCCTGGAGGCGGTAGGCGTAGGGGGCGTCGGCCTCGGAGAGCGGATTGCCCTCCCGGTCGCAGCCATCCCAGCGCAGGAGCTGCGCGCGCGCGGAGGGGCGCAACGAGAAGCGCCGGACAGTCTCCCCGAAACGATTCTCCACCAGCAGGACCGCCCGCGCGTCAGGGCCGGGATCGTGGTACCTGATCTGACAGGCGTTCAGGGCCGACTCGGGGACGATGAAGTCATGTGCGCCGAGGATACGCGGGTGGAACTCGTCGGCTCCGGCGGCGGCAGCCGCGGCGCAGACGAGCGCAATCAACGCGACCAGAGCCGGTCGGCCGAGGTGTGCCCGAACTGAGTACACTGCTCGTCACCCCCTGGTTCGCACGGCGAGGCCCGCTCAGCCCCCGCGCATGTCCACGACGGTGCTCGGCGCGCCCTCCGGCCCATCGAGGCTGTCGCGCTCGACGATCGAGACGCGCACCACCAGCCCGAGGACGGCCGACAGCTCGCGCTCAAGCTCGCCGCGCCTGCGACCAAGCTCGATCAACCCGCGCTCGGTGCCGACCTGCTGCGCCGGGACGGCCACCCGCACCTCCACGTCGTCGAAGCGTCGCTCGCCCACCGCCACCTGGTAGTCGGTGCTCACGCCAAGGACGCTCCCCACCGTCTCCCCGACCGACTGCGGCTGGATGGCGATGCCTCGCACGACGATCGTGTCATCGGTGCGGGCTTCAGGGCGGGTGATCCGGGCGAAGGTCCGCCCACATGTGCACGGCTCCACGATCATACTGCACAGATCGCCGGTCCGCAAGCGTATCACCGGAAGCGCTTCCTTCTCCAGCGTGGTGATCACAAGCTCGCCCTCCGCGCCGGGTGGCAGCGGTTCGAGCGTGTCGGGATCGACGATCTCCGCGAGGAAGTGGTCCTCGTTGATGTGCAGCCCGGCCAGGGCCTCGCACTCACCCGCCAGCCCCGGCCATGCGGCCAGGCGCTGGCCGTAGTTGGCGACCGTGCGCACCCCAAGCCGCTCCTCGATCTCCGCGCGCACGCTCTCCGACCACGGCTCGCCACCGAGCAGCGCCACCTGCAGCCACAGCCCGCGGGGGCCGAGGTCGGCCCGCTCAAGCTCCGCGGCGAGGTGCAGCGCGTCGGAGGGCAGCGCCGCCAGCGCGGTGGTGCGGTAGTCGTGCATCACCTGCACCTGCTTGCGGTAGTCGCCGCCCGGCACGGAGATCACGGACGCGCCGATCAGTTGCGCGCCGCGCACGAAGCCGAAGCCGCCGTCGAACATGCCCGTCTCGAAGGGAATCTGCACCACCGAGTCGGCGGTGACCCCGGCCATCGTCATCACTCGCGCGACAAGTTGGCCCCAGTGCTCGAGGTCGTTACGCGTGTACGCCGACACCGTCGGCCCCTGCGTGAGGCCCGGCGCGGTGTCGATCCGCACGACCTCCCGCAGCGGCACCGCGAAGAAGCCGTAGGGGTAGCCCTCGGCGAGGTCCATCCGGCCGGTGAGCGGCAGGCGCGCGAGGTCCTCGAGCGAGCGGACGCCGTCGGGCACGAACTCCAGCGGCGCGAAGCGCTCGCGGTAGAACGCGATGTTGCGCATAGCGCGATTGAGCGTCAACTGCAGGCGCTCAAGCTGCACCTGCAGCAACTCATCGCGCGGCATCGTCTCAATGTCCGGCTCCCAGATGCGTTGCCCGTCCACGATGTTCACCTCGCTGCGCCGTGCTCGCTACTCCCAGACCTCACCGTAGGCGCGACCAAGATACGCCCGCTGCACCTCGGGATTCTCCAGCAGGTCCTGCGCCGTCCCATCAAGCACGATCCGCCCGGTCTCAACCACGTAGCCCCTGTCCGCGATCCGCAGCGCCGCCCGCGCGTTCTGCTCGACCAGCAGGACAGTGAGGCCCTCTTCGCGCAGATTCCTCACCTCGGCGAGGAACTGCTGGGCGATGATCGGCGCCAGCCCCAGCGAGGGCTCGTCGAGCATCAGCAGCTTCGGCCGCGACATCAGCCCCCGCGCCAGCGCGAGCATCTGCTGCTCGCCGCCCGAGAGGCTCCCCGCAAGCTGCCTGCGCCGCTCGTGCAGCCGCGGGAAGCGCTCGTACTGCGCCTCAAGGTCGGCCGCGATCTCGTCCCGTGAGCCGCGCGGGCGCGGGTACGCGCCCAGCACGAGGTTGTCCTCGACCGTCAACGCGCCGAAGACCTCGCGCCCCTCCGGGACATGCGCGATCCCCGCCCGCACCAGCCGCGGAGGTCGCCACGGGGTCACATCCTGGCCGCCGAACATGATCGTGCCGCGGTCGGGCTGGATGAGGCCGGAGATAACCTCCAGCGTCGTGCTCTTCCCCGCGCCATTCGCCCCGATGAGCGTGACGATCTCGCCCGCATCGACGTGCAGCGAGATCCCACGCAGCGCCTGCACCCGACCGTATGATGCGTCGATGCTCGTGAGCCGCAGCATCACTCCACCGCCTCCGCGCCCAGGTACGCCTCGAGCACCCGCCTGTCGGAGCGAATCTCCGCGGGCGTCCCCTCGGCGAGGAACTGCCCTCGGTCGAGCACCAGGATCTCCTCGCTGATGCTCATTACCAGCGACATGTCGTGCTCGACCAGCAGCACCGTGACGCCGCCCTCGCGGATCTGCTGAATGATCTCACCCATGCGATCGGTCTCACGCATGTTCAGGCCCGCCGCGGGCTCATCCATCAGCAGCAGCGTCGGCTCGGCAACCAGCGCCCGCGCCACCTCCACCAGACGCCGCTGCCCGATCGGCAGGTCTGACGCGGGACGCCCGGCCAGGTGAGCAAGGTCGGCCTGCTCCAGCGCCGCCATCGACACCTCGCGGTACTCCCTCTCCTCCGCCCGCACCCCGAAGATCCGCAGAGCCGCGGTGAGCATGTTGCTCCGTCCACGAAGGTGGTGACCGACCATCACGTTCTCAAGCACGGTCATCTGATCGAAGAGCAGGCTCGTCTGAAAGGTCCGACCGATGCCGAGTGCGGCGATCCGGTGTGTCGGCAGCCGCAGAAGCTCGTGTCCCGCGAACTGCGCCGATCCCGCGTCGGCGTCCAGCACGCCCATCAGCAGGTTGAAGATCGTGGTCTTGCCCGCGCCGTTGGGGCCGATAAGCGCCTTGATCTGCCCCTCATGTACCTCAAAGCCGACCTCGCTGACGGCTGTGAGGCCACCGAATGTCTTCGTGAGCCCGTTCACCTGCAGCAGCGGCTCACTCATCACCCGCCACCCCCTTTGCCCGTCGCACAAGCCTCGCCCCGACGCTCCAAACCCACGCCCACAGACTCCCGAGCGCCCGCGACAGTCCGCCGGGCATGACCACCATCAGCACCATCAGGATGAGGCCGTAGAACACGATGTCATACTGTGCCCACGGGCGAAGGAACTCGTGGATAAGTGTGATCGTTCCCGCGCCCAGCACCGGCCCCCACAGCGTCCCCTGGCCGCCGAGCACGACCATCACCAGCAGAGCGGTCGAGGTATGAAAGTCGAAGGGCGTCGGCGAGAGAAAGCGCATCGATGAGTGCGCGTAGAGGCTGCCCGCGATCGATGCGTAGGCGGCGCTGATGACGAACGCCCGCACCTTGAAGGTCGCGGTGTCCACGCCCAGTGTCTGGGCGCCAAGCTCGCTGTCATGCAGGGCCCTCAGCGCGCGGCCGGGGCGCGACTCGACGAGGTTCGCGAAGAGTATCGTCAGCACGCAGACCCAGGCCCAGACGAAGTAGTAGTAATGCACGTCCATGTTCGACTGAAGCTCCCAGCCGAAGAACGTGATGCCCGGTGTCTTCATCCCCGCCGGGCCGCCGGTCATGCTCACCCACTGACGCAGGATCACCGAGACGATGATCCCCACACCCAGCGTTGCCATCGCAAGGTAGTGCCCCTTGAGCCGGAGCGTCGGCTTGCCGACGAACCACGCGACCGCACAGGTCAGCAGCAGCGCCGCCAGCATCGCCGGCCACGCGCTCCACCCGTAAGTCGCGGTGAGGATGCCGGAGGTGTACGCGCCGATGCCGTAGAACGCCGCGTGCCCCAGCGAGACCTGTCCGGCGTACCCCATCAGCAGGTTCAAACCCGTCACGAGGATCAGGTTCAGACCGATGAATGTGATGATATGCACGTAATATGAGTTCGTGACCACCAGGGGCAGCAGGGCTATCAGCACGAAGAAGAGGAGAAGCTGGATCTTCTCCACGCGGCGCCTGCGCGCCTTGCGCAGGGACTCGTTGTCCGCGGGCCCGTTCGTCTGATGAGCGCTCTGCACGGCCGACTCTTCCATCTACTCCTCCACCCCCTGACGCCCGAGAATGCCGCTGGGGCGGATCAGAAGCACCACGATCAACACGACAAACGCGATCGCGTCCTTGTACTGCGAACTGATCAGCCCTGCACCCAGCGCCTCGAGAACACCGAGAATCAGGCCCCCGAGGATACTCCCGAGGCCGTTCCCCAGCCCGCCGAGAATCGCGGCGCAGAAGCCCTTGAGGCCGAGCATCATCCCTACGTCATACTGAGCCATCGTGATCGGAGCGAGCACGATCCCGGCGATCGCGCCGATCGCGGCCGCCAGCCCGAAGGACCATGAGATCATCCTCGAAAGCTCGATCCCGCAGAGCTGAGCGGCGTGCGCGTTGATTGCGCAGGCGCGCATCGCCTTGCCGACGATCGTGTACTCGAAGATCAGATACATCGCGATCGCCGTCACCAGCGTCGCGCCCAGCACCCAGAGCGACTGCGGCGTGATCGTCGCGCCCAGCAGACTGATCGGCGCCTCACCGCTGAAGGCGGCGAGCGGGCGCTCGTCCGGGCCCCAGATGATGCTGGCGAGACCTTTTATGAAGATCGACGCGCCGAGGGTGATGATGATGAGGACGACGATCGAGGCATTGCGCGCAGGCCGGATCGCGGCCCGATCGAGGATCAGGCCCACCAGCGTGGTGATCGCGATCGCCATCAGCGCGGCCAGCCACAGCGGCAGATCCCACGCGGCCATGCTCGCGGCGGTGATCATCCCACCGAGCATGACGAACTCACCCTGGGCGAAGTTGATCACGCCGGTGGCATTGTACACCAGCGAGAAGCCGAGGGCGATCAGCGCGTACGTGCCGCCAGTGGTGAGACCGGATAGGAAAAACTGCCAGACCTGAGCGGTCGTCATCGGGGGCTGCTCTCCGTGTGCCGCTGGAAACGAACGAGCCGCGCCCCGCATGAGGGGGCTCGGCCCGCATCCCGCGACGGATAACCCGGCGAGGGGTTATTCCTGATTCGCACCGTGAAATCCTGTCTTGCTACCTCACATTTTTCAGAAGGCGGGCGCGTCGGCTGTCACCGGCGCGCCCACGCTTCGCATCGCGGCCCTTCACGCGCCTAATCCATCAGCTTCCAGTCGCCGTCCTCGATCGTCACCATCACGAACGCGTCCGGGTTCAGCCCGTAGTGACGGTCGGCGGAGAAGTTGAAGACCCCGCCGATGCCGGCGAAGCCCTCGGTGTTCTCAATGCCCTCGCGAATCTGAGCCGGCTCGGGGCCGTTCTCTTTGATCGCGTTGACGACCAGCATGATCGCGTCCCATGCGTGGCCACCGAACGTGTCGGCGGGCTTGTTGAACTTCGCCTCATAGTCTGCGGCATACTGAAGCAGCAGTTCCTTCTGAGGATCGTCGTCGGGAAGCTGATCGGCGACGAGCAGCTTGCCCACCGGAAGGATGACACCCTCCGCGCCATCCCCCGCGCCCTCGATGAAGCGCCGGTTGGCGACGCCGTGGCTCATGATCACCGGGATGCCGAGGTTAAGCTGCTTCGCCTGCTTCGCGATCAGCGCCGGCGCCGGCCCGATGCCCCAGCAGATGACCGCATCGGCACCGGAGTTCTTGATGTTGGTGAGCTGCACGGTCATGTCCTTGTCGGTGTCGGCGAACTCCTCGGCCCGCACGATGTTCAGGCCCGCGTCGGGTGCGAGGGCCTGGAGCTGAATGAGCCCCTGCTGGCCGAAGCCGTCACTGGCGGTGATGACGGCGATACTGCTGATGCCCTCATCGTTGAGGTAGTCGAAGATGTTCACGACCGCGTCCTCGTCGCTCTGCGGAGTGCTGAAGACCCACTCCTTGACCGGCTCGGTGATCGCGCGAGCGGCCGCGCAGGAGACCAGCGGGATCTCCTGAGCCTGGACCTCTTCGATGATCGCCATGGTCGTGCCCGAGCGGCTCGGGCCCACGAGCGCAACCACGTTCTCCTTCTCGATGAGTTCCTTGACGACCGTCAGGGTCTCGGTCTCTTCGCCCTTGGTGTCCCGGATCACAATCTCGATGGGCCGCCCGTCGATGCCACCCTCGGCGTTGATCTGCTCCTGCAGCATCATCGCCGTGTTCGCCTCGGGCTCGCCGAGGGCCGAGGCCGGTCCGGTCGTAGCAAAGATACCACCGATCTTGATCGGGTCGCCGAGCGTCTGGGTCTCGTCCAGCGGCTCCAGCGTGTCAGGCGGCGGAACCATCTCTTCACTGCTCGGGCAGCCCGCAATCATGACCCCCACACCCATGAGCGCGAGCAGCAGCAGCATCGATCCTCTCCGCATCAGCACTGTGCGCATCGGTACGCCTCCCTCTTCGTTCGCGATGGCGTTCCAAACTTAAGCGGTGAGTTTACTTGCGTGAAAGGATATTGTCAAAGGCACAAATGATTGACTCTCTGTGGCATCCGAAATCCCTCGGCCTCGGGGGGCGCCGCGCCGGAGTGGCGAAGCGCCCCTGTCCGGTGCAATTGAAGAGGCATTACTCCTCGATCAGCACCCAGTCTCCGTCCACGATCTCGACCATCGCGAATGCGTCCGGCGAGAGGCCGTAGTGATCGTCGGGACCGTATGTGAAGATCCCGCCGATGCCGATGAAGCCCTCGGTCTTCTCGATCTCATCGCGGATGGCCCTCCGATCGGCATCCACACCGGCGCGCTCGATGGCGCCCTTGAGGATCTGCATCGCGTCCCATGCGTGCCCGCCGTAGTGATCGGGCTCGCGGTTGTACTCCGCCACAAACATCTCGTGATACTCCCGCAGAGCCTCGATCTGAGGCTCATCATCAGGAAGCTGGTCGAGCACGATCAGCTTCGCCGCCGGCATGATCACGCCGTTGGCGGCATCACCGGCGCCCTCGATGAAGCTGGCGTTGGCAACGCCGGAACTCTGGAAGAGCGGGATCTGCATCCCGAGCTGGGTCATGTTCTTCGTCAGCAGCGCCGGGGCCTTGCCGACGCCCCAGCAGACCACTGCCTCGGCATCGGTGCCCCTGATGCGCGTAAGCTGAGTGGTCATGTCGGTGTCACTGTCGTTGAAGGACTCCTCGGTGACGATCTCGATCCCGGCGTCGGGGGCCTGCTCGGTGAGCTGCTTGTGCCCCTCCGCGCCGTAGCCGCTCGATGCGGTGATGATCGCGATCTTCGAGATGCCCTGCGCGTTCATGTAGCGGTAGATCCGGTAGACCGCGTCACGGTCGCCGGGCGGCACCTGGAAGACCCAGTCCTTGACCGGATCGGTGATCGCCCTCGCCGCCGCGCACGAGATCAGCGGCACCTCCGACCGCTCCACGAAATCAACGACCGCCATGGTCGTCCCCGAGCGGCTCGGACCGATGATCGCCACGACGTTCTCCCGCTCAACCAGTTCCCTCGCCGCGTTGAGCGCCTCGGTCTCCTGCCCCTTCGTGTCGCGGATCAGCACCTGCACCGGGCGGCCGTCGATCCCGCCGGTGGAGTTGAAGTGCTTCTCCAGCAGCTTCGCGGTCTCGGCCTCGGGCTCGCCCAGCGAGGAGGCCGGGCCGGTGATGGCGAAGAGCCCGCCGATCTTGATCGGATCGCCCTCAAGAGCAGCCGGCCCGTCGGCTGCGTCCCCGTTCTCAAGTACGACCGGCCCCTCCGCAACCCCCGGGTCCTCGGACGGGCAGCCCGGCAGCACGGCCAGCAGCGCCGCTCCAACCAGCGCAACCAGCGCAACGATCAGTATGCCATGTGCATGACGCGTCATCTCATGTCATCCTCCCTGAGCGGCGCGCGTGGCGCCTTTGCCTTGCAGAGCTTATCGGCAGGGTCGCAGATCGTCTAACCCTGCAACCCGCGAATCATCGACACGACCTTCGCCGGCAGCCCGAAGATCTCAATGAACCCGCGGGCACTGGACTGATCGAAGATGTCCTCTTCGCCGTACGTCGCCAGCGAGAAGTCGTAAAGCGACTCCTCTGACTCCCGCGCCACCGCCTCGGCGCGGCCCTTGTAGAGCTTCACGGTCACATCGCCGGAGACGGGTTTCTGCGTCTCCAGCATGAAGGCATCCAGCGCCACGCGCAGCGGCGTGAACCAGAGGCCGTAGTACACCATCTCGGAGTACTTCAGTTCGAGATGCTGCTTGAAATGCACCGTGTCGCGGTCGAGCACGAGGCTCTCGAGGTCGCGGTGCGCCTCGAGGATGATCGTCGCCGCGGGGCACTCGTAAAGCTCCCGGGACTTGATCCCCACCAGCCGGTTCTCCATCATATTGACGCGCCCCACGCCGTGCTCGCCGCCGATGGCGTTGAGGCGGCTGACAAGCTCCACACCGCCCAGCGCGTCGCCGTCGAGGGCCACGGGCACGCCCGCCTCGAAGCTGACGGTCACGTAGCGCGGCTCATCGGGCGCCTCCTGCGGGCTGACCGTCCACTCCCAGGCATCCTCGGGCGCCTCCTGCGACGGGTCCTCGATCGCGCCGCACTCGATCGAGCGGCCCCACAGGTTCGTGTCCGTGGAGTAGGGGCTCTTCTTGCCGACCGGCACGGGGATGTCGTGCTCGTTGGCGTAGTCGATCTCCTCCTCGCGTGTCATCCCCCACTCGCGGGCCGGGGCGATGATCTCAAGGCCCGGCTGCAGCGCGGCGTAGGAGACCTCGAAGCGCACCTGGTCGTTGCCCTTGCCGGTGCAGCCGTGGGCGACCGACGTGGCGCCCTTCTCCACAGCAACCTCAACCTGCTTCTGCGCCAGCAGCGGGCGGGCGAGCGCGGTGAATGCCACGTACTTGCGCTCATAGGTCAGATTCGCGGCGATCGCGCGGGTGATGTAATCCTCGAAAAACTCCTGCTTCGCGTCCACCACGATCGACTCCACCGCGCCGACCTGCTCACCCTTGGCGCGGATGCCCTCGTAGTCGGCCTCCTCGCCCACATCCACCGCCACGGCAATCACGTCCACGTCGTAGGTCTCGGCGATCCAGCGGATCGCCACGGAGGTGTCCAGGCCTCCGGAGTATGCAAGCACGCAGGTGTCTGCCATCTCAGTCACTTCCCTCGGTCAAACTTCGCGCGGAACACAGCATCGCGAGTTGTCGGTATCTCAGCCGGTCTTCGACGCCGACATTTCCATGCGCAGGCGGGCCTCACCTTCAACGCGAGGCCCGCCTGTTGATCGCGCCATCTGCCTGTCGGCCGGTCGGTCCGGCCCGCCGCCGGCACGGAGCCGTCCGCTCAGCCCTCGAAGCCGATCCAATCGAGGAAGTTCTGCCCGAAGAGCCCCCGCACGTCCTCCTCAACCTGGCCGACGGTGAGCTGCCAGCCGGTGGCGCACAGGTCGCGGTACTTGTCGGTGAGCACCCGGGCGATCTGCTTGCGCGAGTGCTCCCACTTGTACACGAGCTGGTCGAGCACGCGGCAGTCCGAGTGCTGCGCCACGAAGCTCAGGCCGAGCAGCTCAAGCCGCTCGCGGGTCATCTCGTCGATGATGCTCGGGTCGTTGAGGAACCACCAGCAGCCGAAGGGCATCAGGTTCGGGAACTTCCGGGCGGCCACGCACAGCTCGTGCTGGTTCTCCCGCGAGAGCAGTGTGACGAAGAAGTCGCACTCGGGGTGTGCGCGGCAGAGCCGCTCGATCACGCCGATATCGCACTTGCCCACGGCGTCGCCCGCGAGCCGCAGCGAGGGATTCACCTGCCGCTTCACGCCGATCATCGGGGAGAAGGGGATGCCAAGCTCGATGCAGGCGGGCACGATCGCCTCGTCGATGATCGCGGTGCTGGTATGCCCCTCGTCGGGGTACTGGAAGTTGAAGCCCAGCGACGCCGCCATGTAGAGCGGATCCATCCGCTCGGCCCAGTCCATGAGGAAGCGCCTGATCTCGTCGAGCGTGTTGCCCGACAGGTCGAGGGCCACGTCGTACCCCCACTCGGCGAGCCGCGGCTGGGCATCGTGCCATGTCACCAGCAGCGGGTCGATGCGCAGCGCCGCGAGGAAGCGATCATCGCTCTCAGGCCCCTGGTCCCAGACGGGCCGCTCCTGGTCATCGAAGGGGTCGTTGGTCATGATGACCTTCTCGCAGTTGGCGACCTCAAAGACCCGGTCGATGTGTTCCTCGACGGTGGAGGATGCGAAGAACTCCCGATATTCCTCGACATTCCGTCCCTCGACGTCAAGCCCGTACTTCTTCAGGCAGGTGAGTACGCCTCGCCTCGCCTCGGAGATCGGGCTCTCGTCAATGAAGAGGCTCTGCCAGATGTGATCGGCCTGCGCGGGCTTGCTCATCTCGTAGAACTCGTCGGGGCTGACCGAGCGGTTGGTCCGGGAGACCTCCGCGATCAGGTAGTGATATGTGACGAGTTCGTCGAAGCCCCACAGCAGCAGGTCGCCGAACCTGGCCGAGTAAAGGTGCGTGTGCACATCCACCGGCAGCGGCGTTGTCATGCAGATGCGTTCGACGGCGTTCTTGATCTCGGTCGGACCGCACAGAATCGTCTCATTTCTGCCTGTCATCGTGATTCCTCTCCCACAGCGTCGGCCTCGCAACTGATGTATACTTGTCCGTCGGGCCGCGGAATCCTCCCCGAGCACCGCGGAAGGAATGCGGCGCACACCGTCGAACACTCTCCTCGGGAGATACATATGACATCAGACGGCAGGCACGAGGTCAGGGTCGATCATGTCGCCTTCGTGGTGAACCCGTCCTCAGGCGGGGGCGGCGGCGACCGCATATACCTCGCCGTGGCGAACGAACTGCGCCGCCACGGCGTGCAGATAGCCGCGTTTGAGACGACCCTCGCACGCGGCGCGGCGCCCGCCGTGCAGGCGGCGTTGCGCGCGGGCTTCACGGAGATCTGGACGATCGGCGGAGACGGGACCATCCAGGAGGTGCTCGAGCCGATCATCGAGGCCGGAGCTGTGCTCGGACCGATCCCCGGCGGCACCAGCAACCGGCTCGTCGAGGTGGTCGGTCGCCACTGCGACGACCCGGTGGCGCAGGCCCGGTGGATGATGCGCGAACCGGTCGGCCGCATGGACGTCGGCAAATGCAACGGCCGCTACTTCACCGTGCGCGCGGGGATCGGCTTCGAGGCGGTCGTGGCCGGTGAGACCGAGGACGACAAGTTGGGGCTGGGCAACTTCGCATACGTGCTCGCGACGTTGCGGGCCGCCCGACAGGTCGACACCTGGCAGGTGCGCCTGACCGCCGGCGACGAGGTCGTCTACGAGGGCCCGATGGTGGCAGGGATGTTCGCGAACGTCCCGGTGCGGGTGGCGCTGCGCGTCCCGGCGCTTGAGGCCGCCGACCCGGTCGATGGTGATCTGCACGCGATCATCGTGCCCGAAAGGCCGGGCATTGACGCGCTCTGGCGCTGGCTCACGGGGATGGGCCCCGAGCCCGGCAGGGACGAACTGCTCGAGCACGGCGCGCCCGCGTATCACATGTCGGTCGAGGGTGGAGCGGCGCTGCACATCGACGGTGAGGTCGCCGGGACGCCCGAGGAGATCGATGCCTGCTGCCTGCCGGGCGGCCTGCGTGTGCGCGGGCTTGACTTCTCAACCAGCCCGGCGGCCGCCGGCGCATCCGCGGCTGAGGATCGGCGGGAAACGACGCATTGACCGCCCGCTCATACACTGGACGATGACACGAACACGGGAGTGGATGGACGCGCAGACGAAGAGAGGGCGGCCCGTCAGTTCCCTGCCTCGCACGGGCGCTCACTTCCTCACAAAATGCATCACCAGTCCCGCGAACTCGTCGCGGTAGCGGAAACCCGCGCTTAGCACCTCCGCGCGAATCTCCCGAGGGCTCAGGTGCATCGGGTAGACCGACAGCACGCCGTCCGGCCGGATGACGCGATGCATCTCCCGCATCACCAAGCGGCGGTCGTCGAGCTTCTGCAGCACGTCAAAGAGCAGGCCGACGTCGCAGGTCTCGTCGGCCAGCGGGATCGCCGTCGTGCCATCCCCGTGGATGGCATCGAGGTTCTTGCGCGTGGCCTTCGCGACCGGCTCCATCCGCTCGAGTGCGCAGTCGATCGCATGGACCCGGCCGGTTCTCCCGACGATCTTCGCCGCGGTCAGCGCGTAGGTCCCCGCCCCGCAGCCGAAGTCCACCACCACGTCGCCCTTCTCCACCGGCACGCTCGCGAGCACCTCCTCTGCGCGCTCGGCCAGCCAGAGCTTCTGCTCGCGTTCTTCCTCCGGAATGTCAGTCACGTCTGCACCTCCGCAACAAGCCCGATGAAGCCTCCGAGGCCGCACCGCGCCGATCGTAATCTCAGGTCGAGTCGTCTCTGAACTGCAAGCTCCAGCGCGTCGCCGGTCTGCCCGCCGATGACCGTGGTGCGCACCTCCAGCCCATGCGGTCCCGCGTGCTCGGTGACGAGCGTCGCAAGCCGCTCCGGTGTGCGCAGCCTCGCCCGCGAGAGCGTCTCCCCCGCCTCGCCACGCAGGACGCGCGCGCCGTAGATCGAGCGGGCGTTGAGCGCGCCGATGAAGATCCGCCCGCGGCAAACCCGCGCCATCTCCCTGATCGCTGCCGCCGGATCATCCACGAACTCCAGCACCGTGATCGCGCTGACCAGGTCGAACGCGCCATCGGCGAAGGGGAGCGCCTCCGCTTCCGCGCAGACCACGCGGCCCGGATGGCGGCCGAGGCGCTTGAGCCGCCACCGCGCAAGGGCGCGCATGTCATGCGCGGGCTCCGCGCCACGGGCGTCGAGCCCCAGCGCCAGCATCCTCGCGAGCATCCGCCCGGTACCGCAGCCGACATCGAGCGCGCGCTCATCGGCCCTCGGGCGCGCCATCTCCAGCAGCAGGCGCAACTCCTCGGCCTCGGCGTGGCTCCCCCACGGGGTCTGATACCACGCGTCGTACCTCGCCGCATCACGGGTGAAATCACGCCCGGACTCGCTCATCGGGGAGCTCCCACGGAAGATCGTGGCAGGGCTCGCGCGCCGGACACAGAATATGCCTCTGCGATTCGCAAGTCAAGGGTCCGGGGAGCGATCATGATGAGCGGGCTGATGGTGGGCGTTGCTCGGCGGAACATCACACCGCCGGTGGGCGCGAGCATGGCCGGATACGCCGGCCGCGATCACGGCGCCGAGGGCGTGCATGACGAGCTGTGGGTTCGCGCGCTCTTTCTCTGCGACGGCGAGAACTGCGCGGCGCTGCTGTGCCGCGATCTGCTCTACGCCTCCAACGACGAGATGGACCTGCTGGCAGAGGTCTTCGAGGCCCGCCTCGACCTCACTCGCGAGCAGCTCTTCATCGCCAACACGCACACGCACTCGGGCCCGGCGACCGGATACGCCGAAGACGCGGACAACCGCTCGTATGTCGAGACGCTCGCGGATATATGCGCGGGGGCGGTGGAGGAGGCGCGCTCGAAGGCCCGGCCGGCGACGCTCGGCGTGGCGCAGCGGCCCGTGCAGTGCGGCGTCAACCGCAGGGAGCTGCGCGAGGGGAAGATCGTGCTGGGCGTCAACCCCGAGGGCCCCAGTGATACGGTCGTGGACGTACTGCGCTTCGCCGACGCGACGGATGGCGCGCACCTCGCGACGATCTTCCGCCACGGAGTGCACGGCGTGGTGATGGGCTCGCGCAACTACCTGATCTCCGGTGACGCGCCGGGCGCGGCGGAGAGCTTCGTGGAGGCCAACCTGCCGGGCGTCGCGGGCTTCCTCGCGGGGGCGTCAGGCAACATCAACGCGTACCACCACGGAGGCACCTTCAACGAGGTCGCGCTGCTCGGACGCAGGCTGGGTGCGGCGACGGTGCAGGCGACGACCGAGGTCGGCGAGGCGCGCTCCGATGTGCGGCTCACGACGCTCCGCCACGAGTTCGAACTGCCGCTCGCCGAGCTTGAGGATGAGGCGCGTCTTCGGACAGAGCGCGATGAACTGAAGGATGCGCTCGACAGGATAGACGACGGCGAGGATGTCGAGGGCCTCGACCGGTGGCAGGCGGAGCGGCGACTGCGCCACGTGGAGGCGCAGCTTGAGGCGATCGAGGCGGGCGAGGACGTCAGCGGCCTGCCGACCTTCGCGCAGGTGCTGGCGATCGGCGACGTGGCGCTGGTCGGCTGGCCGGCGGAAGTCTTCTACGAGATCGCGCAGCAGGTGCGCGAGCAGTCGCCCTTCGCCACCACGCTGGACGTGACGCACGTCAGCGGCTCGATCGGCTACGTGCCGGTCGCATCGGTCTACGAGGAGGGCGGCTACGAGATTCGCGCCCGAGCGCATCACCGCGGCCTCGGGATCACGCCCGAGGCCGAGGAGGTGATGGTGCGCGAGACGCTTGCGGCGCTGGCGAGGGCACGGGAGGCCGCCGGATAGGCCCGGTCAGGAGAGGTCGAAATCCGCGAAGACGCCGTCGGTGACGGTCGCGGGGTCGGGGTCGGGGCTCTTCAGCGCGAAGCGCACTGCCTCGGCGACCTCCGCGTCCACCTGCTCGGCCATCGGGTCAAGCTCGGCTCGCGTCGCGATCTCTCGATCGAGGATGCGCTGCTCGGCGACGATGAGCGGATCGCGTTCGAGCCAGCAGCGTTCCTCCTCGTCGCTGCGGTAGAGGCACTCGTCGGACTTGGAGTGCCCGCAGTAGCGGTAGGTCTGCGCCTCCACGAGCGTCGGACCGCCACCCAGCCGGGCGCGCTCGACCGCCTGATGCACCGTGGCATACATCGCCTCGACGTCGTTGCCATCCACGCTGACGCCGGGGATGCCGAATGCGCACGCGCGCTCGGCGACGCTGGTGACTTTGAACGACTGCTCGATCGAGGTGCTCATCGCATAAAGGTTGTTCTCACACAGGTAGACGATCGGCAGCTCCCACGCCGCACCGATGTTGACGGCCTCGTGGAAGGCTCCCTGTCCGGTCGCGCCGTCGCCGAAGAACGCCACGACCACCCTCCCGGTGTCAAGCTGCTTCTGCGACAGCGCCGCGCCGGTCGCGACCGGGATCATCCCCGCGGTGATGCCGTGTGAGCCGAGGAAGCCGATCGAGAAGTCGGCCACGTGCTGCGATCCCCCGCGCCCACCGGCATACCCGGTCGCCTTGCCGAAAAGCTCCGCCATCAGGCGGCCCGCGTCGGCGCCCTTCGCGAGGAAATGCCCGTGGCCGCGGTGATTGCTGGTGACCATGTCATCGGGGCGAAGGGCCGCGACCGTCCCCACCGCCGAGGCCTCCTGGCCGATGCAAAAGTGCGCCGTCCCCACGACCCGGCCCTCTGCGAAGACCTCCGCGACCGCCTCCTCGAAGCGGCGGATCAGCAGCATCATCCGCCACGCGTCCAGCAGCATCTGATCGGTCATCCGCGCCACTGCTCGATCACCACCGCGCCCGAGCCGTCGGGTGAGACCGCCGCCAGCGGCTCCCCGGCCTCCGCCGCCAGCGCCGCGCAGCACGCGGCCGACAGCGCCACCGACGCGCCGAACGCGTGCCCGCAGACCGTGCCCGCGTCGATCACACGCGCGCGCTCTGTCCGGGCGGCCATCAGAGCGCGCTCTCCCGCGTCACCCCGGCAGGGCGCAAGCGACGACGCGCCCGTCAACTCGGCGAGTGGCTCAGCGCCGCGCGCGAGCGCGTGCTGCCCGGTCTCCAGCACGAGGATCGCCGCCCCCTCGCCGAGCACCTCCTCGAAGCCCACGGCATCCATCGCCGCGATCAGCGGGTCGCTGAGCGCCTCGCACCCTCCGACGAGCATCAGGTCCGCGCGGCCCGCGCGCATCATCGTCAGCGCGTAGCTCAGCGCCGCCGCGCCCGATGCGTCGCCGAGCGAGTGCGTCATGTTCGGCCCCTGCAGATCGTACTCGATCGCGATCAGCGCCGCCGGCGTGTTGATGAATGCATGCGTGAAGATCATCGGTGAGCCGAAGCGAAGGCCCTTCTGCTGCACCCGCCCGGTCATGTTGAGCATCGACTCGAGCGTCCCGAACGCAGTGCCGATGGATGCGCCGAGCCGCTCGCTGTCAAAGCCGGGGTGCCCGGCGCCCTCCCAGCCCAGGCCGGCGTCGCGCACCGCCAGCCAGCAGGCCGCGAGCGCGTGGTCCGAGCAGGGATCCATGTACGTCTTCGAGCTCTCACGGAAGTCCTCGGGGGCATACTCTGCCTCCATCAGGTCGGCCTGCGGCTCATCGCCGGCGCGCAGCGCCTCCACCAGCGGCCCCACCCCCACGCCGAGCCCGCTGACCGCGCCGATGCCCGTGATTGCGATGCGAACCTCGTCAGCCATCAGCTTGCCGCCCCCAGGACGATGCATGAGTTGTTGCCACCGATCCCCGCGGAGATGGAGATCGCGCGCTTTACCTCGGCCTCCCGCGCTTCGTTGGGCACATGGTCGAGGTCACACTCAGGGTCGCGCTCGCGGTAGTTCACGGTCGGCGGCACCACGCCCTCGGTGATCGCCATCACCGTCGCGACCGCCTCCACCACCCCCGCGCCGCCCATCATATGCCCGATCGAGGCCTTGATCGAGGACATCGGGATCTCCCACGCCCGCTCGCCCAGCACCGTCTTCACCGCCTGCACCTCCGCGGGGTCATGCGGCTGCGTGCCGGTCCCGTGCGCATTGACGTAGTCGATCGTCGCCGCGTCAACGCCCGCGTCCGCGACGGCGTCGCGGACCACGCGGGTCATCCCCGCCCCGCCCTGGTCCGGCGCCGTGAGATGGTAGGCGTTGTTATTCTCCGCCCAGCCCAGCACCTCGGCCAGCGGGCGGGCACCGCGCTCCCGGGCGTGGTCGATCTCCTCGACCACCAGCGCCGCCGCTCCCTCGCCGAAGAGCGTCCCGGAGCGGTCGGCCGAGAAGGGCCGGATCATCTCGTCCGTCATCGTGCGCAACACGCTGAGCCCCGACAGCGGCGTCGGCGCCAGCGCGTCGTATCCCACCGCCAGCACAACGTTCGCCTCACCGAGGCGGATCATCTCCAGCGCCACGCCGACCGCCGCGCCGCCCGAGGCGCAGGCCACCGACAGCAGGGCACACGGTCCGCCGATGCCGAACGCCTCGCACGCGTGCTCGGCCGCCCGCCCGAAGACGAACTCCTCGAATGCCTCGGCGCGCACATCGCCCGCGAGCAGCCCGCCGACGTAACTCTCCCACGAGTCGGCGCCGCCGAAGTTCGTCGCATAGCTCGCGCCGAAGCCCGGATCGCGCTCATTCGCCGGGACGATCATCGCTCGATGCAGCGCCTCGCGCGCCGCGGTGAGCAGAAACTGCGTCGCCAGGTCCGGCGGCGTGGTCATCCCGAATGCAGGCGGCTCGAACTCGAAGTCACGGACCTGGCCCGCGTTTGTGTTGCGCAGCCCGTCGGGGTCGAAGCGGTCGATCGGACCGATGCCCGAGCGGCCCTCGATCAGTCCCTGCCAGAACTCGCCGAGGCCGCTTCCAAGCGAGGACACAACGCCCATCCCTGTGATCGCTGCACGTCGATTCATCGTCTGCCGGTCAACTCCCATCGGGGCGATGTCAGTGTCTCCGCATACCAACGCCCGCGAGGCCGGACTCGTTCCACCGCGGTGCGACCGTCTTTCGCGTCGCCCGCCCTCACATGCGCAGGCCGCCGTCCACGCAGACGGTCTGTCCGGTCACGTAGCCCGCCGCGTCCGAGCACAGCCACGCGACCAGCGGGGCCACGTCCTCCGGTGCGCCGAAGCGCCCCAGCGGGATCATGCTCAGCATCGTCTCCGCGCGCTTCTCGTCCATCCCGGCGGTCAGGTCGGTCTCAATGATCCCCGGCGCGACCGCGTTGCAGGTGATGCCCTGGCCTGCAAGCTCACGGGCGGTCGTCTTCGTCAGCCCCAGCAGGCCGGCCTTCGCGGCGGCGTAATGCGCGCGCATCACATCGCCCATCAGCCCCGCATCCGAGGAGATGTTCACGATCCGCCCCCAGCGCCCGCGCATCATCGGCCGGACGGCAGCCTTCGTGCAGTGAAACGCCCCGTCGAGCGAGACCGCGATCACCTCGCGCCAGCTCTCGGGCCTGAGCATCATCAGGTAGGCGTCGCCGATGATCCCGGCGTTGTTGACAAGGATCTCCAGCCCGCCGAGTTCACCGACGACGTGCTTGACCATCGCCTGGACGGCGTCGAAATCCGTGACATCGGCGCGGACGGCCGTCGCCTTCCCTCCGGCGTCGTGGATCTGTGCGACCACCGCCTCCGCCGCGTCGGCGCGCTCTCGGTAGTTGACGGCCACCGCCGCTCCCGCGTGGGCAAGCTCCAGCGCGATGGCCCTCCCGATCCCCCGCGATCCTCCCGTGACCAGCGCCACGCGACCATCAAGATCGATCATGACGCTCACTTCCTCCCGACGTAACGCCGCACGTCGTCCTCGTTCACCACGCCGGAGACGTCCATCGCCTCGGCGACCTCCTCGAGCGACACCTCGAACTCAGCGGCCACGCGCCTCGCAGCAGGCGTGCCCCTGACGCGCCGCTTGCGGTCGCCACGGCGCTTGAGTTCGCGACTGCCCCCGCGTGGCAGGTCGAGCTCAAGCTCGAGGTCGAGGTCATCCTCGGTGGAGCTTGCGTGGTCCTCCATCACTCTGCGGTTGCGCTCCTCGATGTCATCGGGCGGGTCCTCATCCGCATCGCCGATGAACGCGATCACGTAGCCCACCGGCACCGTGCTGCGCGGCGGCGCGTAGATCGCCTTCACGAAGCCACTGACCTCGGCCTCGTACTCGAAAGTCGCCTTGTCGGTGATGATCTCACAGATCCCATCCCCGGCGACCACCTCGTCTCCCTCATCCACCAGCCAGCGGCTGACGGTGGCCTCGTCGAGGTTCTCCGCCCACTTCTCAATGATGCATAGCTCGCCCATCTCAGCGCTCCCTGCGACGTGAATCTCCGCGTGTGAAGAGTTCGACACCGACGGGGCGAGACCTTCGCGGCCGTCTTCGGAGCGGCCTGCCGCCGTCGGCGGCAATCAAGGGGAATGTGGGTGCAGCAACGACAGCCTCCCCCGCCCTCATACACGACACTCGGGCACCCCCTCCCTGAGAGTTCGCTGTGCGAACTCCGGCGGGAGGGGGAATGAGCCCCACGTTCCGACCTGTCAAAGCTCTTTCGGATCTCCGCTCACGGTTGTGTCCTCCTCCTCTCCCGCAGGACCCGCGCGCAGCGCGGCGTCTCAGGGAGAGGGGCTAACCCCGAGCGCAGCGAGCGGGTCGGTGTGAGGCCGCCGTGAGCCGCCAGCGACAGCAACCTACATAATTCGGTCAGACCCGCAATCAAAGAGAACCTTTCACGCCTCCGCGCATTCATATACAATGACGCAAGCTCGGCGAGAGGAGAAGCGAATGAACGCGACCGCAAGAGCACTCGTCTGCTGCACCATCGCGCTACTCATGACCACCGCCATCAGCCACGCACAGGAGGACTGCGTCCTCGCCTTCGACCGCATCGGCGACGACTGGATCGCCAGCCCGATCGACGCCAACACCGGCGAGCTTGCGCTGGTTGGAGAGCGCTCCGGAGCGCTGAGCATCGAGGGCGCTACGCCGAAGTCATTCGGCGTTACCTACATTCCCTGGCGTGACTGGACCGGGTACACGAATCTGAGCTTCGACATCCTCCTCGCTGACGACATGCCGCCCGGCGCCGATCTACAGGTGTACATCAAAGACCGCCACTACTGGTGGTACCAGTCATTCCCCCTGCACCGGGCCGAGGGGCCTCGCGCTCAGATCACCCCGGGCGAGTGGATGAGCTTCACCATCGACATCTCCGAGGACAGCACCGCATGGGAGCCCGGCGGGCATCAGAAGGCCTGGCATCGCGTGCTGCATCGCCCGCGCGAGTTCGGCGTCCGCATCTTCTGCGACGAGCAGTGGCAGGGCGAGATGCTGCTCGCGAACGTCACGCTGAGCGGCTGGCAGCCGCCGCTGGGCCGCTTCGACCCAACCGCCCACGCGCCGCTGAGCTACGGGCTGGAACTCGACCTCTCCGGCGAGCAGGTCCCCGTGTATGAGAAGCTGGAGATCACCTTCGACCCCGGTCGCGTCTATGAGAACCCCTTCGACCCGGAGGTCGTGGATGTGCAGGCACACTTTCTCTCCCCGGACGGCGAGAGGCTGGTCGTGCCCGGATTCTTCTACCAGGACTACGAGCGCTCGCAGACCGAGGAGGGCTGGGAGCAGCTCATCCCGGTGGGCGAGCCCAGGTGGAAGGTCCGCTTCTCGCCCACCGCCGAGGGCCGATGGCGCTTCTATGTCAGCGTCCGCGACGAGAAGGGCGAACTGCGCAGCGAGGAGCGTCAGATCACGGCCACCCCGGCCCTCGATCCCCGCGGTCTCGTGCGCCTCAGCGAGGACGACCCGATGTACTTCGAGTTCGACAACGGTGAGCTTTTCCTCGTCAACGGCATCAACATGCGAGACGGTGGCGACCACGCTGAGCGGCAGAAGGGCACCTACGCCTTCGACCACTACTTCAAGCGCTTCGAGGAGGAGGGGCTCAACTTCGTCCGCACGTGGATGGCCGCGTGGTGGGCCGGGATCGAGTGGGATGAGGAGTACCACTCGCGCTACGACGGCGTCGGTCGCTACTCGACGTACAACGCCTGGCGGCTGGACTACATGTTCGACCTTGCGGCCGAGCACGACCTCTTCATTGAACTGACCTTTAACTCCCACGGGCAGCTTCGCCGAGACAAGTATGACGCCGAGTGGCGGTACAACCCCTACGCCGCGCGCAACGGCGGCTACGTCGCCAGCCCCTCGATGCTGTTCACCAACGAGCAGGTGAAGGCCGACTTCAAGAAGCGCTACCGCTATATCGTCGCGCGCTGGGGCTACTCACGAAACCTGCTCAGCTACGACCTGTGGAATGAGATCGACCTCTCCGAGGGCTCCAACGCCTCCGAGATCGCGCGCTGGCACGAGGAGATGGCCGGGTACGTCTATGACATCGACCCCTGGAATCACCTCGTCACCACCCACGTCTGCCTCTACGGCGGCTTCGGCCACGCGCTCTGGCAGCTCCCGCAGATCGCGTACATCCAGGCGGACGCCTACTGGCAGCCGTGGCACAGGAAGCTCAACCAGTGGTTCGATGACAACGCCCGCTACCGCAACAAGCCGATGATCTTCATCGAGTACGGGCCGCAGACCGCCGACCTGCCCGAGCCCTACGTCGTCTGGCAGCGCGACTTCCGCGTGGTCGGCTGGATCGGAAACATGATGCCGATGGCGGGACCGCCCGTGTTGTGGTATCACGAGGAGTGGGACGAGCTGGAGCTTTTCAGACTCCAGCGCGCGATCATGCGCTTCAACGAGGGATTCGACCCCCGAGGGTTGAACCTCCGGAAAGTTAACGCCGCCACCTCCAACTCGGATCATGTGTTCTGCCAGGCGAAGGCCGGCGACGGCATCGCGATGTTCTACGCCTACCACGACGAGCGGATGGCCGACTACCCGGCGCCCGACGCGGTGCCAGAGCAGCTTCGACTCACCGACCAATGGGTCGAACTCAGCGGCCTTGAGGAGGGGCGCTACCGCCTGGAGTGGTGGGACACGTACGCAGGTGATGTGATCGGCGAGGACGAGCTTGTGGTCGAGGGCTCGCGGACCCGCATCGAACTCCCGACCTTCACCCAGGATATCGCGGCGAAGCTGCTGAAGATGCAGGACTGACCACCGCAGCACCGACAGGGAGATCCTTCTGATGAGCGAGTACAGCATCGTGGTGGGCCTCGGGAACCCCGAGAACGTCGGGCGACTGATGCAGGTCGGCTGCATGATGGCGGTCGAGTACGGCGGGAGCGTCGAGGGCGTGACGGTGGTGGACGTGGGCTGCGGCGCGCCTGAGACGACTCCCGAATGCCACGACCGGATGAGCCGCGCCTACGGCATCCTCGACGAAGCTCAGAGAATCGCCGACCTGTCCGGTACGCGGTACACCGCCCACCTGGCCATCGGCCGGCCGGTCGCCGAGATGCTCGAGGAGGTCGCGCAGGCCACCGGCGCGGGACTGATCGTGGTCGGCTTCTCAGAACGCGAACACCCCGAGGGCGGCAACGGGGATTTCCACAGGCTCGTGGACGAGATCGCCGCTCGGGCGCCGTGCAACCTGCTCGTGGCCCGCTTCGTGGGGGATGCGCGGTACGACCGCGTGCTGGTGCCGGTCCGCGCAAGACTGGACCTCGACGTGCGGCGAGACCTGCTCATCGCCCTGCAGAACCGCTTCGAGTCGAGGATCGAGGTCGTACACTTCGCCTCAACGGAGGCGGAGGCCGAGGAGATGCGCGACGAACTGGAGCGGTGGCTGGTGGACCGTGGCGTGGCCGATCGGATGTCACACCGGACGGAGGTCCGGGAGGACTCGGGGCAGGCCATCGTGGACGCGAGCGCCGACTACGACCTCGTGGTCATCGGCACAGCTCCGCTGCATGAGGTGAGGCGCAAGCTGTTCGGTCCTGTGTCGGAGCACGTCGCGAACCACGCGCACTGCTCCACGTTCCTGATCAGGACGCGAGATGTCAAGTACCGGCCGAAGGGCTGACGGCCTCCGGTCGGTGTGAAGCGCAGCCCCGAGCGAGATCAGGGGCTGCGCTCCTCTCTGAACGAACCTGCGGCGCTCTCGCTACGCAGCGCGCAGGAGCCTCGCCAGCGCCATCCTCACGACATCGACGAAGTTCCCGCTCTTCTCAACGAAGAAGCCGTCGTAGTTGCTGACGCGCGCGACGTCTCCGGCGCCGTTCGCATGGCCGCTCACCACGACCACCGGCATCTCGCGCCACAGCGGATTGTGCTTCACGGCCTCAAGGACCTGCCACCCGTCCACGTCGGGCATAATGATATCAAGTACCATGGCATCGTAGGGGCTGTCCTCGGCCGTCCCGGCACAGAGCCGCTTGAGCGCCTCCCGGCCACCTTCGGCCGCCTCCGCCTCAAAGCCGGCATCCTCAAGAGCCTGCACGAGCACCTCTCGGATCGACGCTTCGTCGTCAACCACCAGAACCCGCGACATGCGTCCCACCTCCTTTCGCTCGTTCGTGTGCCGCGACCATCAGCGTCCCCGGTAGTGATCCGCGATCGCCTGTTCCTCGCGGCGCTTCTCGTCCCTCCGTTTGATCGTGTCGCGCTTCTCGTACTCCCTTTTGCCGATGCACACGCCCAGTTCAACCTTAGCATACCCGCTCGGGGCGAAATACATGCGAAGCGGGATCAAGGTGACACCCTTCTGCTGGACCTCGCGCTCAAGGCGCTGAATCTCGCGCTTGTGCAACAGCAGCTTGCGGGGACGCGTCGGATTCTGATGCGCGTAGCCGCCTGCATCATACTTCGCGATGTGCATGTTGTGAATCCACGCCTCGCCCGCCTCCACCGTGGCATACGCCTCGGCGAGGCTGACACGATGCGCGCGCACCGACTTGACCTCCGCCCCCGTTAGTTGGATGCCCGCCTCGATACGATCGTTAATATGATACTCATGACGGGCACGCCTGTTTGTTGCAACTGTCTCGACAGCCATCGCACTCTCCGCCCCAACAATCACCGGTCAAACACAAATGACGAGCTTTTGTCCGCACTCGCCCGCATCTTCATTTTACCGCGAAACGACTCACAGCGTCAAGGAAGCCGGGCTCCGTATCAACGATTAAGGGTTGGGGGGATTAAAGGGAGCTGCCCGTTGTTCCCGGAAGGTGGGTTTGAATCAGAAACTCACATTCGGGAGGGCAGCTCCGATGAACAGACTATCGGTCGAA
>JBMNNW010000116.1:0-15399 GCA_050942735.1 Armatimonadota bacterium
CTTTGGTATTCAAGACAGATCTCTGCGCGATAAGTTCCGTCTTTTCCTTGACAATCTTGCGGGGGGGGGTACACTCTACCCACGAGACAAGCCGCAACGTGAGTAGTTACTGGTAGTGATTGCGATCATTGCCATCCTCGCGGCGATCCTGTTCCCGGTCTTCGCCCGAGCCAGAGAGAAGGCTCGTCAGACGAGCTGTCTCAACAACATGAAGCAGATCGGCACGTCGATCATGATGTACGTGCAGGACTACGATGAGACCTTCCCCGTCTGGACCATGCAGGGCGGCACCACCCGGGTCTTCCTCTTCGACATCCTTGAGCCCTACACGATGAACCACCAGATCTTCGAATGCCCCACCGACAGTTGGCGGATGAGCTACCGCGACGGCTATCCGGCGGATTCTGTCGGCTTCTACGGCCGCGTCTGGGATGTCAGCTACTGGGGCCCCAACGACACCGGGAACGCCGACCTCCACACCGCGATGCGCGGACGGCCCTTCTGGGCGAAGCAGACGAGCGCAGGGATCCGCAAGCTCGCGCTGGTTCGGCGCCCGGCCGATACGGTCATGATCTTCGAGACCAGCGGCATGTGGCCCGAGAGCCACGGCAACATGGGCTTTGACGCCAGCGGCAACCCGCTCCCGATGAGCAGCACGGGCGCGGTGGGCACGATGCGCTACCGGCACAACATGCAGATGAACGCCTGCTACGCAGACGGCCACGCCAAGTCGTCCGGGCAGTTCTCCGACCCGACCGCGTTCTGCATCGACTGAGCGGACGCACCTGGTCATGAGGCGCACAATCGGGGCCCGCGTTTCCCGCCACCTGGATCATCTCCCGGCTGCGAGAGGCGGGCCCCTCGCAGTACCGGCGTCGGCCCGTTCGTGGGCCGACGCGTGAACCCCACCGGCGCGGCATTCGTCAGCGTGAGACGAGGCCGGCCGGGACGCCCACGGCGAACGACGGGGGCTGCGGCTTGAACTTCACCGCTCCGGTCGGGTTTCCTCAGGTTGTCCTCGGCCTCGCGTTTCTGGTATACTCCCTTGTCACTTATGACTTTCCGACGAGATCGACACACACGCACTCATTCACCCACCAACGGGGTTTGCCGGACATGATTCACATTGAGGGGGTCTCGGTCGTCTACCCGGACGGCACGCGGGCCCTGTCGGGAATCGATCTGGAGGTGGACCGGGGCGAGTTCGCGTTCCTTGTCGGCGCCTCGGGCAGCGGGAAATCCACGCTGCTGCACCTGGTCTACCGCGAGCTTACGCCGACCGAGGGCAGCGTGATCATCGCGGGCCAGGATGTGGCGAATCTCCCGCGGGAGCGGGTGCCCTTCCTGCGGCGGAACGTGGGCGTGATCTTCCAGGACTTCCGGCTGCTGCCCGACCGGAACGTGTGGGAGAACGTTGCGTTCGCGCTGGAGGTGGTCGGGGCGTCGCGGCGGGAGAAGTACCGCAAGGTGCCGCTGGCGCTGGAGTTGGTGGGCCTATCGGAGAAGGAGCAGTCGTTTCCGCACGAGCTGTCGGGCGGGGAGCAGCAGCGCGTGTCGATCGCCCGGGCGCTGGTGAACAGCCCGGCGATCCTCGTGGCCGACGAGCCCACGGGGAACCTCGACCCGGACATCTCGTGGGAGATCATGCAGCTTCTGACGAACATCGCCGAACGCGGCACCGCGGTGCTGTGCGCGACGCACGACCGGGTGATCGTGGACGGCATGCGCAAGCGCGTCGTAAGTCTTGTGGGCGGAACCATCGTGCGCGACGCCCGGGGAGGCGGCGGGTACGATGAACCTTAATGTCCTGGAGTTCCTGCTGCAGACGGCGTGGCAGTCGATCCGCCGCAACGGCCTGATGAGCCTCGCGACGAGTTCGAACATGACCGTGGCGCTGCTGATCCTGAGCACGTTCTTTCTCGCCACGATCAACCTCGAGCACATGGCCGATGTGGAGGCGCGCAAGGCCAATATCACCGTCGAGCTGGAGGAGGGGGCGGATGCGGGGGCCGTGGAGACGGAGCTGTGGCAGGACATGCGGGTGGGGCAGATCCGCTCCTACCCGAAGGAGGATGCTCTCAAGGACCAGGCCGACAGCCTCGGGCTCGACCTTGAGACGCTGAAGGCGACGCTGCCGGAGAATCCGCTGCCCGACGCGGTCATCGTGGAGCCGAAGAATCCGCAGGATATGGCGGCGATCGCGACGGCGGCGGGGAACATTGAGGGCGTCGCAAAGGTCAGATACAGGGAGCAGATCACAGGAAAGCTTCTGACACTCGCGCGTGGGATCAAGATCGCGGGGGTGGTCACGGCGGTGCTGATGGGCGCGGCGACGCTGCTTATCGTGAGCACGACCATCCGGCTGACGATCTACGCACGGCGCCGCGAGATACGCATCATGCAGCTTGTGGGTGCAACCAACTCATTCATACGCCTGCCCTTCGTCCTCGAGGGGGCGTTCCACGGGGTCACGGGCGGGGCGCTGTCAACGGTGCTGGTGCTCGCGTCATACTCGTGGGTCCACGCCTACGTCTCGCAGCACCTTGGCTTCCTTGAGCTTATCTACAGCACGCAGTTCGCGCTGCTGTTCGGGCTGGGAACGATGGTCTGCGGGGTCGTTTTCGGGGTCCTTGGGAGCGCGATCGGCCTGCACAGCTACCTGCGACACGTCTGACGTGGCACGGACACTGCTGTCCGTGCAAGACGCAATATCAACAACAGCCGACGGACGGAGTGTCCGTCGCACGGGACGAATCGGTCGTGCCACGATGACGCAACGATCGCAGCCTTTTCGCAGCAACGCACGGGACGCGTCGAGGTGATTGCCGACCATGCAGAGGATCACATCCGGGCTTCTGGCAGTGTTGATGGCGGCCGCGTTTCTGCTGATAAGCCCGTCTACGGACACGATCGAGGCGCAGAGCACGCGCCAGCGTCTCGAGAGCATTCGCGACCGGCAGCGGCAGGTGCAGAGCCGCCTGGCCGCGATCAAACAGAATCAGTCAGAGGCGTCGTCGGACCTTGCGGCGGCGCGCAACAGGGCGCAGGAGGCACGAGACCGCGCAGCCAACGCGAATCGGCATCTCGAGGAGGTGCAGGCGATCCTCCGGGACGTCAAGGCGGACCTGGCGCAGACCGAGGAGGAACTGGCCGGGCACCGCGAGGCGATGTCCACGCGGCTGGTCGCGCTCTACGAGGCGGGGCAGCCGTCGTACCTGGAGGTCGTGCTCAACGCGACCAGCTTTGAGGATTTCACCAACCGAGCGGAGTTCTCTCGGATCATCGCCGGGCAGGATCAGGAACTGCTCGACACGCTGGTGGAGACCGAGGCGAAGCTCGCGCAGCAGCGAGCCACGCTGGAGAGCGCGCAGGCGGAGGCCGTGGACCTTAAGAAGCAGGCGGACACGGCGAAGGCCGAGGCGGAGAAGGCCGAGGGCGAGGCGGAGGCGCTGGTTGCGAAGTACCGCAATGACCGGAAGGCGGCCGAGGCCGACTACGCGGCGCTGGAGGCCACGGAGAAGCAGATCGAGGCGCTCATCCGCTCACAGGCGAGTTCGAGCACGAGCAGCCGGGGGTACTCCGGGACCCCCACCGGCAACTTCCTGCGGCCGACATCAGGCCGCATCACCAGCACCTACGGCTGGCGGATCCACCCGATCCTGAAGACGCGACGCTTTCACAACGGCGTTGACATAGCGGCGCCGACCGGAACACCGATCAAGGCCGCCGACGCCGGCAGAGTGATCTTCGCGGGATGGAAGAACGCATACGGCCGCACCGTCGTCATTGATCATGGAGCCGGATGGTCCACGTTGTACGGCCACTGCTCGAGCATCTACGTGAGCAGCGGTCAGGTCGTCAGCCGCGGTCAGAGGATCGCGGCGGTCGGCAGCACCGGCTGGTCAACCGGACCGCACCTTCACTGGACTGTCTACCGGAACGGCAGCGCCGTCAATCCTCTGAGGTAGAAAGCAGGTCGCAGGTGGCAGGCAACGGCGGCAACGGCAGGAACGGCGACGGCGACGGCAACGACAACGACAACGACTGGCGGGGCACGGGTCCCCGCCCTACAGCACAGCGTGGCGGGCGTTGGTCACAGGCACGAGGTAGCGGCGCGATGATGGCGCCGGATCGCACGAGGATCGCCGGCCTGGCGACGATCTCGATCGAGGGGACATGATGCCATGCGCAGGACAGTGGCCGCGAAGATCGCGATGCTCGCGATCGCGGGACTGCTGCTGCCGGGCGCCGTCCGCCTCCACGAGGCCGACGCGCAGAGTCTTCGCCAGCGATTGCAGGATGTGCTGAGCCGGCAGCGGGCGACGGAGAGCAGGCTCAAGCAGATCAGGACGGAGAAGGCCGAGGCGCAGTCGGGGCTTGCCGGCGCGCGGAACCGGGCGCAGCAGGCCCGCGACAGCGCGGCGCAGGCCAACCGGCGGCTCGAAGAGGTCCGCGGGATACTTCGGCAGGTGAAGGCCGACCTCGTGCAGACCGAAGAGGAACTGGTCGGGCACCGTGAGGCGATGTCGGTCCGACTTCGCGCGCTCTACGAGGCCGGGCAGCCGTCGTACATCGAGGTCGTGCTCAACGCGACGAGCTTCGAGGACTTCACGAATCGCGCCGAGTTCTCCCGCCTGATCGCCGACCAGGATCAGGGCCTGCTCAACACACTGGTCGAGACGCAGGAGAAGCTGACGCAGCAGCGCGCCACGCTGGAGATGAGGCAGGCGGAGGCCGCTGAGCTCAAGCAGCAGGCGGATCGGCAGAAGCGCATCGCCGCGCAGGCCGCGGCCGCGGCCGAGTCGCTGGTGGCGAAGTACGCGCGGGACCAGGCGGCGGCCGAGAAGATCCTCGCGGAGCTTGACGCGGCGGAGAAGCGGCTTGAAGCGCTGGTTCGGGAGGAACTCAGCCGCGGCAGCTACGGGGGCACGAGCAGCGGGCGCTACCCGCTGCCGGTGAGCGGGCGTATCAGCAGTCGCTACGGCTACCGGGTCCACCCGATCTACGGCATCCGCAAGTTTCACAACGGGGTGGACATCGCGGCGCCGTCCGGGACGCCGATCCGTGCGTGCGATGACGGGAAGGTCATCCGCGCGGGGTGGATGGGCGCGACGGGCAAGACCGTGATCATCGACCACGGGAGCGGGTGGGCGACGTCCTACGGGCACTGCTCGAGCATCTACGTACGCGTCGGGCAGGTCGTAAGCGCCGGTCAGACGATCGCGGGGGTCGGGACGACGGGGCTGTCAACGGGCAACCACGTGCACTGGATGGTCTATCGCAACGGAAGTCACGTCAACCCGCTGCGGTGAGCAACGCAGGGGGGCGGACAGAGGTCGCGTCAGCGCACTCATGTCAGTCATGTGAGGAATGACAACGTGAAGACAGGACAGTCATGGAGATCACTCATGCTCGTCGCGGCGATCAGCCTCGGCGCCCTCAGTGTGTTCGCGGCGGGAATGTTCACCACGCACGTCATCCGCGCGGGCGGCTTCGTTCCCGCGCTCGTGCAGATGGCGCAGATCGTGCCGGGCACGTACGACGTGCAGAGCGGCAGTGACATCCCCGGCGCGACGAGTCTGACCCCGCTGAAGACCTTCTGGCGCGCCCGTCAGCGGATCATCGAGAACTTCGTCTACCCCGAGGAGATGTCCAACGATGACCTGACTTACGGGGCGATCCAGGGGATGCTCAAGTCGCTGGGCGATCCCTACAGTCGCTTCATGACTCCCGATGAGTACGAGGACTTTCAGACGCAATCGACGGGCCGCTTCGAGGGGATCGGGGCGGAGCTTGTGATGGAGAAGAACACCGAGACGGGCGAGCAGGAGGTCGTGGTGCTGCGCGTCCTGCCGGAGGGGCCTGCGTCGAAGACCTCGCTTTACTCAGGCGATGTGATCGTCGGCGTGGACGGCCGCTCAGTGAGGGGCCTGAGCCTGCAGGAGGTCGTCAACCTGATCCGCGGTGAGGGCGGGACCGAGGTCGTGCTCAACGTGCGCCACGAGGGCGCTGAGGAGATCTCTGACATCGCGATCACGCGCGGCCGGGTGGAGTTCCCGATCGTGGAGTTCAGGATGCTTGACGAGGAGAACAAGATCGGGTACATCTGGCTGCGGTCATTCAACCACCTCGCCGAGGCGAAGGTGCAGGAGGCGCTCAACAGCCTGAAGAAGGACGGGATGCGCGCGCTGCTCTTCGACCTCTCCAGCGACCCCGGCGGCATGCTCGATCAGGCCGTCGCGGTCGGCAGCCTCTTCCTCGAGAACACGCCGATCACATGGATCCGGGACCGCGCGGGCGATCCCGAGCCGCTCAACGCCCGCCCCGGCGTGATGCTCGATGAGAGCGTTCCGATGGTGGTGCTGATCGACGGAGGCAGCGCCAGTGCGTCGGAGATCGTTGCGGCGGCGCTGCAGGACACCGGCCGGGCGAAGGTCGTCGGCCACGCCAGCTTCGGCAAGGCCAAGGTGCAGACGGTCATCGAGCTTGATGACGGCTCGGCGATGATCCTGACGACCGCGGTCTACCTGACGCCGGACCAGCGGGACATCTCGAAGGAAGACGAGAACGGCGAGCGTGGAGTGCACCCGGACGTGCGCTTCCCCGATCCGCCGTCGGCGCTGGAGGATCGCCCGTCGGCGCAGGAGTGGCACGACGCACAGATCGAGCGCGCCGCGAATCTGCTCCGGGAGCAGATGACCGCCGCGAACCGCTGAGCGCCGGATTGACAGCCAGCACAATAGGCCGCCGACGATCGCCCTGAGGGTGGACGTCGGCGGCATCACCAGCAGCATGAGGTGGTGGGAAAGTACCGGGGCGGGGACTGCGAAGGAGACACTGATTCGATGGCCTCAGAGCAACTCAGCAACCGTGGCGTCGTACAGCTTGAGGGACATCTGCGCTTTTACAAGACCGCTACTCTGATCCTCCTGGCGGCGGTGATTCTCCTCTCGGCGGTCCTGATCGCCAACGGGAGGCAGAAGTTCGCCCGCGCCATCAGGATCGACGGGGATCTGATCTGCCTCGTGAAGGACCAGACGGCCGCCGAGCGCGTGCACAAGGCGCTGCTCGAGGAGGGAAAGGGCGAGCTGCCGGGCGAGGCATCGCTCGAACAGCAGTGGAGCAACGCATCTTGGCCGATCGAGGACAGGGATGTGCTGAAGGTCCCCGAAGCGGTCGAGCGGCTGCAGGAGCACGGGGTGACCGTGCTCGTCTCGGTGTGGACGATCGAGGTCAACGGACAGCCGACGGTGAATCTACCCACCGAGACGTTCGCGCAGGACGTTCTGACCAGGGTGAAGCTGCAGTATGTGCCTGAGAACGAGAAGCTGATCGAGTCAACATTCCTCGAGGACGTGAAGATCGCGCAGACGCAGGCGCGGACCGAGGCTGTGTTCACCGAGATCGCCGCGGCTGTCGAGGCTCTCGCCGAGGCGAAGGGCGAGGCTGAGACGTACACCGTGAAGGCGGGGGACTTCCCGGAGAAGATAGCCGCCGCTCACGGCATGAAGATCGACGATTTCTACCGGCTGAACCCGAACGCGAAGGGCCGCACGATCCACCCGGGCGACAAGCTGAAGGTCTCCGCCCCGATGGGCGGGATCACGGTCAAGACGGTGACGGAGGTCTCCGAGACGGTTGATGTCGAGCCCGAGGTGGAGAAGGTGCATTCGGTGAATGTGCCGCGCGGTGAGACGCGGGTGGCCTCGGAAGGGGCGGCGGGGAAGAAGCTGGTCGTCAAGCACAAGACGTACAACAACGACGCGCTGATCCAGGAAGAGACGAAGAGCACGCAGATCGTTGAGCCGCCATCACCGAGGCGCGTGATCGTGGGGACCGATGATGCGAGTGCGCCGGCGGGGGAGGGCGACTGACAGTTGAGGGATGATCGGAACTGACCACCGAGCGAACACAGGCCGGCGGTTCGATCGCGCGCGAGGTGCTTGCGCGCGATGCCGCCGTGTTGGATGATGTACTTCTGGACCTTATTCCCGCGACCGACCCTCGCACGGGAGGGCTCGGCGACGCCATGCGACACAGTCTGCGCGGCGGCAAGCGCCTCCGCGGCGTGCTGGTGATGCGCTCGGCGGCCACCTTCGGGCTCGGCCCTCGGGAGGTCATCCCGGCCGCATGTGCGTTTGAGATGCTCCACGCAGCGACCCTGATCCACGACGACCTGCCGTGCATCGACGACAGCGACCTGCGCCGTGGCAGGGCCTCCTGCCACATCGCCTTCGACGAGCACACCGCTCTGCTGGCGGCCGATGCGCTGATCATCGCGGCCTTTGAGAGCATCGCGTCGCTGCGCCGCACCCGCGATCCGGCCGCCACGCTGCGCGTGGTGGAGGAGTTCGCGCAGGCAACCGGCGCCTCCGGCCTGATCGGGGGCGAGCAGGCCGACATCATCAGCGAGGGGCTCGAGCCCGACGTCGATCTGCTCCGCTTCATCCATGAGAACAAGACCGCGCGGCTGATCTGCGCGGCCTGCCGCACCGGCGCGATCCTGGCGGGCGCGGACGAGTCGCAGATCGCGACGATCTCCGACTACGGGATGACCCTGGGGCTGCTCTTCCAGGTCACCGACGACATCCTCGACGTCGTCGGCGATGAGGATGTGCTGGGCAAGCCCACCGGTGCCGACGCCGACGCGGGCAAGCAGACCTATCCGGACGCCATCGGCCTTGAGGGCGCGCGTGAGGAGGCCCGGCGGCTGGCCGCACACGCGGTCGAGATCGCGGCCGACCTCCCGGCGGAGACGGACTTCTGGCAGTCGATGGCCGAACTGGTGGTGGATCGGGAGAAATGAGCGCGCTCACGATCGTCGGTGTTGACGAGGCGGGCTTCTGCTTCGGCGTCAAGCGCGCGCTGCAGCTCGCCAACGAGGCCACGGAGAGGCACCCGGAGGTCGCCTGCCTCGGGCCGCTGATTCACAACCGCCAGGTCGTCGAGGACCTTGAGGAGCGCGGGATGCGCGTGGTGGACAGCATCGAGGACGTGCCGCCCAACTCAGCGGCGCTGATCCGCGCGCACGGGGCCGGACCTGCGGTCTATGAGGCCGCGCGCGAGCGCGACGTCGATCTGATCGACGCCACCTGCCCGTTCGTCCGCCGCGTGCAGCAGGCCGCGGCCCGCTTCGCTGAGGACGACTACCAGGTGCTGGTGCTGGGCGAGCGCGAGCACCCCGAGGCGCAGGCGATCGTCGCGCACGCGGGGGGGCGCGCGGTGATCGTCGAGGACGCCGGCGAACTCGACGGCATCACGACCACCGAGCGCGTCGCGGTGGTCTGTCAGACCACCCAGCGGATCGACAAGCTCGAGGAACTCGTCACCGCGCTGCTGCCGCGGATCGCCGAGCTTCGCGTCGCCAACACCATCTGCGACGCGACCTCCAAGCGGCAGAAGGCGTCGCTGAGCGTCGCGCGGCAGGTCGATCTGATGATCGTCATCGGCGGCTATCACAGCGCCAACACCAACCGCCTCGCACAGATCTGCCGCGCCACGGGAACGCGCACCGAGCACATCGAGACCGCTGATGAGCTGCGCGGGGAGTGGCTCGAGGACGTCGAGACCGTCGGGATCACCGCGGGCGCTTCGACGCCGCCCGAGGCGGTCGCCGCCGTGCGTGAGCGCCTGATGGAGCTGGCCGCCGAGCGCGACTGACCGCCCACGGGCCGAATGACGCGTAGCGGAGGACCGACCGATGATCACGACGCTCGATGGCATCGTTGACGCGGTGCGCAACCGCCCGATCAGGACCGTCGCTGTCGCCGTCGCCGAGCATGAGAGCATCCTCTCCGCCGTCAGGCAGGCCGGGGAGTGGGGGATAGCCGAGGCCGTCCTCGTCGGCGACCGTGACGCGATCGCGGCCGCGGCTGAGAGGGCCGGGCTTGACCTCTCCGACGTCTCCGTGATCCACGCCCCCGGCGACCTCGCGGCCGCCGCCACCGCCACCGAGATGGTCTCTTCCGGTCGCGCGGACATCCTCATGAAGGGGCAGCTTCACACCGACGACTTCCTCCGCGCGGTGCTCAACAAGGAGACGGGCCTGCGCGCCGGTCATGTGATGAGCCACGTCTTCATCCTCGAGACCACGCACCTCCAGCGACTCACGCTTGTCACCGACGGCGCCATGAACATCGCGCCCGACCTCGTGCAGAAAGCAGACATCATCCTCAACGCCGTCTACCTGGCGAAGCTCCTCGGCGTGGACGAGCCCAACGTCGGCGTCCTCGCCGCCACGGAGCTTGTCAACCCCGACATGCAGGCGACGGTGGACGCGGCGGTGCTCGCGAAGATGAGCAGGCGGCGGCAGTTCCCCTCCTGCTGCATCGATGGCCCCTTCGCGCTCGACAACGCGATCTCGGAGCTTGCCGCGGAGATCAAGCGCATCGAGGGGCCGGTGGCGGGCCGCTGCGAGGTCCTGCTCGTCCCCGACATCGAGGCGGGGAACATGCTCGCGAAGAGCTTCGTGTACCTCGCGGGCGGGCGGGTTGCCGGAGTGTTGGTCGGGGCCGCGGCCCCGGTTGTGCTCACCTCGCGCTCGGACAGCGCCGAGGCCAAACTCTACTCGATCGCCACCGCCATGCTCATGGCCGACCTGCGCCGCACCAGCCGGCTGAAGATCGGCAAGGTGCATTTCTGAGGCGCGCCTGGTAAATCGCAGGCGAACGGCAACGGCAGTGACCGGACAACGGGCGTCTCGCCCCCGGCGTGGCGCAGGCACTGCCGCCCGCGGTCGTTCCGCCGCCACCGGCAACTTCCCGCTCCCCGCGCGCCGCTGATGAAGGAACACGCCCTCCGCGGGGAGAAGTAGCACTGCAGAACACAGCGACAATGACGGCGCTCGCGGACGCGGGCGTCCGTGAGTTGTTGTACCACTACTCCGGGGTCGATCAGCGACCTCAGCGGAAAGGTGTGCGTTATGTTTAAGCTCAGCGTTATCAGCGACGAGATCTCGCAGGACTTCCAGCGCGTCGTCGATGTCTGTCAGGAGTTCGGTGTCGAGCAGGTCGAGCCCCGCTCGGTCTGGGACACCCCGCCGCAGGACCTCACCGACGAGCAGGTCGCGGAGATGAAGCGCATCCTCGACGACGCAGGCATGAGCGTCTGCGCCATCGCCTCACCGTTCTTCAAGTGCGACCTCGGCAATGACGAGCACTACGCCAAGCACATCCAGATCCTCCGCCGCTGCATCGAGATCGGCCGCGAACTGGGCACCAATATCATCCGCGGCTTTACCTTCTGGAAGACCGGGCCCGCGAAGGACGTCTGGCAGCAGATCATCGACGCCTACCAGGAGCCCATCGAGATCTGCGAGCAGGAGGACGCGTACATCGGGATCGAGAACGAGGCCTCCACGCACATCGCCACCGCCGCCGAGGCCGAGGCGCTCTACAACGACCTCGGCAGCGACCGCATCCAGGCGATCTGGGACGCTGCCAACGAGGTCTATGCCGATGACGGCGAGCTGCCCTTCCCCGATGCCTTCGAGCGCATGAAGCCGAATCTGATCCACGTGCACATCAAGGACGCCGTCCGCACGCCCGACGCGGATGACCCGGCCCGCTGCGTCCCGGTCGGCATCGGCGGATACATCGACTACCACGCGCAGTTCAAGGCGCTCATCGAGATGGGCTACGAGGGCGCATGCTCGCTCGAGACGCACTGGCGGCCCGCCGCCGACCTCGACGAGGACCTGCTCAACCGCCCCGGCGGTGCGGCCTTCAGCGAGGGCGGCGAGTACGCCTCGCGCGTCTGTCTTGAGAATATCCGCGAGATCATCAAGATCGTGAGCTGACCCGCGCTCTCGCGGCGGCAACCGGCCTCGCGCCGGGGGGCGGGCAGAACCCCGGTGCGAGGCCTGATCGTCTACCGACACGAACATGAGTGGAGAGAGTATGTCCGAGATCAAGCTGATCGCCACCGACCTCGATCACACCCTGTTGGACGATGAACTGCACATCTCCGAGAGGAACCGCCGCGCTCTGAAGGCCGCGGCCGATGCCGGCGTCACCGTCGCCATCGCGACCGGCCGCACTCACGCCTCCGCCGAACCCTACGCGCTCGACCTCGGCATCGACGCCCCGGTCATCTCGTACAACGGCGCGATGGTCCGCCGCCCCGGTGAGGCCGAGCCGATGCGTCACGTCCGGCTGGAGGCCGACCTCGCCGCGGAGATCGTGGAGACGCTCGTCCACGAGATGATCGACTTCATGTACTTCCTCGACGACGCGGTCTACGCCCTCAAGTGTGATCGCTGGGCGCGCCGCTACTTCGCGCGCACCGGCGATCGCGCCGTCATCGCCGGCGACCTGCGGAAGATGGCGGGCTCGCGGCCGACGAAGATACTGATGTTCGGCACGCCCGAGCAGACCCGCGAGCGTCACGAGCGGTTCACCGCCCAGTTCGGCGAGCGCGTCTACTGCACGATCTCCCTGCCCGAGTACATGGAGATCCTCGACCCCGGCGCGACCAAGGCCACGGCACTGCGCTGGCTCGCCGACCACCTCGGCATCCCCATCGAGCAGACGATGGCGCTGGGCGACAGCCTCAATGACCTCGAGATGATCCAGGCCGCGGGCGTCGGCGTCGTGATGCCCTGCGCCGATGACGAACTCAAGCAGCACGCGGACCTCATCACCGAATCCCAGGACGAGGGAGTCGGGGAGGCCGTGGAGAAACTTGTGCCTGGCCGGTCACCGGCGATCGCGAACGCATCGGAGGATGGCAGCGACTGAGATGGAGATCCGCCCGGACGAGGTAGACCTCTACGAGACCCTCCAGGTCCATGAGCGGGCCATCCCGGAGGTCATCGACAGGGCCTACCGCGTGCTTGTGCGGAAGTATCACCCGGACGTGCACCCCCCGGAGAAGCGGCAGTGGGCCCATGAGAAGATGAGCCGGCTCAATGTCGCCTACGACGTGCTGAGCAACGCCGACCGCCGCGCTGAGTATGATGCGGCGCGCTACCTCGGGGGCAGTCGCAGTGTGCTCACCGACGACGAGGTCATTCGCGACCGCTCTCTGAAGTGCTTCAACCACCCCAAGCGCCCGTCGATCAAGTTCTGCTGGCACTGCGGCCGGCCGATCTGCGCCGAGTGCTTCGGCGGTGAGACACACGGGCACACGATCTGCGTCCCCTGCCAGGTACTCATCGACCGCGATCGCCAGTGGCGCGCGGGGATGGACGGTGGCCCTGATGAGCGCCCACGCACCGACGCGGCGATGGGCGTGGCGGGGGTGCTGGCGAACCACGTCGTGCTGACGCTGCTCTTCGGCGCGATCCTCTGGTCGGTCTACACCATCGCGCTGGCGTTCGGGAACACGCACGAGCAGGCGCTCGTGCTGGTGGCGGGGCTCGCGGTGGTCTTCGTGGTGCTGGTTGTCCAGCGCCTGACCTGGCGGGTGATCTGCCCGCGGTGTGATGCGACGATCGGCCACGCCGGCTTCCGGGCCTCTGCGCCGTGGCGCGAGTTTCTCGCGCCACAGCCGGTCTGCCCGCAGTGCGCCCACCGCTTCAGCTCCTCAGAGCTGAGCCAGAGCTTCGACTGACCTGCCATGGAAGGACTGACGCGCTATGCCCGCCATGCCCATGAGCACCATCGGCCCCCTCGCGGTCTCGCGCTTGATCGTCGGGGGGAACCCGTTCAGCGGCAACTCTCACTGGTCCGCCGAAGTGTCCGCGAAGATGCGCCGCTGGTGGACCGTCGCGCGCATCAAGGACTGCCTCCGCGAGTGCGAGAGCCTCGGCGTGAACACCCTGATCGCACGTGGCGACAACCACATCCAGCGCCTCCTGCTGGAGTACCGCGATGAGGGCGGCGCCATCCAGTGGATCGCTCAGACCGCCCCCGAACGCGCCTCCGTCGAGGCCAACATCCGCCAGATCTGCGGCGCCGGCGCGCAGGCCTGCTATCTCCACGGCGGCATGGCCGACGGGGTCTTCCGCGACGGCGACCCGGAGGTGATGCGCGAGTCGATCGCGCTGATCAAGGATCTCGGGATGGTCGCCGGACTCGCCTCGCACAACTGGGAGTACCCCCTCCGCGCCGAGGAGATGGACCTCGGCTGCGACTTCTACCTCTGCTGCTTCTATGACCTCTACGGCCGCGGCGGCGAGTTCTACGAGGACGAGGATCGGGTCGCGATGTGTGAGACGATCCGGAGGATCGACAAGCCCTGCGTCGCCTACAAGATCCTCGCGGCGGGGCGGAACGAGCCGGAGGAGGCCTTCAGGTTCGCCTTCGGCAACATCAAGCCCACCGATCCGGTCTGCGTGGGCGTGTACACCGAGGACCATCCCGACCAGGTCGCGGAGGACGTGGCGCTGACCGTTAAGTTGTCTGCACTGTGAATATCGCTTGTAATGTGACGCATATGTTTCTGCATTCCGAGTATCAGCGATCGGTCTGGCGAGTATTCGAAAACAGAAAAGGAGGTGTTGCTTCCCCGCTCGGCGAACGGCATGTTGTCTATGTGTGCGGTCCTTCATTCAGGTCAGGAGGTAGATGACGATGTACAGGCGCGGATTTACCCTGATCGAACTTTTGGTGGTCATCGCCATCATCGCGATCCTCGCGGCGATACTGTTCCCGGTATTCGCCAGGGCTCGCGAGAAGGCGCGACAGACAAGCTGCGCCAGCAACCTCAAGCAGCTCGGACTGGCCGTGCTGATGTACGTAAATGACTATGATGAACGCTTCCCCGCGTTCTATCATCGCCAGGGGGACAGCGCCAGGGCCTACGGGTACTATGACTGCCTGTATCCCTACGTGAACAATCTCGACCTGTGGCTCTGTCCCAGCGACGATCCGTTCGGCGGCGGGTACCGCAGCGACTTCCCGTCCGGCGAGGGGCCCTACCGGCGGACGATGCGCTCCACCTACGCCACGCTCCGGGGTGAGGCAGGAAGCAACAATGCGGTCACCGACACCCCGATGAAGAACTCCACGAGTACGATCAGGCTGGCGAGAGTGCAAAGGCCTTCGGACACCATATTGTTCTTTGAGGCGAACAGTCACAGCCCGCTCCACCACAGTTGCCTCGGTTTTGAGCCGGACGGTACTCCTCAGGAGATCGAAATGACCGCCGACGGCAAGCTCGGGAAGCTGCAGTATCGCCACAGCCAGATGATGAACGTGAACTACTGCGATGGCCATGTGAAGGCGGTCAATCGCATCACGTCTCTGTCGGTCTTCGATGTCAATCAGTAGCCACAGCGACAGGAAGGTCAGGGATGTTCGCAGGTACGGATGATGACATAAAGGGAGAGTGTAACTACTCACCTTGTGGTATCAGGTGCGTTGTAGGAGGAGGTTCTCGTCAATAGAGGGACCGACGGCGTCGGTGAGCGTTTCGAGGGCAGCATGGCCATGTTTTCGGGCCGTCTGCAGCACCGTC
>JBMNNW010000206.1:0-2670 GCA_050942735.1 Armatimonadota bacterium
GCCGGCGCGACTTCCCCGGAGCGATCCGCCTCGAGTACGATGCGATGGCGCCGACGGACGCGCCGTGCGACCTCAGCGCCGTGCTCAACGGCGACCAGAGCGGATACTCCAGCGGCTTCTTCTTCGGCTTCGGCTCCCAGAACAACACGACCGGCCGGCTGATACTGAAGAATCAGAGCACCATCGAGTACCCCGCGACCATCACCCCCGGCAGGTGGCACCATGTGGTCTGCGAGCGCGACGGCGCGCGCTTCCGGCACATCATCGACGGCGAGACCGTGCTGGAGTATACGCACGAAGGCCCGCTGCCGGGGCCGCTTTACCCGCGCATCGGTCTGCTGGTCTGGCACCTCGGCAGGTTCGACAACGTGCGCGTCTTCACGAAGCCCGAGGAGGTCGAGGTCGTCCAGGCTCCGGCAGCGCCGCGGCCGGGGAGCGAGCTGCAGGTGAGTGCGCGGGCCTACCCCGCGGCGGGCAGGATCGGGGTGTCGGTGGAGGTCCCCGCCCTCGATGATGCTGCCGGTGAGGTCCGCATCGTCGCCTCGCTGACGGGCGCGGATGTGGCGGGGCTCGAACGGGTGAGCGGTCCGGGGATGCGCGAGGAGTTGATCTTCGACGCGGCGGATCTGCCCGCAGGCGAGTTCGCGGTCGATCTGCTTGTGCTGGACGGAGAGCGTGTCCTCGCAGAGCGCAGAGGCGAAGAGGCCGCGCGGGTGCAGTGGCCCGGTCGCGACCCGCGTTTCGCCGACGTGAAGGCGCTCAACAATCTCGTCTGGGAGCTGCTTGACGAGACCGCCGCCTCGGCGGGGGATCTTCACCGCACACACCGCTTCCGCCTGCCCATCGACCGGTGGCTCTATGTGCGGGCTACGGCGGATGTCGGCGACGGCTCGGTCGCGATCGTGCTTGACGGCGACGATCCGGCCGAGGCGATGCTCGTGCACGATGGCACTGAGCGTGTGATGTTCGCGAAGCGCCGTGCGACCGAGGGCGAGCACACGATCAGCGTGCTGGCGCAGGGGGACGCGCGGCTGCAGCGGCTGGAGGTGCGGGCGATCTGCGACATCCAGCACAGCCGCTTCCCGACGCAGCAGTGGCTGCAGAGCAATCCGCCTTACGACTGGGAGTTCATCTCGCGCCACATTCTCCCGAGCGCGACCACGATCATCACCTCCGGCGACCCCGAGGGCATCCGTGAGCACGTCGAGGACTGGATCGCACGCGGGGGCCGGTGGATCACCTACACCTCGCGGCCGGGCCTGAGCGGAAACCGCGAGATCGAGCAGGACGCCGATGCGCTCTTCGCCGAGTTCACGAGGCGGCCGGGCTTCACTCATCCGCTGATGGAGGGCGTGCTGGTGGATGAGTTCTACACCTATGAGGACCCGGCCTACCCCACCTACGTCGAGATGGTCCGGCGCATCGCCGAGGATCCGGCGCTGGAGGGCAGAGGGTTCTTCCCCTACGTCGCCGGGCGCTTCGGTGACGACGAGGGAAGCATCGAGTTTGCGCGCCGGTGCATAGAGACCGGCGGGATGATCTGCCGCGAGGCCTACATCGCGGAGTTCGCGACGCTGCCCGAGGCGCTCAATGGGCTGCGCCGTGGCGCCGCGCGCATGACGGAGGCCACCGAGGACGCTCTGCCCGGCGCCACGATGCACACCGTCTGGGTGCCGGGCGTGTTCTCATTCCCATGGCCCTACGCAGACGGCTACCCGCACGTGAACTACAATGCCTACCTCGACATGCAGTTCCAGTATATCGCGACGCACCCGGCGTTCTTCGGCCTCGGCGGGATGCACATCTGGCGCACCGGCTACACCGATGAAGAGCGCGTGCGCTGGGTCGGCCGCTTTTTCGACCACTACGGCATCGAGGGACACACCCGACGAGTCACTGCCGACCCCTACCTGCTGGAGCACATCGCCAACCCCGACTTCACCGACGGGCTCAGCGGATGGACCGTGGAGGCCGCCGACGAGGAAGGAATCCGTGCGGGCATGTCGGACGGCTACGGCAAGCTGCAGGGGCGCTACTACCGGGGCAACGACACATTCGCGCTCCTGCGCCGCAACCCCGATCGCCCGAACGTGCTCAGCCAGACCATCCGAGGCCTGCAGGTCGGGCGGCACTACTCGGTCAAGCTGCTGAGCGCCGACTACGGCGAACTGCAGTCCGGCGAGTCGAGCAGAGTCGCACACCCGCTCTCCGTCACGATCGAGGGCGGCGAGCTGATCGGGGGTACGAAGAACCGGTACCAGGAGGCCTATCCCACGCGCCAGCGGATTGGCGAATTCACCACAGAGAACCCGCTCTACGTGAACCTGCACTGGCATGTGTTCCGGGCGACCGGCACCAGCGCGACGCTGCGCATCTCCGACTGGAAGAGCCCGGAGGATCCGGGCGGGCCCGCGGGGCAGGAGCTGATGGTGAACTTCGTCGAGGTCAAGCCGTGGCTGCCGGACTGACCACTCGCCGACACCCGGCATCGAAGAGGGGCTGCATGTCTGCAGGCATCCCCGTGGTAGCGCGACATCAGCGCGTTCGGTGACCCTGTCAGACGGGATGCGCGCATCAGGCTTCGGGAGGCGTGACACGATGCAGAGCGCGATGGTTCTCTCGGCAGGAGTATTGATGGTTGCCCTGACCTGCGCGGTAACGGAGGGAGCG
>JBMNNW010000117.1:0-15169 GCA_050942735.1 Armatimonadota bacterium
GCCGGTGATGATGACCAACGTCTCCTCCCACCGCCCCATCGCCTCGAGCCGCGCCCGCAACTGCCCCACCAGGTGGTCGGTGTACCCGACGCAGCCGTCGTAGAGCGCGTTGAGGTCCGCGAGGTCGCGCTCCGAGCCCGTCACCCCGAACTCCTGCAGCCGCCGCGCGCGGGCGAGTACGTTCCACCGTCGGCGCAGTGAGATCGGCTGATCGGCGAACTTGCCGGCGAACTCGCCCTTCCCGACCCACGGATGATGCATATCGTTGTTCCACAGCACCGCCAGCCACGGCTCCCGGGCGTTGGCGATGTGCCGCAGGATATGCCGGTTGAGATCGGCCCCACCCTTGTCCGCCCAGGCCATCCGCAGGAGCAGGTACTTGAAGATCGGCTTGTAAAGCGGCTTCTCAAAGCGCGGCATCTCGAACTCATCGAAGGCCCTGTGCATGCCCGTCGCGCTGCCGAGGAACGCGTTGGCCGAGCACAGGATCGTGTGCCGGTCGCCGCCCTCAAGCGCCCTCGGAAGCGTGGGCAGCTCGTCGGGCAGATCGCGGTACGCCTCCGACCGATGCTCACGCGGAGCGAGGCCGGTCATCATCGTGTAACTGACCGGCAGCGTCCAGTTCGACTCGCTCCAGCACTCGGTGAACAGCGTCCCCTCCTCCGCGATTCGGTCGATGTGCGGCGTGGTCGGCTTCTCGTAGCCGTAGCAGGAGAATCGGTCTGCCCGGGCCGAGTCGAGTACTATCAGCAGAATGTCGGGTGCGTCCACGGCGTTACCTCCCGAAGGCCGGCGCACCGGCCCGATTCGTCGCGCTGTCAGAAATACCCCAGGCCTTCAAGACGCCTGCGCGTCTGCTCGTCCTCCTCGAACTCCACGTCCGAGGTGGAGGAGTGCGCTCGGATGCGCGCCTGCCATGTGTCCAGCTCAGCACGAAGCCGCTGGGCGACCTCGGGACGATCGTCGATGAGGTTGCTCGCCTGGTCGGCATCGTCGGCGCTGAAGAGTTCATCGCCCGCGGCCTCCCAGCGGCAGTACTCCCACGCTCCGTCACTGATGAGTGCGAGCGCCCCCATGTGGGGGGCGTAGTCGAAGCTGCGATTCTTGCGCTTCTCGCGTTTGTAACTGTGCGGGTCGATCGCCGCGCGCTCGGAGACCGCGAAGGTGCGCCCCGCGCCTCCGGCCGCATCCCGCAGGTCCACCGCACCCGCCGCCGTCTGCGCGAGGGCATCGGAGCAGCCGCAGATGGCAGCGATGGTCCGCGGCACGTCGGCAAGCTGCACGAGCGCCTCGGAGCGAACTCCGGCCGGCTCCCCGCCCGGAAGACGCATCACCAGCGGCACGTGCGTCACCGGCCGGTAGAGCCCGACTGCCCAGCGATGGCCCGCGAGCCCGTGTTCGCCCAGCAGATCGCCGTGATCGCCGACGACGACCACCAGCGTGTCATCCCACGCGCCCATGCTCTCGAGCCCCTCGCGCAGCCGGCCCACGAGGTGATCGTTGTACGCGATGCTGCCGTCGTAGAGCGCGCGGATGTCCCGCCACTCCTCGTCGGCGGCGGTGGCCGCAAGCTCCTTCATGTGCCGCATCCGGCCCATCAGGCGCAGGCGCCGCAGCAACGAGAGCGGGCGGTCGGCGAACGCCGTGCTGAAGGGCTTCCTGCCCATGTAAGGATGGTGGCACTCGTTGTACCAGATCGCCGCGAACCACGGCCCCGCCGCCCCCTGAAGCTCCTCGAGCAGTCTGCTGGTGATAGCGCCGCCCCAGTTGTCCGTCCATCCGAGGCGGCGGGTCAGATACTCCGTCACGGGCTTCGTGAGTTGCTTCACGTGCCGGGGATTGCGCACCACGTCGAAGTCACGGTCAAGGCCGGTGACTGGCCCGATGAACCCGTTCGCGCCCGCCAGAACCGTCGCATACCCCGCGCGGCGCAGGGCGCCCTGCAGGCTCGGCATCCCCTCGGGTAACTGCCGATGGCCCTCCGCGAGGTGCTCGCGTGGCGCGAGGCCTGTGAACAACGACATGGCGCTCGGCACCGTCCACGACGATTCGGCCTGGCACCGCTCGAAGACTATCCCGCTCTGTGCGATCGCGTCGATGTTGGGGGACGTCTGCTTCGTGTGTCCGTAGCATGAAAGCCTGTCCGCTCGCGCTGAATCCAGCACGACCAGCAGGACGTTCGGTCTATCCACGTCGGTCTCTCACCCTTCAGGGGGCCCGTGCGTCCATCACTGCGAAAGCCCGACCGTCTTCTTCATGTGCTCGATGCCCGCGGCGATCATGCCCGACTCCGAGCCCGCATGAATCAGCGTGAAGCCCTGATCGGCGCGCATCTTCGCGTCCTCGGGGTTGCCGCACGGGAAGCCGACCGGAGTGCCCACGGCGTTGGACTCGCGGATGATCCGCTGGATCGCCTCCTCGTGCTCATCGCTCCCGGGCTCGACGCCCATGGCGACGCTGAGGTCACCGGGGCCGATGAAGAGGCAGTCCACGCCATCCACCGACGCGATCTCCCGCACCGCCTCGACGGCCTCGACCGTCTCGATCATCAGCGCCACGAGGATGCCGTCGTTGGCCGTGTGCCGGTAGTCATCTCCCATGAAGCGCAGCCGCACCCCACCCGACGACCGGCCACCCCGCGGCGGGTACTTCGCGGCATGAACTGCCGCCTCCGCCTCCTCCGCCGAGTTGACCATCGGGACGATCAGCCCCAGCGCGCCGGCGTCGAGCACCCGGCCGATCCGGAAGAACTCGTTCGACCCCGCGCGCACGATCGGCGCGCAGCCCGCCAGCGAGACGACCTGGATGGCCTGGTACATCGCGGCGCGATCCCACGATCCGTGCTGCTCGTCGATCCACACCCAGTCAACGCCGCTGCGCGCGAGGATCTCCGCGATCAACAGGTTGTTGGTCCCCATCGCCAGACCGAACGTCGGCTGACCGGCGCGAACCTTCTCGAGGGGCGTGTTCTTCACCATGTGCCGCCACTTCCCGCTCCTACTTAGTGTGTGCTGACAGCCGTTGGTTTCGCTACCGGTCTCCCCCGCACCTGCGCTGCCCCCCGAGCCCCGGCTCTCGGGCCTTCAGTCGAGCCGCCACGGCTTGCGGATGCGGAAGCGATTCTCAAACTCGTTCTCAAGCACCCCGCGCTCCTCGAGGTGGATCATGCACGCGCGCATGCAGCCGCGACTCCCGCAGATCGCCGAGGGGTGATGGTAGCTCTCCCACGCCTTCGCCGAGTAGGGCACCTCGCGGTTGGCGAAACTGAATGCGCCCGAGCCGGCGTAGGAGAGCATCTCACTGCGCGCCTGCCCGCGCTCCTCGGTGGTCAGCGTGTCGATGTACTCCGCCACGTGCTCGGGCAGGAAGGGCGAGTACTCCCGCGTGCCCACCTGGTAGACCGCCGCGCATCGCTCCTCATCCAGCGCCCCCCACCGGACCTCGCGCCCCGCGAGCGTCACCTGCACAGATTCCTCGGCGCTGAGCGCGTTCCCAGGGCACTCAGCCACGCAGCGCATGCAGCGGTCGCACAGCGGCTCCCCGTCGTAGATCGGGTCCGGCTCAAGCGGCGCGTCGGTGATGATGAACGCGAAGCGCTGGCGCGGCCCGAAGCGCGGCGTGAGGAACACCTTGCTCCACCCGATCTCCCCCATCCCGCACAGATACGCGGCGACGCGGAAGTGCAGGAACACGTCCGGCTTCGGCAGCCCCTCGCGCACCGGCTCACCCACCCCGCAGCCCATCCGAATCGAGGTGTTCTGATAGAGCACCGCCTCGTAGCGGTTGTCCTCGAGAAAGTCGCCGATCTCGCGCAGAGCGATCGGCGCGTAGACGTCGTTGATATTCGCGTAGCCCATCGACGGATAGGCCGCGAAGAACGTTCCCTCCTCGATCCCGCGCAGCAGCCCGCGGTGGATGCGAAAGCCCAGCCCAATCACGGACTTCGCCTCCGGGAAGATGTACCTCGGGTCGTTCTGCAGCGGCGCGCCCTCGAAGCGCTCGATGTCCCCGATCCCGACGATGTCCGCGCCCGATGCCAGCGCGCATTCCTTGACCTGCTCGGCGGTGATCATCGGTCAACTCACCTCACGGCTGCGGGTGCTTGATGCGCAGATACTCCTCAAGGTCCGGCCGGTCGTACTCCGACTGCCAGCTCAGAAGCGGCGGCGTGTAGGGCGATCCGCCCTCAGCGTCAACGCTGCGGATCTGCTCCCACGCGTCCTCGCTCAGCTCCGGGTCACCATCCAGCGCGGCCATCACGTAGAGCTGCTCGTTGAGCGAGAAGAGCGACCCGGCCACCGATCCGCGCAGCATCCCTCGCGCACCGCCGTAGAACTCGGGGTTGTGCGGCACCACCTGCACGAGGCTCGTGTTACTCCGCGCGTGCTCGCGGAGATACTCGCGGTAGGGCGATGGGTCGTCGGCATTGAGCGCCGCGAACGCGACGGCCTTGCGGAAGTTACCCGGGTTGGCGCCCTCCGCCATGGCGGCGTCGGCGAGGCGTATGAATGCGTCGCGCAGGCCCTCATGCCCCGTCAGGTTCGCGTAGTCGATCAGCGCATGCCCCGCGCCGAAGTGCCAGAAGAACATGCTCGCGCCGTTGCGATCGCGCTCCTGCGAGACACACTCCACCTCCGGCCCGTCCACCCCCACGGACATACGCACATCAGGCGATATGCAGATGCCCTCGTCGATGACGAAGCACGACATGTAGCGCTCCAGGAGCGATTCGGCCTCACCGCTGCCGGTCATCAGCCACCACGTCAGCAGCCCCTGCGACCGGCCGCTGTGAGCGGCGTGAGTACGCACACTCGTCGCCGAGTAGATCTCATCGTAGAGCAGCCTGGCGAAGTCCCGAGAGCGCGGCTCGCCCGTCAGGAAGTGATGGTAGCGGAACTCCGAGTGCGTGGTCTGCCGCTCCTCGTGATTCCCGTCGCTCCAGTGCTGGACGCCGTGGCGGGTGCCGCGGCCCAGCCACATCCCGGCGTGGCGCATGTCCACGTCCCGCACGTGCCGCGCCATCGCCTCGGCGAAGAAGAACGTCTCCCGGTCGCCGGTGCGCAGATACTGAATCTGCATCAGCAGCCCCGGCAGACCCTCGGTGTTCGTCCAGCCCCAGCGACCGTTGTCGTAGGCCCACTCAGCGCCGGGCGCGTAGTCCCCCACGCGCCACTGCCTCACATTGATGGTCCCGAGATCGTCGGGCGCGTCGGCCAGCAACTCCGCGAGCCGGTCGGGCGGGATGATCCACCCGTAGCCGCCCCTGTAATAATGCTGGACGTCGCCGTAATCCCAGCAGCCATACCATCCCCAGAGCTTCTGATGGTGCAGCCAGAAGTCCGCGTAGTGCTGGTAGTTCGCCTCCATCCGCGCGAATCCGGGCGCACCGGGCAGCGGCTGGGGCGGGATGACCTCGGTGTCGAGGTACCAGTCCGCCCCACAGTAGACCAGCGGGCGGCGCTGGAAATCGCCCGCCAGTGCGTCGATCGTGGCGGGCTCGATCGCCGGGCCGTGGAACGCGACCAGCAACTCGTGGGTCTTCGTCACGCCGACGAACGGGTCGTTCTGGTAGTAGTTCTCCGGCACCCAGGAGCTGTCCGAGGGCGTGGATTCACCCTGCGAGCGATGCGGGTAGTTCGAGTACCGCCGCACATCCATCAGCGGCGCGCTCTCCGGCCAGAAGTACGCGGTCAGCGTGCCCTCGTCCGCGTCCACGGCCAGCTCGGTGGGGAAGTTCTGCCACATGTCGCGCATGACCATCGCGACGCCGCCGTCCGGTCCGCTGACGTCAAGCCAGCCACGAGAGCGCGCCTTCGCCTCATCGGGTCGGACGAACGCCTCCCCCGCCTCCTGGCTCCACGCGGTGTATCCGAGGTGCGAGTGCTGCCGCAGACCGGCGCGGCGGCCGCCCTCCAGGGCGACCGGCCCATCCTGCCCGCCCGAGGTCACAGTGCCGCCCGCGTCAACGAGCGGCAGCTCCAGCCCCATCCGCCGCACGAACGCCTCCCGCGGATCGGCGTGGAGGAACTCCACGCTCTGCTCGATGCGGACCGCACCTCGCCCGGCGTACGCCTCCAGCCGCAGCACCATCCGCGGCGACTCCTGCGCGGTTGTCATGCCCGTGAGCTTCACGACCGCGCGCAGCGGCCCGGCCTCCTCAAGCTCGAGCGTCTCCGGCACGAACGCGCCCGGATCGAGCGTTCCCTCCGGGTGCGTGGTCATCGACGGGTAGGTCGCGTCGGTGCGCAGGAAGTCCACGAAGCTGCCCGCGGGCGCGGAGAGCATCTCGCGGCCGCCGAGCACCGCGCTGCGCAGCCAGCCCTCCTCCGCCGCAAGCTCAAGCTGCAGCGCTCCGGTGTCGATGGCGACTGCGCCGTCCGCCTCCGTCGCGGTCAGAGTCTCCGCCGGCATCCCGGCCGCGCAGTCCCCGCCGTAGAGCAGCGCATACTCCTCCGCCGAACCGTCGCGGCGCGTCACATCGAACTGCAGCGCGTCGCCGTTGCCCGCCGCGCCCGCAACGTCTCCACCGTCGGGCGGGAAGGTCAGCAGCAGCCACATGATCGAGCCGTCCGGCCAGTAGCCGACGGTCTTCGTCTGCACCGGAACGTCCGCGCCATCGCGCTGCAGGCGGACGTTCGCCGCATCCGTAACCGCCCCGCGCGGCAGCGGCACGCCGCCGGTGATCAGCGGCGCGTCGCCCTCCGCACTCTCCTCCGCGATCGGGGTGAGCCCGTCCAGCGGCACCTCGTTGCGGTTCGGCGGGTCGCTCGCCAGCCGTTCCACGCCCCACTGCGCGGCGAGCGCGATGTCCGGCTGGGCGAAGCTGAACTCATCGGTGAAGGGCGCAATGTCCACCATGTGCGGCGCGCCAAAGACCGCGTCGGCCTGCGGTGAGCCCGGCGCCAGCGCCGGAAGGCCGTCGTGCCACAGGCAGACGCGGGCTTCGCCGGAGCCGTCGGCCTCTACCCGCAGCGACTTCGGGGCGCGCCCGGCGAAGTCGCGGTAGCCGAAGATCACGCCCGCGCGCTCGTCGTAGGCCGCCATCCAGCCCGGCGCCTGCTCGCCGCGCTGCATCGTCAGCGCGGGCGTGGCGGTGCTCTCAGAGCGCCAGAGGTGGTAGTCGGTCGCCGAGTTCTGATCGATCGCGAAGCGCCGGAAGATGTTGTGATCGGGCTCGCTGAGGAGCATCTGCGTCATGTTGACGTGGAACTGATAGAAGTGCCGCGTGTTCCACTGGATCCCCCGGTCGCCGCCCTGCACGACCCGCTTGCGCATGTTCAGCGCCAGCGGCAGGCGCAGCGAGAGGTCGCGGATGAAGCGGCCGTCGAAGTCGCCCTCAGGCTCGTTCAGTGACACGTAAGCGGTCAGGAAGGGACTGCCGCGTCGCGTCTCCAGCAGAATCTGACAGTCGATGGTGTCCCCGTCGCCGAAGTCCAGCGTCCCTGTGTACGCGGCGGAGAACTTCTCGTCGTTCGCGTCATAGCGGTGCTGATCCGTCCGCCACGTTGCCTCGACAATCCCGCCGGGCGCGTAGTCCCGCCAACCGTCGTACTCCGCCGCCTCCAGCACCGAGGCGGCCATCAGCGGCTGCTCGTTGCCCTCGATCACGGCCTGCCCGCCGATCGTCAGCGCGCGCAGGCCCGCGTCATCAGTCAGTTCGAAGACGGCCGCGCCGGTGTCCACGCGCGCGCCGTCGGCAAGCTCCTGCACTTCAAGCTTCGCGTCCGTCATGATGCCTCCCACCGGCTCCGTGGATGGTGTGTCATCGGGCTGAGGTGGCCGCGGGTAGTCGTAGATGCGCAGCTCGTCGATGGCCCCCGCGAAGAAGTAATCCACGCCGCCCTTCGAGCCGATGAACAGGTCGCCACCGGCGTCAATCGCGTGATCCCAGGTAGCCCGCGCGACCTGCTCGCCGTCCACGTAGAGTCGCGCCTCGGGGCGGTCGAAGACACCGGTGACGCGGTGCCAGCGGCCGGGCGTCAACTCCCCGCCGTTAAGGTCGAGGCGCTCCGCACCGCTCTTCAGCCCCAGCATCGGCCTGCCGCTCGTCACCTGGATGCGGTAGCGCTCGCCACCCTTGTCCACGACGCATTGCGGGCCGCCCTCCGCCGAGTGGATCATCAGCCACAGATCGACCGTCAGCGAGTCCGTCATCACCAGCGCCGGGTCATTCGGCACGCGGAGGAAGTCGTCCACCCCATCGAAGGCGATCGCCTGCAGGCCGGGCGCATCGATCTGCGCGTAGTCATCCTGCGCGACGGCGTGGTGCCGGTTGGCGGCGACGTCCCGGCTCATCCGCCGGAACTCTCCGTTGAACGTCCACTCCGCCACCGGCCCGTCGCCGTCGGCGCCGAGCAGCAGCGGGAAGGCAATCATCACCGCGAACACGCTCGTCACGAACCGCCATCTTCTCATCGCAGTTCCTCCTGCCGGTCTCGCATCACCCGGGTGCCGAAGTCTTCGGCACCCGGGGCCCTCATCACTCCACCTGCCGACCTACACCCCGCGGGGATCGGTACCGTTGAGGAACTCCTCCACGTTGGTGTACCCATCGCCATCAAGGTCCTCAGGGCCGTCGGTCGGATCGTGCGGATCGAGACCGTGCTCGATCTCCCACACGTCGGGCATCCCATCACCGTCAGAGTCATCGAGAGCCTCTCCTGCGGCCAACTCGGGCCAACCACCAACGTCATTCTGTGAGTTGATGATCGAGCCGGTGCCGCTGATGATCGTGTCGATCACGCGCGCATCCACAGCGTCGCGCACGGGCAATGTCGCGCCGCAGTCACGCGCGAGGACGGATAGCAGCTCGCTTGCGGGGTGTTCGGTGATCGGAGGTGCCGGGTGCGCAGCGGTGGCCTCAACCCGCTCGCGAGTGACCTCACCACTCGTGACGATCATCAGCCAGTTGTCATCGGTGGCCTCGGGGTAGCCGTCGAGGACGTTACCCGCCGCGTAGAAGCTGGTGGCGACACCGAGTATCCGAAACGCTCTGCGCACCTGGTTCTCACGCGTCGAGGGCCCGGGGCGGAGATAGTTCGCCACATAGTTGATCTTCTGCGGGTCCTCGTCATTATACCCGCACGCGCTGCCCCAGTTGTAGATCACATGGTTGCGAAAGTCCAGCGTGAAGCCGGGCTCGCCCTCCAGCCCACCGGGTCTTGGGTTGCGCGAGTTGTGGTGGGCATAGATGTTATGGTGGAAGCTGATGCCCCCGTTCCCGTTGTAGTTGAGCAGCGAGCCCATCCCATGCGGCCCCTTGCCGTGCACCGAGTCGTGAAGGCTCTCGGAGATTATGCTCCACTGCACGGTGACATCCTCGGATCTCGTCACCGACAGGACCTCATCAACCCCCCAGCTTGCCGAGCAGTGGTCGATCACAACCCGCTCGCTCTCATGGACAGAGATCCCGTCGACCTCCTTGCCCGCGAGATCACCGGGGCGCACACGGAGGTAGCGGACAACCACGTCATGTGTGCCGCGAATCGCCAGCCCGTGGTTCATGAGGCAGATCCCGCCCCCGGGCGCACTCTGTCCGGCGATCGTGCAGAAGGGCTCTGTCACGCGCAGCTCGGACTGAAGCTCGATCGTCCCGCCGACCTGGAAGACGATGATCCGCGGGCCTGACGTCTCAACGGCCGCCCGCAGGCTCCCGGGCCCGCTGTCATCGAGGTTGGTCACAGCGATCACCTGGCCGCCCCTTCCGCCGGGCGTGGTCGCACCAAACCCCTCGGCTCCGGGGAATGCGGGCACGTCTGCCTGTGTGGTGCAGCCCACAAGCAGAACGAACAGGCCGATGCCGAGTAGAGTACTTCGTGTCATGGAGAACGCTCCTTCGGGACTCGATATCAACGCCTGTCCATTGTTCGACCGGCGCACACGCCATACCTTCACAAGGTCCCCGCGCGTCCAGGGGGAAAGGGCCAGCCGTGCCAGAAGACAGCATTCGAGGAGCGAAGCGATGATCAGAATCGGCATGGCGTTCGGGGCGGCGGAGCAGGGACAGACGGGATCATTCCACGCGAACGTGTGGGCCGGGATTCTCAACGGCTTCGACGCGGAACGCGCGAAGGCCGAGCACTGGCCGGACACCGGCGCCGGGCATCGCCGCGTCGAGGGTGCCCGCATCACACGCCTGTGGGACCCGGACCACGAGCGGGCCGAACGCATGGCCCGCGTCTTCGGCATCGAGACGGTCTGCGACAGCTACGAGGAGCTTGCCGACGACGTTGATGCAGGGATCATCGGGGAGGATACGCGCTTCGACAAGCTCCCCTACGCCCGGCCATTCCTCGAGCGCGGCCTCCCCTGCTACCTCGATAAGCCGCTCGCATTGCGGGCCGACGAGGCCCGCGAGATCGTCGCGGTTGCCGGACGCCACGGCGCCCCGCTGCTGTCCTGCTCGGGCTGGCGATTCTGTGACGGCGCGCGGAGCCTCCGCGAGCAGATGCCCGCCATCGGCGGCGCGCAACTGCTCATCGGCGTCGTCGCGATCGCGCGCTTTGACGTCTACGCGATCCACAGCGTCGAGATGGCCCTCGGGCTGATGGGCAGCGGCGTGGTCGGCGTGGCGAATGTCGGCGAGGAGGGCCGCGACATCGCCCGCCTCCGCTGGGAGGACGGTCGCCAGGCGGTCCTTCACCTGAGCGACAGCAGCATCGCCCGCGGGCGACGCTTCATGATCTGCGGACCGGGGGGCTGTGCGGAGACCGCCGACCTCGGCGAGATCCACCCGCCGCTGCTGGAGGTCTTCGTGCGGATGTGCCGCACCGGTGAGATGCCGATCCCACCCGAGGAGATGGTCGAGGCGGTCGCGATCGTTGAGGCGATCGAACGACTCCGCGGCTCGGAGGTGGAGGATTCGCCCGCCTGAGCCGGAAAAGCCGCACTCACACGCTGAAGGCAACCGGGCCCTGGGCCCGCGAAAGGTGCTGGTCGCTGATGATTCGCATCGGGATTACGGCTGCAGTCAGATTCGAGGGGCAGCGCGGCTGCCATCACGGCAACGCGTTCAGTTCGATGTTCAACGGGTGGGACGCGGAGAAGGCCGCCGAGCTGGGCTTCCCAACAGGCGGCGCCACCAACGACCGCGTCGAGGGCGCGCGCGTGGTGAAGATCTACGACGAGGACCGCGAGGGCGCGGAGATGATGGCGCAGATCTACGACATCGACGAGGTCTGCGACTCACCGGAGGAGCTGGCAGAGGGCGTCGATGCGGTCATCGTCGCCGACAGCGGCGAATTCGACAAGTGGAAGCTCGCGGTCCCGGCGCTGGAGGCCGGTCTGCCGACCTTCATCGACAAGCCACTCGCGGAGAGTCCCGAGGTCGCGCGGCAGATCGTGGAGATCGCCACTGCGAACAACGCTCCGCTGATGTCCTGCTCGAGCTTCCGCTGGTGTGACGCCGCGTGGGAGATGCGCGATCGGATCAGCGGACTCGGAAAGACCGAGCTGCTCACCGGGGTCAGCGGCCAGGGCAAGTTCCACATCTACGCGATCCACCCCATGGAGTTCGCGTTCGGCATCCTCGGCCCCGGCGTCACCTCGGTCATCAACGTGGGCGAGGAGGACCGCGACGTCATCCGCCTGCGCCGCGCCGACGGCGCGCAGGTCGTTCTGAGCATGTATTTCCGCGAGGTCATCGGTGGCGGCCAGATGTTCACCGTGTGCGGTGAGAGCGGCTGGCACACAGTGGATTACCTCGGTGCGCTCTACCAGCCGATGATGGAGGCGTTCCTTTCGATGGTCGAGTGCGGCGAGATGCCGGTCTCCGGTGATGAGATGGTCGAGGTGATCGCGGTGCTCGACGCGGCCCGCCGCTCCCGCGAGCAGGGCGGCGTGGAGGTCGAGATCTGAGCGGCCCGCAGCGCCCCGGTCCCTGAGCCCCGCGCCCGCAACTCCACCGCGGGGGGGCCGCCCGCGAGCAGCGCGAGCAGGTCCCCGCGAGCACCGCGGGCAGGTCCCCGCGAGTAGCGCGAGCGGGGACCTGAGGTTCCACCCCGCCCCACCGCCTGACGACTGTGGCGCTGCGCGCCACCCCCGGCGGGGGCGCCGGGGCCACAACAGCCACGGCTAACGACTGGGGCCACAACAGCCACGGTTAACGACCGGGGCCACAACAGCCACGGCTAACGACCGGGGACACAACAGCCACGGTTGGCGGTTGGGGACACAACAGCCACGGCTAACGACTGGGGACACAACAGGCACGGTTGGCGGTTGGGGCCACAACAGCCACGGGTGCCACTCCGGCGCTTCGCGCCTCCCGGCGGGCCCGCCCACACCATCATGGAGGGGTCGCCGCGGGCAGCGCGAGCAGGTCCCCGCGGGCAGCGCGGGCAGGTCCCCGCGGGCAGCGCGGGCAGGTCGCCGCGAGCAGCGCGAGCAGGTCGCCGCGAGCAGCGCGAGCGGGGACCTGAGGTTCCACCCCGGCCCAAACTGAAGATTCCGTCGCCTACCCCATCACCTGCAGAAGCTGCTCGGCGGCGCAGTAGAGGCTGTCCTCGACGGCCCGACGCGCCGCCACCAGCAGCACCGCCACCAGCAGGACGCCGATGGTCGCCGCAACCCACGCCCGCCGGCGACCTCGGCCTCGCGCCTCAGGGATCCGCTCGGGATCAAGCGTCGTCAGCCGCGCGGCGCGCCGTCCAGGCATCGCCGGCTCGGGAATCAGCAACGAGGCCAGCGTCGGCGTCCGCGGGCGCCGGTCGGCGGCGCGCGCCGCCACCTGCAGCGCCACGCTCAGCGCCTCCACCGCCACTCCGGCCTCCAGCGCCGCGTCGTCGGCGGCCTCCTCCATCGCCTCGCGCAGCTTCGCCCGGAAGTACCACGCCGTCGGCATCGGCGCGAGGAGCACCGCACAGCCCTCCGCGATCAGCCAGCGCAGGTTGTCTCGCCTCCGCGCGTGGGCGCGTTCGTGGGCGAGAATCGCCTCCAGCGATGCCTCGTCGAGCGACGCCGCCAGCGATGTCGCCACCACAACCACCGGGCGAAGCAGACCGGCGGTGAATGACACGGGCCTCCCGAGATCCACCACCAGTTCGCCCGCCCCCTCGCGCAGTCGCCCTCCGCTCGCCACCACCGTTCGCCGGAGCAGATGGCTGCTCAGCGCCGCGAGGGCTACGCGCAGGGCGGCTGCGATCAGCAGCGCGAGCGTGCCCCACGCGAGCAGTCGAAGCGTGAAGGCGCCGGACGGCGCGTCGCGCAGAGGCAACATGCACAGATGCGGGCGCAGGCCGCCGATGTGCGGCGAGGCGCCGATGCCCTGTGCGTGAAGCAGCAGCCCCCACAACGCCGCAGCGATCCCGGCGACCGGAGGTACAGTCAGAGCCGCCAGCCAGGCTCTCGCCCGACCGGCGGCATTCGTGTCTCCCGCTGTCTCAGCCAGCGCGACGGCGGGCAGCGCCATCAGCAGGCTCATCGCCGCAGCCGTAGCGACCACGATCGCGGTGCCCACCAGCACCGTCGCCATCACCGGTCTCGGGGACCGGACTTCCGGCGTCGATGTTCCTCAATTACGTCCGCCAACATGTCCAGGCGGTCCGGGTCCTCCTCCCCTACCGCCTCGACGAAGTAGGAGATCGCAGGCTCCGCAAAGCTTGACAGCAACCCGTCGATCACACGCCGTGTCACGTTGTCGGAAAGCTCGCTGCGGCTCAATGACGGCCAGTAGTAGTACGCCCGCCCGCGCTGCTCGCGCTCAAGCAGATCCTTCTCGTACAGGCGGCTCATCGTCGTCATGATGGTCGTGTACGCAGCGTCCTTGCCCTGCTCCTCGAGCCGTGCCCGAACGTCCTCCACCGAGACAGACTCGCCGGCGTCCCACACGGCCTCCATCACCTGTGCCTCGAGTCGCCCCAGCGCCTGCTCGATGCCGTGCTTGTCGAGCTTGAAGACCGACAGGTCCGGCTCACCGCCTCGTCCTGTGCTGCGTTCGGTGTCACTCATTCGCTCTCACCCGCCTCGGCCTCTGCCTCGTGCGCTGGCGTGCCATCGGAAAACCCCGCCTTATTACTACCCAGTATAGTAGAAAACTGAACATCTGTCCAGTTCCGCGACACATCTGCGGCGCTCGGCATCGGGCGCGGCATTCACCAGCCGCGGCATCATCGCATCTGCTACTCGATCTCGGCCACCGACTCCAGCACCCACGTCGGCCGCGCATCCGACGTCTCCAGTTCCGCCCGGTCGGTCACCCCCGTCAGCACCAGCGCGGTGTCGAGGCCCGCGGTCCGCCCCATCGCCATGTCCGTGTCCAGCCTGTCGCCGATCATCAGGCACCGGTCCGCCTCCAGTCCGATCTCCGCCAGCGCCATCCGGGTGATGATGGGCGATGGCTTGCCGATCATCACCTCGAGCCTCCGGCCCGTGGAGGCTTCGAGGTAGGCGATCATCGCGCCGCAGTCCGGCACGGTACGCCCGCCCTCCAGCGGGCAGACGGTGTCGGGGTTCGTCGCGAAGAACCCCGCGCCCCGCCTCAGCGCCTGATGGGCGGCGTCCATCTGCGCCCAGCAGACCTCCCGGTCCCAAGAGACCAGCACGATGTCGGTCTCCTCGACGCGATCGGTCAGCTCCACGCCCGCGTCCTGCAACTCCTGCTTCAGCGGCGCCTCGCCCATCGCCATCACGCGCTTGCCGGTGTGCTCGCCGGCGAGGTACCGCGCGCTGGCCAGGGGCGAGTTCACGACGTCCGCCGGGCTGCACGGGATTCCGAGCTTCGTGAGTTTCGTGGCGTAGCTGTCGCGCCGCGCGATGGGCTTGTTGGAGAGGAACTGCACGCGCGCGCCGCGCTCGCGGAGCGTGGCGACCGTCCGATCGGCGCCGGGGATCAGCTCATCGCCAAGGTAGATCGTTCCGTCGAGGTCAAAGAGGTAGCCGTCGTATGCTTTCACATCGTCACCTTTCCGTCGTTGCCATCTGTAGGGCGGGGACCCGTGCCCCGCCCGTCGTTTGCCTTTGTTCGGAGCGACGCATCTTCAGATGCGTCGTGTCTTTTGCCGTCTGCAGGGCGGGGACCCGCGCCCCACCCGTCGTTTGCCTTTGCCGTTCGGAGCGACGCATCTTCAGATGCGTCGTGTCCCTTGCCGTCTGCAGGGCGGCGACCCGCGCCCCGCCGATCGTTTGCCTTTGCCGTTCGGAGCGACGCATCTTCAGATGCATCGTGTCCCTT
>JBMNNW010000208.1:0-2594 GCA_050942735.1 Armatimonadota bacterium
GCGGTCCTCCAGCACGACCTGCCACTGCTCGGCTCGCTCGATGCACACATGTCAGTATTCGCAAACCTATACACGAGTACCTCCCCCACCACCAAAAAACTTGCACAGCTAAAACCGATGCTGCTGGGCGCGTGGGTTGACGTGTAGCCACAGAATCGGGATAATGACGCATGCTTGAAAACTCTGAGTCGTAATGGAGGTTGTTGCATGAGCCGACGAGGCTTTACGCTGATCGAACTACTCGTTGTGATCGCGATCATCGCCATCCTGGCGGCGATCCTCTTTCCCGTCTTCGCACGGGCCCGCGAGAAGGCCCGGCAGACGAGCTGTTTGAGCAATGTCAAGCAGATCATGCTCGGCGTGCTGATGTATGCCCAGGACTACGATGAGGCTCTTCCCGTCGCCTCCCACTGGTACCGCGGCGACGGCACGACCGTTGTCTGGGACCAGGCGCTGGATCCCTACGTGAAGAACCAGCAGGTCTTCGTCTGTCCCAGCGGCCGCAACAGCCAGCACGCCCGGAGCCTCTCTTACGGCTGGAACTGGCGGGAGTTCGGCTACCTCTCGAGCACCGGCGGTTTCTCGAACAACCCCTCCACGACGCTCGGGGAGATTGAGAAGCCCGCTGAGACGATCCTGCTCGGCGACAGCGAGGACCCGAATGCCCGCAGCAGCACTTCCGGCCCGCGCTATCTCTACCGCCGTGACACGACCAACCCGACCCTCCTGCCGACCAGGCACAACGGCGGCGGGAACATGGGTCTGCTCGACGGTCACGCGAAGTGGTATCAGGTCTCCGAGCTGCAGCGCAGCACCCCCGGCGTCGCCGCCCCGTGGCGGTTCGCCCCCTGAGCCGCACATGCGCAGTACGCGCGGAATCATCGCGGCCCCGCCACCATCGGCGGGGCCGCTTTCGTAACCGTTCCGCGCCGCGTCGTCAGCTTCGGCAGATCACCCGGCGGCCGTCGTGCAGGCCGATGATCGAGGCGTCAGGCCCCAGCCGCTCCTCGGCCATCGCCAGCGCCGCCGTCAGGTCGGGGGCGGGGTCGGCGAAGGTCGGCTCGATCTCGTCCGAAAGCTTCGACACCACGATCAGTTGCGCCTGCAGGTCGTGCACCACCGAGGAGAAGAGAAAGCCCGTTGAGCACGGCGCCCAGTGCCACGCGACGTCGCCGTCGGCGAGCCGCCGGCGCATCTCGGCGATGATCTCGCCGGGGTCCTCGCTCTCAAGAAGCGTCCGGAACGGCTCCTCGCCGCCCCAGCCGTCCTCACACTCGCCCAGCAGGATCACGCAGCCGCCCTCGCGCACACACTCCAGCGCCGGCACCAGCGTCTTCTTCGCCTGCACCATGTCGATGTCGTAGGGCCAGCCGCCGGAGGTGCAGATGACGATGTCGGCCTTCTCGGTGACGTGGTGCTCGTAGATCTCCCGTGAGAGCATCGCGCCCGCGCGGTGCGCCTCGACGAGGTCGCCGCAGACGATGCGGGCGTAGGAATCATCAGGGTTGATGACCGCGTCGCAGATGAAGTCCACGCCGACGGCCAGCGCCGCCTCGGTCATGTCGCGGTGAACGGGGTTCTCATCGAGCACGCCGAGCTTCCGGCCCTCGGTGAGGATCAGGAAGTGGTTGTGGGTGATCGACTCGTAGGACGACACGCCCGGCAGGATCATCTTCCGGCCCCCCGAGAAGCCCGCGATGTAGCTCGGCTCGATGAAGCCGCAGACGACCTTCCTGTCGAACTCCTGCATGAAGGGCGCGACCTCGATCGGTGTGCCGAAGGACGTCTCCCCGAGCGTCCACTGCTCCCCGCGGGAGTCGGGCTGGAGGACGTCGTGCGTGCCGATGAAGCGGTCGAGTTCGGCGTCGGTCATCGGCCGGTGGTTGCCCAGCCCGATGACGATCTGGTACTCCGCGCCGAGGCTCTCGATCCGCTCAGCCAGCGGCCAGAGCATCGGGGTGGGGTTGGGGCGGGTGAAGTCCACGGTCATGAGCGCCACGCGATCGCCCGGCTCGATGACATCGTCGAGCGCGGGGCCGATCGGGTTGGCGAGCGCCTCATCGAGCGCGGCCTCGATGTCGTCCACGCCCTCGCGGGAGGGCAGGTGCATCTCCTCGATCACACGCTCATCGGCGACCTGTGCGACCTGCTCGGTCTTCCCGTACTTGAAGCGCAGTTCCATGGGTCGGGCCTCCCTTTGACGGAGTGGCGCGGCATCGGCGTCGCGCGGCACAGGTCCCGGCCCTGCAAGGGCGCGGCGTGGCGCGGCACGGGTCCGCGCCCTACAGAAAGCGTGGCCGGGCACAGGTCCGCGCCCTACAGCTGCGTGGCGCGGAACGGGTCCGCGCCCTACAAAGGCGTGGCCGGGAAGCGGTCGTTGTCGTTGTAGGGCGGGGACCTGTGCCCCGCCTGCCGTTTGTCGTTGCCGTGTCTGCCGTCCGGCGTTCGCGCGACGATCTTTTCACCAGCTGCGAGGCCGGGCACAGGTCCGCGCCCAGCAAAGACGTGGCCGGGCACAGGTCCCGGCCCTACAAAGGCGTGGCGCGGAACGGGTCCGCGCCCTACAAAGGCGTGGCCGGGAAGCAGTCGTTGTC
>JBMNNW010000119.1:0-14826 GCA_050942735.1 Armatimonadota bacterium
GCGCGGGGAACGGCACTTTTCACATCTGCGCACAGGAGCAATACCGGAACTGCGGAAACGCGGGGAGGCCGTCGAGGGGAAAAACCAGCGTGGATGGGCGGTTGTTCAGCGGTCACATGATCGCGATGACAACCAGCAGTTCGATCAGGGTAAATCCTCTCTTGGTGCCCATTGGTCAGCCTCCTCGCTGTATGATGATACGTTTGTGCGCCTGGGCGCTGGCTACTTGAGGTCCCACGCGTTGTTGGGGTCGCCGTTGGGGTGACCGTTGGGCATCGGGCCGAGGAACTGGTTGATGCTGAGCCACTTCGCGTGTCCGTCGAGGTAGCCAATGTTGAGGCCGCCGTTGTGCCGGGGCACGGGGCGCCGGCGGTAGTCGGACGAATTGGTCATCTCGTAGTAAGGCGTTGAGAGATTTCCGGTTCGATTCTGTGGCGGATACCAGTTGTGGTGGCTGTAGCCGGATTCGTACTGCAACCACGTCGAGGGGTCGAGGTTGCCGAGCACCGCGGTGCTGAGCTGCGCGACGTCACAGAAGTACGCACTACCCGCCGGAGTCGGAAGGTCGGTGATCGCCAGTGATCCCTGATTCCAGGAGTAGTTGTTGTTGGGCGCATAGGCGGGGTAGGTTGAGCCGACGAATGCTCCGGACGGGCACTGGAAGATCTGCCGGTTCTTCAGGTAGGGCTGCAAAACCGCCTCGCCCCACCAGCACCTGTTCTCGTTGGTGTATCCGGGGATGTTGTACCCTCCGGTGATCGACATCGGGAGCATCTGGTCATAGTCCTGGGCGTACATGAGCACGCCGAGCGAAAGCTGCTTGATGTTGTTCAGACAGCTGGTCTGCCGGGCTTTCTCACGCGCCCGAGCGAACACGGGGAAAAGGATCGCCGCGAGAATCGCGATGATCGCAATCACCACCAGCAACTCGATGAGCGTGAAACCACGCTTCCTGCTCATCCCTGCACCTCCTGATCGCGTCTGATTGGTCGTTCGCAGCTCAACAGATTAGCAATGCGTCCAACGAAAGCGCAAAGCCCCGCCCCCGTCACGGTCACGGGTGGCAACCGCTGGCGGAGCGTCGGTCCGTCGCCTGGTCCGCCGCGCACGCCTGTCCCGGAATGGCCCCGCTCGATTCCCTGATGATAAGCGATCCAGGGAAAAGGCGGTAGTCCTCGGAAGCCCCGTCTGAACCGTTGATGAAATCAAGCAGGCTGGCAACGGCGCTTGCACTCACATCATCAACGGGTTGCTCGACGGTAGTCAGGGGGGGATAGGTACACCGGCTTTCCGGGAGGCCGTCGAAGCCGAAGACGGCAACATCGTCGGGCACTCTCACGCCGGCGGATTGAACTCTGTGCATGAAGGCGATCGCCACATCATCGCAGTGACAGATCACCGCCGACGGAGGATCGTCATGCTCCAGAAACGCATCCGCGCCAAGGTGGCCGGTCTGGAACCCGAGTTCTCTGGCGGAGCCCTCAGGCGGTCGCCGACGTTCTGCCGCAGCGAAAGGCCGCAGAGTGACGAGAGAGACTTCGCTGTCGGCCTCTGCGATGGCCGCTTCGACGCCGTCCATTCGCAGGGTATCGACGTTATTGCCCGCTCCCGGCTCGAGATAGCCGATCTTCGTGTGACCTGCGCTGATTGCGGCGCGAGTCAACTCGTGAAAAGAACCTCTGCGGTCGACCCCCGCACCGGGCAGGCCATCTCCGGCGTCAAAGCTCACGGTGGGGATGCCTGAAGCCATCAAACGCTTGGAGATCTTTATCTTTGAGGTGGGGTGGGTGGGACCGAGAAGCAGGGCGCCGGCGACGTTGTTGCTGGCGAGGATGCCGTGGGCATACTGCCACTTGCTTTCCGACCAGTCAGCCGCCCATACCAGTGGCTGATAGCCGTTATCGAGGAGGACTCTGATGGTTGCTTCGAGGCGCCGCAGCGCGATGGTGTAGGAGAATGTCTCCGCCAGTACGCCGACGAGGTCGCTCTTACGTCTGGCCAGACGGCGGGCCGCGGCGTTGGGGTGATAGCCGAGTTCTCGTGCCGTCTCGCGTATGCGTCGCGCGGTTGCGTCGCTGATGCGGGCGGCACCGACAGAGTCGCTCAGCACCAGGGACGCTGCGGTGATGGAGACGCCTGCCGATTGAGCGACGTCGCTGAGCGTTGCCACCGACTCACCCCAGGGTAGTGGCGCAGCAGCGTGAAAGGCTTCTACCGTGCGAGCAAGTATAGCGCTTTACCATCGAGGATGTCAAGCGCTTAACCTTAACATTTGACACGAATGTTTCCCTCCCGCGGGAGCAGCGCCGATTCGGTTGATTCCTGCCGCAGCGCGTACGGTCGGGCCGTGGTCTCGGTGCATGTCGAGACGGCGCCGGTTGGGCGTGCGGGAGCCCGAGGTTCTGCTCATTCGGCGCCATGAATCGCCTCGAGATAGTCGCTCAGGGCGTTCATGCGGTTGAAGAATTCGTCTGTCCTGATATTGGCGTCGTCGGGGCCTCGCTCGCTGACCCACAGGCCGCGCTCGTCAAGAGCAGCGATCGCGGCGGCGGCCGCCCCGCCGAGCTGCGCGACGCGCTCGGCGTCGGGAGCGGTCTCCCTCTGGGCGAGTATGCCATCACGGCCGAGCGTGTTCACGCGTTCGACGATCTCCAACACGCGGTTGCCGTAGGCGCCTTTCCAGCCGTAGCCGGGGCGGAGGCTCTCGTCTGAGTAGGTGATGATGCGGTCGGGCGTGCAGTAGAGCGGGCGGTTGGTGTGCAGCGCGTAGAATCGAGCCCAACGGCCGTCCTCGAGGCGCGAGCGCTCGTACCACTCGACGACCTCGTCGAAGGGCTCGATGTACCTGTCATCGCCGGTCTCCAGCCAGACCTCTGTGAGCACGTTGAGGACGGCCCCGCTCTCTGACGCGGTGATGGCGATGGGCTCGAACCAGCGGGCGGGCGCGGGGTGGTTGGGGATCAGCGGGCCGGTGACGAAGTCATCGTAGTACTGCTGTGCCCATGCGGCGCCGGGCAGTCGCGCGTCGAGCAGCCAGTCCGCGCCTCGAACGACGGCGTCGAGGTAGCGCTGCTCACCGAAGGACCTCCAGGCCGCAAGCAGGGAGAGCATGGTGTTGGGCATGCTGGCGTCGTTGAGGGTGTGGTAGCGGCGGTAGTCGCCCTCATTCTCGGGGGGCGGGTAGATCTGCGGCCAGCCGCCGCTTGGGTACTGGGCCTCCAGCAGCATGCCGAGGGCTTTGTCCATCGCCTCGCGGTGGCGCTCGGAGGTTGAGCCGTCGCGAATCAGCTCAACGAAGAAGAGCGCCGGGCCCTGGCTGCGGCTGTCATCGAGGTCGGCGAATGCTCCGCGCTGGTAGGCGCCGGGCGCGTCGCAGTCGCTGTCGGCCCACTCATCGCTCAGCGGCTGGCGCATCCTCCAGCCACCGACGGCAAGCTGGGTGGTTGCCAGCGCGTCACCGACCTCCTGCGCCATCGCCAGCAGTCGCTCATCGCCGGTGGCGCGGTACGCGCGAAGGTAGGCCCGCCCGACCCACGGCGTGCCGGGCGGCTCGATGCACATGTATGTCTCATCCGGGAAGGGCTGGAGGTTGCCGTGCCCGCAATTGTACCGCGTCTGCAGGTCTCCGGAGAGCAGGTAGGGATAGGCCCCGTGATAGGACAGTTCGTTGAATGCCGTCGCGGCGCGGATGATCGCGGCCTCGACCTCTTCAGCCGACGGCAACGCATCCTCCTGCGCGACTGCACATGAGGCGAAGAGCAGTGGTGCGACGACTACCATCAGTGCGAATCTCATCGCTTCTTCCTCCGATCGCGGACGGCTCTCAGCCGTCAAGCTCGCCGCGCTGCTGAAGCGCCTCAATATATGCGCAGAGTGCACCCATGTTGCTGACGAACTCGCGGGCCCAGATGCGCTCGTCGTCGTGGTCGGTTACCGCGCCGACGTAGCGGTCGTACGACCAGTATCCGCGCTCGTCCATCGATTCGATGGCGCGGCGGGCGTTCTCGGCGAGCGAGCGGAGGCGGTCGTCGTCGGGGACGGCCTCGCGCTCGGCAAGGATTCCCTCGCGGCCGAGGGTGTTCACGCGCTCGACGGTGCGGAAGACGTGGTCCCCGTACGCGCCTTTCCAGCCGTAGCCCGGCCGGAGGTTCTCGTCGGAGTACGTGATGATACGGTCGGGCGTGCAGTAGAGCGGGCGGTTGGTGTGCAGCGCGTAGAAACGCGCCCAGCGGCCATCCTCAAGCTGCGAGCGCTCGTACCACTCGACGACCTCGTCGAAAGGCTCAATGTACTTGTCGTCGCCGGTCTCAAGCCAGACGTCGGTGAGGACGCTGATGACCGCGCCGGTCTCTCCGGCGGTGATGGCGATCGGCTCGAACCAGCGGGCGGGCGCGGGGTGGTTGGGGATCAGCGGCCCGGTGACGAAGTCGTCGTAGTACTGCTGGGCCCACGCCGCGCCGGGAAGGCGGACCTCGAGAAGCCAGTCGGCGGCCCGGATGACGGCATCGAGGTGATCCTGCTCGCCGAAGGCGTGCCAGGCGGCCATCAGTGCCCGCATGCAGTCCGGGATGGTGGCGTCATTGATGGTGTGATAGCGCTGGTAGTTGTTCTGATCCTCGGGGATCGGGAAGTACTGCGGCCAGCCGCCGCTTGGGTACTGCGCCTCAAGCAGGAAGTCGAGGCCCCGCTGCATGACTTCGCGGTGGCGCTCATCAGCACCGGCGTCCACGAGTTCGACGAAGAAGCGGACGGAACTCTGACTGCGGTTGTCGTCGAGATCGCTGCGGGTGCCTGAGCCCGGCGGCTGGCTGAGGCGCGCTCGGGCGGGCCATCCGCCGGTGACGGTCTGGATGGTCGCGAGCGCGTCGCCGATCTCCTCGGCCATCTCCAGGTAGCTCTCTTCGCCTGTGATGCGGTAGGCGCGCAGCAGTGCGCGGCCGATCCAGCCGCCGGTGGGAGGTTCGGTCTCGGCCCAGTCGGGCTCATCGTCGGGGAACGCGCGCTTTGTCCCGTGGCGGCCGTCGTAGCGTGACTGCAGATCCACTGAGTACGAGTCCACGTGCGCCCCCTCGTATGAGAGGCTGTGGAAGGCCGTCGCGGCACGGAGCATTGCGTCGCGGACTTCGTCCGCGGTGGGCACGTCCTCCTGTGCGGCGGCGAACGAACACGTCAGTGTCACAATGATGAGTGCGCTGCCCAGTCGTTCCAGGATGGGTCCCCTCCATCATGCGTCTGTCGATGGCGCGGCCGATCACTCCGCCGCGCGGGTGGTGCGCCCGTCTGTCCACGGCAGTCGGTTGCCGCCGTAGATGCGTTTCCCGCTCAGGAGCGGTGGCACCTCCAGCGCTGGAGATGATTTCCCCGGACGGATCGGTGGCAGAGACAGGTGGGGCCGCGCGGAGAGAGGAATATGAGGCTCGGAGTGGAGGGGCACAGGCTGGTGGGGGAGATGCGGATGTTCGGCGATCATCCCGAGAGGCTCATGCCTGAGGTGAGACCATGACACGTGCCGCAATCGGATTGACGGTGCTCTGTGCGCTGATCGCGCAGCCCGCGACGGCGCAACTGGAGTTTGACTTCGAGGAGCCGGATGCGCTCGCGGGGTGGCTGACGGATATCGACGCGTGGCGCATTGAGGAGGGCCGGCTGCGCCAGCCGATGGTGGAGGCAGACAGTGCGTTCGCGTTCTGGCCGCAGGCGTTCTCGGATCTGAGTATTGAAGTGCGCTTCTTCATCCACCCGGATGGGAGCGGAGTGAAGGCGCCGGGGATCGTCTACCGGGCGACTGATCAGCGGAACTTCTACTACGTGCACTTCGACAGCAGAAACGCCCAGGTCGTGCTGGTGCGCTCAACGGATGAGAGCGGGTGGGTCGATCCGCGCCGACATCGGCCCGTCGAGATCGCGCAGGAGCGGTGGCACACCGCGCGGGTGGAGGTGGAGGGGGGCGAGCACCGCGTCTACCTCAACGGCGAACTGCTCTTCACGGAGGAAGACGACACACTGACCGCGGGGGTGATCGGCCTGCGCGCGGGGCAGGGGAATATCAGCTTCGATGATCTGCGCGTGGAGGGCGAGCCCGCGGAGCTTGAAGAGCAGTTCACGGTCACCCACGTGCCGCTGCGTTTCTTCACGGTCTGCGGCGATGCCGGAGGTCCGGGCGCGTATGAGGCGTTTCCGGACCTGTGCATGACGGATGACGGAGAGCTGCTGTGTGTCTTTTACGCGGGCTACGGGCACGTCTCCTTCCCGCGCGAGGACCTGCCGCGGGGCGGTTTCATCGCGATGGTGCGCTCGCAGGATCTGGGCGCAACGTGGAGTGAGGCCCGGGTGATCGTGGACACGCCGATCGACGATCGCGACCCGTCGATTACGCAACTGAGCAACGGCGATCTGCTGCTGACGTTCATGACCTACGACCGGGAGCGGCGCCCGACGCACGAGGTGTTCACGGTGCGCTCGAGCGATGGTGGAGTCACGTGGGGTGAGTCGAAGCGCGTGGAGCTGCCGTGGAATCGCTCGCAGGGCGTCTCCGAGCCGGTGACGGAGCTGGATGACGGGACGCTGCTTCTGCCGGTGTACGGCTCCCACGTGACGGAGGACGGGGAGACGATCCGGCCGTGTGCGGTTCTGCGCTCAACCGACGGGGGAGAGAGCTGGCCGGAGATCGCGGTGCTGACGCCGCGGGATGAGGTGCCCTTTCAGGAGCCCACGATCGAGCCGCTGAGCGACGGGCGGATATACATGCTGATCCGGCCGGGGATGCACTGGTCGGAGAGCCACGATGGTGGCGTGACGTGGATGCAGCCCGAGGCGCTGGGGATGCCCGGGCAGGCCGCGTATCTGCTGGAGACCTCGAAGGGTGTGCTGCTGGCGGGCTACCGGTGGCGGGAGGAGCGTAGCACGGTGGTGATCTGGAGCCACGACCTCGGGGGGACGTGGGAGGGGCCGAAGATCGTTGACCGCGTGGTGGGCGGCTACCCGAGCATGGTGGAACTGCCGGACGGGCGGGTGCTGATGGTGTATTACACGGAGGGCGCGGGCTCAGACATCCGCGGGGTCTTCCTCGATGTGAGCGAAGAGGGCGTGGAGATGCTGGAGCGGCCGGACTGAGCGATCCGTCGCCGGGACCTCCGCCCTACTCCACCAGAGCACTGCACTGCGCCGACGCTGCCTCACCGCTCCAGCAGCTTCAGTGCCGCGTTCGCGTAGACGGCGGCGCCGGTGGGCACCACCACGGCGTCGTTGCAGTCAAAACGCGTCGTGTGGACCGGATGCACCAGCCCCGACGCCTCATGCCGCGCCCCGAGGCGCAGCATCGCCGCGGGAAGCTGCCCCACGTGCTGGAAGAACGCGAAATCCTCCGCACCCATCGTCGGGTCGGGCATCTCCTCAACGGCCTCGTCGCCGAGCACCTCGCGGGCAGCCTGCGCCGCGCAGTCAACCACCCAGTCCTCATTCCACAGCGACGGATAGCCCTCCTCGATGGTGATCTCAAGGCGCCCGCCCAGTTCGGCGATGATCGTGCGCAGCCGGTTGCCGAGAAAGTCCACGATGGCCTCGCGAGTGGCGGCCTCGTAGCTGCGGATCGTGCCCGTGATCCGGACGCTGTCGGCGACGATATTGCGCCTCCGACCGCCCTCGATGGTCCCGAAGGTGACGACCTTGCGGTGCAACGGGTCGGTGCACCGCGCCACGAAGTGTTGGGTGGCGGTGATCGCCTGAGCCGCGAGGGAGATCGCGTCCACGCCCTGATGCGGCCGCGCGGCGTGCGATGACTCGCCGATGATCGTCATGTCCACCGAGTCGCTCTGCGCGGTGACGAAGCCGCGCGTCAGGCCGATTCTCCCCTGCTCAAGCCCCGTGTTGACGTGGGCGGCGAGGATGGCCTCCGGCTCGGGATCGCGCAGACAGCCGTCCTCGATCATGCGGAGCGCTCCCGCCGCGCCCTCCTCGCCGGGCTGGAAGATGAGCTTGACGACCCCCGGCAGGCCGTCTCCCATCCCGTGGAGAATCGCCGCCGCGCCGAGCAGGCAGGCCGTGTGCACGTCATGTCCGCACGCGTGCATCATCCCGTCGATCGTCGAGGCGTAGTCGGCGCCGGTGTCCTCGGTGAGTTCCAGCGCGTCCATGTCGGCGCGGAGGGCTACGCAACGTTCGCCCGTGCCCCGGAGGATTGCGACCACGCCGGTCTCGCCGACGCCCTCCTCGATCTGCTCGACGCCCATCTCACGCAGCTTCTCCGCCACGAACGCCGCCGTCTGATGCTCCTGCATGCTCGGCTCGGGGTTCCTGTGCAGATGCCTTCGCCAGCCCGTCAGGTCGTCAGTCAGGTCCTCGGCTCGCTGTGCGATCCAGTGCCGGTCGTCGCTCATCGTCAGCCCTCCCACCGGGTGCGGCTCATCGACCACCGGGCGCCGACCCGGCGGATTGTCCTGCACGCTCAGGTTCGCCTCAGGGGAGCTCGAGGCCTCCCACACCGGCGGATCGGCGCCCATGCTCGCCGTGGGAGGAGCGCCGGTGGAGTGTGGCGAAGCAGCGCGCGACGGCGGTTTCCCCGGCGGAGAAGTTGGGTAGCCTACCTCATAGCGCGCGCCCTGATGCGCGCAACCGCCTGGCCGGACAACCGACGCTACCGACCACATGTGCGTACGCCAGGAGGAGGCGGACACTCGTGAGTGTTCAGTTCTACGTGTACGAAGTCAGGGACGACGAGCAACACACCCCCCCGCGTCGCGTCTCGTGGAAAGGTTGGGAGCCGCTGAAGGGCTGGCTCGATGAAGATGGGCTCGAGGCAGAGGGGCAGATGGCCCGACAGTTCGAGTATCACCAGGTGGAGGAGGTACTCGAAGAGACCGCCGGTGTGGAGGCGGCCGGGGAGGACGTCTACGTGGCGCCGCTGCCGGACCTGCGCGGCGCCACGATGATGTTCGGCGTCGCCGTCGAGGAGAGCGACTACGTCGTCTCGACCGTCCCGCTGCAATGGCTGCTGCCGCAGGCGGTCAACGGCTGGGAGGTCGCGATGAAGTTCACCGTCGAGCGCGTCGGCGGCCGCGAGACGGAAGGGTACTTCAACGACGAGTCCTGACCGGCGCTAATCCAGCGGCCGTGTGAGCCGGTCGATGGCGGCCTCGACCGGCAGCCACTGCGCGTGCCCGTCGGCGAAGAGCACACCGATCCCGCCGTTGTGCACGCCCTCCTCCGGAACGTCGGCGGGGCCGCCAACCGGGGCGTCGCCACCGATGTTGCTCTCGAAGAGCAGCGGGACCTCGGCGCGGCGGGTGAGCGCGTTGAGGTCCACGCCGATCAGCTTCTCATTGAGCGCGTAGCCGACCGGAAGGTTCGGCCGCGAGGGGCAGGTGAACACCTGGGCGTTGTTGGTGTAATGCATGATACTCGCCACCCAGTTGTCCTCCGGGACCACGCCGTCATCCTGCGCATGCAGCATGAACGCAAGGCCGATCTGCTTGAGGTTGCTCAGGCAGGTGTCCTGCTGACTGTGGTCGCGGCCTCCGGCCATCATCGGAACGAGCAGTGGAAAGATGGCGGTGTCTTCGAATCGCTCGGGCGTCGCGTACTTGAGCTTCGACTTCACCTCGTTGGTCGTCATATCGACGACGTAGAGCGTTCCGCCCTCGACGATCAGCAGTTCCTCGCCGCGGTCGATGACGGCCGGCGGCGCAGCCTGGCCTGGGCCGCGGTTCATGAGCATCAGCGGCAGCATCTCCTGACCGCCGTGCTCGGCCATCATCATCATGAGCACGATCTGCGACGGCTCCATGCCCGACTCGCCAAGCAGTGTCAGGAAAAGGGCCGCCTCCCGCTCGATGCCCATCTCGACGAGCGCCTCCACCCGCTGCTGGACCTGCTGCTCCCGTGCGACGCGATCGAAGTCCATCTGCGCCTCGGCCCGCGGCTGGGCGGGAACGAACGCCGCGGTCAGCGCGACCAGCATGAACGAGACTACTGCGCGCGACATGGCTGGCACCTCCGGTGTGTGGTAGTCGCCTCTCAGATTGTCGCGGGCCCCGGGCCGCAACCGCGCCGACGCAGCGCGCCCGACGGGCTCATGACGCTCCGGTCTCACAGAACTGCAGGACCTGCTGCGCGCTCATGCCGGCGAGGCCGAGCGCCTCAAGTCCTCTGACCGACTGCCCGTGAAAGTCCTCGTCGAGGACCTCCGAGGCGATGCGCAGGACCGCCTCCATCGTCGGGAGTTCGACGCCGAAGACCGCGCCAAGTTCCAGCCACGTGACCATCGCGTAGGCGACGTCCTCGGTGAGGTAGCGATGCTGCAGCGACTCCGGCCCGCCGAGTTGCTGGAATCCGGGGCCGTCGCGGTAGGCGATGAGATAGTCGGGGACCTTCGAGTATCCCTGTCGGACGGACATCTCCGGCTCGGTGAGCAGCTCCAGGCCCATCGCCCTTCCGAGCGCGAGTCGCTCCTCGTCGAGGGCCTCGATCATCCGCGCGACCGCCGGAGTGACGCCGTCCTCGTAGAACTCCCAGCCGCCCTCGACGCGCTCGATGAAGGCGGCGTTGAGCAGCATCACCGGCGGGTGAATCACCGGGTTGCCGTTGCTCAGGCTCGTCTCCAGCACGTTCTTCCCCTCGCGGATGCCGGGGAAGACCGGACGCAGCATCCGGGCGATCCGTCGCGTCTCGTTCGACGGGATCGCCGCGAGCTTCACCAGCTCGACACGGTGGCGGATCGTCACCCCGCGCTGCCCGTGGCTGCGCGCGGCGAAGGGCAGCGTCGAGGTCTCCGCGACGGTGGGAGCGCCGCCGAGGGCGCTCTGCTCGGCGATGACGGCTCGAACCTCCAGCGCGCCGCCGGAGCCGCCGGGCATGACGACGATGGCCTGGTCGGAGGTGACCGTCCGCGCAAGCTCCTCGGCGATCGGCCGGTGGCCCGCGGACTGCGCGACGATGAGAATCAGCGACGCGCCCGCGCAGGCGTCGCGGATGTCGTCGGTGACCGCGTCAAGCTCGACCCGGCCCTCGGAGAGCCCGTTTACCTGCAGGTGATGGTCGGCAAGCAGGTCCTCGACCTCGCCGAGGAACTGCGGCAGATCCCACAGGCGCACGGACCAGCCTGCGAGCGCCAGTTCGGCCGCCGCGGCTCGCGCCCCCGCACCCCCTCCGAGTACTGCGGCGGTCTTCCTGTCATTCATCGGTCATCCCTCGCTGACCCGCGTCCCCGGTGTCCACCGGCGGGTAGGCTTCCCGAAGCTCCTCCGCCCGGGCCTTCGTCGCCGCCCAGTCGCCGGTCTCACCTTCGACGACCGTGAAGACCAGCGTGTGATCGACAACGTCGCCCTGCGCAAGCGACAGGCCGCGATTGTGCTGGGCGTAGAACTTGTGATAGCGCGGCTGATCCCACATCATCACCATGCTGCTGTCGGGCTCGGGGATGCTCGTGAGGTAGAGCAGCACGCTCAGCTGCTGCTCCGGGAACCATTGGGCGGCCCAGCGAGCGTCCTTCGACAGCTTCATGCGGGTGTCGTCCTCGAATGTTCCCTCCTCGAATGAGCCGTCGGGCAACTGAGCGATCCACGTCTTCGTCGCCGGCTCTATGCAGTGCATGAAGAGATACATGAGCCTCAGATCGTGGTCTTCGGTCGCCCGCAGCAAAGCCCGCTCAACGATCTCCGAGCCACTGACAGTCACGGTGTGTTCGGCGTCGAACCTGTGGATGGTGGACTTCTTGAGAAGCCGCACCTCCTGTCCGGAGACCGTCACGCCGGTCTGCACCGGTCGCTCATCGCCATCGACGGTGAGGCTCAGTCTGTGGACGATCTCACGACCGCCCTCAGTGTGACCGGTGCCGATCCACTTGCCGCCCTCGACGTCGGGGATCAGCACCGTCCCGAAGTGGCCGGTCGGCCCGGCGACCATGAACTCACCCCAGTGAATCTCATCGATCGTCCATGCGCTCGGCGCCTCGAACTTCACCGTGAGATTCTCCGTCGTCACCGTCAGGAAGCCCGTCTCCGGAACGCCCTCGTCGTAGAGCCGGTTTTGCCGCGCGTGGGCCCGCGAGATCGGGTACCTCTCCTGCAGCTCCGTCGCGACGCCCGTGGCCGTGGCCCGCCAGTCATCGCCGCCCTCGAAACACCGCAGCAGCATGGTGCCCGAGAACTCGCTGCCCGCCTCGATGGTTCCGCGCGCGGGCTGCACCCAGAACTTGCGGTAGCCGGTCTGATCCCAGAGCGTTACGGCGCCTCCCGGCGATTGCTGCAGGTAGACCACGACGCCACGGCCCTCGCCCTCGTTGAAGAGCGCAAAGGCCGGGACCTCGGCGTTGATACGGTGTCCGCCGTCACCGATGAACTCCCCGGCGGTCGCGTCGCCCTGCTCGCGGATCGCCAGCCAGTCTGTGAACTCCGGAGAGAAAGAGTAGATGAACGGGTAGAACGCGCTGAGGTTGATATCCTCAGTGAATGCGAACTCATTGGTCTGACGGAGCAGGCCGTCCTCGAAGAACGTCGTGGAGGTGTGCTCGATGGTCGAGAGCACTGAGTTCTTCACGATCGTCACGTCGGCGGTCAGCGCCTCGGGCGGAGCGGCCTCGCAGGGCTCCCCGTTGATCGTCAGCGAGCGCACCTGCTCGGTGTTACCGCCCATCGCTCCGCCGGTCCAGCCGACGTCGTGCGGGTTCACGACGGCGCCCTGTCCGCCCGAGTTGACCGTCACCGGCATCCCGTCGCACTCGATCGTCATGATCGTCCACGCGTTGGCGTGGCCCATGGTGGCCTTCAGGCCCGCGTTCTCGACGGTGATCTCTCCGGGCGGGCCACCGGCGCCGAGAATCGCGGCAGCGACTATCCACGGCAGCATACTTCGCCGCCTCCCTGCTTCAGAGACTATGTTCGTCGAACTCGTATTCGCCTCCGGGCGCGATTCGTCCTCCGCCAGAGCCTCTGTGCAGGAACGGGCGGGCGGACGCCGAATGTTGCACTACTGTCTCACCGGCGGGGGTAAGGAGATCTGAGAATGAGGACGTTTTCCGCAGTACTGGTGGTGCTGGCGATCATGACGCTTACGGGCCTCGCGGCTGCGCAGGCGCCCGACTGCACGAACCTGCGCGGCTTCTATCGGGCAGGGCAGGTCTTCCTGCAGTGGGACGAGCCGGAAGGGCTGGAGGGCGTCCGCCTCCGTGTCCTCGGCTCAGGTGCGCCGATCACGGATGCGAACGCGGGGGAGGCCGAGGTGCTGGGGGATTACATGCTGCCCGGCTCCTCCACCGACTGGTGGCTCAACCCGCTGACGTACGGCAAGCCGCTGGAGGCGCTTCCGGAGGGCCAGCGTGACGTCGTCATCGACGGGTGGATCATCGAGGAGGGCGGGGAGCGTCTGAAGCCGGGTGATGGGCTCTTCGTGCACACCGTCACCGAGGCGACCGCCGGCCCGCGGTTCTATGCGGTGGCGAGTTGGCCCGAGGGTGCGATGGGGGAGATCGGGCCGGTCGTTCCCGGCGTCAACGCGCTTACCGAGCCGATCAACGGCGCGGTCGCGCCGATTGAGCCGATCTGGCAGGGCGATCCGGCCGCGAAGCCCGCACCCGGCGCAGGACGGGATATGCCGCTGGACCTCTCGCTGCACGCGAAGACCGGACGCGGCGGGATGGACTGGCTTGTCTTCGGACCGGGCGAACTCGGGTGGCGGGAGAGTCTGCCCTTCAAGTTCGGGGCAAACGTGGTCGGCGAGAGCGTTCGCGTGGCTCCCACCGATCAGCACTGGATCGACCGGATGTTCCCGGAGGGCAACGACCCCTGCCAGCAGCTGACGCCGGCGGTGCACAGCTTCTGGTCGGGATACAACAACCGAATCTACGATCCCGCCCTGATGGATGAGGGCGTCTGTGAGATGTTCGGCGAGCGGCGCGTGCTGTGGATCGTGGACTGGGTGCAGCAGCACTTCGGCACCGATCCGGCGCGAACCTATGCTTCGGGCAGTTCGATGGGCGGGTGCGCGAGCTTCAACATCGGCCTCCGAAACCCGGAAGTCTTCGCCGCCATCGCGCCGCTGGTGGGAATCACCACGTATGCCGCGGGCGAGGGCGGGGACAGTGAGCGGCGCATCTCCGATGTGATGGGATCGCTCGACCTGCCGACCGACCGCGGGGTGACGGTGCGCGAGTGGCTCGACTCGACCCGCTTCGCGCGGCAGCACGAGGCGGACGGGCTGCCCTTCGTGATCATGGCCAATGGGCGCAATGACGGCTCGATCCCGTGGTGGATGACGCCGCCCTTCTATGAGGCGATGCAGGAGGGGCGCCATGGGCTGATCGCGGCGTGGAACGAGGGCGATCATGGAGGCACGCGCGGGCTACTCCCGGCGGACATTAGAGAGCGCATGGGCTTTGAGTGGATGCACCGCTTCGCACTGGACAGGAGCTACCCGGCGTTCAGCAATTGCAGCGCTGACGACGATCCCGGTGACGGAGATGCGGCCGACGGCGATCCAGAGGGGTACATCAACCGCGGCCTCGACTGGGACGAGGTCGTCGATGAGAGCGATCGCTGGGCGGTGACGGTCACGTGGTATCTCGAGGACACGGCGCTTCCGCTTCGGGTGGATGTCACTCCCCGCCGAGCGCAGAACTTCATTCTTGAGCCCGGCGAGAAGGTTGATGCGGATGTGTACTGCTTCGTCTGCAAGGGCAGTGTGGGCAGCCGCGTGCTGACGGCGGACGAGCACGGGCTTGTGACGTTCGCCGGAGTCAAGATTCTCGGGCCCGCCGGGGCGAGGCTGACGCTTAAGCGTGTCGGTGCGAACCCGCCGGTGGATGCGCTGCCGCCGGGATTCGGGGGGTAGGAGGAA
>JBMNNW010000120.1:0-14613 GCA_050942735.1 Armatimonadota bacterium
CCCCGTCCGCCTGTGCACTTGCGCAGATCGTGCCCGCTCCGTTTGCGCGGCCCGGCCACGGTCTCAGGCGCGCGATACCCCGTGGGTGTCCCCGCACACGCCGCCGAACCCCGTGGAAGGGCCGCCGCGCGCACCGCGGTCAGTTCTCGCGAGCGGAGCGGGCGCGACCTGAGCTCCGACCCCGGCCCACACACCCGATCCCTCGCGGGTTACGTGAACGTGCGGAAGCTCTCCCTGACTTCCTCAACACGCAGCCGGTCCGCGACCGTTCCCTCGTCCACGGCCTCGGCGATGACCGCGAGGCTCCCATCGAGCGCGGCGAGCGTCTCCTCGACCTCCGCCTCGCCGTGCGAGTACGTGATGAAGAGCAGTCCGCCTCGCCGCATCGTGACGCCACGCTGCGCCATCTCCTGCAGCAGTAGCGTCCATGCGTCGCGCGAAAGCTCCCGGTCCTCGTAGTCGATCGTCTGGCTGCTCATCGGCTCGTAGCCGTGGCAGTGCAGGGGGACGCCGCGCTTCTCGCCGAGTTCCTCGAAGCCCGCCATGAGCGTGCGGCCGGTCTCCCAGATCGTCTCGATGACCGGCTCCTCGCGGATCACGCGCATCGAGGCGTTCGCGGCGGCCAGCGAGAGCGCCTCGCCACCGTAGGTCACTGATATGATGACATCATCGATGGCCGTCTGCATGACCTCCGCGCGGCCGCAGACGACGCCGAGCGGCATCCCGTTCGCGATGCCCTTTGCGAAGCACGCGAGGTCGGGGGTGACGCCGAAGTACTCCTGCCCCCCGCCCGCGGCCATGCGGAAGCCGGTGACGATCTCGTCGTACATCAGCAGGACGTCATGCTCGTCGCAGAGGTCGCGCACGCCCTGATGGTAGCCGTCGGGCACGCGCGCGCCGCCGGTCGCCGGGTCGATCGAGACCATCGCCACGTTGCCGGCGTGCTCCTCGAGCAGGGCCTGCAGCGCGTCGAGGTCCCGCGGGAAGCTGTGCACGACGTCGCCGAGGCAGTTGGGGACGCCGCCCTCCATCCCGGTGGTCTGCGCGGCCCAGCCGTCGGCCCATCCGCGGTAGCCGGAGTTGAGTATGATCTCGCGGCCGGTGTACTTCCGGGCGATCCTCGCGGCGGCGGTGGTGACTTCCGCGCCGCCCTTGAGGAAGCGCATCATCTCCGCGCACGGGACCATCTCGCGCACGGCCTCCGCCACCTCGATCTCCAGCGGGCTGAGCATCCCGTAGACGATGCCCTTCTCGAGCTGTCGGCGGATGGCGTCGTCAACCTCCGGGTAGCAGTATCCGAGGGTGATCGGCCCGAGGCCGAGGACGTAGTCGATGTACCAGTTGCCATCGACGTCCTGGATGCGCGCGCCGTCGGCGTTCTGCGCGTAGACCGGGTACGCGCCGGGCGCGTATGCGGTCGGGCGCTTGCTGTTGGTCTGAGATCCGCCGGGGATCAGTTCGATTGCCCGGCGGTACAACTCCATCGACCTGTCGTACGTTCGCTGCTCCGACATGGATCGGCCTCCCTGCGTCGCGGTCCTGGCTGCGCGCCTGTTCGCGTTGGTGCGGCGGGTCGAGCAACCATCTCATCGATGCCGCGGCCGACGTCGCCGCCTGCGCCTGTCTTCGCCGCTGCCGTTTGACATTCGGGGTGCGGCAGGGTACATTGCCCGTCGAGACGGTCGAAGGTCGTTGCCCGAGGCAGCTTCGCTTACATGGATCTCTTCCTCAGATTGCTGCAGTTCGCAATGCGCTACCGGGCAGGCATCGTCCTGGCCATCGCGCTGGTGTTCGTCACCACGGGGATGGGGATGGTGCCGCCGTACCTCACGCGCCTGCTGGTGGACAGCCAACTGTCCAACTATCACACGCTTGACGCCGCCGCGCAGATATCGATTCAGGATGAACTCTGGGCGCTCGTGCTGGTCGTCTGCGGAGCGCTGCTGGGCATCCGCCTGTCGATCGCGCTCGTTGAGTACGTTCGCCAGATGATCATGGTGGTCATCGGTAACAGAGTCGTGTTCGACATTCGCCAGCAGCTCTACCGACACCTTCAGCGCCTGTCGATGCGGTATTTCGAGAGCCGCTCGACGGGCCGCATCATGACCCGCATTCTTTACGACGTCAACGCCGTGCAGCAGACCCTCACGGGCAACCTTGTCAACATCATCACCAATTCGACGACGATCCTGTTCGTCTTCGTCCTGGTCTTCACGATCAACTGGCGACTTGCGCTGATCGCCGTCGCGGTGCTGCCGCTTTATGTCGTCAACTTCCTGATCTGGCGACCGCAGATCCGTCACGCGTCACGCGAGGCCCGCGAGCAGTTCTCCGCGGTCTCCGGCCAACTCAACGACGCCATCTCCGGCATCCGTGTCATCAAAGCGTTCACGCGCGAGCGCTCCGAGGCGCGACGCTTCGTGCATGAGATCCGGGAGATCATCGAGTTGAACATCAAGGCCGGTCGCGCCCGGACGTTTCTCGGCGTGATCTCGACGTTCCTCACCGGGATGGCCAGCGTCATCGTCATCTACATCGGCGGCCGCGAGATCCTCTTCGCAGGCCGGATGTCCTACGGCGAGCTGATCCAGTTCAACGCGTACATGGGGATGCTTTATGCCCCGATCATCCAGCTCGTCACGATCAACGACCAGATCCAGGTCGCGATGGCGGCGATCGAGCGGATCTTCGAGCTGTTCGACACGGCGCCGGACATCCAGGAGCGGCGCAACCCCATCATCCTGAGAGACTGCAGCGGCGAGGTCGAGTTCGACCACGTCTGCTTCTCGTACGACCCCAGCGAGCAGGTGCTCACGGATGTGACGTTCACCGCGCAGCCTGGCACCGTCACGGCGCTGGTGGGGCGTTCGGGCAGCGGAAAATCGACCCTGATCAACCTCATCCCGCGCTTCTACGACCCCACGCGCGGTCGCATCCTGCTCGACGGCAAGGATCTGCGCGATCTGCAGGTCACGAGCCTTCGCAAGCAGATCGGGATGGTCATGCAGGACAGCTTCCTCTTCGCCGGGACGCTGCGCGATAACATCAAGTACGGGCGACCGGAGGCCCCCGACAATGAGGTCGTGCAGGCGGCGATCGCCGCCAACGCGCACGAGTTCATCACGGAGTTCCCCGACGGCTACGAGACGCGCGTGGGGGAGCGCGGCACGCGACTCTCGGGAGGTCAGCGACAGCGCATCTCGATCGCCCGGGCGATCCTGCGCAACCCGCGCATCCTGATCCTCGACGAGGCCACCTCGGCGCTGGATTCAGAGTCCGAGCAGGCGATCCAGGAGGCGCTGGAGTATCTGATGGAGGGTCGGACCACGTTCACCATCGCGCACCGTCTCTCAACGGTTATGAACGCGGACGAGATACTCGTGCTGGACTACGGCGAGGTCGTTGAGCGGGGCACGCACGCGGAACTGGCGACGGCCGGGGGCATCTACGAGATGCTCTGTGACGTGCAGTTCCGCCAGGCGGTGGAGAAGATGGAGGAGCATGAGGAGGCGCTCAGGGACGAGCGCCCTGATCGCCACGACCGGGAGAGAGGCGGGCGCTACTCCGAGGATTCCTCGGAGTAGAGTGAGCCGAAGGCCGCCGCCGCCGGGAGACGAGACGGTCTTATCCCCTGCTCATCCCCGCCGATCCGAGGCCCTTCTCCGTGTAGTCGTCCTCCTCGATCGGGACCTCATCGGCGTGCTCCATGACCCGGCGATAGGCCTCGGCGCATTGGGTGATGTACTCCGCGTCGAAGTAGCTGAAGCGCGGGACGCTGTACACGCGCGAGAACATCCTCGTGGCGGTCGGCAGGTCCTCGTCGGCCATGCGCAGATCCCGGTCGGCGAAGCGGATGCAGGTGGGTTTGGCCTCACCGTAGACCGCGAGGTCATTGAAGACCGGGTGGCGGTGCAGCAGGTGGTAGCCGCCGGGGTGACAGACGGAGCCCTCGGCTTTGACCGCCCGGGCGAAGGCTTTCAGTGGCAGGTTGTCGGGCGCCTCGTCCGGGTCATAGATCCCGCGCGGGGCGTACCAGCCGCCGAGGGTCGAGTCCTCCCACTTCGGGAAGTGCGGGACGATCCCCGGCACGTCCTCGAGCAGACTCCACCACAGCTCGGACGAACGCTTCTTGTCCTCGAGGATGCCCGGGAACTTTCCAAGCTGCACCTGCGCCATCGCGGCGGAGAAGCCGTTCATGCGGAACTTGTGCCCGCCCACGGCAAGCCCGGCCATCGCCCTGTATTCCTCGATCTCACAGTACTTCGCGATGCGGCCGTAGTGGCCGAAGACGATGGCGCGTTCGTAGACCTCCCGGTCGTTGGTGCAGAGCATCCCGCCTTCGCTGGTCGGGAGGGCTTTCCCGGTCATCAGCGACATCGCCGAGACGTGGCCGATGGAGCCGAGCAGTCGGCCCCTGTAGAGCGCGCCGTGCGCGTGTGAGACGTCCTCTACGACCGGGACGCCGGTCTCCTCGGAGACGGCCATCAGCCGGTCCATGTCGGCGGGGTGACCGGAGAGGTGGACGGCGACGATCGCCTTCGTGCGGTCGGTGATCTTCCGGCGGGCGTCATCGGGGTCGATGCAGAGCGTGTCGGGCTCGATGTCGGCGAAGACCACCGAGCCGCGCAGGCTCAGCACCGGGACCGCCGAGGCCCAGTAGGTGACGGTCGGACAGATGACCTCGTCGCCCTCCCCCACGCCGAGGCCCCACAGCGCGCCGTAGAGCGCCGCGGTGCCGGTGTTGTGCGCGAGCGCGTACTCCGTGCCCTGCCACTTCGCGTACTGCTCCTCAAGGGCCAGCGACGGCTCGATCGACGACATCTGGCGGCTGTGGAGCATGTCGAGGAGAGCTTTCTCGTCGCGCCGGTCGATGACCGGATGCACGAAGATCTCGCCGGGGTCTTTCGTGACGGTCTTCGGTCCTCCGTTGATCGCCAGGTTCGCCATCGGGATCAGCTCCCTGTACTATCTGTACTGTCGTGACGTACCTCCGCGACCGCTCGCGGACGTCAGTCCACCATGATCGGGAACGGGTTGGCCCAGATCAGGTGGATGATCACCCAGATGGTGAAGACCACGTTCATGCCGAGTACGAGCCCCAGTGCCAGCGGCCTGAGCTTTCGGAAGCCGCGGAATCCGAAGACCCTCGTGACGGATGTCTTGACCAGCCAACCGATGAAGATCGACGTCCAGTAGCGGTCGATCGGCCAGCCCAGCCAGGTGACGAAGCCCAGCGGATGCAGCGGCCACCAGATAAAGCGCCGCCGGAGGGCGAAGAGCGCCCAGGTGGTGGCGGCGCCGAGCGACAGTCCCAGCCAGTCCTCGCCACCGAGCGTGGTTGGTGATTGAAGCAGCCGGGCGACCCCGCGCGTGGTGTTGAGTCCGGCCTTGCTCGGCCAGTCGGCGAGCTTGGGCACGCCCCAGGTGTAGATGATGTAGGGGATGGTGATGTGGCAGGCGACGATCGCGAGGGCGACGGCGACGATCGAGAGGATCATCACCGTGCGGCGCGGCGCGCCCATCTGCGAGCCGATCCGGTACCCCATGAAGACGGCGGCCATGTTCTGGGTGGCAGTTGAGCGCGTCTGCACCCAGCTTGTCATCGTCATCATCGTGACGTTCTTCGGGCCGATCCGCTCGACGCCGAAGAGATCGAACAGCGCCTCATTGAACCCGGCGATGTATCCGCCGAGGGGGGCGCTGTAGATCAGCATCCCGGCCTCACAGATGACGCGGGCGACGACCATGCCCACGAGCGGGAAGAAGACGAACTGCACCACCGGCCAGAGCGTGTCCATCCCGAAGTAGCTGCCCCACCACACGATGAATCCGAACGCGCCCACCATGCCCAGCACCGACAGCCGGTAGGGCTCATCGGCATCCGCGGCCGATGGTTTGCGGTGGATGGTTCCCGCGGCGACGCCGACGGCCCGGGCGATGTGATCGCGGGCGGAGTAGAGCAGGGCGACGCCGAGCAGCAGGAAGCCCCCGACCGTCTGCATCCGGAAGAACTGGTGATGGGCGTGCGTGACGCCGACGCCGATGCGGAGGGCCTGCTGGAGGCGGCGCAGGAGCCAGAAGAACCAGAGCGAGAAGCCGACTTCGCCGGAGAGCAGGTAGGCGATGCCGATCATATCGAAGCGCACGAACAGCAGTGTGCCGTTGAAGGCGGACATCGGGCCGGAGAAGCGAGTCTGCAGGCGCTGGTCGAGTTCGAGGAAGGGGATCGCGGGCCAGTAGCCGTGCAGACCCTTCATGGTGTAGAGGATGCACGGGATTGAGAACGCTATCCACATCATCGGCGAGCGCAGTAGTTGGGCGGTGCCCTCCGGTTCGCCCTTGACCGTCTCGACCGGCACCTCGACCAGCGGGTAGAGCAGCTTCTCCTCGTCCTCCCAGCGATGCGCCAGAGTGGCGGCGAAGCACAGCACCATGAAGTAGACCGCGAGGAAGAACGGTGTCCAGACCGCCAGCGGGACGATCCACGCCTGCCACGGGATGCTCCTGCCCGGAGGCAGGCCCTCATGCGCCCATCTGGCCACCGGACCGTTCGGGTCATCGGTAGGGAGCAGCAGCGGGTCGAGGTCGTGGAGGAACAGCTCCGGCGGCGCGATGTCGGGGGTCGAGTAGTACGCCATGCCGATCAGATTCAGGTAGAAGTGCTGGGCGAACTCCTGCCCCGCGATGGCCCCGACGATCATCAGAAGCAGGAAGATCAGCAGAAGCTCCTCAGCCGAGAGCGGCCTGATTCCGAGGCGCTTGAGCCCGCGGAGGGCGCTGTTGACGCCGATGAGCGCGAGCAGAAGCGCCACCGCGCCGCGCGGGAGATAGCCGGTGCCGATGATCTCATAGCGCAGCATCACCGAGAAGCAGCCCGCCACGGTGAAGCCTACCACCAGCACCATGGCGATGATGATCGCTCGCGTGGTGACACCGGTGCGTCCGGGCTCACCGATGCTTACGTCGGGAGTGTTCGTTTGGGTGGCTTCCTTCGCTACAGCTCTCAGCCCCTTCCTGTGGGGGAAACGCCCGGGGCGTCAGCTCCAGGCGCCCCGGGCGGCGAATGCCGCAGAGGCGTATTCCCCCTTCGCCCCCAACCGACCTCCAGCGGGCAGGACCTTCGCACTTCCGCAGCGAAGTCCTCGCGGGAACCAGATCGACGCCGCACTCAAGGAGGACCTCCGATGGAGGACCAGGACCAGGAAGTCAAAAGCTGCTGCGAAGACTTCGACAGCATGCTTGATCGGATGCTCGAGGACGCATTCCCGTTCGTCCCGTTCGTGATCCCGCTGGTGCCGATAGTGCTGGTCGGGACCGCCCTGTGGTTGCTTTTCGGCTACCTCGGCCGCATCACCCGAAGTATCGAGAGGCAGGAGGCGCTGCTCGAGGAGATGCTCGTTGACGTGCGCCGGCGAAGTTGAGGAGGTCATCGTCCGTGAATCGGTCCATCGCCATCGTCTCCGTGTTGCTGACCTGCGCGCTCGCGTGGGCGCAGTCCTACGTCATCGAGGACTTCAGCGACGCTGAGGCCATCGAGGCCCGCCGCGGCTTCAGCGTGGTTCGCGACGCGGAGTGCGCGATCGGCGACGGCGCAGTGACGTTCCGCAACCCGGCGGGCACCGGCGCGACGGTCTCGATCCCGCTCGACCCGGCGCTGCTTGCCGAAAACGAGGCGTGGGACTCGTGCAACGGCATCTCCCTGACCATCCGCGGGGATGGCTCGGAGCACTGGAGCCGCGTGGGTTTCGGGGATCGAGCGCACATGTACCTCGTCCATTTCCCACTCGCGGACGACGACTGGCACGAGGTGCGGGTGCACTTCAGCGAGATGGTGGGCGCGGCCCCGGTCTACCCCATCGGCTCGCCGGGGATGCTTCCCCCGAGCGGCTTCGTCACGATGCAACTGGGCGACCGGTGGCACCTGACGTGGAACAACGGGCCGATGCCGGAACACCTCTTCGAGCTTGCAGAAGTCCGGCTGATCGCGGACGCGCCCGAGCCGCCGCCCGCACCTGCGCCACGGCCGCTGGAGGAGGTGCTGCGACTCCTGCGTGACCGAGAGCCGGTGAGCATCCAGTGCATGGGCGACTCGATCACTGCGGGCACCGGCCTGCCCGACCGCGACACGCAGCGTTACGCGGTGTTGCTGGGCGAGAAGCTGCGGGAGCGATTCGGCTACGATGAGATCGAGTGCTACTCCCGCGCGGTCGGTGGCGCGCGCCTGCCCGACGCCCGCGCATGGGCAGGACGCGATTTCGACGGCGTCGAGCCGGACCTCGTCACGATCGCGATCGGTTACAATGACAAGTCGGGCACCTACCCGGCGCGGTTCTACTCGTGGGCGCTGAGCGACTACATCGACCGCATCGCGCGGGTCACCGGCGGCAACGCTGCGATCTGTCCGATCACCACGCTGCCCGGCGGCGGCTACCGCTTCGTGATGCTCGACGACTACGCGCAGGCCGTCCGCGACCTTGCGGCGGAGCGCGGTGACGTCACGGTCACCGACCTCGCGGCCCGGATCAAGCCGATGGGGCGACTGGAGTGGATGACGATGCTCGGCGACCTCGCCCACCCGAACGTGGACGGGCACGAGTGGCTCGCCGAGGCGCTGGCAGACTGGCTCGTGGAGCGGGTGGAGGCCCGCTGACGCCGAATGTGTGATTCTGTGCAGGAATCTACTCAGCCCCCCCGAATTCCTCACTGACACACTTGACAGTGGAGCGATGTGTGAGCATCGCTCCCTGAATTGCCCCGGGTGTCTTTATCTCGCCCGGGATGGGGTCAGGAGTGAGGGTTTTGGGAGAGCAGTGGGTCAACGGCATCGACACGGCGGCACTGCGAGACAGTGTCGGGGCAATCCAGGAGACACCGGACATCGCGAAGTTCAGATTCAGGGCGAGGAACGTCTGGATGAATGGCGGCCACAATTGCGCCATCATCGATGACTTCGACGGGCCGAACCTCGAGCCGAATCGACACACCCACCCGTTCGTGCACGACGCTGACGAGCCCCATGTGCTGGGCGGGACCGACGTGGGAGCGAACCCCGTTGAGGCGCTCCTCTATGCCCTCTCAGCGTGCATCACGACAGCGCTGGTGTACTACGCTTCACTGAAAGGGATCCAACTCAACTCGGTGGAGTCGACGCTGGAGGGCGACCTGGACGTGCAGGGCTTGCTGGGACTGGACCCCGACGTGCGACCGGGCTTCTCAGAGATTCGCGTCGAGTTCAGGCTCGAGGCCGATGAGCCGCGGGAGAGACTGCAGATGCTCCTGGACCTCGGTCAGAAGTTCTCCCCGGTCTTCGACATGGTGACACATGAGACGTCGGTGAAGGTGACGCTGGCAGAGTAGAAGTCTCCAAGCACATCCGACACGTGTGAACGGGGCCGCCGCGGTTCACAAACAGTGGCGGCCCCGTTGGTTGTACTCACGGTCTCCGAAGCGACGGAGACGGCGCACGCGCGGGACGCCCGTCCCACGCTGCGGACCGTTTTGCCGTCCTCAGACGTTCGCCTGCATCCACTCGAGGCACTTGGAGTAGCCGATGGCGCCGTCCTCGGAGCCCTCGTACTCCGCGCAGTAGGCGCCGTCGTAGCCGGCGGCCTTGAGCGCGCTGACGGCCGCGTCGAGCGGAATCTCACCGTCGCCGAGCGCCGCGCCCTTGTAGTCCGGTCGCGCGTTGTGGCCGTCCTTCATGTGCGTGTGCTTCGTCCACGGCGCGATGGCCTCGTAGATCTCCGGGAGCTTTTCGACCTCGTAGCCGAACCAGCGATAGTTCATCGTGTCCATGTTCGCGCCGACATACTCGCTGTCAACGGCCTCGAAGACCTCAAGCTGCAGCTCGTAGTCGTTGCTGACCACGCCGTGGTTGTCGATCGCGAGGTGTACGCCCAGTTCCTCGCAGACCGGCAGGGTGGCTTTCACGCACTTGATGATCGCCTCGGCGTGCTGCTCCTCGGGCACCTCGTCCTTGGGGCGGCCGCCCTCAGTGCGGAAGATGTCGCAGTCCATGATCTTCGTCAGCTCGGCGATGCGCCGGGTGCGCGCCACCTGCTCCTCGATCATGTCGTCGGCGAGGTAGACGAAGTCATTGCCCAGCGAGACGCCGGAGGTGACGAGGCCAAGCTCGTCCATGAGCGCCTTGAGGTCGGTGCAGTGGCTCTCACAGTCGGCGTCCTCAAGCTCCTCGGGCATCAGGTCGGTGAAGCGAAGCTCGACGCACTCGAAGCCCGCGCCTGCGGCCCAGCGGACGAACTCCTCGGTGGTGTCGCCCGGGGCGCGGTAGTGGATCAGTCCAAGCATCATGGTGCTATCCCTCTCATTTCACGTGATGTGCGACGTTCTGTGTGTACGATTCGCCGTCTTCGCACTGAGACCTCCGACCGATGATGCGCACGGACAGGAGTCCCGTGCCGCAGAATGACCGGGCATCAGCGCGTGGCCGCATCGACCGCGCGCGCCAGGGCCGTGCCCTCCAGCCCGCATTCCACGATCAGCCGTTCGCCCGCGTCCATCGCATCGAACCACGACGCCGCCCACGAGAGATCGGCTGCGGCCTCCGCCTCGGTCAGCGCGTGCAGCATCTCGTCCATCGGGTTGAGCACCGCCACCTGCCGCGGCGCGATCAGCGCGGGGAGGTCGGGCAGGTCGTAGGTGTCGAGGGCGCGCGGCACCCAGAAGTAATCGCGGATCGCATGCCACTTGCTCTCGATGACCCGGGCGTACGATGAGAGCATCCCGACGGTCGCGACGCTCGCCACACGCGCATCGGCCATCGTCGCGGCCAGCGCCCAGACGCCGCCGAGCCCCTCACCGACGAGCGCGTACTGCTGCGCCGCGCCAGCCTGCTCGTCGAGGTGGTCCATGACGCTGATCAGATCCATTGCGCGGGCGCCGGGCATCGTCCGCCCGTTGTTGGCGTAGGCCATCGCGTAGCTGTCGCGGCGCCACTGCGTGCGGTCGTAGTCGGTGACGCGAGTGACCGCGCCGCCCTCGATGTTGAGCTCACCGCGCCCGCGCACATCGACCGACACCACGCGCCGCCCCTCCAGCGCAAGCGCGAGCGGCAGCGCCGCGGCGTCGAACTCGACGGGCTTGCCGTGCTCGGCGGCGTGGATGATCGTCGGACCGCCTGCCCCGCCGACCGGCTCGACAAGCAGCGCCGCGATCGTGATCCCGGCCTCGGGCTCGAGGATCAGCTTGAGCACCCTCAGATCCGGGTGCTCAAACTGACCGGCGTCCTCCCAGATCGGCGGCAGGCGATCCTCATCGGGCGCGAGTCTGAGCTTTTCGAGCACGGCGGCGCGACGCTCGTTGAGGAAGCGCGCGCGGGCGTCATCGTCGGCCGGGGCTTCCGGCCGCTCCGGCGCCATCTCGCGCATCAGTTGCGTGTCGAGGTGCCACGGCATCACGCCGCCGAGTCCGGTCTCAACCAGCCCGGTCTCGGTGATCCACAGGTCCTCGACCTCGAGGTGTTCGATCGGCCCCTCCTCGCGCCCGGAGTCCATCCCCAGCCAGCGGTTGAGCCACGCGTAGGCGGCCTCGCGCTTGGGCTGCCGCATGTCGTGGACGCCCTCGACCCACTCGAACTCATGCGCCTCGGGCGCGCCGAAGACATCGTATAGCGGGTCGAGCCAGGTGAAGCGCCCCTCGTGGTGGCGCTCGCCGGAGTCCTCGCCGACGACCCAGATCAGCGGGCGGGGGGCGATCATCGTCACGATCATCCGGTCCATGTTGTTCTTGCCGCGGTAGTACGTGTTCTCACATGAGCCGCCGGGGTGTGCGGCGACGCAGACCTTCACCGCCGGATGGCAGGCGATCGTCTGCATCGCCGTCTGCCCGCCGCCGGAGTTGCCTGCGACACCCACGCGATCGGGGTCGATGACGTCGTCACGCGTGAGCATGTAATCAACCACGCGCACGCAGTCGCGGGTGCGGAGGCCGCTGAGGCTCCGGCCCACGAGGAAGCTGCGGCGAAGCTGATAGTGATGCTGGCCGACCGGGTTTCCCTTTCGTCCAAGCTCCTCGGGCGGCTCATCCCAGTAGGTGCGCTCGCCCTGGCCGATCGGGTCGAGCGCCACCGCCACGTAGCCCTTCTCCGCGAGCCCGAGCGCAAACTCGTGGTAGAGGTGGTAGGCCTTCCCGTCACCGGCGTGTCCGATCGTCACGAGGATGCCCGGTGCGGGCAGCGGCCTGTCCTTCGGCACGTAGACGTTCAGCGGCACAAAGACCTCCGGCTCGGCTTCGATCACGACCTTCTCGATGGTGCAGTAGTCAAGCTCGATGGTGCCGAAGGTGCGCGGGTTCAGTGGCAGGCCGCTGTCGCCTGTCCATCGGCCGAAGATCTCAGGCAGGCTCTCCCGCACGCGCGCCTGATACGCGCGCAACTCTTCGGGCGTTTGCAGCGACTCGATCTCGTCCCGCACGAGCGCGTAGGCCGCACCCTCCATGCGCGCGGCCTGCGTGCCCAGCAGGCCCTCCACGCGCCTGCGTTCGGAGGGACTGAGCCAGACGCGGAGGCTGTTCGGCGGCGGAAGCTCTTCCTCGGAGAGCAGATCGCCCTCATACTGGCCGACCGGGACGAAGGTGAGGCGGATCACGCGGGCGTACTCCCCCTCGTCCTGCTCGCCGACCACCGTGATCGGCATCCAGCGCTGGATGTTCACGCCCTCGAATGTGACCTCGCGCTCAACGTCGGCGCTGGGGTTGTCGCTGACGGTCTCATCGGCGACGACGTGCCCGACCTCCTCGCCGTTGACCAGCAGGCGCATCGTGGAGGCGCCGTCGGGCTCGTCGAGGTAGGTCATCGTGACATCCCACTTCGCGGTCGCCTCGTAGAAGGTGACTGTGGCCAGCGAGGGCTCTTCGCGCCCCGGCGTGGCCTCGATGAGCCGCCAGTTGCCGCGGGTGGCGAACTGGTAGCCGTCAAGCTCCTCGAAGCCGGCCGCCTCGTAGACCGCCCGGTCCATGTTCGGTGGCAGACCCGGGCCGGGGATGCCCATCATGCGCACGTCGTCGAACCACGCCGTGCCGGTGCCTCGGAGGCCGAGGTAGGGCATGACGTAGCACGGCTCATCGGGCACGGTCAGGCGCACGGAGATCTCCGTCCAGTCCGTTGTGCCGCGCACGGCCCCGCCGGTGGGCTGGGCGAGTATCTCGCCGCCGATCCCGATCGCGTATATCTGCAGGTGGGCGCCTGCGCCCTCGACCTGCTCAGTCTTCGCCCACGCGGTCAGTGTGAGTTCAGTGCCCCCCCTCGCGCCGATCTCACGGCCCGTGCCCGCCCGCCAGCGATCCGCGCCATCCACGTCATCGATGCGAGTGATCGAGACGCTTCGCTCGCCGGTGCGGGCGACGCCCTCAGCCCACTCGAAGGCGGCGGTCGAGCCTTGCGCGGGGCGCTCGCTCCAGCCTGACGGTCGCCGGGCGTCGCCGTCCTCAAAAGACGGGTTGGGCGCGAGGTTCTGAGGCTCGGGCAACTGCTGCGCAAGACAGCTCACGGCGACGGTCACTGAGAGAACAACTGCCCCGATCGTCTTCATCGCATGACGCTCCCCGACGGATGATGGCGGTGTGAATGACTCTTCCCGACGGTTTCAGCGGCACCTTCGCCGATGGCATGGAAAACGCCGGGCGGCATTCGAAGGCCGCCCGGCGTGAACTGCCGTCCTGACGTTCTCGCTGCAGACTACCAGGGGAGCCCGTCGCCGTTGAGATCCGCCCGGAGGCCGTCGCGACCGTTGATCGCGCTCTCGGCGTACGACTTCGCATGGCCGTCAACGAAGCCGAGGTTCGCGGTGCCGTTGTGCCGCGCCTGGATGCGGTAGTCGGTGCCCTCGACGGCGACCGGGTCGGCGGTCGGTATCCACGCATACCCGCTGCCGTCGGCGATCAGGATCGTCTCCGCCGGGTACTCAATTCCCGCGAGTTTCGCGTTGCTGTTCTCGTTGTCGTGATTGTAGCCGTAGCTGACCTGGCTGCGGTGCGGGCTGCTGCCCCAATCCTCGCAGTAGGCCGCGTTCAGCGCGCTGGGGCAGAGGAAGAGCTGCTCGTTCTTCACGTAGGGGCGAACCGCGCGCGTGTAGAGATAGTGGTTGCTGGTCCCGGCGACCCAGAACCGCGAGCGGGGCAGCGTCTCATCGTAGTCCTGCGAGTACATCTGCACACCGATGAGGATCTGCTTGGTGTTCGAGAGACAACTGCTCTGACGCGCCTTCTCTCGCGCCCGGGCGAAGACCGGGAAGAGTATAGCGGCGAGGATCGCGATGATGGCGATCACGACCAGCAGTTCGATCAACGTAAATCCGGACTTCCTGAACATGATGTGTACCTCTCCTGGAGGGCCAGCGGATTGCCGGCATGTGTTTTGTGCCGGAGCCGTTGTCACGGCGTCCGGGTACGGAAGTGTAAGTATGCCCCATCTCAGCGCGTGCGTCAAACCGGGAGCACATTTGGGTCTGACCGAATTATGTAGGTTGCTGTCGCTGGCGGCTCACGGCGGCCTCACCCCGACCCGCTCGCTGCGCTCGGGGGTAGCCCCTCTCCCTGAGACGCCGCGCTGCGCGCGGGTCCTGGGGGAGAACACACCCGTGAGCGGAGATCCGAAAC
>JBMNNW010000121.1:0-14490 GCA_050942735.1 Armatimonadota bacterium
CTTCGACCGATAGTCTGTTCATCGGAGCTGCCCTCCCGAATGTGAGTTTCTGATTCAAACCCACCTTCCGGGAACAACGGGCAGCTCCCTTTAATCCCCCCAACCCTTAATCGTTGATACGGAGCCGACCTTCAGAGTCAGTCTCGCTGCGTGGTGGATGGAGGAGCCGGGTGTTGGCCCGGCGAAGGCGAATCCGCTCTTCACCGCGCCCCGGGCGCGAGCTCAGTCCGAGGAGGCCGCGCCATGAGACTGCTGCAGACGATCTCCTTCACGCTCCTGATCACCGGCTGCGTGAGCGCCGCGCTCGCGCAGGAGAATCTGGTGCCGAACCCGTCCTTCGAGGCCGGTGATGACGCGCCCGCGCATTGGACGCTCAGCGACGCGGGAGGCGGCTTTGTCGCCGATGACGCGCGCAGCGGCGCGCGCTCGGTCGCGGTCACCGGGATCGAGCCGCAGTCGTCCTACTGGGCGAACCACGAGGTGCCCCTCGTGCCGGGGCGGCTCTATCACTTCAGCGTTCACGCAAAGAGCCTCCCCGGGACGATCGGGCAGAGCCTGATCGTCGGTCCGAGCTTCGCGAACCGTGACCTTGTGGTGCCCGGCGAGGACTGGGAGGAGCGCAGCTTCGTCTTCGTCGCGCCCGACAACGCCGCCGACGGCTACCTCCGTGTCGGGCACTGGAAGGTCGATGGCACCGTGCTCTACGACGATGTCGCGGTCACGCCGGTGCAGGCCGTGCAGGTCTCCCGCGGCGAGCTGACGCTGGGTGAGGGAGAGTCGGTGCTGGGCGACACGTACCGGTTCGCCCCGCGGCTGAGCTACCGTGGCAGCAACTACTCCCGCCCGCTGCACCGGCTCACCGCGGGGTTCAACACCCATCGCTGGGTCTTCTCGCCGGGCCGCGAGGTGAGCTATCACTTCGCGCTGCCGGGCGCCCGTCAGACGGCGGCGGAGGTCTCGGTGGCGGTGCGCTGGCACGCCCGCGGTGACTGCCTCGTCGAGGCCGGAGTTGACGGTGAGAGCTGGACGGAGGTGGGGCGACTGTCCGGGCTGGGCGAGGGCCGCTGGGAGCTGCCCGCCGCGCTCTTCCCCGCCGACGAGGTCTTCGTGCGCCTGCGCTCCCGCGGAGATGCTGACGGGGAGCTTCGCGACTCGTCGCCCGGATCGTTCCAGGTATACGCATTCGAGTATCAGGCCACGCTCGATCGCGACCTCGGGCAGCTTGCCGGGGCGACGCACTTCGTCGTGCCGGAGCAGTCCGATGAGCGCGTTGATGTGACGGTGCGCGGTCTCGGGGAGCTGCTGCCGGGTGGCCGCAACGTGGCCGAGCTTGAGCTTGTGGCGCGCGAGGCGATGGACGCGACCGCTCGGCTGACGATCACGAGGCCCGACGGATCGCGGCGGACGGCGTCGGTCGAGCAGACGCTGGAGGCGAATGCGCCGGTGGCGGTGCGCATCCCCTACGAGGTGCGCGAGGTGGGCGAGCAGAGCGCGCGGCTGGAGGTGCTCTCGGGCGGCGAGACGCTGATGGCGGCGGAGGTGCCGTTTACGGTGCCGGAGATGTATCGCAGTGACTTCGGCTACCCGGTGGCCGCCGACGATGCCGCCGAGGTATGGTGGTGTGAGAGCACGTACCGGGTGATGCGGGAGCGGCCCGCGCCGGAGGGCGTCGCGCTCCCTCCGATGCTCGACGCGGCGCGCAACGAGTGGGAGGCGCTGCAGATCGTGGTGCGGCCGACGGGGGAGATGGCCCCGCTGGAGGCCGCGATCTCCGACTTCCGCGGGCCGGACGGCGCGACGATCCCCGCGGAAGCGGCGGACATCCTTGAGGTCGCGTACGTCCCGGTCCGGACGCCGAGCGATCGGCAGGGCTCGGTCGGCCTCTGGCCCGATCCGCTGCCGCCGCTGGACGGGTCGGTGGCGCTCGAGGCGCGCCGGAACCAGCCGCTGTGGGTGCGGGTGCATGTCCCCGGCGACGCCCGCGCGGGGATCTACCGCGCGGACCTGACGCTCAGCGCCGGGCAGTGGAAGCAGAGCGTCCCGATCACGCTGCAGGTGCGCGATTTCGCGCTCCCCGACACCCTGCGCTTCGTGCACACCCAGGGGCTCATCACCGGGCACCTGCCGCAGTACCACCGGACGCAGACCGACGAGCAGCTCCGCGAGGTCTTCGACCTGTACATGCGCAACTTCCGCGAGCACGGCGTCGATCCCTACCACCCGATGGCGCTCGGCCCGATGCGCGAGGAGCTTGTCGGCGAGGGCGATCAGATGCGCGTGGAGGTGGACTTCTCCGACTTTGACCGCGAGATGGAGCGGTACATCGACGGCCTCGGCCTGCGGACCTTCCGGCTGACGCCGCGCTGGATGCCGCGCAAGGACGCCCCCGGGCAGGTCGGGCCGTTCACGCAGGGCGACCGGCAGTACGACCGCATTGTCGGGGAGTACCTCAGGACGATCGAGGAGCACCTCGTGGAGAAGGGCTGGATCGAGGCGGCGATCGCGTACTGGATCGATGAGCCGACGCCGGAGCACTACGAGAACGTGATCTACGGGATGCGGCTTCTCAACGAATACGCCCCGCGGATCAAGCGCCTGCTCACCGAGCGGGTGGTGCCGGAGCTTGTGGGCCACGTTGACATCTGGTGCCCGGTGCTGAATCAGGTCGTCCCGGAGGATCTGCAGGAGCGCATCACGGCGGGCGATGAGGCGTGGAACTACGTCTGCACCGGCCCGAAGGCGCCGCATGCGGGCCTCTTCATCGACCACAACGCGATCGATCTGCGCGTCTGGACGTGGATGGCGTGGAAGTGGGAGATCGTGGGGAGCCTGATCTGGCGGGCCAACTACTGGCACTCGCCGGGCGCGCCGGGCGAGGGCCTGCAGGACCCGTGGACCGACCCGATGAGCTACCGCGCCGACGGCGGCCAGTGGGGCAACGGTGACGGGCGGCTGATCTACCCGCCGCGCGTCGATCCGAACGAGGAGGGCGAGCCGATCATCTCCGGGCCGATCGACTCGATCCGCTGGGAGATGCTGCGGGACGGCTTTGAGGACTACGAGTACTTTGCGCTGCTGAGCGAGCGTGTGGCGGCGAACCCGAACGCGGAGGCGCGGGCGCTGCTGGAGGTGCCTGCGCAGGTGGCTGCGAGCAGCATCGAGTTCAGCCGCGACCCGCAGCCGCTCTACGCGCACCGCCGGGCGCTGGCCCGGGCGATCGAGCGGCTGGGGGAGTGAGGAGCGTGACGGCCCCTTCCGCTCAGTAGGGCCGCACGATCGGCTGCATCGTCCACGCCATCAGGAGAAGCTGCAGCGCCGTCAGGGCGCAGGTGAAGGCCAGCAGCCGCCATCGGCCGCCGCCCTCGTCCACGAGATCGGGGGCGGCGGCCGCCGCGAGCCACGGGACGAAGAAGAGCCACAGCCGCCCGGTCTCACCCCGCACTACGCCTGAGATGTCGAGCATCAGCAGCGTCAGCAGCGCGGCCGCGCCGAGGTAGGCAGGCAGCGCGCTCGACGAGGTCTCGCGGAGCGTCCGGACCATCCGCGGGATCGCCGCCGCCGCCAGCGCCACCAGCGGCAGACCCATGAAGATCGCGAACTCCACGAGGTTCATCCACACCCACAGGCCGTAGCTGCGGAACGACGCGAGCCCGGTGATCGAGGAGTGCGCTCCGAGCCCCTGGCTGAAGACCTCCAGCGCGTCCACGCCCGCCGCGTACCACAGCGCCAGCCCCGCCAGCAGGCCGCCGCCGAACGCCAGCAGCGGCACCGCCGCCGAGCGCGTGTCGCTCCACGAGGCGTCGCCGGACTGGCCCACCTGCCGGGCGGCGCGCAGCAGCAGGAAGACGCCCGCAAGCGCCACCAGCGCCATCGCGCCGAGCGAGACGAAGAGCGCCGCGGCCGCGATCAGCCCCGCCACCGCCGACCACGCGAAATGCCGCTGCGCCGCCGCGAGCGCCGCCACCAGCAGCGTCGAGGCCAGCGCCATCAGCATCACCAGCGTTGGGAAGTAGAAGAGCATGCTCGGGGTGAGCGCCAGCACCGCCGCCGCCGCCAGCGCCCGCTCAGCCCCCACCGGCGCCCGCAACGCCGCGAAGAGCACCACCGGCATCAGTGCCCCCGCCGCGCCCAGCAGCCACGAGGCGATGATCGCCGTCGCGAGACCCTCGCTGCCCAGCCAGCGCGTCGTGGGGAATGCCACCACCTCCGCGCCCAGCTCCTCGATGCTCAGACCAACCGCCGTGCTCGACGCGATGAGCGCGCTGCGCCGCAACTCCGGGAACGCGTCGCCGATCTGGCGGACCGCGTAGAAGAAGAGCACCGCACCCGGCGGGTGAGTGGCGACATGCTCGGGCTTGCGCGGCATCTCGTCCGCGTATCTGCGGAGATAGTCGCCGACGTCGCGGATCGTGAACGCCTCGCCGAGGTAGCCGGTGGAGACCTCGCTGAGCTGCACCGCCGCCAGCCGCGGGACGCTGCCCGGCGCGACGCTCCACAACGCCACCTGCAGCGACCACGCGCCCACGGCGAGGCCGATCGCGATCGTCCACGCCAGCGCGCGGCGGTGGCTGTCGATCTTCTCTCGCCGCATCGAGCGCCACAGGTGCGCGAGCAGCCCGCCGAAGCCCAGCAGCGTCAGCAGCGGCGGCAGCAGGTAGCTCACCGGGTAGACCGGGCCGAGGACCGCGACGATCCACTCGCCCGGCCTGCCGATGTCCCGCTGCACGATGAGCAGCCACGCCGCCAGCAGCACGACCAGCGCCGCCTGCGCGATGATGATCGCGCGGCGGCGGGAGAGTTGGGGATTCGCGGGGGATGTCTCGCTCATGGCTGCTCCGTCGGGCAGATGGCATGCACGTACCTCAACGTTCGACCGGTCCGCACAATTCCCTGCGAGGCGCGAATCCGGTCGGGGAGTCGGGGTGGGGCGGGCGGCGCGCGCAGCGCGGTCAGGTCCGGCGAGCGAGACGAGCGGGACCTGAGGTCCCAGCCCGGCGCCCGCACCTCGCCTCCTCCGGAGAAGGGACCGGGGCGGCCGCGGCGAAGGGGGGCTCAAGCGACAGGAGGGATCACCCATGAGCGGAAACGCCGTTAAGGACGCGCTCGCGCGGGATGAGGCCGTGATCGGGACGATGCTCGGAGAGATGCTCTCACCGGGCACCTGCCGGATCGTGCGCGAGGCCGGATACGACTTCGTGATCTTCGACACCGAGCACCACTGGCCGGGGCTGGAGACCGTCGCGTGGCTGCTGCGCGCGGCGCGGGAGATCGGCCTGCAGGCCTACATCCGCGCGCCCGGCGCGCGCGGGCAGTGGCCCGCCCGCTACCTCGACCTCGGCTGCGACGGGCTGATCTTCCCGCACGTGGAGACCGCCGAGCAGGCGCGGGAGATCGTCAGCCAGGTCAAGTTCCCGCCCGACGGCACGCGCGGGCTCGGCACGAACATCGCGCACGACGACTACGCCGCCGAGCCGGCCGCGGAGTTCACCCGCCGGCGCAACGCCGAGACGCTCGTCGCCGTGCAGATCGAGACCGCGCTGGGCCTGCAGAACCGCCAGGCGATCCTCGCCGTCGAGGGGATCGACGGGGTCTTCATCGGCCCCAACGACCTCGCGCTGAGCATGGGCGTGCCCGGCCAGCTCGACAGCCCGCAGATGGTGCAGGCGATCGAGGACATCTTCGCCTCGGCGCAGGCCGCCGGGGTCGCGCCGGGGATGCACGCCTTCGATGTGCCGATGGCGCAGAAGTATCTCGACGCGGGCTGCCGCTTTCTCTGCTTCGCCTCCGAGGTCGCGCTCTTCGTCCGCGGCAGCCGCGAGGCGCTCGGCGAGCTTCGGCAGCATCCGGCAGTCGGAGGGGTGAGCTGACGATGGCCGATCGCGTGATGGTCCTTGCCGCGCCGTTCATCCGCCACGAGCCGGCGGCCGGGGCGCCGCTGCGCGCCGCGGGCGTGGAGGTCGAGCACGGTCCGTCGGACACCTGTCCGAGCGCCGATGAGCTGGTCGAGCTGCTCCGCGGCTGCCCGGCTGTGATCGCCAGCATGGAGCGCTACGACGAGCGCGTGCTGTCGGAGCTTCCCGAGCTTCGCCTCATCGCCCGCTGGGGCGTGGGCTGCGACTCGATCGACCTGCGCGCCGCCACCGAGGCGGGGGTGATCGTGGCGAACACGCCCGGCACGCTGCAGGAGTCGGTCTCCGATCAGACCTTCGCGCTGATGCTGGCGCTGTCGCGGCGCATTCCCGAGCAGATCGAGGTTGCGCGCTCGCTGCAGTGGCGGCACGTGGAGGGCGTGGAGATCTTCCGCAAGACTCTCGGGATCATCGGCCTCGGCTCGATCGGTGAGGCGGTCGCGCGGCGGGCGCAGGGCTTCTCGATGCGCGTGCTGGCCTCCGACCCCTACGCTCCGCCGGAGCGTTTCGAGGCGCTGGGCGCGACGTCCGTGAGCGTTGATGAACTCGTGGCCGAGGCGGACATCGTGACGCTGCATGCGAACCTGACCGAGGAGACGCGGGGGATCATCGGGGAGGCGCAGCTTCGCGCGATGAAGCCCGAGGCGCTCTTCATCAACTGCGGGCGCGGCGGGCTGGTCGATCAGGCGGCGCTGGTTCGGGCGCTGGAGGAGGGCTGGATCGCCGGGGCGGGCCTCGACACGCTCGTTGACGAGCCGCCGGACGCCGACGATCCGATCCTGCGCGCACCGAACACGATCATCACGCCGCACAACTCCTCGCAGACCGCAGAGAGCGCCGCGCGGGTGAACGCCGCGGTCTGTGACAACGTGCTGGCCGTGCTGAACGGTGAGCGGCCGCGGCACGTCGTAAACCCGGACGTGTTCGACTGAGCCTCAGACACCGGGGAGTGAACGAGATGCTCGACCCGATGCTGCGCCGCCGGCTGCCGCCGCGGATCTCGACGCCGGAGTTCTGGCCGGCGACCTTCGACCGGTTCGACGAGATACTCTCCACCGCCTCGCACTGCCAGGTCGAGCACATCGGCACCTCGGCGGGCGGCCGCGCGATCCACGGCGTGACCTACCGCGGGCGCTCCAGGGCGCCGACGCTGGGGCTGGTCGGCGGCGTGCACGGGCATGAGCCGCAGGGTCCGGCCGCCTGCTGCAACGTCATCTCCGCGCTGGGCTTCGGCCGCGACCTCAAGGGCACCTCGTGGCCGGAGATCGTGGATGACCTCAACTACGTGATCGTCCCGGTCGCGAACCCGGACGCTCGGGCGCGGATGCCGAACTCCTTCGTGGGCCTCGCCCGGCAGGACATCCTGCACTACGACGCGGGAATGACGCTCGAGGGCGACCGTTACGACCCGGCGGAGGGAGACTGCGACCCGGAGGAGATGATGATCCTCGGCGGGCTTTTCAACGACGCCGGGCAGCACGTCAACCGCGAGTGCGACCCCGAGAACATTCGCAGCCCCGAGATCCGCGCGACGATGGAGTTCATCGCCGACCACAAGCCGGACATCGTGCTGGAGATTCACGCACACGCCGCGCCGCCGCTGATGATCCGGCCCACGAACCTCGTGCCGCCGGAGATGCAGCAGGCTCAGCAGCGGCTCTGTGAGCGGATCATCGACACCGCGGCCGCCGCGGATATCCTCTTCGACGGCAAGATACTCGCCTCCGAGCGCTGCTCCACGAGCCTCTATCACCACTTCGGCGGCGCACTGCCGCTGCTTTACGAGAGCCCGCAGGGAGTGCTCGACTCGAAGGCCCCGTGGTCGCACGAGCAGATCATCGACACCTGCATGTTCGTGGTATCGCAGTTGTGCTCGCATCTGATGGAGTAACCGAATCCGCCGAGATCGCAGGGAGGGCGGCGAACGGGCCTCAGGGGACGGCCCGGCGTCGCCCTCCCCGTGCGTTAACCCCGGGGCGCCCCCTCCGCGTTGGTTTCTTCAGTATTTTACTTATACTTGACGCGGTTCACAGATGGTGTAAAACTACCTGTTATAGTCGCTGGATTCTCATCGGTCGTGAGGTGAGCAGTCGTCGCGTCGCACCTCTGATGTTTGTGCGAGATGGGAATCCCCCCGGACTGGAGCAACCGCGCAGTGCGCGCGAGATCTACAGACCTGACGTGGAAAGTGGGGTCGTACCGATGCGCAGGAAGATGATGCTCTTCGCAGCGATCGCGGTGATAGTAACATTCGGCCTGATCGGCTGCGGCGGAAGCAGTGACGGCGGGAATGGCAACGGGAACGGGAACGGGATCGTCATCGACCCGGTCCTCCTCGGCACATGGCAGCCCTACGAGGCGGCCATCCTCGGCGATCCGATCGGACCGCGCGAGGCCTTCGACTGGGATGAGAACATCGTCCGCATGACCGCCCAGTTCTCCGACGACGGCAGCGTCACCATCCGCCACTACGACGATACGCAGTCGCTTGCCGCCACCGAGACGGGGACATGGACCGCGCAGGGCGGCAGCGCAACGCTCACCATCGACGGCGAGGAGACGAACATCGACTACTCGCTCGACGGCCGGGTCATGGTGATCTCGTTCACCGAGAACGCCGCGCAGTTCCGCACCCGCTGGGTGCCGGTGATCGACGCGGCGGGACAGGCGGCCGAGCTTGCGAGGACATGGCGTGTCACGCTCGTTGAGGTCAACGGCGCAGTCACGCCGATGGCCGATTTCTTCGACGTGCCTGCGGAGGCGACCGTCGTGCTCAGCCTGACGCCCGGGGGCACCCTGTACTTCTTCGTCGCCGGTGAGGAGAGCCAGATCATCGAGGCGATGGAGGGGGCGTGGGCCACCGAGGGCGAGCTGCTCGTGATCGATCCGCCGGGGGCGCCGACGCTGCGCGGTGTCTGGGCGCCGGACAACACGTCGATCACCTTCCTCAACGATGACGGCAACACCGCGCAGTTGCAGCTCACGCCGTGGGCCCCCGCGGCTGACCGGGATGCGGCGGTCGCCGGGCAGTGGACTCCGCAGAGCGTCACCGTCAACGGCCAGCCTGTCGAGATGGCTGAGTTCTTCGAGTGGACGCCCGGAACCGACACGATGCTGCTCGACCTCTGGGCCGACGGGACCGCCATCATCCGCGAGATGGCCGGCGACGACGTGCTCTGGGCGGCCCTGACCTGGTGGAGCACCGACGGCGGCCAGTTCACGCTCGCCCTCGAGGCGGCGCTGGAGATGGACTACGCGGTCGCGGGCAATACGTTGACCGTGAGCTTCACCGAGGACGGGGACGAGATCACGATCGTCTGGGATCGCGTCTCGTAACCGCCGCAACGGACGTTTACGCAGCACGCAAACGCCCCGGGCCATCGCGGCCCGGGGCGTTTTTCCGAATGTCATCACGAATCGCCCGCCGGTCGCGGCAGGTGCGGGGGGCGCGCTTCACCCGATCTCCCTCTCCCGCTGGTAGTCCACCGTGCGGCGGACGCCCTCGCGGAACTCGACGGTCGGCGCCCAGCCGAGGATCTCGCGGGCGAGGGAGGCGTCGATGCACGAGTGCCGCACGTCGCCGGGGCGCTCATCGCCGTAGATCGGCGGCTCGGGGAAGCCCACCGCCGCCGCGACCGCGTCGTAGACCTCCTGGTCGGTGGTCTGCAGGCCGGTGCCGATGTTGAGCGTCTCGCCCTCGCCGCGCTCAAGCGCCAGCACGTTCGCCTCCACCACATCGCCGACGAAGACGTAATCGCGCGTCTTGTCGCCGGTGCCGAAGATCGTCGGGGTCTCGCCGCGCAGCATCATGTTCGCGAAGATCGCGTTCACGCCCGCCTCGCCCTTTGGGTTCTGCCGCGGGCCGAAGACGTTGGCGTAGCGCAGGATCGTGTATGCGGTGCCGTAGAGCCGGCCGTAGAGCTGGAAGTAAAGCTCGCCCGCGCGCTTGGAGGTGCCGTAGTGCGAGATCGGCTGAAGCGGCGCGTCTTCGGGGGTGGGGACGATCTCCGAGTCGCCGTAGATCGCGCCGCCGGTGGATGCGAAGATGAGCTTGCGCGCCTCGAACTCGCGCGCGGCTTCGAGCACGTTGATCGTGCCGATCACGTTGGTCTGCGCATCGAACTGCGGCTCGGCGACCGAACGGCGCACGTCCATCTGCGCGGCGTGGTGGTTGACGACCTCAGGCCGCTCCCGCGCGAAGACCTCGGCCAGCGCGTCCTCATCGGTGATCGAGACCTCGTGGAAGCTCGCGTCGGGGTTGATGTTCGAGCGGCGGCCGGTGGCGAGGTTGTCAACGATCGCGACCTCGTGGCCCTCGGCGATGTAGCGATCGACGAGGTTCGAGCCGATGAAGCCCGCTCCTCCGGTGACGAGGATCTTCATGGCGCATCCTCCAGCAGGTCGGCGAAATCCCGCGCGTTCTGCACGGCCTGCGCGTTGTAGTGGTTGTTAAAGAAGACGTAGGTCTCCGCGGCCTCCACGGCCATTGAGCGCACTTTCGGCACCCACGGCTCAAGCTCTTCCCGCGAGTAGAGGTAGTTGTAGCGCTCCCATGCCTCATCGTGTTGCCGCCACTTCGCGGCGTTGCGGCCGTGGAAGCGGAGGTAGGCGATGCTGCTCGTCACCTCCGCGACAGGCGGCAGCAGGCCGCTGATGCGGGGCTGATCGACGCAGCAGAAGCCGAAGCTCGCCTCGCGGAGGAATGCGAACATCTCATCACGGAGCCAGGTGTCACTGCGGAACTCGACGACCACAGGGACGCCCGCCATCACCTGGCGGAAGCGCTTGAGGTAGTCCACGTTCGGCTGGCTGAGCCTGAAGCTCCCCGGGAACTGGGCCAGCACACACGCGAGCTTCCCCTGTTGGCGGAGCGGCTCGAGGGCGCTGATGAACTCATCGAAGGCCGCCGCGTCGGCGTCGCGCTGATGGGTCATGCTGCCGTGCGCCTTGATGACGAAGCGGAAGTCCGGCGGCGTCTTCTCGGCCATCGCGCAAAGCGTGCCGGCAGTGGGCATGCGGTAGTAGGTGTAGTTCACCTCGTTGCAGTCGAAGTGCCGCGCGTAGAAGCCGAGGAACTCACGCTTGTCGGTGCCCTCCGGGTAGAAGGGCCCGACCCAGTCGTCGTAGGAGTAGCCGGATGTGCCGATGCGGATCATGGTAACCTCCCCCGCCTGCGCGGACGACGCGCAGGCACCCCCTCCGTCGCGGGAGGGGGGCGGCGGGCGTTCCTGTCGCCCCCATCCCGACACGAGAGCGCGCCGGGGTGAGGTTGGCGTTCGCCTCAGGTCCGCAACGCCATCCCGAAGCGCTCCGTGTTCTGTCTCCCGCGCTCGACGGCGATATGTCCGCCGACGATCACGAACTCGATCCCGCGCGGGAACTGGTGTGGCCGGTCCCACGTCGCGCGGTCGATGATCAGGCGGTGATCGAAGACCACCAGGTCGGCGCGGAGGCCCCGCGCGATGCGGCCGCGGTCGCTCAGGCCCATCCGCTCGGCGGGCCATGAGGTGCACTTGCGGACGGCCTCCTCCAGCGGCATCAGGCCCTCCTCGCGGACGTACCTCCCGAAGAGCCGCGGGTACGTGCCGTAGGAACGCGGGTGCGGGTTGCCGAGGTGCGCCGGCCCCGACGGCGCGAAGGCGAGGCCGTCGGTGGCGACCGCGCCGAGCCGGTGGACGAGGCCCTCGCGCATGTCCTCCTCGCTCATCGAGAAGAAGACCGCGCTGACGTGGCAGTCCTCCTCGATGAGAAGGTTCAGGTAGGCGTCCACCGGGTCCTCCCCGCGCTCGGCGGCGACCTCGTCGAAACGGCGGGCGATGGCCGAGGCGTTCGCCTCCGAGCCCACGTCGGTGATGAGGATGCGGTCGAAGTCAAGCTCGAAGGGGTTGTTATCGCGCTCGCCCGCCTCGTACTCGGCAAGCTCGCTGCGCAGGCGCTCGCGGGTCTGCGGCTGTGCGATGCGCTCCAGCATCGCCGCCGAGCCGCCGTCATGCACCCAGCGGGGGAGCGAGCCTGCGAGGTGCTTGCTGCCCGCGACGTAGGGGTAGATGTCATACGCGATGTCGAGCCCGCCCTCGCTGAGGTTCTCGATGAGCTGCAGGGGCTCGTCCATCGTGCCCCAAGAGCGCTGCCCGGAGCGCTTGAGGTGGTCGATCTGCAGCCGGAGCGCGCCGCCCGAGCGGTCCTGGGCGAGCACGCAGAGCGCGGCGATCTCGCGGATCGCGTCGGTGAACTCCTCGCGCTGTGAGCGCGTGTGGACGCTCACGAGCTTCTCGCGCTCGGCCACCACCTCCAGCAGCGCGCCGATCTCGTGGTCGTCGGCGAAGAAGCCGGGGGCGTACTCGAAGCCGAAGCTCAGTCCGAAGCATCCGGCGTCGAGCGATTCGCGCAGTGCGTCCTGCATGGCCGCAAGCTCGCTCGCGGAGGGCGCACGGCCCTCAAAGCCCATCACATATGAGCGCAGCGAGCCGTGGCCGACCATCGTGCCCGCGGAGTAGGCGGGCCGGGCGCGGTCGAGGACGTCGAGGTAGTCGTCGGCGCTCTCCCACGTCCACTGCACGCCGGCTGTGATGAAGCTGACGGCGCTGCGCAGCTCGTCGCGGTCGGCGGGTTTGACGGGGAAGACGCCCAGCCCGCACTGGCCGTTGAGTTCGGTGGTGACGCCCATCTGGATCTTCGACTGCCCGCGCGGGTCGGCCAGCAGCGTCAGGTCCGAGTGCGCGTGGCAGTCCACGATCCCGGGGATGACGGTGAGGCCGTTGCAGTCGATGCACTCGTCGGCGGTGGCGCGGTCGAGGTTCCCGCAGGCGGCAACGAGGCCGTCGGCCACCGCGAGGTCGCCCTTATACCCGGGCCGGCCGCTGCCGTCGATGATGATCGTGTCGGTGAGGATCAGGTCGAAGTCATTGTCTCCACTCACGGCTGTGCCTGCTTTCTCACGTCGATGAAGATCGAACCCGTCGGTCTTCCCCCCGCGTCCCGGCTGCCTCCCCGGCCACCGGGGCCGCGCGCGCCATCACGCGATGGTCATTTCCAGTTCGCGGCCGCCGCTCCTCCCGGCGGCCCGCCGCCTTCGCATCTCGCCCGTCTGAGAGCGGTCGAGATGTTTTCGGCGGCTGAAAGAAGGAAACAATCGGTTGGTGCCGAAAACCATGGACAACATCTGGCGCGTCAGGAAGTGAAGCCCTGTGAAGATCGTGAAAGTCTGTCTGGCTTTGCTTTTCGGCCTCTCCGCGGTTGCGCGCGCGGATCTCGTGGCGAGCGTTGAACTGACGCTGCTGCACGCCTCGCCCGCGGTCATCGACAGCACTCCGAGCACCTTCACCGCCCCCCTCCAGCTTCACGCTTGAGCCTCACTACGTGACCCCCGTAAAAGACCAGGGCAGTTGCGGCTCGTGCTGGGCGTTCGCAAGCTACGGCGCGCTGGAGAGCAACATCCTGATGTCCGGTGGGCCTGTTGAGAACTTCTCCGAGAACCATTTGATAACCAACCACGGCTTCGAACTCGACCCCTGCGAGGGCGGCAACTACGGGATGAGCGCGGCCTACATGAGCCGCCTCGACGGGCCCGTCAATGAGATCGACGACCCCTACCCGTACTCCATCCTCGGCTCCGGCGGCACGACGCCGGACGGATACGACCGCCCCTACTTTCTGCGCGATTCCTCCCGCCTGGACACGGACAACGAGATAAAGAACGCGCTCATGACCACCGGGGCGCTGGCCACGGATATGTACTACGGCGCCTCATACTTGCGCTCCAGCGATAACACATACTACTACAACGGACCCGCCTCGCCCAACCACGGTATCACGATCGTCGGCTGGGATGACACGAAAGAGACCGCCGGAGGCACGGGGGCCTGGCGGATCAAGAACTCCTGGGGGCCCTCATGGGGTGATGACGGCTACTTCTGGCTCTCCTACAACGACGCCGTGGGAGGGAACACCGCGGTCACCTTCGAGGCGGCGACCAATGACTATGTGCGCGGCGTCTACCAGCATGACCGGTTCGGCTACGTCGCCTCCCTGACGCCGCAGTGGGCCATGAACGTCTTCCAGAGGCAGAGCAGCAGGCCCATCGGCGGAGTCGGCTTCTACACACTCGCCGACGGCGCCGGCTATCAGGTGGACATCTACGACTCCTTCGTGCCCGGCGTCGGCCTCTCCGGCCAACTCGCCAGTCTTACCGGAACCGCAACCTATCAGGGCTTCCACGTCGTTGACTTCGACGAGTGGATCTCCCTTCCGAACGACGACTTCGTCGTGGTGCTCTATCTCGACACCGGCTTCGTCTCGGGCAGCAATACCTTCTACCAGGCGCTTCAGATGACCATCGACGACTACTGTAACTCGGTCGCGGCTCCCGGCCAGAGTTACTACAGCTTCAACGGCTCCTCATGGGGCGACATCTATGCGTGGAACGACTCGGCGACCTTCGTCATGAAGGCGTACGAGACACCCGAACCGGCGACGGTGGCGCTGATGCGGCTGGGGCTGAGCGTCCTCGAAGCCCGCCGGAGGCGGCTCCGGAACTGAGGCTCGCGCCGGCGCCGGCCGCTCCCGTCACAGCGCGCGGCAC
>JBMNNW010000122.1:0-14375 GCA_050942735.1 Armatimonadota bacterium
GACCGATAGTCTGTTCATCGGAGCTGCCCTCCCGAATGTGAGTTTCTGATTCAAACCCACCTTCCGGGAACAACGGGCAGCTCCCTTTAATCCCCCCAACCCTTAATCGTTGATACGGAGCCCTCCTCGCGCCCGAAGAATGCAGGAGGGGATTCGCGCCGCCTCGGGCAATATACCTCGCAGGCCGCCGGCCGCGGACGAACGACCGCGCGACGGCATTCGTCACTACCAGCGGACCGCCGGATCGGGAACGCCCGCCCGGCGAGCAACCACCGGGCGCTCGCGACGCAATCGTACTTCATGAGGAGTGGCTGCTTTGACAGACGTCAGGAACGTCGCGTTCATTTTGTGCCTTCTGACACTCAGCATCAGCGCACCCGCCATCGCGCAGGACGCCGATGGTGACACAATCCCTCATGCGCTCGAGGAGTTGCTCGGCACCAACCCCGACGCCGCCGAGACGCTCCGCCCACTGGAGATCAGCATCGGTGGCAACGGGCCGACCGCACCGAAGATCACCGACGTCTACGCCGCGCACGTCGCCGGTGACAGATACATCTTCAAGATCGTCTTCGACGAGGACTACCCCGATGACAACACCGTCTTCCACCTCTACGTGGACGCCGACGACGATCTGACCACGGGCCGGCAGGACTCCGAGGCCCATCGCGGCACCGACATCATGTACTCCTTCGTTGACAGGCGGAACGATCCTCGGATCATGAACCCCGAGGTCCGCGTGAGCGCCGCGATCCCCGTCCGAGGCGTGGTCGAGGGCAACGCGATCTACGTCTGCGATGACGTGCGCCTGAACACCGAGGACGGCCAGGCGCGCTTCAGGATCAGCCTGCGCAGTCACCTGCGCACCGACTCGAATGATAGCTACGGAGGAGGCTGGACTTACGTGAGTATCCCACGGGAGGAGGGGCGCGAGATGCCGCCCCTGCCGATCCCCGAGCCTGAGGGCTTCGGCTGGCTGACGATGCCGAATTTCGCCGAACTCGCCTACCGCGTCTGGGAGGATGAGGGCACCACCCGCCTGCGGCCCGAGGCCGCGACGGTCAGCGGCTTCGTCGTGCGCATGAGCGACGACATCACCGGCGACGGAGAGCCCGGAGAAACGATCACCTGGCGCTCCCCCGTCGAGGGCAGCTATCACATCGGCCTTGTGATGCGCGAGGACGGCACCAGGCTCGAAGGCCTTGACCTCTACGTCGGCGACGAGCGCATCGGCACGACCGTGGGCTCGCACGGCTCACGCGAGGTGCTGCATCACACGCTCGACACGGTCGAACTCACCGAGGGGACACCGATCGAGGTGCGCTCCGCGAAGGAAAGCTCGCCCGTCGTCTTTCACAGCGTTCATCTGGCGCAGAGAGCGCCCGAGGTCCCTCCGCTGCGCATCGAGAACCTCACCGCCTGGCATCTGCCCGATGAGCCGGGCGCGGCACCCGGGCGCATCATGCTCGCGTGGACGACCAACCGCCCGACCGAGGCCACGGTGAGCTATCAGAGCATCGCACCCGACGCCAACGCCACCGGCGCGCTGGAGGGCCGTGGCGTGGTGAACAACCACTACGTGCATCTGCCCCTCGATCTCGCCGGCGACGCGTGGGAGTTTGAGATCACCTGCGCCGAGCGCGAGCAGGACGACTTCGAGGCGCAGCGTGTGACCGAGAGCCTCGTCGTGCATCGCGACCGCGCCGCGCACCTCGCCGCCCACGACCTCCCCTCGCAGGTCAGCGGCGAGACGCGGCAGATCGAACTGACCGTCGGCGAGCCCACCGACGCCGGGCGCGATGGCTGGCCGGTGCGCTCGGGCGTGCCGTTGCCGCAAGGGCTGCTGAGCGACCCCGCGGCGGTGAGGCTGCTCGACGCCTCGGGCGCGGAGGTCCCGGTGCAGGCGCAGGCGACCGCGTGGTGGCCCGACGGCATCTCGGTGCAGTGGCTGCTGCTGGACTTCTTCGCACAGACGATGCCGGATGCGGAGGCGCGATACACGCTGGAGGTCAACGCGTCACCCGGCGTCGCGCCGGGGCAGACCGTGCGCGTTGAGGCCGAGGAGATCGCCCCGGACACCGCGCTCGGCGCGGTCGCAGCGCCTGTGACGGTGGAGACCGGCGCGCTCACATGGCGGCTGGCCGAAGGCGGCTTCACCCCGTTCGCCCACGTCGAGGCCGACGGCCACTCTGCACCGGCACTCTCCTCGGCCGAGGGCGGCTTCGAGCTTGTGGACGCGGAGGGGAGGCGCTTCAGTTCCGCCCGCGAGGCCCCCGAGGAGATCATCGTCGAGCAGGCGGGTCCGCTCCGCGCGACCGTGCTGGTCCGCGGGAGGCTCGTCAGTGACGACGGCGAGGCCTTTATGCGCTACCTCTGCCGCCTGCACTTCCACGCCGGAAGCCCTGCGATCCGCACGGTGTTCACCCTCGAGAACGACGTCCTCGAGCCGCGGATGAATCGCATTGAGAGCCTGCAGGTGCGCGTGCCCGCCGACCTCGCCGGGGCCGAGTTCAGCGTCGGAGCCGACGGTGAGGCGCTGGAGATCGGCGGCGGAGCGCGGCTGCTGCAGGATGATGACTTCCGCTTCACGGTCGGCGACGATGAGGGCCGCCGCGCCGACGGATGGCTGCTCGCGCGCGGCGATGAGAGCGCGCTGGCGGTGGCCGTGCGCGACTTCTGGGAGCTTTACCCCAAGGGCCTCAGCACCGATGCCGCGGGCCTGACGGTCGAGCTGCTCCCGGAGCTTCCGGAGGAGATCTACGCGGACGCCGACGAGAACGCTCTGACCCAGTGGTACTTCTGGGCGGACGAGGGGAAGTATACCATCAGCACCGGGGTGCGCATCACCACCGACTTCGCGGTGGACTTCGCCCCCGGTGTCGATGAGCAGGAGCCCGCGCGCTACACCGCCGGTCAGTGGTGGCGCAACAGGCTCGTCGCCGCGGCGACGCCCGAGTGGTACTGCTCGACCGGCACATTCGACGCGATGACGCCGCGTGAGGAGGGGAAGTTCGAGATCTTCGAGCGTCAGCTCGATGAGGCATTCGAGGGCTTCATGGCGCGGCGCGAGACCGAGCGCGAGTTCGGCTTCATGAACTTCGGCGACTGGTTCGGTGAGCGCACGTGGAACTGGGGCAACATCGAATACGACACCCAGTGGGCGCTCGCGGCAAACTTCATGCGCACCGGCAACCTCGCGATGCTCGGCCGCGCGCGCGAGGCGGCCACCCACAACGCCGACATCGACACGGTGCACTACCACGCGGACCCCTCGCGCGTGGGCTACCAGTACGCGCACTCCATCGGCCACACCGGCGGGTTCTTCGATGACGACTGGAAGGGCATGCCCGCGTCGTACAATCGTGGCGCGCTCAACCGCACCGGCCACCAGTGGGCGCAGGGGCACTTCGCCCTCTACGCGCTGACCGGCGAGGAGCGGCTGCTCGACTCGGGCCGCAAGCTCGCGACGATGCTCGCGGACAACACCACCGACTTCAGGTACTACAACGAACGCACCGTCGGCTGGCCGATGCTCTCACTGATGGGCGCCTACCGCGTCGATCCGAACCCCTACTTCCTCAACGCCGCGAAGCTGATCGCCGACGCCGCCATCTGGACGCTTCACCCCGACAAACACCAGTGGGGCGCGATCATCAACCCGCAGGAGTGCCGGCACGAGCCGCTCCCCGATGGCCCCTGCTGGGGCTCGAAGCCCTTCATGACCGGCGTGGCCCTGCGCGGCCTGTCCGTCTACGATCGCGTCCAGCCGCGCGAGGACGTCCGCCGCACCATGGTGCGCAACAGCCGGTGGATGTGGGAGGTCGGCTACCTCCCCGAGTTCAACGGCTTCATCTACTCGGAGTGCCCCACCCACAGCGTCCGCGGCAGCGCGTGGACCATGAGCCTCGTCGGCGCCGGTCTCGCCTACGCCGCCACGCTCGATCCCGATCGCCGCTACCTCGACCGCCTCGAGCAGGCTACCGAGGGCTTCTTCTATGAGGCCGGACTGCAGGACTTCGGCAAGAACTTCACCCAGGGCGCCAGCTTCGCTCCGGCAATGCTCAGCGACCTCGCGAGCCTCGGCCTCACCGACTTCCCGGAGCCTCCGCTGTACGCAACGATGCTCCTCGACCTGCCCGGCGGGCCGGTCGCGGTCGGCGAGACGGTCGAGGGCTCGGTGGTCATGCGGGCGCCGAAGGACCGACCCGCTCGGGGAACACTGCGACTGCAGGCCGACGGGCACTTCCGCGTCGAGCCCGCTCGAGTCGCCGTCGAGGCCGCCACGGCAGACACCGCGACCGCGCGGTTCGCCATCACCGCTCACAGCGGCCCGGAGTTGTTCGAGGCTGCGCCGGAGATGGCGCTTGAGGTCAGCTTCCACGGAGACGCGCCGGTCCGGGGCACTCGCGTGCCGCTGCGCGTGATGGATCAGCCGCTGGAGGGCGCGATCATCGCCCAGGCGGCGGACTTCATCGCGGAGGAGGGCGGCGAGGTCGTCATCCGCGACGACAAGGTCGGTGACCTCGGCACCAGCTTCTCACACTGGAACGACGAGGGCCACGCGCTGAGCTGGAGGATCGCCGTCCCGGAGGCGGGCGCATACATGCTCGCCCTGCGCTACTGCGTCCCGAGCGACGGCCTGCGCACGGTCCGGGTCGAGGGCCACGGGGAGTTTCTCGTCTCACTCCCCGCGACCGGCGGCTACTCCTCGGATGCGAGCGACTGGTCGCATGAGGTCGTGCGCGGTGACGATGGCGCGGCGGTAGCCTTCGACCTGCAGGCCGGGGAGCTGCCGGTGACGCTCATCAACGCCGACGGCCGCGGCCTGAACCTCGACTACCTCGCGCTGGTGCCCGTCGAGCGGTAGCCCCAGCCTCGCAATGCGCGGAAAGGGGCGCGCTTCCCTGCGCGCCCCTTTCCGTCCATGCGGCGCGGACCTCTCTGTGCGAGCCGCTCCGGCGGCACGAGCGTGCGCCTCAGCTCTCGACCGCGAAGGGCACCGTGAAATGGAAGTTGCTCCCCTGCCCCGGCACGCTGTCCACCCACAACTGCCCGCCATGCGCCGCGACCAACTCCCGGCAGATCGGCAGGCCCAGCCCTGAGCCACGGGTCTTGAGCGCAAGCTCATCGCCCGCGCGGACGAATCGCTGGAAGATCACCTCGGCCTGCTCGGGGGCGATCCCCGGCCCGGTGTCACAGACACTCACCCGTGCGGCCATCTCCACGTTCGGGCAACGCTCGCTGATGATCCGCACCGACCCGCCCGCGGGTGTGAACTTCACCGCGTTCTCGACGAGATTGTAGAGCACGCGCACCAGCCGGTCGTGGTCGGCCCTCACCGGCGGAAGCGCGGGGTCGCCGTCGTGGCTCAGCTCAATCCCCTGGGCCGCCGCCGTCCACCGTATCGCCTCCACGACCCCGGTGACCAGCTCGTTGAGGTCCACCTCGTCGAGATGCAGCTCCAGCATCCCGGCCTCAAGCCGGGCCGAATCGAGCATCTCCCGCGTGAGGCGGATCAGCCGCTCGGTGTGATCCTCCACCGACCTTAGCATCCGCTCACTCTCCGGCTCAAGCAGCCTCGCGATCCTCCGCCGCAGCATGAAGAGGATCGTCCTGACGCTCCCCAGCGGGTTGCACAGGTCGTGCGTAAGCGCCGAGATGAAGTCAGCGCGCAGGCGGTCGAGTTCCTTGAGGTCGGTGACATCGTGCAGCACCTTCATCTCCCCCGCGAGGTGACCGCCCTCGTCGTGATAGGGAACGGTGTACACGCGCACCGCCCGCTGACGATCGCTCTCCACGATCACCTCGTGACAGCGGACCGGGCCCTCTCCTCCGTCCCCGGCCTCCTCCATCGGCGCGATCAGCTTCCGCAGCGGTGCGAGGCCCTCGGGGGCCGCCCGGTCGGTGATCCGTCTCCCGTACGCGTCGGCCTCCGCCACCCCGAGAAGCTCCGCCGAGCGCGGGTTCATCAGCACCACCCGATCGTCATTGTCGACCACCACCAGGCCGTCGGTAAGGTCGCGCACCGCCCCCTCCAGCTTCGAGTACGTCCAGTTCAGCTCCCGCGCTATCTGGTTGGTGAGCCAGGCCACGAAGCCGAAGATCAGCGTGCGCATCATGAAGCTGTAGACCGTCTGTGAGTTGAGTTCGCCCTCCCAGAAGACGCTCACGAAGTAGCTCAATACCACGATCACCCACGGCCACCGGTACTCCCGCATCCCCGGATAGATCGCCATCCACACCACCAGTAGCAGATACGCGAGGTAGATGTTGCTCTCGATCCCGCCGGTCGCGTAGACCACGATTCCGATACAGATCGCGTCGAGCACCACGTAGGGCACGGCGATCCAGTTCCCCCGCCCCTGCTCCTCGAAACGCTTCCAGGGGATCACCCACAGCGCCATGTTGTAGGCCGATGCGAGCGCGAGCATCACGTAGATAGTCCCGGCATGGGCCCGCTCGGCCGGGCTGCCGAACGTGACCACTCCGGCGGCCACCGCGATGACCACCCAGCGCATGTTCTGACCGAGGAGGTACATCCGCATCCGGAACTCGAGCATCGGCGCTCACCGCCGCGTCATCGAGCGAAGAGATCGGGCAGCAGATCAACCGCGTTGAGCGCGCCCAGGCCGACGAAATGGCGGGCCAGCTCCTTCGCGATCGCGTTGTCCGGGTAGTACTCAATGCATCTCCCCGGACTGACCGTGATCGACGGCGTCGTCACCAGACGCCGCGACTGGAGGTCCAGCTCCGGGCGGCGCTGCAGGCCCGGCAGCGACATGGTGCCGGGGCGGAATATGAAGTGCACGAAGCCCACCGGCCCCTCGCTGCACAGCTCCATCCAGACGGCCGGGAGCGGTTCGTCCGCGGGCGCCCTGACGATGTCAACGCGCGCGAGATCACCGTCGGTGAAGTTGACCACCACCGCGGTCGAGCCGCTCTGCAGCGCAAGCTGAAGCGGCGAGCCCAGCAGGGAGATCGTCCAGCCCAGCGTGCGCAGCATCCCGGGGGCCTCCCTGCGGAAGGGACGCACGATCGATTTCACGGCGCGGCCCGCCAGCCCTCGCGGACCGATCTCCAGACCGCCGGAGGACATCTCGCGCGCGAGGATCTGCGAGAGCGCCCGCGACGCCGATCTGAGGTCCCGCGTGTTCGAGAGCACATCCGCGGCCTCCAGCAGCAGCGATTCGGAGACGGTGAGGTCGGTGCTCGAGCCCAGCTCAACGTTCAGCGCCCGGTCGCCCGTGAGGACCGTGATGTTCGGCATCATCTCCAGCAGAGGCAGATCGACAGCGCCCGTGGATGCGGGCTCCACGTGCACATCATTCCACGCGCCGAGCAGCCCGAGCGTCGCCGGAGGCATCGGCTGGATCCTCAGGTTCGGGTCGGTCCCCAGCCGCCTGCGGTCGCCCGCGCCGGTGTCATCGCTCCCGCCACGCCGCTCGTCCGAGCACGGCTCCCCGGTCTGCGATGGTGCAGGCGGACGCTCGTCCGGACGGTTCCCGATCAGCAGCTTCACCACCGTCGCCGTGTGCCGCGCGCGATGCCCGTCGCGGATGAACGCCTTCTCGGCCTCCCAGATCCCCCGCAGGCACTCGATCGGCGCTCGCTTCACGTACGCGATCGGCCTCCGCTCAGCGGCCAGCAGCGCGCGCACCTGCGCGATCGTCTCTCCCTTGAAGAGGCGGATGAAGCTGAACACGCCCTCCTCGACCTGCTCGTACATCAGCAGCGGAGTGTCCGGGCCGTCCTCGATCACGGTCAGCATCGAGGCCTGCTCGCCAAGCACCCGCCTGATCAGGCCCTGCATGAGGCGCGCGAGCGTGTCGCCGCGAAAGCGCATCCACGGGAAGAAGAAGGGCAGCGAGAGCCGGTCGTAGCGGGCCTCGGTCTCGGCCGACAGGCCGCAACTGTGCGCGATTCCAAGCCACGCCCGATGCTGGCCTCGCAGCCACAGGTAGAACGCCTCCGAATCGGCGTCACCGAGCCGGTAGTACCGCCGGGCGGCCGTGATGCTTCGGTAGAGCAGCTCATAGAGATCGTCGAGCCTCCGCGCGATGCTCACCTCGGCGATGAGCGCCTCCAGTCCCGTGTCGTCCATCTCGACGGTCCATCGGCTGCCGGGCCGCTCGTCCCGCGTCGGCGGCCGGCCGAGATGACGCACGATCAGCGAGGCGTCGCGGACGCCCTCCAGTTGCCGGCAGGCGCGCGCGCCTGTCTCTGTGGCCCCGGCCGAGCGCGCCGCGATCGTGTAGAGCCGCTCGAACGCACTTTCCAGCGCCGCTTTCGGGAGGACGGGCCCGGCCCCGCGCATCAGCTCCAGCAGATCGCGCGCGGCGCGGCGAAGCTCCTCGGCGGCCCGCTCGCTCACAGGTAGTCCCCCTTCGTCTTGCGCAGTGCGGTGGAGATGAGCTTCACGATCTTCGCGTCGCCCCCCCACGCGATCTGGTCCATCGCCACCAGATACCGGTTCGGGATCTCACCGGGCACCTCCCAGATCGTCGGCGCATAGACGAGGTGCCGCGAGGCGATCGCGCGGTCACCAAACAGCAGCGCCAGCTCCGCCTCCACGGGCGTCTTCAGCTCCCCGTAGACGAGCGTAAGGCCCCTGAGCTTCTCCCACTCGTGCACGAAGTACACCTCGGCCATCGGACGAATCAGCGAGAGGACGCCGTAGAGCGTTGACCACGGACCGGCCCGCTGCTCGGAATTATCGTGCGAGACCAGCCTGATCGGTCCGATGTTGAAGTCCTTCTCATGCTCCTCCGGCGCCTTCTCAGGCCGCGCGAAGTTGTGGACGCGCCGGTCCAGCCCCGCCGGAAGGTCGGTGATCACGCCCTCCTCGGTCACGACCTCTATCCGCCGCCAGTCGGCGGTCCCAAGGCCCAGTTCGGCCCCGATGCGGCAGGTCGCGACCTCATCGACGGTGCGTCCCATCAGCGCGGCACCCACGCAGTCCGCCGCAACCGGGTCGGTGCTCGCGATGATGAACTCGGTGTCCACACGGCTCCCGACGAAGGGCCCGTCTCCCTCGAGACCGTCGAAGCCATCGATGATGACAAGCTCCGGCGGCCTCGCCCGCATGATGCGCACGAGCTTGCGGGCCAGTGAGTGCACGTTGCGGAAGCAGCCCCGGTGGTCGATCCACTTGTCATCGTCGAGCAGCAGCCCGAGGGAGTTCTTGATCGAGAGCGTCACCTCGGTGATGTAGTGGGTCTTGAGCTTGCTGACGTTGATGTAGCTGTCGCACTCGCAGAGCGTGCGCGGGAGCCAGCGGAAGGGCTCCGGGTCCTCCGGGTCACGCTCCACCGGCACCCATGCACTCTCGTCGAGCAGTTCGACTGTGATCCGCTCATCGACCGCCTCCCAGTACTCGCGGAAGCCGGTGGACTCGAGCGTCTGCCGGGCGGTGAACTCCGACAGTGAGGTCTCGCCGATGCGCACCTTCCCGGCCGCGCCACCCTCCGCGTCGAGGCACAGCCGCGCAAGCTCGCGCACCAGCTCAGGAAGCACCACGCAGGGCGAGTAGAGCGGGAGCACGACGTTGGGCTTGATGAAGACCATCCCGCCCGGTGAGATGTAGCGGGAGATGGGCGCGCCGCGCGCCGAGGGGTCCTCGTCGAGCATGCTCAGGGCGCGCCGCAGGCACGTGGTGGCACGCCCCGCGCGGCTGCAGCCATCGCCATCACCCGCGGTCGCGAGGGCCACGCGACTCACCGCGCCCGGCCGACGGGCCGCGGGCGTCCGAGGGGCGAAGGGCGGCACATCCAGCCGCCGCGGCTTCCCGTGCGCGGTGACATTCTGCGCCACGCCCGCGCCCGAGGCCGAGATCGTGCAGCAGGCCATCAGCAGCAGCGGGAGCAGGCCCAGCGCGAGATACCACGGGAAATCACCCGCGATCAGCCCGCAGAGCCTGCCACCGGCGATCACCAGCACGGAGAGGACCATCGCGCTGAGGGCAAAGGCGACGTACGTCCGCGCGCGCACCTCCACCAGCGCCTTGTAGCCAAGATGCGCGGCCACGGGGACGAACAGCAGTACCGAGAGCATCTGCCACGCCTCGCTCAGGTGGCCCGCGGAGAAGAGGTAGCCAACGCCGAGGAGGATCAGCGGGAGCGCGGTGGAGAGCCCGCCGATCCACGCCGCCGCAGCGGAGAGGGCGGCGACCGTCAGCGCCGCCAGGGCCGCTACCTCCACGCCGGGCGTCTCCACGACCGCAGCCCCGGACAGATGACCGATCAGCAGCAGGGCCGCGACGACGATGACCGCCACTGCCGCGGCAAGGCTCCCGCCGCGATCGACTGCGAGCCACTCCCCGCCCGCCGAGACCCCCCGCGCGAGGAGCGCGCCGAGGCCGTACGCCGCGATCGCGACCATGCCCCAGACGGGCAGCGTGAAGAGGTCGCTGCCCGCCGCGGTGTTCCAGTCGAGCAGCCCGCAGTACGAGAGCGAGAGGCCGAACGCCGCGCCCAGGCCGAAGAGCCACAACACGCGAAGCCAGTAGGCGCGCTGCGCGACCATCGCCGCCGCGGTGAAGACCACCGCGAGAACGAGCGCGAAGAGGTAGCGCCGGTCGGGAGCAGCGTCGGAGCCGACGGTGATGACCGCGCGCTCGTGGACCATCCCCGCGATCGCCGCCGCGAGCGCCAGCGCCACGAGGTAGGACTGTCGCCGGGCCGTCCGCGGTGCGAGCCGGTCCAGCGCGCCACGGGTGAGAACGTCGTGCCCCACCGCCCGGGCGCCGCGCAGGTGCAACACCACGCGGTCTCCCGCCACCGCCCCGAGCGAGTACCACACGAACACCTCCAGCGGCCATGACGCGAGCACCAGGAACCACGGGACATCCGTCCCCCCGTGGGTGCTGCGCAGAGCACTGGAGGCCATGAGCAGCTCGTTTGCATGGCGCTGCCAGTCCTCCATCCACCCAGGCACGTACGCCGGTGGCTCGGGCAGTGAGAGACTCACCTCCGCGTGGAAGCTCCACAGACCGCTCAGCGCGCCGAGGTGGTCGCCGACCAGGCAGATCAGCCCGCCCGCAAGCAGCAGGCTCAGCAGCCGGCCGGTGCGCGCGACCGTCGCGAAATACCACGCGAGCAGCCCCAGCGCAAGGTAGAACGCGATGAACGCCGGAGAGGCCGCCGCCGCGTTGCCGGGCAGCCCCCCGTCCTCCACCGCCATCAGCACGATCAGGACCGCGAATACCACCAGCATGATGCCGGAGTTGAGGTAGAGATTCGCGCTCCTGAGGCAGCGGCGAAGGTTCAGCGTGTGATCGAGCGCCTCGGCGATCGCGATCGCCGCCAGCGCCGAAAAGCCCATGATGAACGCGGTGTGCAACGGCAGCAAGCCCTCGGCCTTAACTCCGGGGCTCGCATAGTGGAACCAGACGCCGCCGCCCGCCGCGAGGTACTCCTTGAGGTAGCCGAGGGCGGCCGCGATGAGCAGGAACGCGACGACCCGCGTGAACGAGACGCGGAAGGCGTAGAAGCACGCGAGGGGCGCGCCCGCGATCAGGACGAGCAGAAACGGCGACCCCGCGAAACCCGAGCCCGCCAACAGCCAGATGGTGATTCCGGCCCACGCCAGAACGAGCAGGCAGTTCAACCCGCCGATCCACGCGTTGCGAACCGGGGCGGCCATCGACACCGGCGGCACCTCCCTGCTGCGACCGAGAGAGGACGACACCCGTTTAATGTCCTGCTGCCGCGACGCTGCCTAACCGCTAAATCAGTGCACTACCTCACCTTATTGTCCATCCAGCGACTTTCTCCTGCCGTTATCGAAACTTTCTTCACTCTCGCCACGAGTCTCGCACAATCCCCCGACCTCCTGCGGACGTGCCGGCTGTCGGGCGTTGCGGAGCCCCCCGCGAGGGCGCGCGCGGAGGCCGATGGACGGCCGGGAAGCTCCTCGCCTGAAGGATCGCCGACGGCCACGGGGAAGAGCATCCCCGCACGACAATCACTCCACCCACCGACGCACGATCGCGCGTCGCGCGGCTCCACCATCCGGGAGGTCCGCTCAGATGATCGGCACCAGGCGTGACAGCACATCCGCCCGTCCGAGGGGGCGCTCACGCGCAGAGGCCGACCGGCCCCGGGGGGCCTTCTATCACGCGGGCCTGCGCGGCCTGCTGGTGTGCGCGGCCTGCGCCCTCGCGTTCAGCGCGCCGTGGGCCGAACCGGCGGACGCGCCGGGCGCGAGGCTGGCCAACCCCGACTTCGCCGACGGCGTCGAGGGCTGGAGCACGTGGTACGCGCGCCGGCCTGCGACGGTGAGCGTCGTCGCCTCGGAGACCGGACAGGCGCTTCGGATGCTCGGTGAGGTGGGCTCGCGAGTGGTCGTCTCGCAGCGCGTCGAGGTCACGCCCGAGCGCTGGTACCGCATCGGTTACATCTACCGGGCCGAACCCAACGGGCCGGGTGGCGGAGCGATGGGATACACCCGCATCACCCTGCACGATCAGAACGGGCGCTTCCTCGACTACCCGTCCAGCCGCCCGATGCTCGACACCTTCGGAGCGTGGCGTCGCGACGAGCAGCTCGTCAGAACGCCGCTGTCCACCGGGACGCTCACCATCGGCCTGAACCAGTCGGGCGCCGCCGATCTGCGCGTGGACCGGGTCTGGCTGGAGGAGGTCGGTCCTCCCAAGCCCGCGCCGAACACCTGGCAGAGCCTCACCGCGCGACGCCCCGAGCCGCTCTGGTTCTCGGCGTGGCAGTACAACAACGCCGCAGAGAGCTTCCGGCGCTACGGCCTCAAGTACGGCTGGCGCTACGTCTTTGAGGAGCAGTTCGACGAGGTCCATGAGAGCCGCGCGATCGGCCTGTGGCGCGACGATGCGTCCATCGAGATGCTCCGCCGCAGAGAGATCCCGGCGGTGAGCTACCTCTACTTCGGCGCTCTGAGCTATCGGCAGGATCACTACGGCGACGATCCGCCCGAGGACATCCCCTACATGCTCGACCCGGTCTGGCATGACGGGTACGTCGAGGCCTGTCGCCGTGTCTGCGAGGAGCTTGGAGATGACCCCGGCCTGGCGTACATCTTCGTGCAGGATGAGTCATACGGTCGATGGAAGGCCGGTCCGATCGCCATCGAGGACCGGACCTCCACGGACTTCTGGGAGGCGCTGGACGCGGAGATCCGCGAGCGGTGGGGCGCGGGAGAACACGGCCTCCCGACCGGCCCGGATGATACGAACCCCTACCGCTGGATCGCCTACTACAGTTGGGCGAACCACACGATGGTCGAGACATTCCGGCGGATCCGCGAGGTCCTCGACGAATACGGAACCGGCGCGAAGCTGCTCGGCCCCGACGAGGTGGGCTTTCTGATGCCGCTGCCGTGGTGCGATCTGGCGCAGTACGTGGACGTCTTCACCGGCCAGTGCCTCTACTCTCGCGGCTCGGCGCAGGAACACGTCTCCGGCTGGACCACGAAGTACACCCGGGACCTCACCGGCAGGCCCGTGCACAACGCCACGCAGGTGGTGCGCTACTCCGGCTGCCCCTCGCCCGAGGAGGTCCAGCGGCAGTACTCAGAGGCGCTGCAGGCCGGCGGTGAGGGCCAGATGCTCATCGCGGTGGAGTGGTTCGACCGCGAGCTGAACCACCACCGCTACAGCGCCCCGGCGCGCTGGGACACGATCAAGAACCTCCTGCAGCAGATGGCCACCCACGAGGTGCGGACCCCCTCCGACAGCACCGTCGCGATGCTCTACTCCAGCCCCTCGGGCAAGTCGCTTGGGCCCAACTTCGGCCACGGCCCGCTTCTGCCGCTCTACGTCACTCTCGGCCCGCGCCTCGGCGCCTACCCCACCGTGCTCGACTCCTACGCGATCGCGAAGGGGGCCGCGAGCCTCGACGGCTTCGACCTGGCGATCGTTGGGCACATGCCCTACGAGACGGAGGCGATGTACGAGCATCTGCGGCGATTCGTCGAGCGCGGAGGAACCCTCGTCTGCACCGATCCGCGGCCGCTACAGACCGACACCCGCGGCGAGCGCCTCCCGGAGGCGGCGTACTTCATGGGCGCGCGGGCCGGGGAGACGCTCGAAACGCAGCGGACCCTGGCGCTGCGGTGGCCCGCGGAGATGACGCTGCGCTCATACGGAAGCGAGAGCCACGCACTCCGCCCGACCACCGTGCACACTGAGGTGGTGGGGCGCTACTCCAACGGCACGCCCGCCGTCACGCTGCGGCCGTGGGGCAGCGGGCAGGTCATCATCTTTGGCAGCAACCCGCTCGACAGCAGCTACCACTCGGAGGACGAGGGCTGGCGGGAGTGGTGGCGGGCGGTGCTCGCCGAGCACGGCGTGCCGATGGCTCTCCCGATCTGGGACCTGCGACTGCCCGACGAGGCGATCGTGCGGG
>JBMNNW010000123.1:0-14149 GCA_050942735.1 Armatimonadota bacterium
GGCCATGCTGCCCTCGAAACGCTCACCGACGCCGTCGGTCCCTCTATTGACGAGAACCTCCTCCTACAACGCACCTGATACCACAAGGTGAGTAGTTACGTCGATCGCCATACCCGCGAGGGCTGCGCCGTCGGCGTGCACTGCCTGGCGGGCCTCGGCAGGACCGGCACACTGATCGCCTGCTACCTCGTAACACGCGGCCTCAGCGCCGAGGACGCCATCGCGCAGGTCCGCCGGGCGCGCCCGGGCTCGGTGCAGACCGAACTGCAGGAGAAGGCCGTCGAGCGCTGGGAGATGATCCGGTCGGGGACCTCAGGCCTCTCAGAGTTCCTGTGAATGAGGCCAACCGGTGCATATGAGTCGCGAAAAATGCCTGTGCGCAGCGCGCACAGGCATTCTCAGGAGCGCCATCTGATCGCGGCCGTCGCTGCTCAGCTCTCTCGCGGCACGAGTTCGATCGCGTTCTGCGGGCAGATCAGGTAGCACAGTCCGCAACTGTCACACAGCTCCGGATCGACCTGCGTCACGTCATCGACCCTCGCGATGGCCCGCCACGGGCAGACCCGGACACAGTCTCCGCAGTTGCTGCACCGCCCACAGTCCATGCAGCGCTGCGCCTCTGCGCGAGCTACCCGCTCGGCGAACCCCAGTGCCACCTCGTCGAAGTCCAGCACTCGCTCCTCGGCAGACCGAAGTGGCATGCGCTGGCGCCTCGTGAGGATGACCGGCTGGCTGTCGCGGATCACTTCCTCCGGCTCGACGCGGTCGAGAGCTGGCTCGGGGCGCGCGACCTCCTCACCCCGAAGGTAGCTGATGATGCTGGATGCGGCGCGCTTGCCCGCCGCCATCGCCTCCACCAGAGGTCCGGGGCCTGTGACGCAGTCGCCGCATGCAAAGACATCCAACTCGCAGGTGGCGCCGCTGTCGAGGTCGGCGAGGATCCGGTCTCCCTCGCAGAGCCTGTCAAGACCGACCTTCTTCAGCCAGCCGATGTCCGGGAGCTGGCCGATGGCGATGATGACGGTGTCACACGGGATGATCTCCGTCTGGTGCTCCAGCAGCTCGAAGCCCACCCGGCCGTCGTCGCCCGGCGCGGTCGTCTTCGTGCGAGCGAAACGCACTCCGGTCACACGGCCGTGTTCGCCGACGATCTCGACCGGCTGGAGCTGATCAACAAGCTCTACGCCCTCCTCGAGCGCTTCCTCGATCTCGTCACGGCGCGCCGGCATGTCCTCAAAGCGTCGGCGGTAGGCGAGCGTCACGCGGTCGGTCAGGCGCACCGAGACGCGGGCGCTGTCCACCGCGACGTCCCCACCGCCGAGGACCAGCACGTGCTTCCCAGGCTCCGGGGCGCTCCCCAGGGCGTGCTCGCGCAGAAGCTCGACACCATCGATCACACCGTCGAGCGTCTCACCGGGCACGCCGAGCTTTCGCTGCCGATGGCCGCCCACGGCCAGCAGGATGGCGTCGTACTCCTCGCGCAGAACGTCGAGAGTGACGTCCGTGCCGACTGAGACACCGGTGCGAATCTCGACGCCGAGGCGCTCGATCTCGGCGATCTCATGCTCGACGATCGCGCGTGGCAGCCGGTATTCGGGAATACCGACCGCCAGCATCCCGCCCGCGACCGGGAGGCGCTCGAAGACGGTGGCGCGGTAGCCCTCCAGCGCGAGTCGGTAGGCGGCCGTCAGCCCGCCGGGGCCCGCACCGACGATGGCGACCCGCTCATCGCGCCACTCAGCCGGCTCCGGCGTCTCAGGCAGGTAGCGACCACCGTGGTCGGCGGCGAAGCGCTTCATCGCCGCGATGGAGATCGGGTCATCAACGTCCCCGCGCGTGCAGGCCGTCTCACAGGGATGGTGGCAGCAGCGCCCGAGTACTCCCGGGAAGGGATGGTTCTGCTTGATGAGCCGGAGGGCATGGTCGTACTTGCCCTCGGCGATGAGGTTCAGATAGCCCTGCGCGTCCTCGCTGATCGGACACTCCCACCGGCAGGGTGCTGTCCCGCGGGGCTGGATCTCGGCCACAATGTCGTGGCTGCGGTCAACGTCCTCCAGCGGCGTGACGCGATCGGTCATCAGCCCGCGGAGGTCATCGACCGACTCTGTGCCCCGGGCTTCGAGGAACTCCTCGACCTGCTCATTGAGGCGGGTGAGTATCTCGAAGCCCTCGAGGTAGATGCCGGTGCACACCTGGACGGTCTGCGCCCCCGCCATGATGTACGCGAGCACGTGTTCAGGCTCCGAGACGCCGCCGCTGGCGCTGATCTCCATGCTCGTCTGCGGGGAGATGGTGTTGACCCAGCGCAGGACGAAGTTGCGCGCCCACGGGCCTCCGTGGCCCGCGTATCCGCCGTGCATGACCGGCCGCTCGGCCTCGACGTCCACGTCGAGGCCCGTGAAGCGGTTGAAGAGCGTGACGGCCTCAGCGCCGATCTCCTCGACCGCGTTCACGAAGCTCGGCGGGGAGGTAAGCTGGGGCGTGAGCTTGACGATCAGCGGGAGATTGACCTGCGCTCGCACGCCTTCGACGACCTCGAGGATGCGTCGCTCGACGTCCTGGCCACTGAAAGCGATCGAGCCGTGCGGGCAGGAGACGTTGATCTCCATCGCAGCGGGCTCGGCCTCGGCGATGATGGCTGTGTTCTCAAGCCAGCTTTCCAGCGTCTGGCAGTCCACATTGACGATGACCGGGATCGACAGCGCCTCGACAGTGCGCGCGACCTCTTCGGCGTAGCGCTCCGCATCGAAATGGCTGGCCTGCTCGTATGAGTAGAACGTGAACGAGTCGCGATCGGCGAGTTCGTGCTCTATGAGGCGGTAGCGCGGCGCGGGGGAGACGCGCATGGCCTCGATGTCGGAGAATCCCTTCATGATGACGGCGCCCGCGCCTGCATCCTCAGCGCGCCGCATCTGCTCAAGGTCCCTGGTGATTGCCGCCGAACCGGCGATGATCGGGCTGCTCAGCTCCAGCCCAACGAATGTGGTCTTCAGCGTCGCCACGGTCAAAACTCCCTGTGTGAACTGTCGCGTAATCCGGACATGACACCGGGACAGGTTACCACCTTACGCCGCCGAACGTCAACATCGACGCCGAGGAAGTGAAGGTTGACGGGCACTGCCGGGGGTGGTATACTAACGGGCGTCGGGGCGTAGCGCAGTTTGGTAGCGCGTACGGTTCGGGTCCGTAAGGTCGCCGGTTCAAATCCGGCCGCCCCGACCATCTCAGATTACCCCACCGGTCTTCCCGAGGCCGGATGTCGTTACGGACGGCCGACCGATCAGCAGGTGATCGGGCGGCCGTCGCGCATGTACGTGGCAGGAGCATCGGCTCCCACGGCGAACCGGTCTTCATCCGAACGACAGGAGGAACTCGATGAGCGAAGTCACCGATCTGCTCGCCGCGATGGTCAGACTGCCGAGCGTCAATCCGTCCGGAACCGCGCCCGAGGGGCCTCATGAGGGAGAGGAGCGCATGACTCGCTTCGTGCGCGACTGGCTGACCGATCGCGGCATCGAGTGTGCCGTTCAGCGGGTTGAGCCCGGTCGAGAGAACGTCGTCGCACGTGTTCCAGGGCGGGAGGAGTCCCCGATCGTCTTCGAATCACACATGGACACAGTGGCGGTCGATGGCATGACGATCCCGCCCTTTGAGCCACGCATCGAGGACGGACGGATGTTCGGCCGGGGCGCCTGTGACACGAAGTCCTCGCTGGCCGCGATGATGGTCGCGCTGGTGCGGGTCGCCTCGGACGGCCCGCCCCCACGGACGGTCGTGCTGGCCGCAGCCGTGGATGAGGAGTACCTGCACGGTGGCGTCGCGAGATTCCTGCAGAGCAGCGGCCCGGTCGCCTCGGCGGTGATCGGCGAGCCGACCGGGCTCCGCGTCGTCGTCGCGCACAAGGGCGCGTTGCGCGTCCGCGTTATCACGCGAGGAGTGAGCGCGCACAGCTCGAACCCGGACAGCGGCGTCAACGCGATCTACCGGATGGCGCGCGTAGTGCGGGCGCTGGAGGACTTCGCTGAGGCCCTCGGCGGGCGCGAGCCACACCCGCTGGTGGGCAGGCCGACGCTGTCGGTGGGGACCATCTCCGGAGGCAACGCCGTCAACGTGGTTCCCGACCGCTGTGAGATCATGGTGGACCGCCGGCTGATCCCCGGTGAGACGCCCGATGGCGCATACGAAGAGATCGCGGACCTTCTCGACGGCCTCCTCGGTCGGGACGATGAGATGATGCACACCCTGAAGGACTGCGCGGTGGAGACTGACGCAGGCGCACCGATCGTGAAGCTTGCGCGGGAGGCAGTGCGCGCAGGTGGTGTCGAGGATGAGCCGATGGGCGTTGCGTACTGCACGGACGGCTGCGACTTCGCCGAGCGCGGCGTCCCGCTGGTCGTGCTCGGTCCCGGGGACATCGCCCAGGCGCACACCGCTGAGGAGTGGATCGAGATCGCGCAGGTCGAGCAGGCGGCGGAGGTCTACGAGTGGATCATGCGCGGGGGGGCCGAACGTAAGGCTTGAGGGGGTGCTCGGCCGCGAGGAGGCTAACGCAGGTCCGCGGGCAGCGGGGGCAGTGGAGGGCGATTCTGCGGGCGTATAAGGCGCCGGATGCGCCGCATGTTCGTGACGTCATCGGCCTCGGTGCCCGGCGTCTCCATGACGAACGGAAGATGCACCAGGCGCGGATGGTTGACGATGCGCGCCATCGCCTCCCGGCCGATCTCACCGCGGCCGATGTGCCAGTGGCGATCGCGCCCCGAGGCGAAGGGCACCTTTGAGTCATTGACATGCAGCAGAGCGAGGCGGTCGGCCCCGAAGGTCGCGTCGATCAACGCAAGTGCCTCCTCAAGACCCTGCTCGGTGTGAAGCGGCATTCCGGCGCCGAATGCGTGGGCGGTGTCAATGCAGCAGCGGATGCGCGTTGCGTCGTGAGCGGCCTCGATGATCGCCGCAAGCTCCACGAACTCCCCGCCAACGATGTTCCCCTGCCCGGCGGAGTTCTCGAGGATCACCGCCGGACCATCGGGCACGGCCGCGCAGGCGGCATCGATCGCCTCCGCCACCCTGGCGATGCCGTCCTCGATCCTCCCCTCGGCCCCAACGCTGCCGAGGTGCAGGATGACACCCGCCGCGCGGAGTCCGCGGGCGATCCTGAGCTCCTCACACAGATCGGCCACGGACTTCTCCCGGAGTTCCGCGTCAGGTGAACTGACGTTGAGGAGGTACTTGGCGTGAACGAAGTGCGGGGCGATCCCGCGCCGCGCAAGAGCGTCTGCAAACCGCGCCGCATCGGCCTCGCTGAGCGGTGGGCGGGCCCACTGCACCGGCGCGCCGGTGAACATCTGCAGCGTTGTGCAGCGGCGAATCACCGCACGGCGAACGCATTCGTCGAGGCCGCCGGCGATGGAGACATGGAAACCCAGGCGCACGGTCAACCCTCCCGGGCGTCCTTCGCCTGGTTGCGGCGCTTCATCCTGCGGGCGACCGCCCGGTAGGTCAGCTTCCGCCAGACGAACCAGGTGAGCACAAACGCCATGTATATCGTTATCGCGCCGAGGATCGCCGCGGGCAGCCAGGCCCACCACGGCCAGCCGATCCCGTGCAGATGCCAACCAAGGAGGACCGCGCCAACGAGGGCGACGACGGAGCGTACATTCGATCGCAGTGTGTTCATACGCGGGTAACTTCGCCGGGGAGATGCAGAATCCTCCGAGCGGCCGCGATGCAGGAATCACCGGCCGCCACGGCCAACTTGATGCTTCGGCGACGCGAACTGTGCCGGGAGGAGCCATCCGCTTGCGGACGACACAGGCCGTGATCTTCGCGACGGTGATGCTGGCGGGCAGTGCGAACGCACAGCTTGACGTACCACGCTACGCCCACACGACAACGGTCCTCCCCGGCGGCCGGGTGATGGTCTACGGTGGGCTCGGGCCGCACGACGCTTTCATGCTGGGAACTGAGGTGGGGGAGGGAGTCGGCGCGTTCGCGCAGGGGCCCAGGAGCCACCGCGCACGGGCGTTTCACACCGCCACCGTGCTGCGGGATGGAACGCTGCTGATCGCGGGTGGCTTCGTGTTGCCTTACTCGACCGCGAGCACCGCGGAGATCTTCGACGGCGATCGTTTCGTGTTCCTGACGCACAGGATGTCGGCGCCTCGCGAGTTGCACACGGCGACCCTGCTCGAAGATGGACGTGTGCTGATCGCCGGCGGATTCGTCGGAGGGATCACGTCCCTTGCGGGCTGCGATCTTTACGAGCCGGGCGCTCGCCGATTCGTTCCGACCGGGGGGATGGCCGAGGAGCGGTTCGGTCACGCCGCGAGCCTTCTGCGCGATGGCCGCGTGCTCGTGACAGGTGGGTCGCAGTATCCTGAGGAGAGAACGCTCCGGTCTGCTGAGATCTACGACCCGGTGACCGGTAGCTTCACGGCGGGCGGCCAGATGGCTGAGGAGCGCTCCCGTCACACCCAGACGGTCCTGCACGACGGCCGGGTGCTGATCACCGGCGGCAACAGCATCGGGGCCGGCGTACAACTCGCGTGCACGGAGGTCTACGACCCGAGCAGCGGGCGATTCGACGCCGGGCCGGCGATGATCGAGCCGCGGATGGATCACACCGCCACGCTGCTGGCCGACGGACGGGTGTTGATCGCGGGCGGGTTCAACGGCGTGGGTGAACCGCACACGGTGGATTCATGTGAGGTGTACGACCCCGCCACCGGCAGGTTCACGCCCCTCGATCCGCTGCCGCTGCCGGTGCATGAGCATCAGGCCACCCTACTGCCGGACGGAGGCGTGCTTGTCACAGGCGGGATGATCGTTGCCGACGGAAGGCGTTCGGCGGTCACGGAGACCGTCGTTCTGAGACCCTGACGGAACTGAAGGGAGACAGGGCCCGCGTGGCCCGTTGCTGATGGCGCAGGCGTATCTGGAGGCCGTGGGCGGACTGAGCGGGGACATGATGCTGGGCGCGCTGGTGGACGCGGGGCTGCCGATTGAGGCGCTGGAGGAGACGATCGCGGCGCTGGGTCTCACGGACGAAGTCCGTGTGGGTGCGCGGTCGCTGAGCAAGTGCGGGATCTCCGCGATGAAGATCGACGTAATCAAGGTCGCGCATCACCATCACCACCACCATCACGCCGATGCGGATGAGCACGATCACGATCACCCGCATGAGCATCAGGACGCACACGATCACTCCCACGGCCGCAGTGCCCGGGAGTTGATCGAGGTCGTTGAGGCGGCGGACATTGACGAGGGCGTTCGCGAGCGGTCGGTCGCGATCATCCGCCGGCTGGCGGAGGCCGAGGCGAAGATCCACGACACCACGCCCGAGGAGGTGCACTTCCACGAACTCGGCGGGCTGGACACGATCGTGGACGTCGTCGGCGCGGTGGAGGGCCTCCGGCGACTGGGCGTGACTGAACTGCGCGTCTCACCGCTGCCCATCGGCCACGGCTGGATCGAGTGCGCACACGGCCGGCTTCCGGTGCCCGCGCCCGCGACGGCTGAGCTTCTGCGCGGCATCCCGACGACGCCGGTGGACGTTGAGGGGGAGACGGTGACCCCGACCGGAGCGGCGCTCGTGGCGGTCCTGGCGGCTGGCTTCGGGCGCCCTGAGGCGTTCACAGCGTCCGCGGTGGGCTACGGTTGCGGTAATGCGGACTTCGACCCGGTGCCGAACATCGTGCGTCTCACGCTGAGCGAGGCGAGCGAAGCTCGCGCTGACGAAGCGCGGCATGTCACGGTCATCGAGGCGAACATCGATGACATGAGCGGGGAGATGGTCCCTGACGCGCTTGAGGCCGCTCTGAGGGCGGGTGCGCTGGATTGCTGGTCCCAGCCGATCATCATGAAGAAAGGGCGTCCTGCGCTGCTGCTGCGCGCGATCTGCGAGCCGGAGCAGGCGGACGCGGTGGCCGCCGTCCTGCTGCGGGAGACGACGACGCTTGGGGTGCGGATGGCACAGATGCAGCGTCGCTGTCTTGCGCGCAAGCGCGTGACCGTCAGCACCGAGTTCGGCGAGGTCGTCGTGAAGCTCGGCTATCAGGGCGGTGAGGTCGTGACGGCCTCGCCGGAGTACGAGGACTGCCGCCGCGCCGCCGACGAGCACGGCGTGCCGCTGAAGGCAGTGTACGCGGCTGCCGCGGCTGCCGCACGGGACGCCTCAGCGTGACGATCAGGGGCGCCAGCGCGTGATCCGCCGCCAGGCGAGTGTGAAGAGGTGTCCGATCGCCTCGAAGATGATACGCCGGGAAAGCTTCGAGCGCCCGAACCGGCGGTCAACGAAGGTGATCGGCACCTCAGCGACCGTCCCGCCCGCGCGGACGCATCTGAAGAGCATCTCCGATAGAAACGCGTAGCCCTCCTGCGGGACCTGGCGAAACTTCGCGGCCCTCAGAAGCTCAGCGCGATAGGCGCGGAAGCCGCCGGTCGGGTCAGCCACGTTCATCCCCGACGCGAGCCGGACCAGCGCGCCCGCGGTCCGGCTGATGATCTTCCGATCGGTGCCCCAGTTGACCGTCCCACCGCCTTCGACGTAGCGTGAGCCGACGACCACGTCCGCCTCCTCGAGCTTCGCGAGCAGCGCCGGAATCCGCTCGGGGTCGTGGGAGAGATCGGCATCCATCGTGATGATCGTGCCTGCGCCGTGGTCGAGGGCGTAGCCGATCCCGAGCCGGTGCGCGGACGCGTAGCCCATCTTCGCCGGGCGGTGCAGGACGGCGAATGCTTCCGGATTCTCGGCCGCAAGTCGATCCGCAATCTCCCCGGTCCCGTCGGGGGAGTTGTCATCCACGATCACCAGCGTGGGGGCCTTCGCGAGCGGACCGTCCGCATTCATGCCAAGGGCCCGCATCCGCTCGGCGAGCTGCGGGAGATTCTCCGCCTCATTGTATGTTGCCGTGACGGCCCAGACGGTTCCTTCAGCTTCGCCTGTCATTGCGTCCCCTCACTCGAAAAGCTCGGTCTCCGAGCGACCGAGGTTGGTGTGATGGCGGATGAGCGCGTGATTGTATGCCGAGACGACGTCCTTCTCGGTGAGGATGCCGACGATCCGGCGATGATCCGCCCGCGAGACCACCGGCATCCGACCGACATGGTGCATCCCGAACTTTCTCAGCGCCTCGTTGAGCGTCTCGTCGGGGAATGCGACCACGAGTCGGTGTGTGGCGATGGTCGTGACCGGGTCGTCGAGCCGCCCCTCACGCGCTGCCGCCTGAAGGTCGTCGGTGGTAACGATCCCGTGGAGCATGCCGTCCGCGTCGATGAGCGGAAAACCGTGATGCGTGGTCTCGGCCGCAAGCTCGAGCGCGTCGTGTCCGGAGGCCTCCGGGGCGACGGCCTCGAGTTCGGTGGTCATCGCATCGCGGACCTCGAGTTCGTTGAGCAGGGCGACGTCACGGCCAAGTTCAAGATGCACACCGCGCCGGAGCAGCTTGAGGTTATAGATTGAGGTGCGCTTGATATGCCGGGCGACGATGGTCGAGATCCCGCACGTAAGCATGAGCGGGAGGATCATCAGGTAGTCCCCGGTCAACTCGAAGATCGTCAGCACCGCCGTGACCGGTGCGTGACTGACTGCCGCGAACACCCCGCCCATGCCCACAAGCGCGTATGCGCTTTCGGAGGTGACATGTGCGGTGACGAGGGCGTTCGCGCCGATCCCGACTGCTCCTCCGAGCATGGCACCGATGAAGAGCGATGGCGCGAAGATGCCCCCGGAGCCACCGGAGCCCAGCGTGAGGGCGGTTGCGGCGATCTTGCCGAGCATCAGCAGCAGAAGAAGCTGCACGCCCGGCAGGTCGCCCCGAAGGGTGCTTGAGATCGTGTCGTAGCCGAGACCCATCACGCCGGGGTTCCACACACCGAGCAGCCCGACCAGCAGTGCGGCGGGCGCCAGTCGCAGCTCACGAGGCCAGCGCAGATGCGTCCAGAGGTCGTTGACGAAGTAGAGTGCGAGGATGAAGAGCACGCCCGCGATGGCGCTGAGCAGCCCGAGTACCGCGAAGATCGGCAGTTCGGCGAAGGTGGTGACCGAGTAGGCGGGCACATCGAACGCCGGCGCGGCGCCGAAGACGTGCCGACCAATCGCGGACGCGACGACCGCGGAGATCACGACCGGCGCGAACGCCTCAGCGCCCCATGTGCCGAGCACTATCTCGAGCGCGAAGAACGCCCCCGCCAGCGGGGCGTTGAACGTGGCGGCGACACCTGCGGCCGCTCCACAGGCGAAGAGGAGTCTGCGGCGATGATGGCTGCCGGGGAAGAAGCGGCCGAGGTCCGCCGCGAGTGACGCCCCGACGAACGCGATCGGGCCCTCTCGTCCCGCCGAGCCGCCCGAGCCGATCGTCAGCGCGGAGGCCAGCCCCTTCGGAAGCCAGCGCAGCGGGCGGATGCGACCGTCGTGCAGCGCCGCCGCCTCCTGGAGTTCGGGTACGCCGGATCCCTCGACGTCGCGCCCCGACCATGCCACCAGCGGCCCGACCACGAGGGCGCCGATCAGCGGCAGAACCATCAGATGCCACGGGGCAATGGCGTCGAGCGAGAGCGCGATCGTCCCGAAGAAGAGACCTGTCAGGAGCCCAAGGAAGCGGCGGAACGCAACCGCGCCGCCGGCTCCGAGTAGCCCTGTGAATACCGCGAGCAGCACTTGCAGGCTGTGTTCAGGGAGCTTCGATCGCGCTGCGTTCACGCGCATGCGGCGACGCATCCGGTTGATGGAATGCAGCACTCTGCCGGGCATTCACGATCTCTCTCTGCGCGCCTCAAAGGACACGATTCAGCGCCGCGTGGCCCGGTGAGCCTTCGCCGGGCAGCACGCGGCGCTGCTGGGTTCTGTCCGCTCCGGCGGCTACTGCACTTCGGGCTCGATCAGGCCGTAGCCGCCCGACTTGCGCCGGTAGACGACAGCTACGTTGTCAGTGCGCGCGTCAGTGAAAACGTAGAAGTCGTGGCCGACCATCTCCATCTGCATCGCGGCCTCTTCCGGCGCCATCGGTTTCACGGCGTGTGTCTTGACCCGGATGATGTCAGGCTCTGGAATCGCCCCATCGGGTTGGTTATCTCCGTTGTCGGGCGGCGTTTCCACCGCCTGGACCGGCTCGAGCTGTCGCACGCTCTGGCGCGTCCGGTCATTCATACGCCTCTTGTGACGACGCGCCTGCTTCTCAATCGCCTCATACGCGTCATCGAAGGCGTTGAGCACATCTCCTGAGGATTTCTCGCTCCTGAAGACGTTGCGCGGCTCCTCCGCTGTGATCTCAACCGTGAACAACCCTCGCTTCTCCCTCAGAACGACCCGCACCTCCTGAAGTCGCGTCAGATACTGCGTGAGGCTCTCCAGTCGTGGTTCGGCATGGTCGAGGAAGTACTGAGGCACACTGCCGTCCTTGCTGCGCACGTCGATCCTCATATCTGTTACCACCCTTCCCCCAGCCAACGCTCAGCCCGCACACGCGGGACCGACGAGGAAGATCACTCGTTATTTCGAGGTCCAACCCGAAACACCTTCCTTCTTCCTCGCAAAAGCGCCGCGGTCGAGCCCCGCCCAGAGGGGGAGGATGCACCAGAGCCGACGAGGAAACTGCTCCGCGATCCTGGAAGCACACCGATGTCCGCAGCAGGGAGCGTGGGGCCGTTGGCAAAGCTGGTTGGAAACCCCAACCCGACCAAGATAGTCTGCACACTCGGACCCGCAACCGAGAGTGAGGAGATGATTGGGCGGCTCATCGACGCGGGCATGGATGTCGTGCGTCTGAACTTCTCGCACGGCGACCACCAGACACATCGGCGGTCATTCGAGCGTGTGCGCAGGGTGGCCCGTGAGAAGGGCTGTCAGGTCGCCATCCTCGCGGATCTCCAGGGACCGAAGATCCGCCTCGGAGAACTCGCAGGTGGCGAGCCGGTGAGTCTCAAGCGCGGAGAGACGGTTATCATTGACATCGAGGCGGAGGTCGGCACGGCAGAGCGCCTCTCGACGACATACCCGGAACTGGCGCAGGATCTCAGCGCGGGCAAGCGGATCATGATCCAGGATGGCCTGGCCGAACTTCGCGTTCTCCGCACCACCGACACGGAGGTCGTCTGCGAGATCATCCATGGCGGACGCATCCGGCCGCACGCAGGCATGAACCTCCCGGACGTTCCGGTCTCCTCACCGACGATGACGGAGAAGGACCATCGTGACCTCGAGTTCGCCATCGAGCAGGGCGCCGACTACATAGCCCTCAGCTTCGTGCGTTCGGCGGATGACATCCGGTTGATCAAGCAGAGGATCGCCGACCTCGGTGCAGACGTCCCTGTGATCGCCAAGATCGAGAAGCCGGAGGCACTCAGGGAGCTTGAGGAGATCGTCAGGGCCGCCGACGTCGTGATGGTGGCGCGCGGCGACCTGGGTGTTGAGACCTCACCGGGGGAGGTGCCGGTCCTCCAGAAGCGGATCATCCTCGAGTGCAGCCGACAGCGCGATCCCGTGATCACCGCCACGCAGATGCTGGAGTCGATGATCGACAACCCGCGACCCACCCGGGCGGAGGCCTCCGATGTCGCAAACGCCGTGCTTGACGCCACCGATGCGGTGATGCTCTCGGGTGAGACCGCGATCGGCAGACACCCGGTCGAGGCCGTGGAGACGATGCGCACCATCGCCTCGATCGCCGAGAAGGAGCTGCGCAGCGGGGATGTCGGGGCCAGCGCGCCGCTCGTGGGCATGGACTTCCTCGACTTCGCCGACGCGGTGAGCCGCGCGGCGGCCGACACCGCCGAGTTGCTGGACGCGAAGGTGATTGTGGCGTTCACGCAGTCCGGCAGCACCGCGCGGCTTGTCTCGAAGTGCCGGCCGCGCATGCCGATCATCGCCGCGACGCCGCTTCCGGCGACCGCGCGACGGTGCAGCTTGTACTGGGGCGTGCAGCCGCTGCTGATTGAGCCGGTCGATGACACCGATGAGATGATCCATGACGTGGATCGCCAACTCCGCGAACTCGAGATCTGCGACGACGGCGATGTCGTGATCATCACCGCCGGCACTCCCATCGGCAGACGCGGCACCACCAACACGATGAAGGTGCACCTCATCGGCTCCTGAGCCGCCCCAGCGGGAGGGAGTGCCCCACCTGGTGTCGAAGGAGCGACATGAAGGTTCGGTCGCAGTCGCGCAGTATGCATGAGCGTCCCTCGCCGGACACTTGCTCGGACGGAGGCTGGTATGATGCGTTCCCTGATTATTGCGACCACGTTCGTGGCGCTCATTCCGATGATCTGCATGGCGCAGGACAACCTCGTGGTTAACGGTGGGTTCGAGGATGGCTTCCAGGGCTGGATCACCGACGTGATCGTCGGCCCGGCCGAGTTCATCGAGTGCCATGCGAACGTTCACAGCGGCGAGACCTCCATGCTGCTGCAGATGGGAAAGGATGGCCGCGGGATCGCCCGCAGTTCCGCGTTTGAGGTACAGCCCGGCAGAAGCTACCATGTCTCGGTCTGGGCGACCGCTGAGGGCGCCGCCGAGGGGATGGTCTACGCCCGGGTTCACTGGTGGAAGACCGAGCCGGGTGTGGCAAGTGAGGAGCTGATCAAGTCCGACACCGAACGCGCGGGGGGGACGTTCGACTGGACGGAGCTTTCCGCGACCGTCACAGCGCCCTCCGATGCGACGAAAGCGACGGTTCGGCTGGAGACGGGCGGCGACACAGGTGTGCTCAACGCTGAGACAGCCGGCTCCTTCTGGGTGCGCTTCGACGATCTTGTGGTCAACCCGGCGGAGTGAGCAGCCACGTGGCGGAGCAACCGACCATCCGACCGGCCACGCCCGAGGATGCCGCGCGCTGCGGGCAGATCGCCGTGGATGCGTGGCGCTGCGTCTTCGAGAGCTGGCGCGATCTGATTGGGGATGCGCTCTGGGACCGTCTCTTCAGTGACTGGGAGGAGCGTAAGCGCGCCAGCGTCGTCAGCCAGGTGCGGGACCATCCGGCGCATGCGATCGTGACCGAGCACGGCGGACAGACCGTAGCGTTCCTCACATGGCGGCTGCATTTGGAGCGGGCGGTGGGGGAGATCTCCAACAACGCAGTCGATCCTGCGCACCAGGGCTCAGGCATCGGGACCGCGCAGGTCCGCTGGGTGCTCGACCACTTCCGTGCCAGCG